>CAZQOA010000011.1:0-76555 GCA_964594715.1 uncultured Rhizobiaceae bacterium | reverse complement strand
CGACGATGGCATAGTCCCCCGAGGACCAGGCGCCTTGCTGGCGCGTCTTCACGGCCGCCAGGTCGATCGGTGCCGGCGCCGGGTCGGGTTTCATCGCAACAGAAGTGGCCGTCATCTCTTGGCTCCCTGGTGTCTGTTATGGTTGGTGACTGTCACCTATTGCCTGTAGATAGACCGCACCCGGCCACGCGCGAATGATCGTGCCACCGGAACAACCGACTACTCGTCCAAATGCTGATGGGCATCGAACCCTTGTGAAGTGGCTGCGATGATGGACCCGCTTTCCGACGTGCTGCGCTCGGTCCGGCTGACCGGCGGCATATTCCTCGACGCCCGCTTCACCGCCCCCTGGTGCGTGACCGCGAGGATCACCCCGCGCGACTGCCAGCCTTTCCTGGCACCGCCCGCGCAGATCATCGGCTACCATTTCGTCATCAAGGGCGGGCTGCTGCTGTCCCTGGAGGGGCACCCTTCGATCCGCCTCCGCGCCGGCGAGATCGTGCTGCTGCCGCGCAACGACATCCACACGCTGGCCAGCGCACCCGGGATCCCGGCGGTCGGCGCCGACCAGCTGATCCAGCCATCCTCGGACGGCGGCCTCGCCCGGATCATCCATGGCGGCGGCGGCGAGGAGACGCACATCATCTGCGGCTTCCTCGGCAGCGATCAGGCCTACAACCCGCTGATCGCGACCCTGCTCAGCGTATTGACGCTCGATGTCCGCCAGGGCACGTCGCGCGACTGGATCGAGGCCTCGGTCCGCTTCGCCGCGGCCGAGCTGGTGGAGGGCCGGCTGGCATCATCCGGGGTCATGGCCCGCCTGTCGGAGCTGCTGCTGGTCGAGGCCGTCCGCCAATATTCGTCGACCCTGCCGGACGACGAGGTCGGCTGGCTGAAGGGGCTGCGGGACCCGCATGTCGGACGCGCCCTGGCGCTCATCCATCGCAACCTCGGCGACCCCTGGTCGGCCGACATCCTGGCCCGCCGGGTCGCCCTGTCGCGCAGCGCGTTCATGGACCGCTTCCGAACCCTCATCGGCATACCGCCGATCCGCTATCTCACGGTCTGGCGCCTGCACACGGCCAAGCTGCAGCTCCGCGAATCCGGGCGGAGCGTCGGCCAGCTCGCGCAATCGGTCGGCTACACCTCGGAGGAGGCGTTCAGCCGGGCCTTCAAGCGCGAGTTCGGGCTGTCGCCCGCGCGCTGGCGGGACCAGGCGGCGGAGGATCGGACGGCGTGACCGGGGTGCAGTATCTGCACGCTCGCCGCCCGGCAGCCCGCCGCGGATGAAACGCGGGAGCCCGGGCAAGCTCATGGTTCGTCAAGCTCACCATGAGGGCCGGAGGAAGGGCCAAGGCACCGGCTTCTCCTCATGGTGAGCTTGACGAACCATGACATCTCTACCGGCGGCCGATGGCAGTTTCCAATGCTCAGCCTGAGCGCGCAGCGTAGCGAAGCAGTCGAAGGACGCTACGCCGCGCAATCCAAAGCTCCGGCCCATTCACACATTCGCCAAGCGCGGCGACCATCCCGAGCCCTTGTCATTCCGGCTTCACGCCGGCGGTGTTGATGACCTTCGCCCACTTGGCGATCTCGTCGGCCAGGAACTTGCCGGTTTCGGCCGGGGTGCCGCCGACGGCCTCGATCCCGAGCTGGGCGAAGCGCTCCTTGATGTCGGGCTGGGCCAGCGCCTTCGCGGTCTCTTCGGAGAGGCGCTGGACGATCGCCGGCGGCGTGCCGGCCGGGGCGAGGAACATCACCCAGGTCGAGGCTTCGATCGCCGGGCCGCCGCTCTCGACGATGGTCGGGATCTCGTCGGCACCGGCGACGCGCTTGCCCGCGAACATCGCCACCCCGCGGACCTTGCCGCCGCGCACATGCGGCATCATCGAGGACGGGACGTCGACCAGGATCTGGATCTGGCCGGCGATCAGGTCCTGGAGGGCCGGTGCCGTACCCTTGTAGGGCACATGCAGCATGTCGATGCCGGCGGTCTGCTTCAGCAATTCGGTCGTCAGATGCGCGGCAGCGCCGATGCCCGACGAGCCGAAGGCGACCTTGCCCGGGTTCTGCCTGGCATAGGCGATCAGCTCCTTCATGTCCTTGGGCGGGAAGGCGAGGCCGGTCGTGAGGATCAGCGGTGCGATCGCCGGCAGCGAGATCGGCGTGAAGCTGTTCACCGCATCGAAGGGCAGCTTGCCGGCGTAGAGGGTCGCGTTCGCCGCGTGGGCGGCGATCACCGTCAGGATGTGATAGCCGTCCGCGGGCGAGGTCGCGATGTTCTGGGCACCGACGATCGAATTGCCGCCGGGCTTGTTCTCGACCACGATCGTCTGGCCGATCGCGGCCTGGATCTTCTGGGTGATGATCCGGGTCACCGTGTCGGTGATGCCGCCCGGGGTGTAGGGCACGACCCAGCGGATCGGCTTGGCCGGATAGCCCTGGGCCGCGGCCGGTCCCGTGATCGCGAGAAGTGCTGCCGCGGCAAGCGCAGCGATGGCGGGTCGGAACTTCATGGCGTCGTCCCCCGGGGCATTTTCACCGACGCGGATTTAAGCCGGTCGGCACGTCCTGCGCCAGGGGTGGATGGAGGTCAGGCCGCCTGCGAGCCTGGCTTCCGCGGCACGAGGCGCTCATGGGCCGGCCGACCGCTCGCGAGGGAGAAATGTCCGGCCAGGTCCGGTGCCCAGCCCAGCGCCGAATATTCGCCGCTCGCCCGGTCCTGGACATAGGTCCCGCGATGCCGGCCGCGCGAAATCCGGACCAGCGCCTCGACGAGCAGGTCGACCTCGTCGGTCGTGTTGTAGGCGGCGAAGCTGACCCGCACCATGCCCGGCATGGCGCCGCGATCGCCGGCCGCCACCCGGGCGCGGACCCGCAGCACCTCGGCCTCGGTCAAGCCCAGCGGGTCGGCATGCACCGCCCGGTTCGATGCCGCGGCCCCGGCCTCGTAGTCGCGGCTGACGAAGGTCAGCGCGTGGGCCGCCCAGGCGAACTATCTCGACGGGCTGCGACGGGCAGGGCTGCCGGAGTAACCGCCATCGGCCCCGGCCGACGAGCGACCGCAAAGCCGCCTCGGAAAGGCCGCGGCCTCGAGCCTGGCCGGATATGTGGTCCAATGGATCGTTCGCCATCCTCGCCCCACGATCCGACCGAGCGCCGGCCGGCTGCGGGATTGACCTGCCTGTTCGTCTCGCATGATCTTGCCCTTGGCCGGGCAGATGGCGGACATGGGGCGGTGTCGAGACCGCATTCCGCCCGCCGCCTGGCACCGCTCGACGCCCTGCTCCTGTCTCGAGGCCGATTGAATGACGACTCCGAAGCGCCTGGGTTTCTTCACCCGTTTGCTCGACCAGGCGGACGCGGCCGAGCGCTATCGGCTGGCCACGGCACAGATCATCCATGCCGAGCGCTGCGGCTTCGATTCGGCCTGGATCGCCCAGCACCATTTCCATGAGGACGAGGGCGGGCTTCCCGCCCCGTTCGTCTTCCTGGCGCAGGTCGCGGCCCGGACCTCGCGCATCCGCCTGGGGACGGGGATCGTGACCCTGCCGCTGGAGTTCCCGATCCGGGTGGCCGAGGACGCAGCCGTGCTCGACCTGATGTCCGGCGGGCGCCTGGAGGTCGGCATCGGGCCCGGCGGCAACCATTCCGCATTCGCGGCCTTCGGCCTGGACAGCGCCGACCGCGGCACCCTTCTCGTGCGGCATCGCGCGCTGATGGTGGATGCCTGGGAGGGCCGGCCGCTCCCCGGCGGCGACCGGCTGTATCCCGGCAACCCCGAGCTGGCCGGACGCATCTGGCAGGCGACCTTCACGGTGGAGGGGGCAAGGCGCGCCGGCGCGGCCGGCGACGGGCTGATGCTGTCGCGCACGCAGCCGCGGCCCGCCGGCACCCACGGCCAGACGCTGTCCGACATCCAGGTGCCGATGATCGACGCCTACCTGGAGGCGCTGCCGGCGGGCCGCGCGCCGCGCATCGTCGCCTCGCGCACGGTGTTCGCGGCCGATGACGGCCGGGAGGCCCGGCGCCTCGCCGAAGCCGGGCACGCGCGGATGCAGGCCCGTCTCGTCGCGACCGGCCGTTCCGACGGCACGGAATCGGTGGCCGAGCTGATCGCGGCGTCGGATGTCCATTGCGGCACGCCCGACGACGTGGTCGCCTCGCTGCAGGCCGACGGCGCGCTCGCCCGGGCGACCGACCTCGTCGTCCAGGTCCATTCGGTCGATCCGCCGCATCCATTCATCCTGCGGTCGATCGAGCTGGTATCCGAGGTGGTGGCCCCCGCCCTCGGCTGGCAGCGGGGCGGGCCGGCCGGGGTTCGCCAGGTGGCGTGACGGGCTGATGGCGTGGCAGGACGACGAACGGAGACGACATTGGCAGACATCGACGTGGCAGACATCGACGTGATCGACACCCTGGTCGGGATCCGGCCCGGATCGACGCTGGACGCGATCCGCGCCCGGCGGCCGGAGGCGCGCGCCCAGGCGCAGGCGAGCTACCTGGCATTGTTCGCGCCGGAGCTGCCGGGCGACGTCACCCTGCCGGAGCGGTTCGCGGTGGCGAGCTTCCTCGCCGGCCTGCACGGTGCCGCGGAGATGACGGCCTTCTACGATGCCGGCCTGTCCGCCAGCGGGGCGTCGGTGGTCCTGTCCGGCGCGGTCGCCTCGGCGATCGCGGAGGCCGGGGCGGAAGGCCCCTATGGCAGCTATCCCGCCGGCCCGCTCAGCCGCGAGGACACCGCCGGGCCCGTCTATCGCGTGGGCCACAGCGCCCGCCCGATACTCGGCCCGCGCCTGGCCGCGGCGTTCGAGCATATGCACCTGCTGCTCTTCCACCCGCGCGACGCCGCGCCGGCGGCGCTACAGGCATTGCTGGATGCCGGCTGGTCGACCACCGGCATCGTGACGCTGTCCCAGCTCGCCGCCTTCCTGTCCTTTCAGATCCGGGTGGTCGCCGGGTTGCGCGTCCTCGGCCAACGCATCTGACACCCCAGAGGTCCCACATGGCCGACACGATCCTGAGTCCCCCTGCCCACACGGTCCCGGTCGTCTTCACCCGCGAGCAGCTCGACTGGCTGCCCTGGCTGGAGCCGATCGCCGAGGAAGACCTGACCGACCGGCACCGCGCCGGCCTGGTGGATGCGGCCCGGGCCAAGTCGCCCTATTTCCGCCTGCTTGCGCGCGATCCGGACGTGCTTCAGGCCCGGACGCGCACCGACAAGGACATCTTCTACAATCCGGATGCAGGCCTGCCGCGGGCGGAGCGCGAACTGGCCGCCGCCGCGACCTCGCGCTTCAACGGCTGCATCTACTGCGCCGCGGTGCATGCGCGCTTCGCCGCCACCTATTCGGGGCGCGCGGACGATGTCGAGCGCCTGCTGGACCAGGGAGTGGCCGCCGATCTCGGCCTGCGCTGGAACGCCATCGTCGCCGCCTCGGTCGCACTGGCGGCGACGCCGATCGCCTTCGGCGTCGAGCATGTCGACCGCCTGCGCCGCGCCGGCCTCGACGACCTGGCGATCGCGGACGTCATCCATGCGGCGTCGTTCTTCAACTGGGCCAACCGGCTGATGCTGTCCCTGGGCGAACCCACCGCCGCCGCGAAGTGACGCGTGATACCGGCACGAGGAGAAGCCGGGCCTTCGCCTTCATGGTGAACCATCAGCTCGCCCGACCCCATGGGCGAATCGCGCGCGATAGTCTTCCGGCGTGATGCCGAGCCGGCGGCGGAAGGCACGCGCCAAGGTGGCGGCACTGCCCAGCCCGGAACGATCGGCGACCCGCGCCAGCGGCCACTTCGTGGTCTCCAGCAATAGCTTGGCGCGATCCAGCCGGACCAGCTCGACATAGCGTGCGGGCGTCATTCCGGTTTGCGCGGAAAAGACGCGACCAAACGTGCGCTCGCCCATGCCCGAGCGCCGGGCGAGACGCGGGATGCTCAGATCGTCTCCAGGATGATCGGCGATCCAGGCGAGGAGGTCGCGCAAGCCGTCCGCGGCCCTGGCCTGGGCGGCGAGGGCCGCGCTGAACTGCGATTGTCCACCGACGCGGCGGAGATAGAGCACCAGCTCGCGCGCGGTGCCGAGTGCTACGGCCGGGCCGCAATCCTGCTCGACGAAGGCCAGCGAGAGATCGATGCCGGCGGTCACCCCGGCCGATGTGTGGATGTGCCCATCGCCGATGAAGATGGCGTCCGGCACGACTTCCACCTTCGGGAACAGCGATGCGAGGAGCGTCGTCGCCGACCAATGGGTGGTCGCGCGCCGTCCGTCGAGCAGGCCCGATGCGCCGAGCAGGAAGGCGCCGGTACAGACGCTGGCGATGCGCCGTGTCCGCCGCGCGCGATCGGCGATCCATCTGGGAAGGTCGGTATTCGCCACCACGTCCCGCAGGGCCGCCTCCGGCCCGCCCGCGACGAGGATGGTGTCCAGATCGTCATCCAGGTCGCCGATCGCCCGGGTGCCACCGATCTGCAGCCCGGAGTTGGAGGTGATGATGCCGCCCCGGGGGCTGGCCACGATCAGTTCATAGCGGAACGGCGACGGGCCGGGCTGGGGGAGATGGCGTCCGGCCTTGGTGAACACCTCGAGCGGCCCGGCGATGTCGAGTATCTGGAACCCCTCGAAGCCGACCAGCGCGACCTTGCGCGATGCGCCCTGCCCTCGCCCGATCGGGTGGCTTTCCATGGCTGCTGCATCCTTTCCAGACAGCCCGCCGGCTAATCTTGCGCCAGTCGCGCCTGCTGCCCGGGCCAGGGGTATTCCATCGTCAAACCGACCAGAGCGGCGGTCGGGCCATCATATCGCGACGCGATCCGCACCAGCTCGCGGTCGAGCGTCCGCGCCGGCCGATCGCCTTGCGGCTGCAGCACGCTGTCCGAGCCCTCGGCCGCATCCGGGCGGAGGCGGAGGCCGCGCCGGCTCTGCACCGTCCTGCCTGCCCCGCCAACGGTGGTCACCCGGGCGAGTTCCGTCCGCGAATAGGCATCGATCATGAGCCCAAGCGCGATTTCGTCGACATGCCCGTCGACCCGGATACCGATGTCCTCGTGCCGCCAGAACGTCAACCGGTTGCGAACGAAGGTCTTGCGGTGCTCGAAGGTGAGTTGGAACGCCGCGGTGCTGTGGCGGGCATCCCAGTTGGCCACGCCCAGGCGCATCGCCAGCTTCTCCGCCTCGGGGCGGCCGCCGATCGCCTCGACCAGCGCCATCATCAGCGGAACCGAGGCCGTGACGCCGGTCGATGTCGCAACACCCCGGTCGACCACATAGCGCCGGTCGCGCACCCATTCCATGGTCGGATGGTCCGACCGGAGCTGCCGGACGGAGTACCAGTGGCCGGTGGCCCTGCGGTCGTCGAGCAGCCCTGCCGCGGCCAGGGTCAGCGCGCCGTTGCAGATGGCGACGATCTTCGCGCCCTTGCCATGCTGGGCCTTGATCCAGGCGATGATCGCCGGGTCGTCATGCGGCGCCATCGCGGGAACGACGACGTAGTCGGCGCCCTCGGGATGGGACGCGTCGAACCGCGCAGTGGTCGCCGGTGCCTCCACCCGGAGGCGGCCTGGATAGAGCCGGATCGGTTCGGTTCGGTCGGCCACGACGGTCACGTCCGCGACGCCCGATTCGGCCAGCACGCCATAGGCGCTGAGGAGGTCGGAGACCTCCGTGCCCTCGTTCAGCGCCAGAATGGCAATCGCCGGGCGCTGGCGCTTGGGCGGCTTCAGGGCCTCGATCGCCTGCTGGTGCTCCGCGGTCGGAACGCGATCGGGTGCCGGCGACGTGGTGGGTTCGCTACGCTGGGCCAGCAACAACGGCAAGCCGCCGGCGGCAAGCGCCACGGCCACTGCCAGACCAATGACGAGCCTGCGTCTGCGCATTGGCGTCTCCTTTGGTGCTGGCCCGAGGATGCCACCTTCAGGAGATGCCGTTGCGACAGAAGACGCGCAGTTTCCGCCAATCAGGCGCCGGAGCGCCCCTACCGCCGTCCGGCCATTAGCCGCCGGACGTGGGGCGCCACGAGCCCGCCCACCAGGACGAGGGCGACCAGAAGCCATATCGTCACCGCGATCGGGGTGCTGACGAACACGCTGACGTCGCCGGCACTCATGAACAGCCCTTCCCGCAGGTGCTTCTCGATCAGCGGCCCGAGCACCAGCCCGATCACCATCGGGGCCAGCTGGAAGTCGAGCTTGCGCAGGAGGTAGCCGACGATCCCCAGTGCCAGCAGGACGTAGACGTCGATCATGCTGTTGCTGACGCCATACGAGCCGATCACCGCGATGACGACGATGATCGGCAGGAAGATATGCCGGGGAACGCGCAGCATGCTGACCCAGACGCCGATCATCGGGATATTGAGCACGAGCAGCGCGATGTTGCCGATGTAGAGCGAGGCGATGACGCCCCAGAAGACTTCGGCATTGGTCACCATCAGCAACGGCCCCGGCTGGATGCCGTGGACCATCATGGCGGCCAGCATCAGCGCCGTGACGGACCCGAACGGAATGCCGAGCGCCAGCAGCGGCACCATGGAGGAGGTGGCAGCCGCATTGTTGGCCGTCTCCGGTCCCGTCACCCCCTCGACCGCGCCGTGCCCGATCTCGTCGCGATACTTGGATACGGACTTCTCCAGCTTGTAGGACGCGAAGCTGGACATGGCGGCCGAAGGCCCGGGCAGGAGGCCGAAGAGGAACCCGACGACGGTGCCCCGCGCATAGGGCGGGACCGACCGGCGCCATTCGGTGCGGGTCGGCATCATGTCGCGCAGCCGGACCGCCACGGGTGGAGGGCTGCGATGGAGGGATTCGACGAGCATCAGGATCTCGGCGATGCCGTAGAGGCCGACGACGGCGGCGACCAGCTCGACCCCCTGCGACAGCTCCAGGATGCCGAAGGTGAAGCGGTTCTGTGCGGTGATCGCCTCCTGTCCCACGGTGCTCAGCAACAGCCCGAGGGTCATCGGGAATATCCCGGCGGCGAAGCTTCCCCCCGATATTCGCGAGAGGACGAGCAGCCCGCCGCCCGCCAGCGCCAGGAACTCGGCCGGGCCGAAGAGGATGCCGAACTGGGCCAGCCACGGCGCGAACAGCATGACGCCGACCACCGACACCGTGCCGCCGACGAAGGAGCCGACCGCCACCAGGGCCAGGACCGCGCCGGCACGGCCCTTGCGGGTGAGTTGGTAGCCGTCGATGCAGGTCATGACCGAGGCGGATTCGCCCGGCATGTTGATCAGGATCGCGGTCGTCGACCCGCCATACATCGCGCCGTAGTAGATGCCCGCCATCATGATGAGGCCCGTGGTCGGGTCGAAGGCGTAGGAGAGCGGCAGGATCATCGCCACGCCCGCCACCGGCCCGAGGCCGGGAAGGACGCCGATCATGGTGCCGACGAGGGCGCCCAGCAGCGCCGCGGCGAGGTTCTGGACGCTCAGCGCGACGCCCAGCCCAAAGAGCAACCCTTCGAACGAATCCATGGAACCTCGCGGCGCTGGGGTGCGGCGTCCGGGCCCCGCGCCCCTAGAAGCCCAGAATGCCGCGCGGCATCTGCACCTGGAGCAGGAGCACGAATACGCAGTAGAGGGCGACCG
Organism: uncultured Rhizobiaceae bacterium; assembly: GCA_964594715.1. Lineage (GTDB taxonomy): Bacteria > Pseudomonadota > Alphaproteobacteria > ATCC43930 > Allostellaceae > Allostella. Next base: position 66,965 of record CAZQOA010000011.1, on the reverse strand, counting down.
ATATCGCGGTGGCCTGGAGGGTTGCCCGGACCCATCCGGTCGTGGACAGGAGCCGGATGAGCAGCAGGCAGAAGACGAGGCTGCCGACCAGATGGCCGGCCCAGGGTAGGAGCACGATGTAGCCGAAGATCAGGCCGAACAAACGCAGGACCCGGGCCCGGTCCGCCCCGGCGGGCATGTCCACCGTCGCGTCCGGCGGCAGGGTCCAGCCTTCCTTCAGCACCGACAGGCTGGCGAGCAGCACCATTATCCCGACGATGAGCGGAAACACCGCCGCACCGGGCTGGTCGGTTTCGCCGAACGGCAGCCGGGCGGTCATGGCGAGGTAGCCGCCACTCAGCGCCATGCCGACGGCCCCGGTCGCGAGATATGCGCGCCGCTTCCCGATCGATTGGATCATCTCTGCCGTCCCCCCTGGCGCAGCTCGCCGCCCCTCGTCTTCAGAAGACGAACTCGCCGCCGTTCAGGTGGAGCAGCTGGCCGGTCACATAGGTGCCGCCGCAGGCGAGATAGAGGCAGGCCTCGCCGACATCCTCCGGCGTGCCCAGGCGCCGCAGGGGCATCGCCTTCACGGCCTCGGCCCAGCTCTCCTTGTATCCGGGGTAGTGCTTCTCGTCGCGCACGGTGTCCATCTTGCCCGGAGCGATCGTGTTGGCGGTGATACCGAACTCGCCGAACTCGACCGCGATCGCCTTGGCCAGCGAGTGGAGCCCCGCCTTGCAGGTCACGTTGTGGGCGCGGTGGGAGATGGTGAAGAAGCCGTCGCGCCCCGAGATGTGGATGATGCGGCCCCAGCGGTTCTTCTTCATTTCCGGCAGGACGGCGCGGGCGAGATAGAAGGCCGAGCTCAGGTTCGTCTCGATGACGCGGCGCCAGTCCTCGACCGAGATGTCGAGGAAGGCCTGCCGCGGACGCAGGCCGACATTCGCCACCGCGATATCGGCCGACCCGAACGCTCCTACCGCCTCGGCGACCAGGCGTTCCACCTCTTCCGGCTGCGACACGTCCGCCAGGACGCAGAGTGCCTTGGCGCCCAGCTCCCGGGCCTCGTCGGCCACCCGTTCGATGGCGTCGCGGTCGCGGTGACCGTTGACCACCACATTGGCCCCGGCGCCGGCGAAGGCCAGGATCATGCCCCGGCCGAGATTCCGGCCCGACCCGGTGACGATGGCGGTCCGGCCGGCGAGCGGCTTTGCAGGGTTGTCAGTCGTCGTCATGGGAGCCTCGTGCCCTGTCCGGTTCCGTCACTTCTGTTCCAGGAACTTCAGCAGTTCCGTGAACATGGCGTGGTCCTGCTGGAACTCATCGCGGATCTGCTGCGGGGTCATGACCTCGACCGAATAGCCGTTGTCGGCGGCGAACTTGCGGTAGGCCGCGCTGCCGACGACCTTGGCGGACGCGGCCGTCAGCTTGTCGAGCGCGTCCTTCGGCACGCCCTTGGGTGCGATGGCGTAGTAGGTCGGCGCCAGCGTCGCGTCATAGCCGGCATCGCCGACCGGCGTCGCGTCGGGAAAGAGGTCGTATTTTCCCTTCTGGAAGACCGCCAGCACGCGGACCGTCCCGGCCTGGACATGGCCGACGGTGCTGGCGCCGGTGCCGACATAGGTTTCCACCCGGCCGCCCAGCAGCGCCACCATGGCCTCGCCGCCGCCGCCGGTGAAGGGGACCGTACGGATACGGATGCCGGCGGCCTTGTTGAGCTGCTGCAGCGTGAGGTCGTTGGTGGCGCGGATGCCGGAGACGGACGCGCGAATCTGGTTCGGCCGCTTCCGGGCGTCCTGGATCAGATCATCGAGCGTCTTCCAGGGTGCATCGGCCCGCACGACGAGGATGTAGGGCAGGCTCACCAGCTTGGCGATCGGCTCGTAGTCGGCCGGCGACCGGTACACCAGGTCCTTGTTGACCATCGGTTGGAAGATCAGGGGCGAGTTCGGCGCCAGGCCGATCGTGTAGCCGTCCGGCCTGGACGTGACGATCGCGCTGATGCCGAGCGTCCCGGCGGCGCCGGGCTTGTTCTGGATGTTGATGTTCCGCCCCAGCTCCTTCTCGAGCTGCGAGGCGAACTGCCGCGAGATGGGATCGGTCGACCCGCCGGACCCGTAGGGCACGATGAAGGTCAGGTCGCGCGACGGATAGTCCTGCGCGACTGCGGCCCCCGACAGCACCGCCATCGCCGCGGCGACAAGCGTCCTCACGAGTTCTCTGCGAACCCTCATGGTCTGTTTCCTTCCCAGGCTACGTTCTTGGCGACGTTGCAAGCGCTTACAGTTGGCGAACTCAAGGCATCGGGGGGTTGCCCCCCGCGTGGCGATGCCATCCTCACGGCGTTGGATTGGCGGACCCCGCACCGGCGAACCGATGCGGCGCGACGCGCCAACCTAACCTCGCGGCGACACCGATGCCAGCGGCTATCGGTGCGAAAAAGCGGGCTATGAAATGCGATTGTCGCGCCGAACCGGAGACCAGGTTTCGGGGGGCGCGGTGCAACCTGCATCCCGGCGCGACAGAGCGTCCGCCATCTAAGCATTGCCGGCACCGTCGACAGTCGCTGCCCGGCGCGCTCGGTCAAAGGTACAGCGGGACTGGAGTCTTACATTCTTCGGTCGGTGGTTCCCGATCGCGGGCCAGAACGATACGAAGATCGTACGCTATTGAATATTTTTTCCGAAAATGCTAAGGATTGTAAATTCGTTTGAAGCAGGCTTTCATCTGCTGGTTGGGGAGGATGGCATGTCTCGCGACGCCCTCTTCCAATTGGGGATGGGCTCAGTTCCACTGAATGCCTCCCAAAAGGAAGAAACCTTTGATACGCGCGCATTGAATGCGCGCGCCGAGGCGATCCCTTTCGGCAGCCGAAGCCCTGCCATCGCGCGGCCGCCCCGTGCGACCGCCGATCTTTTTCGTGCCGCGAGAATGCGAAGAGGCAATAGCGCGAAAGCGCTGATCCTTCGCGCGGGATCGGCAGCCGTTCCCTCGAGACCATAACCGCTCCGCCTCGCACGCGAACACAGCCGCGGCTGTGTTCGCGTGCGAGGCGCGGATCCGGCAGACGTGCACCCGGCCGACCCGCCACCGGTCCGGCCAGCGCACCCATCATGCTGCGACCAAGCCCGGCTGAGCCGTGGACGCAGCGAACGCAAAGGTCCCACAGACACGATGTATCGATGATCCAGACCCCCTACTACCTGATCGACAAGAGCCGACTGCTGCGCAACCTGCGGACGATCGAATATGTGCGGAAGAATTCCGGCGCCAAGGTGCTGCTGGCGCTGAAATGCTTCGCGACCTGGGGGGCGTTCGACCTTATGCGCGCCTATATGGACGGCACGACGAGCTCCTCGCTCTTCGAGGTGAAGCTCGGCCGCGAGAAGTTCGGCGGCGAAACCCATGCCTACAGCGTCGCGTTCGCCGACCACGAGATCGATGCGGTGATGGCCAACGCCGACAAGATCATCTTCAACTCGATCAGCCAACTCGATCGCTTCGCCGGCCATTCCGAGGGTCTGCGACGCGGGTTGCGGCTCAATCCAGGCATCAGCTCCTCGAGCTTCGACCTCGCCGATCCGGCGCGGCCCTTCAGCCGGCTCGGCGAGTGGGACCCCGAGAAGATCGCCGCCGTCATCGACCGGATCGACGGCTTCATGATCCATAACAACTGCGAGAACGAGGATCTCGGGCTCTTCGAGCGGATGCTGGACGAGATCGAGGAGAAGTTCGGCTGGATGTTCTCGAAGGTCGATTGGATCAGCCTCGGCGGCGGTATCCATTTTACCGGCGAGGACTATCCGCTGGATTCGTTCTGCGACCGGCTTCGGGCCTTCTCGCAGCGCCACGGGGTGCAAGTCTACCTGGAGCCCGGCGAGGCTGCGGTGACGAAAAGCACGACGCTCGAGGTGACGGTGCTCGACACGCTGTTCAACGGCAAGCACCTCGCCATCGTCGACAGCTCGGTCGAGGCGCATATGCTCGATCTGCTGATCTACCGTGAAAGCGCCAGGATCAGTCCCGATTCCGGCGATCACCGCTACATGATCTGCGGCAAGTCCTGCCTTGCAGGAGACATCTTCGGCGAGTTCGCCTTCGATCGCGAGCTGAGGCCGGGCGACCGCATCTCGATGCAGGACGCGGCCGGCTACACCATGGTCAAGAAGAACTGGTTCAACGGCGTGCAGATGCCGTCGATCGTCGTGCGAGAGCTCGACGGCCGCCTGCGTCTCATTCGCGAGTTCTCGTACGAGGACTATCTGTCGAGCCTGTCCTGAGGCTCCCCCGCAACCACCCGGAAAACGAAAGGCGGCCCCAGCCCAAATGAAGAGGAACGTACTGATCATCGGAGCAGGTGGTGTCGGCCATGTCGTCGCCCACAAGTGCGCGCAGCACAACGACGTGCTCGGCGACATCCATATCGCTTCGCGGACCATCGGGAAATGCGAGGCCATCATCCGTTCGATTCACGCGAACGGAAGCCTGAAGACGAGGGGACGGCTGGTCGCGCACGAGGTGAACGCCCTCGATGTGGAGTGGACCACCCGCCTCATCCGGAAGACGAACAGCGCGATCGTCATCAATGTCGGGTCGGCCTTCCTGAACATGTCGGTGCTTTCGGCGTGCCTTGCCACCGGTGCTGCCTACATCGACACCGCGCTCCACGAAGAGCCGCTCGAGATCTGCGACGTGCCGCCATGGTACGAGCACCATGAATGGAAGCGACGGTCGGAGTGCCGGAAGGCGGGCGTAACCGCCGTGCTCGGCGCCGGCTTCGACCCCGGGGTCGTCAACGCCTACGCGGCGCTGGCCCGCGACGAGTATTTCGACAAGATCGACTCCATTGACATCATCGACGTCAATGCCGGCGATCACGGACGCTATTTCGCCACCAACTTCGATCCGGAGATCAATTTCCGCGAATTCACGGGACAGGTCTGGTCGTGGCAGAAGGGCGAATGGACGTCGAACAAGATGTTCGAGGTCCGGAAGGACTGGAATCTCCCGGTGGTCGGCAAATCCGCGACCTATCTGACCGGGCACGACGAGATCCACTCATTGTCGAAGAACCTCGACGTGCCGGACATCCGGTTCTGGATGGGCTTCGGCCAGCGCTATATCGCCGTGTTCGAGGTGCTGAAGAATCTCGGCCTTCTGTCCGTGAAGCCGGTCAGGACCGCCGAAGGCCTGGAGGTCGTGCCGCTCAAACTGGTCAAGGCGGTACTGCCCGACCCGTCGTCGCTGGCGCCGGACTACACCGGCAATACCTGCATCGGGAACGTGGTGAAGGGCGTGAAGGACGGCAGGAAACGCGAGGTGTTCATCTACAACATCTCGGACCATGCCGAGGCCTATCGCGAGATCGGCAGCCAGGCGATTTCGTACACGGCCGGCGTTCCGGCCGCCGCCGCGGCGATCCTCATCGCGAAGGGTGATTGGGATGTGAAGCGGATGGTGAACGTCGAGGAGCTGCCGCCGCGGCCCTTCCTCGGCCTCCTCGCCCGGATGGGGCTGCCGACCCACATCCGGGACGAAGATGGCGACCGGCTGCTCGCGTTCGGCGCGCAGCGGACCAAGGTGGCCGAGAGCGCCGGCGCACCGCTCCTCGCAGGCTGGTAGACGGCCTCCGATGCCGAGACCGCCCCCCCGGGGCGGTCTCGGTCAAGCCTTCAGGTCACGGCATCGATCGCGGCGGACGCAAGCCGGTCCAGTGCCACCAGATCCATCGGATGATCCGTCTCGTTGGTGACGACGATGACCAGCCCCTGCTGCCGCAGCAGGATGATGCGCTGATCGGAGGCGCCCGAGGCCCATACGGCATCGCGCGGCAGGCTCGGGAAGGTCAGGCCGGCGTTGCTGCGGAAGCAGGCCGCGTATTCCGTCCCGGTGTGGGTCGGCGTCGTGACGTAGTCGACCCATCCCTCCGGCAACAGGCGCTCGCCGCCCCATACCCCGTCCTGGAGATAGAGCAGGCCGAAGCGCGCATAGTCGCGCAGCGTCGCCGCCCCCGATCCGGAGGCGATGAAATTGCCCACGCAGTCCGCTGAATGCTGATAGCTGGCCATGCCGATGCGGTCGGCCAACAGGCCATAGACCGTCTCGTGATACGGCAGCCCGCGCTTCTCGATCTGGTCACGGATGATGGCGCCCAGCACGTTCAGGCCGGTATTGATGTACCGGTATGTAGCGCCCGGCAGGGTGGTGACGATCGCGCGCTGGGCCGTGTCGAAGGCGTCCTCGGCATTGTAATAGACGAAGTTGTTTTCGAAGAAGATCGCGCCTTCCCCGTGCTCGTCGACGGCCTGGAAGCCGAGGCCGGAGCGCATGCGGAGCAGGCTGTCGATCGTCACCAACCGGTGGATGCCGCGTGGGTCGGTCCAGAGCGGTGCCGGCGCGGGATCGTAGACCGACCCGATCCATCCTTCCTGGATCAGCCGGCCGATGACGGTCGCGGTGATCGCCTTGGTCATCGACCAGCTTGGCGTCACCCGGTCGGGGGCGCCATGCGCGCCATAACGCTCCATCAATATGGTATCGGGCGTCGTCACCAGCACGCCGTAGATCCCCGGGGAGGATGCCAGGAAGGCATCGACGGTCTGGCCGAGCGCGGCCGTACCCGACGTCCCACCCGTCTTCCACGGGCCATCGGCCGCCGCTGGCCGGCGCGGGATCGCAACCGGCTCGAAGGCCGGGGCATCGCGATCCCCCAGTACGATGCCGCCATAACCCGGCCGGGCCACGGCCGTGGCCCGGATCGGCGCGCCGAAGGAAGGGTCCTCCCAGGTCACCCGGATGCGACGGTCGTCGTCATCGTGCACGACCGCGATGGCGCCGGCCCGCCAGGCCGCCTCCAGCTCCGCCTGGCGGCCAGAGATGTCGGGCTCCGTCGTCAGGTCGCCGGACTGGCCGATGGCACGCGGCCGGAAGCTGGCGTCCGCGACCGCCCGCGACAGGCCGGTCACATACATCATGTCGACATAGCGCTTGGCGATGAACGAGACGATCTTCGATCGCAGGGACGGCGGCGAGCAGTCGAAGACGTAGGGCCGGGGGAGGGCTGGCGACAGTGCCGGTGCCAGCAACGGCGTGCGGTCGAAATAAGGGCCGGTGATGCGGGTCATGATGGTCCACTTCGCTCATACGGGCTTAGGCGGCGCCGGACCGGCCGGCGCCGCCTGCCATCGTCAGGTCACTTCCAGCGGCTTGCGGAAAACTCCGGAAGATCGTCCGCATGGGGCGTGAAGTCGAGCTGTGCCGACATCGCGTAGTACTTCGCCGAGGTGAAGAGCGGCACCCAATAGGCCTGCTCGGCAATGCGGGTCAGCGCCTTGCGATAGTTCTCCTTGCGCACCTCGGGGCTGGTGCTGGTGTCGGCGACGGTCAACCACTCGATCACCTGCTTGTCCTGGGCCAGATCGTCGGGACTGCCGCGGAAGAAGTAGCTGGCCGAACCCGAGACGTCGTTCATGCCGTAGGACGCCCAGCTTCCCTGGATGAGCTGGGCCTCGCCGTTGCGCCATTTCGCCCGCAGCACCTCGTACTGCAGCATGCGCAGGCGCGCCTTGATGCCGACCTGGGCGAGATTGCCGATCACCGCCTCGGCATATTCCCGCTGGCGGTAGGAGTAGAGATCGACCTCGAACCCGTCCGGATAGCCCGCCTCGGCCAGGAGCTTCTTCGCCTTTTCGGGATCATAGGCATATCGCGGCACGTCCTGGGTGCAGCCGAACTGCGTCGGGTAGCAGGCAGCATCGATGATCTCCGACACCTCCCCCACCAGACCCTTGGCGATCGCCTGCTTGTTGATCGCGTGGTTCATCGCCTGGCGGACGCGCAGGTCCTGCATCGGCGTCTTGCCGCCACGGCCGATCGCGTCGAGCTGGAGATAGTTGAGACGGCTGATGGAGACCTGCTTGACCGACAGGCCGCGCCGCGTCGCAAGCTGCTTGGCCTTGTCGGGCGCCACATCCCAGATGAGGTCGAGCTGGCCCGTCATCAGCAGGGCGAGCTGGGTGTCGAGATCGGGGATGGTGCGGATCTGCACGGTGCCGATGGTCGGCTTCGGCCGCGGCCCGTCGAAATAGTCGGTGTTCTTCGAGAAAGTGACCCCTTCGCCCGGATCGATCGACTTCAGCTTGTAGGGCCCGGTGCAGATGGTCTTGACCGCGCCGAAATCCTTCGGCGCCTTCCCCTGCCCGCCCGCGCGGAACGGGGGGGCCTTGTCGTAGTGGCCCTTGGGCAGGATCGGCAACGGGCCGGAGACGTATTCCAGCGCGGCCGGGAACGGCTCCTTCAGGAGGATCCGGACCTTGTCCTCGCCGATCGCCTCGGCGCTCTTGATCCACTTCACGTTGGACTGGGCGATGACCGCATTGTCCGGATTGGACACGTGGTTGAACGTGTAGGCGACGTCGGCGGCCGAGAACTTGCGCCCGTCATGGAAGACGACGCCGCGGCGCAGGTCGAATTCCAGCGTCAGGTCGTCGATCCAGCGATGCCCGGTGGCGAGACCGGGCAGATAGGCGCCGGACTTCGGATCGCGATAAAGCAGGTTGTCGCAGACGTTGCGATACATGACCACCGACTCCCGGGTCTGGGAGTAGTAAGGGTCGATGCTGGGCGCTTCCTGGCTGATCGCCCAGACCACCGTATCGTTCTGCTTTGCCGCCGATACGGGTGTCGCCAGCGCGCATAGCGCCGCACCCGCCATGAAACATGCCCTCACTCTCATTTCGCGAAGCTCCCGTCTTTCGTTGTTCAAGGTGCCACGAGGCCGCCGATCGACAGCCCGCCGCAGACATAGAGAAGCTGACCGGTGACGTAGCTGGACCGCGCGTCGAGCAGGAACGCGACCGCGTCCGCCACCTCTTCCGGCCGGCCCGGTCGCCCCATGGCGATGGAGTTCCAGAGTCGCTGCGAAGCCGGGTCGCCCGCCTGCGGGCCGGCGCTGCCGGTCTCGTCGATCAGGCCCGGCGCCACGGCATTGACCGTGATGCCGCGCGACGCCACCTCCAGCGCCCAGGTCCGGGTGATCGTGTTGATCGCGCCCTTGGTGGCGCTGTAGGTGTTGCGCCGCTCGTCGCCAAGCGCGTCGCGGCTGCTGACATTGACGATACGGCCGAACCCGGCCGCCGACATCGCCGGCAGCACCGCCTGGACACATTGCAGCGGGCAGCGGAGATTGCCGGAGACGGCCCGCTCGAAGACTTCGAGCGTGGTTTCCTCCAGGGACGCGAACTCCGAATGCTCGGCATTGTTGACCAGCCGGGTGACCCGGTAGCGGCCGGCGATCTCGGCCAATGCGCGGGCCGTGGCGGCGGCATCGTCGAGATCCGCCTGATGGAAAATCCCGCATTGCACGCCGCCATCGGGGGGGCGGCGATCGAGGTTGATGACGATCTGGCCTTCGGCCGCCTGGCGTTGGGCGATGGCGCGGCCGATGCCGTGGCTGGCGCCGGTGACGAGAGTGGCTTCCTGCACGGGGATCAAGCTCCTGCGACGGTGGCGATCATGCGGCTTGCACGCCGACGGCCTGGCCGCCGCAGACATAGAGGATCTGACCGGTGATGAAGCCGGCGCGGGCGTCCAGCATCGACGCCACGGCGTGGGCCACCTCCGCCGGCTCGCCGAACCGCCGCATCGGCACCGATCGCAGGATCGCATCCGTGCGCGGGTCGCCCGGCGGATTGCCCTTCTGGAACAGTTCGGTGTTGATCGGGCCCGGGCCGATGGCGTTGACCGTGATACCGGCCTGCGCGAACTCGAGTGCCCAGGTGCGGGTCGCGGCCAGGAGGCCGCCCTTGCTCATGCCGTAGGTCGTGCGCAGCTCCTTGCCCATCAGGGTCCGGCTGGAGATGTTGACGACCCGCCCGAAGCCGGCCGCCTTCATCGCCGGCAGCGTCGCCTGGAAGCACAGGAAGGCACTGCGCAGGTTGATCGCCAGCGACCGCTCGACATTCTCCAGGCTGACTGCCTCGATCGGCGCCGGCCAGACGATCCCGACATTGTTCACGAGGCGAAGCACCGGCCCTTCGGCGCAGACCTCGGCCAACATCGCCTGCGTCGCCTTCGCATCCCCGAGATCGACCTGGCGATAGGATCCGACCGCATCGGCCTTGGGCGGTGCGATGTCGAGATTGACGACGGCATAGCCGTCACCATGGAGCCGGCGGACGATGCCCTCGCCGATGCCGCTGCTGCCGCCGGTCACGATCACCCGGCCGCCCGCTTCCGTACTGTTCGACATGGAACGGGCGCCCCTCAATACTGAACGGCGGCGCGGCCGACATCGACGGTCGAGCCGCGGACATAGCCGCTGGTGACCCCGGGGGCGGTGTCGCGGAAATCCTCCACCTTCAGCCACAGGCGCAGCATCAGCCGGCGCTGGGACGGGTCCCCCTCCTCCACCCAGCCGGTGCGGGCATGGAGCATGGTGTAGTTGCTGATGATCTGCAGGTCGCCCGGCTGCAGGTCCATGTCGAGCCGGTTGGCGGGATCGAGCGCCAGCCGCAGGAACCACTCATAGGCCTCACGCTCCCGCGGCGGCAGCTCGGTGCCGAGCTTCCGCTGCGCCGTCTCGATCATCTTGGCGTTGAAGACGCAGCTCACCCGATCGGCGTGATAGGTGAAGACGGGGATGCGGCCGTCGGTCGTCACCTGGCCGCTGGAATTGGCGGCATCGCCGCGCAGGTCGTAGAGATAGCCCTCGTAGAGCGGCGCCAGCAGGTCCGGCCGGTTGGCCAGGATGTCGTTGTGGATGGTGGTCGCGCTGACGACCCGGCTGATGCCCCCCGCCTTGGCCTTGCGGACGCAGAGCAGGGCGACGACATCGGCCGGATCGGTATGGGGCAGCTGTTCGGCCGAGGTGGCCGACCCGTTCACGTTGAGGGCGTTGTAGTCCAGCCCCTGGTCCGTGATGTGGGCGATCAGGTTGTCGCGCACGCCGCCCAGATTGAGGCTGGCGCGCTGGGGAAGCGGCTTACCCAGATAGATGCCGAGGCCCCACAGGATGCTGCTCAGCACCTCGGCGCCATACTTCTCCACCGGGAGCCCGCGGATGAGGACAGCACCGCGTCCGTCCCGGACTTCGGCCAACGCGCTATCGAGCAGCGCCTTCAAGGTCGGCAGTGCGAATTCCGCCTGCCCGAACTCGCCCGCCCGCAATCCTTTGGCCTCGACCACGGCGACGGCGCGGTCCAGCTCCGCCAGGACCTCGTCGGAGAGCACATGCACCCAGGAGCGGTCGCGCTCCATGTCCGCCACCTTCCAGGCGGAGCGATCGGTCACCGGTTCCTGCAGTATCTCGGTCATGGAGTTCTCCGCCGTTGGGCGCGCCTGCGCGGGGCGTTGTTGGAGGGGGCATCGTTGGAAGGAGTGGCGGCTTCCGCCTTGGAACCGGTCCTGGTCGACAGCAGCCGGCGCTTGCCGTTCAGCACATGGCGCTCGCCGAGCTCACGAGCATGCGCGCCGTCGCCCGCCTGAATGGCGGCGACGATCGCCACATGCTCCGCATGGGACTCGCCCATCATCGGCGGCGCCGACAGCACGCCACGGCGGGAAAGGTGGGACTCCTTCAGCAGCGTCTCGTAGATCTGGGCTGCCTTCAGGTGCCCCGCAAACTCCATGATCGCGGCATGGAAATCGAGATTGGCCTGGTAGTAGCGAAGGCCATCGCCCTCATCGAGGGCGACGCCCAGGCCGGACACCATCGCATCGAGGCGGGCCTTCTGCTCGTCGCTGCCGCGGGTCGCGATCAGCGCACAGGCGAAGCCGGTCAGCAGCGCCCGCATGTCGTAGAGCTCCAGCAGCTCCGCGGTCGATATCTCCCGCACGAAGACGCCGCGATTGGCGATGCTGGTCAGCAGGCCGCTACGCTCCAGCGCGCTGGTCGCCTCGCGCACCGGACCTCGGCTGACGCCGAGCTGGGCCGCGATGAGCTGCTCGCTCAACCGGGCACCGGCCTTGATCTCGCCGCTGAGGATCATCCGTTCGAGTTCCCGGTGGACGATAGTCCCGAGCGATTCCGAACGGCGGTGCGCGATGGCCGCGGCGGCCGATGCGACGGCTGGGGGCTTTTCCTCTTTGGGCATGACGATGATTGAACGCGTGCAAATCGGAAACTGTCAACAGGAACCCAGTTGACAGTTTCCAGATGACCTACGACGATCCCCGGCGAGGAGACCGAATGCCTGTTCCGAACGCATCCGCCGGCACCGCGGCCTGGATCGAAGACCCCGACGATGCAACCGGCAAGGTGCGCTCCAGGAATCGCGACGCCGTCCTGGCCGAGATCGGTTACGGCAAGCGGAAAATCGCCGAACTACGAAGCCGGCAGGTGGCGTGATCCACAACCTGCCCACCGCCGGCGGCCGTCCGGTACCCGAACCCGCCGGGAGGCACAGTTGACCCCCTTCGTGCTGAAGCGTCTCGGGCTTGCGATCGTCGTGGCGCTCCTGGTCTCGACGGTCACCTTCGTGCTGCTGCGCCTGGCGGCGGACCCCGCCCAGGTGTTGGCCGGCGAGGGCGCGACCGCGGCCGATATCGAGAACATCCGCCGCATGTACGGCTTCGACCAGCCCCTGCCGGCACAGTACTGGGCCTGGGCCAGCCGGGCGATGGCCGGCGACTTCGGCGATTCGATCTTCCTCAAGAGCCCGGTCCTCGACCTGATCGCCGATCGGGCGCCGGTCACCGTGATACTCGCTCTCTCCTCGATCGGCCTGGCGCTGGTGGTGTCCATCCCGCTCGGGGTCGTGGCGGCCCTGCGGCCCAACACCTTCCTCGATCGCTTCGCACTCGGCACCGCCGTGATCGGCCAGGCCATGCCGAGCTTCTTCTTCGCCCTGCTCCTGATCCTGGTGTTCGGCGTCCATCTGGAGTGGCTGCCGATCAGCGGCAGCGACACCTGGCTGCACTTCGTCTTGCCGTCGATCGTGCTCGGCTACTACGCCATGCCGGCGCTGATGCGGCTGACCCGTGGCGGCATGCTGGAGGTGCTGGGCGCCGACTACATCCGGACCGCCCGGGCCAAGGGCCTGCGCCCGGCCGTCGTCCTCTTCAAGCATGCGCTGCGCAACGCCATCGTGTCGGTCGTGGCGGTGACCGCGGTTCAGCTCGGCTTCATGCTGGGCGGCTCGGTGGTGGTCGAATCGATCTTCTCGCTGAACGGTCTCGGCCGGCTCGCCTACCAGTCCATCCAGCGCGCCGACTTCGACACGATCCAGGCGATCATCCTGATGATCGCCGGGGTCTATGTCCTCCTCACCTTCCTCGCGGACGTGCTGAACGCCTGGCTCGATCCCCGGATCAGGGTGTCCTGATGTCGACCACCGAACGCATCGACGAGGCGCCCTTCCGGTCCGCCACGACCGAGCCCGTCGTCCCCTCGCCCGCCGTCATCCTGCGCCGCCGGGTGCTCGCCCATCGTGGCGTCACCATCGGCGGCGGGATACTGCTCTTCATCTTCCTGGTGGCCCTGGCCGCCCCCTTCCTGGCGCCGCACGATCCCTATGCCCAGGACATCAGCAGGCGGATGCTGAAGCCGGTCTGGGAAGAAACCGGAACCTGGACACACCCGCTCGGCACCGACTCGTTCGGCCGGGACTATCTGTCCCGCATCATCTACGGCGCCCGCGTATCGCTGCTGATCGGCTTCTCGGCCATGCTGCTGTCCGGCCTGGTCGGCACCGCGCTCGGCGTGCTGGCCGGCTATTTCGGCGGCCGGGTCGACATGGTGGTGACGACCCTGGTGACGACGCGGCTGGCCATGCCGGCGATCCTGATCGCGCTGGCCGTGGTGTCGCTCGTCGGCAGCTCGCTGGAGATCATCATCCTGGTGCTCGGCCTGCTGCTGTGGGATCGCTTCGCGGTCGTCATGCGGGCGGCGACCCAGCAGGTGCGTGGCCTCGACTATATCGCGGCAGCCGAAGCGATCGGCTGCTCGACCACCCGCATCATCCTGACCGAGACCCTGCCCAACGTCGCCAACCCGCTGATCGTGATCGCCACCCTGGAGATCGCCCACGCCATCCTGCTGGAGGCGGCGCTCTCGTTCCTCGGCCTCGGCGTGCAGCCGCCCACCCCGTCCTGGGGGCTGATGATCTCCGAGGGCAAGAGCTTCATGTTCTTCGAGCCCTGGCTCATCTGCATTCCGGGCTTCGCCCTCTTCGCCCTCGTCATGTCCGTCAACCTGATGGGCGACGGCATCCGCGACGTCACCGCCCCGGAGAACCGCGCATGACGTCGCTGCTGGAGATCGAGGATCTGGTCGTCGACCTGCCGGTGGCGTCGGGCACCCTGCATGCCGTGCGCGGCATCTCGCTGTCGATCGAACGCGGGGAGACGCTCTGCGTGGTCGGCGAATCCGGCTGCGGCAAGTCGCTGACCTCGCTCGCCATCATGGGCCTGCTGCCCAAGCGGGCGGTGCGCCGCGCGGGGCGGATGACGCTGGGCGGCGAGGACATCCTGGGCGCATCGCCGGCGCGCATGGCCGACATTCGCGGCCAGCGCATGGCGATGATCTTCCAGGACCCGATGACGAGCCTCAACCCGGCCTATTCCATCGGCAACCAGCTCGAGGAAGCCCTGCTGCGCCATCGCCGCGTCCGCCGCGCGGAGGCACGCGACCGTGCGGTCCATCTGTTGGAACGGGTCGGCATCACGGCCGCCGGCAGCCGCCTGGTTCAATACCCCCACCAGCTTTCCGGCGGCCTGCGCCAGCGGGTAATGATCGCCATGGCCCTGATGTGCGGCCCCGACCTCATCATCGCCGACGAACCCACCACGGCGCTCGACGTCACCATCCAGGCGCAGATCCTGCGGCTCCTGGCCGACCTCAAGCGCGAATTCTCCATGGGCCTGCTGCTGATCACCCACGATCTCGGCGTCGTGGCGCGGATCGCCGACCGGGTCGCCGTGATGTATGCGGGCGAGATCGTCGAGACGGGAACGGCGATCGAGGTGCTGACCGACCCGCAGCATCCCTATACGCGCGGCCTCATCGACTGCATCCCCCGCCCGGGCACCGTGGAACGGGGCGCCCGCCTCGGCACCATCCCGGGCATGGTGCCGAACCTCGCCGGACGCATCGAGGGCTGCGCCTTCCTCGATCGCTGCTCCGACCGCCGGCCGCAGCTCTGCCGCCAGGCGATCGACCTGCACCGGCTGGACCGCGACCGCTCCTACCGCTGCGTGATGCCCCCCACGCGGGCCACCGCCCCCGGCCTGGATACGGCCGCGCAGTGACGATGCTACTGGAAGCCCGCGACCTGTATCGCTCCTTCTCGGTCAGCGGCGGTCTGCTGCGCCGGCGGCGCACCCTCTTCGCCGTCAACGGCGTCTCGCTCGGCGTGCGCAAGGGCGAAGTGCTGGGCCTGGTCGGCGAATCCGGCTGCGGCAAGAGCACGCTCGCGCGGATGCTGCTGGGATCGCTCGCCCCGACCGGCGGCGAGGTCCGGTTCGCCGGCCAGCCGCTCGATGCCGCCGACCGGCTGGCACGCGCCCGCCGCATCCAGCCGATCTTCCAGGACCCCTATTCCTCGCTCAACCCGCGCAAGACGATCGCCGGTATCATCGGCCTGCCGCTTGTCGTCCATGGCATCGGCGACACGGCGGAACGCCGGCGCCGGGTGACCGAGCAGATGGACCTGGTCGGCCTGCCGCGACGCTATGCAAACGCCTATCCGAGCCAGCTTTCCGGCGGCCAGCGCCAGCGGGTGGCGATCGCCCGCGCACTCGTGCTGCGGCCGGAACTGATCATCGCCGACGAACCGACCTCGGCCCTCGACGTGTCGGTCCAGTCGCAAATCCTCAATCTCCTGCTCGACCTGCGCGACGAGCTCGGCCTGACCTACGTCCTCATCAGCCACAACCTGGCCGTGGTCGAGCACCTCGCGACCCGGGTGGCGGTCATGTATCTCGGCCGGATCGTCGAGGAGCGCAGCACCGACCATCTGTTCGCGGCACCCGGCCATCCCTATTCCCAGGCGCTGCTATCGTCGGTGCTGACGCCGGACCCGACCGCGGGGATACCCGAGGCGCCGCTCGGCATCGCGTTTCCCAATCCGCTCGATCCGCCGGCGGGCTGCGCCTTTCACCCGCGCTGTCCCCAGGCGATCGCCGCGTGCATGCGCGACCGGCCCGCCCCCGTCGCCATTGCCGGCGGCTTCGCCGAATGCCTTCGCTGCCCCATTCCCGCGGCGGCCGGCCCAGCCGCGGTCGGAACCGTCCACTAGAGTCCCAGCAGGGAACCCATCCGATGTCCGAGCAATCCATCCTCAGCGCCCTCTCGGTCGACAATGTCGAGCAGACCACCATTCACATCAGCGACCGGATTCCCTCCCGCCTCTCGGGATCGGAGAATGGGCGGCGCATGGCCGAATACAGCCGCGACCGGCTCGTCGCGGAGGGGATCGAGGCGCGGGTGCATGAATTTCCGGGCCTGGTCAGCTTTCCCGGGCCCGGTCGCCTGCGGGTGACGCAGCCCGTCGCACTCGAGATCGAGGCGAACACGCTTGGCCATAGCGAGCCCGCCGAAAAGCTCGAGGGCGAGCTCGTCTATGTCGGCGACGGCGCCTACGCCGACTACGAGGGCAAGGACGTTCGCGGCAAGATCATCCTGACCGAGCTCAGCTATGCGCCCGCTCGGCACGAGAAGCAGCGTATCGCCGCCGAGATGGGTGCAGCGGCGGCGGTCATGGTGAACTGGGGGCGCCCCGACAGCACCGCCGTGCCGTTCGGGTCGGTGAAGCCCGCCTGGGGCAACCCGACGCCGGAGAGCTTCCGCACCGAGATGCCGACGATCCCGTGCATCGCCACGGCGCGGGTGACCGGGCTCCAGCTCAAGGAGCTGTGCGCCAAGGGGCCGGTGCGGGTCGAACTCGGCGCCGAGGTCGACAATCGCTGGACCCCGGTACACCTGACCGAAGGCTACATCCCCGGCGCCCGCAGCGAGGATTTCGTGGTCCTGGCGGGCCACCAGGATTCCTGGCCGGGCCCGGCCTCGACCGACAATGCGTCGGGCAATGCCGTCATCCTGGAACTGATGCGCGTGTTCCACCAGCATCGCGACCGGCTGCGGCGCGGCATCGTCGCCGGTTTCTGGACCGGCCACGAGACCGGGACGATGGTCGGCTCCACCTGGTATGTCGACCAGAACTGGCGGCGGCTGCGCGACCATGCGGTCGGCTACATCCTGATCGACCAGCCCTCCTGCACCGGCACGATGCGCTGGGGGGCGTCGTCCAACGTCGAGCTGAAGCGGTTCCACCAGTCGATCGAGGCACGGATGCTCGGCAACCGTTCCTATTCCTGGGAACGCAAGAAGAAGCACGGCGACTGCTCGCTCTTCGGCATGGGCATCCCGATGATCTTCGCCATGGGCCAGTTCTCCGAGCAGGAGCTGAAGGAGACGGCGCTGGCCAACTGGGGCTGGTGGCACCATTCGCTCGAATGCACGATCGACAAGGTCGACTTCGAATTCATGGCCGACCATCTGCGCATCTATGCGGCCTATCTGTGGGAGCTATGCACGGCGGTCGTGCTGCCCTACAGCTTCACCGAGAGTGCCGGGCAGTTCGTCAAGCGGCTGGAGGAGCTGGCCGAGGCGGGCCAGGCCATCGGCCTCGACCAGGCGCTGGGCGCCGCCCGCGACCTGCAGGCGAAGGCCATCGCCTTCGACGCGTTTGTCGATGGCTGGCGCACTCGCTATGCCGGCGCGGCGGATGGCAGCGCCGACGAGGCACCGGCGGATGCGCTGAACCTCGCCATGAAGCGGATCAACCGCCTGCTCATCCCCCTCTCCAGCACCGTGCGCGGCACCTACGAGCACGACGCCTACGGCCTGACCGCCCAGACCACGGTGCTGCCCGCCCTCTACGACGTGCAGGAATTGGGCAAGCGCGAAGGCCCCGAACGCTGGATGCTGGAAACGAAGCTCCGCCGCGAAGGCAACCGGACGGCCGACATGCTGTCGGACGCCGGCGCGCTGATGACGGAGACGATGCAGCGGCTAGGAGCCTAGGGCCGCGAACAGCGGCGCCCGCCCAGAAGAGGACCTACGGGATGCGCCCCCATCTCGCGACCGCATGTCCACGACCTCGTCATCGATGAGCGTCACCCGGCTTGGCCGGGCGCGTAGATGACGACGGTCGCCGCCTACCTCATCGCGGCCTTCGCCGAGATCGGCGGCTGCTTCGCGTTCTGGGCCTGGCTGCGGCTCGGCAAGTCCGTGCTCTGGCTTCTCCCCGGCATGGCGTCGCTCGTCGTCTTCGCCTGGTCCCTGACCTTCGTCGACAGCGCCGCCGCGGGACGCGCCTACGCCGCGTATGGGGGTGTCTACATCGCCGCTTCCCTCGTCTGGCTCTGGGCGATCGAAGGCGTCGATCCGGATCGCTGGGACATGATCGGCGCCGCCGTCTGCCTCGTCGGCGCAGCCATCATCCTGTTCGGGCCACGGACGATCTGAGAGGTGCGAAGCCCGACAGCGCGAGCGTAGCGGCCGCTTATCGAACTGCGCACGGCGCACCTCATCGGAAGAAGACGTATTTCACGAGGGCGGCGATCACCAGTGCCAGGACGAGGACCCCAATCAGACCGACGAGGCCCATGCCCCAGCCCATCCCTCCCACCATGTCGTGCATCAGCGGACCCTCCACCAACCGGCGGCCGTGAGGCCCCGGATCATATGCCCCTTCTTAGGTGGCGGTCCGGGGCTGCTGGCGCCAGCCCTTCAGCGGTCCGTAGACGGCCGGGATCACGACTGTAAGCCGATCTCGAACCTCCAGGGCGCGTCGAGACCCGGAGCGGCTCGTCTGCAATCGCAGAAAACCAAACTTCGCGGCGTCCTCAGAAGCTGTAACCGTACAGCGCCATCAGCCCCAGCGTATCGCTGCGGATACCCTCCACCTTCTGCGTCTTCCACCCGACATACAGGCCGAGCCCGAAGTCGAAGGTGTAGCCGAGCGTGACCTGGTACAGGTTATCATTGCTTCTGGACGGCTCTTCGCCACGGAACTTCAACCGCCGATCCGTATACGACGTCGAAGCCGACCATGGCCCGTACTCCAGCAGCAAGGATCCGGTCAGGTACCGCGCGCTCGCATCCGCGCCCTCGAATTTGCGGAAATCCGCGTATTCGACCATCGGCGTCAAGGTGACGTCTTCGGCGATCTCGAACTCATAGGCGAGGCCGGCAACGAAGGCTTTCTCGTCAAACGATTCGGTGGCGCCCCGCTTCAGGTAGCGATACCCCAGCGTGTATTCCAACCCCTCGGCGAACGGCATCTTCTCGCCGTCCAGGCTGAGCGTGAAGGATTCGAGCGACCGGGTATTGCCGACGCCGCCGTCACGCTCCCGCAGGCGGCGCGGACGATCGGTACGGGGGTCATCGAAACGCGGTCGCGTGAAGACCGAATTGCTAAGAACCGTGGAGTCCTGGAAGAAGAGCGCACCGGACAGGGCATGTTCACCCCAGCCTTCCGGCGCGGCCTTGATGCTGCCGCCGAACCCGATCTTCTCGGTGGTTTCGTAATCCTCGACGAAGTCCCGGCCGTATATGTAAGGGGCCTTGTCATAGCCGAAACTGAACCTCGGATTGAATTTCCCGGCGAATATCGAGAAGTTATCATTCTCGTACTTGACCGCCAGTTCCTCCATCCAGAGACCGTGGTCGCCGAAAAATCGATCGCCGTCCGGCGACCTTACCGGCTCCAGCTTGAATTTCGTCCGGATCGACAGTTCTTCGGTCACTTCGAGCGCCAGGCCGAGCTCTGTCTTGGTAAAAGTATCGCTCAGTTCCTGCGATTTTTCTTTCGAGCGATAGGTATAATCACTCTGAATCCGCGTCTGGAACTCGCCTTTTATCAACGGATACGTTTGTGCCCATGACGTCGCCGGACTCAGAATGACGGCAAGTGCGATACCAGTTCTCAATCGCATTATCTTCTCCCCCCACGATTCCCCGAGAAGTCGTGCATGCGAATGGTGCGTTATGGCTGGATATCCTGTCACTGCTTCTCTTTGGCGGAAGCGCGTATTTCCAGTGAACCCCGCGGATGCGCGCGGCCGGAGCGCTCGTTCACCCAAAGGCAAAGGGATGCGCTGGCGCGGATGGAATATCGTCGGGCCGGCCAGCGCCGCGCTCATCATGCCGGGTCGCGTGGTTTTTTAGTCGAGACACACGTTTCCGTAGCGTCTCTGTCGCCGCTGTGGGGTCTACCTCGCGGCCATCGCGTCGATCACCCGCATGCCCAGTGTGGATGGCGATGCGTGGCGATCGGCCACGCCTCTCTATGCGACGGTCATTGCGTCCGGGCGGACGACTGCGCGGCTTCCCGCAGGCGATCGCGAGCGTACCCGCCCAGTACATCTATGGTCGTACGCGCCGACTCATGGCGCTGCGCGGCGATCATCCACGGTGCCAGCCGGTCGCCGTAGGGTTCCGGCAGCCTCTCAAGCGTCTCCAGGGCGGCGGCGACATCGCCGCTGCCGAGCTGCTGGTCAGCGGCGCCCACCAATGTGCTGGTCATGACCTCAGCCGGCGTAAAGCCGAGCGGCAGCCCCACGATGGTCTGCAGCCGCATCATGTTCCGTCCGATGAGGCCGGCCTGCGCGCCATGCGGAACGCCGCGCTCGCGGGCCACGCGGACGAGGAGCGCACGCAACTGCGCGACGGTGTGGATACCGGTGCGGGCGGACGCCATCAGCGGTGCGATCCGGGCACGTAGCGTCGGATCGTCCGCGGTCAGCGCATAGACGTTCACCCATTCGGTCTCGAACGGCAGTCCGGCGGCGATCGTCGCGCCGAGCTGGGCCACCGCAATCCCGAATATGGGAGAGCGCGTTCCGACGACGTCCCGCAGCTCGCGCCGCGCGGCGTCGATCTCGGCCGCCGCACTCTTCGTTCGGGCATCCTGCTGCTTGATCCGCTGATCCATCCCGGTACTGGCTTCCAGGAGGCGGACCACGTCGACTTCCGCCGCCCGCAGCGCGCGCTCCTGCACATCGGCGCGCTGATCCGCCGACACCATGTGGTTGGCGATCGCCGGGACGCGCGGGTCCTGCGCCGGCCACAGCTCGGTCAGCACGAGGAAGGCCGCCAGGGCGAGAACGCTGCCGGACAGGCCGCCGACGATCAGCGGCACCGCCACGAGGCTTGGGCGGATGCGCTCCACCACCGCCGATTGCCGTCTCCCGTCGTCTTCCTGCTTTTCGGTGGCGGGCGCGGCAGTATCGGATGTGTTTTCCGGCGAGACGAACGCGTGAACCTGTGCCGACGTCCGGCCCATCCTGACGGCAACGGTATCCTGGAAATCGTTCATCGTCCCCTCCAACGCGGCGGTGCGGCTCCTCTACCGAGGTCAGCGCCGGCGTGGTTGCCCTACAACATCAATATACTTCGGCCGTCCGCCGGCCCGATCGGTCCCATATCAGCGCCTCGAGCGGCTCGCGCGCGAAGCGCAGGAACAGATACGGCGTCAACATCGCGTCGAGAATGGTGGCGCTGATCAATCCGCCAAAGATGACGACGGCGACCGGATGGATGATTTCCCGGCCTGCCGCCGAAGGATCGAGCAGCAGCGGCATCAGGCCGACGCAGGCCGCGACCGCCGTCGTCAATACGGGGACGAGACGCTCCTGAGCGCCGCGGACCACCATGCTGCGGTCGAACCGCTCGCCCTCGTGCGCGACCAGGTTGATGAAGTGATTGATCTTCAGAATTCCGTTGCGCGTGCTGATGCCGGTGAGGGTGATGAAACCGACCATGCTCGCGATCGACAGTTCGAGCCCGGTGATCTTGAGCGCCAAGACGCAGCCGATCAACGCCAGCGGAACGTTGCTCATGACGATGAAGGCGAGGATGGCCGAGCGGTAGCGCGAATAGAGCATGGCGAAAACGAGGGCCAGCGATACCAGCGACAAGCCGAGCAGCCGCAGCGACGACCGGCTCTGCTCGGCGTAGGAGCCCTCGAAGGAGACGAAGTATCCCGTCGGCAAGGCGACGCCGGCCAGTGCCTCGCGCACCCCGTTCGCGATCATTTTGCGGTCCGAGCCGTCGCCGTTGGCGGTGACCTGAATGCGACGGCGCCCGTTCTCCCGCCGCACTTCATTCGGGCCGCTGCCCTCGCTCACGGTCGCGAAACTCGAGAGCGGCACCAGCCCCGACGGCGTAGCCACCAACATGGCTGCCAGGGTGCGTGGATCGCGCTGCCGGTCGTTCATCCGCAGGGACACCTCGAAGGTGCGTTGGCCGACGACGATGTCGGACACATGGATACCTTCCGCCAGGCGGGCCAGATCGCGGGTCAGGGTGCCGGACTGAACGCCGTAGAGCATCGCCTTCTCCGGGTCGACGGTGACCTGAAGCTGCGGCACCGGCGCCAGCTTCTCGACCGACAGATCGACGACCCCCGGCACCGTGGCGAGGCGCTGCTCGACCGTGCCCGCGACGTTGCGCAGCACGTCGAGATCGTCTCCGAACACCTTGATCACGATCTGCCCGGTGGTACCGCTCAGCATGTGGTCGAAGAGCCGGTGATTGATCGGCTGGCCAACGCTGTAGCTGCCCGGAAGGTTGGCGATGCGCTGTCGCACATCGTTCATGATCACCGTCATCGGTCGCTCACTGCGGTCGACGCGGATCTCCAGATCGGTCACGTCCACGCCAAGCGCGAGCTCGTCATACTCCGACCGGCCGGTGCGCCGGCCGACCGAGCGAACCTCTGGCACGCCCATGACGACCCGCTCGACGACGGTTGCCATGCGTGCCGATTCTTCCAGCGAGATGCCCGGCGCCAGGCGCATCTCGATGACCAGCGACCCCTCGTTGAACGGAGGCATGAATGCGCGCGGCAGTGTCGGGATCACGGCGAGCGCCAGGAACGACGCCAGACCGATACCGACCAGCAATGGGCCCGGCCGATCCAATACCCGGTCGAGCAGCCATGCATTGATCCGCTTCAATCTGCGGACCAGCCAGGCGTCGTGACGCTCCGCCATGCGCATGCGTGGCAGCAGATAGGAACACAAGACCGGCGTCAGCGTGACCGAGACGATCAGGCTGGCAAAGATCGAGACGATGTAGGCAATGCCGAGCGGCGCGAAGAACAGGCCCTCGATGCCCGGAACGGCGAACACCGGGACGAAGACCAGCATGATGATCAGGGTCGACTGGACGATGCCGGAGCGGATTTCCTGGGAGGCGTCGGCGATCACCGCCAGGGTGGGCCGCGGTCGCGGAGATCTCCGGTTCTCCCCCAGCCGCCGGTAGATATTCTCCACGTCGACGACCGCATCGTCGACGAGTTCGCCGATGGCGATGGCCAGGCCGCCCAGGGTCATGGTGTTCAGCGAAAGGCCGATCCACCGGAAGACGATGAACGTGATCAGTACCGAGAGCGGGATCGCGACCAGCGAGATGACCGTCGTCCGGATATTGGCAAGGAAGAGGAAGATGACGATCGCCACCGCGACCATCGCCTCCAGCAGCACCGTTTGGACGTTGCCGATCGATACTTCGATGAAATCGGCCTGGCGAAAGACGATGTTGCGAACGCTGACGTCCTTCGGGAGGCTCGCCTCGAGATTCCTCAGCGCCTCTTCGACGCGCTGCGTCAGCTTGAGCGTGTCCGCGTGGGGCTGTTTCTGGATCGACAGGATGACGGCCGGGCGAGCCATGAAGCCGGCATCGCCGCGCCGCTGCTTGGCCTCGAACGACACCTCCGCCACCTGATGCAGCAGGACCGGCTGTCCGGCGCGCTGGGCGACGCTGACGTTGCGGAGATCATCCAGGCTCGCCGTCCGGCCGAGCATGCGGATCAGGTACTCCTGCGAATGCTGGTTGGTAACGCCACCTCCGCTGTTGCTGCCAAAACGCGTGATCGCCTGTTCGACCTCCAGCAGCGTGATGCCGAGATGGTTCAGCCGCAGGAAATCCGGGGTGACGCGATATTGACGGACCTGGCCACCGATGGCGACGACACGGCTTACCCCCGGCACCGCTTGCAGCCGCGGCGCCACCACCCAGTCGGCGAGCTCACGCACCCGCATCGGGTCGGCCGTCTCGCTGGACATCGCGACCAGCAATATCTCGCCCATGAGCGAAGATGGCGGCATCACCATCGGGCGGTGATCGGACGGCAGCTGTTCCTGGACCATGGCCAACCGTTCGACGATCGCCTGTCGGGCGCGGTGGATGTCCTGTCCCCAGTCGAACTCGGCGATCACCGAGGAAAAGCTGGGCGCAGAATTGCTGCGCAGTCTCGTCAATCCCGCGGATCCGGCGACCGCCGACTCGATGGGTCGGGTCACCAGCACCTCCACCTCCTCCGCGGCCAGGCCCGGTGCCTCGGTGATGATGGTGATGATGCCCTTGTTGACGTCCGGCATGACGTCGACCGACAGGTATCGCTGCGTGATGACGCCGTACACGGTGACGATGACCGCCACGATCAGCACGAGCACCCGGGTGCGGAGACTGGCGCTTACCAGAAAGGCGAACACGCGGTCAGCCCCGTTCCAGCGTCACGAGGCAGGATGTCCGGACGGCGCCATTCGCTCACGCGCCGGACGGTCAGCCTCCCGAGCCGGATGCT
Organism: uncultured Rhizobiaceae bacterium; assembly: GCA_964594715.1. Taxonomy (GTDB): domain Bacteria; phylum Pseudomonadota; class Alphaproteobacteria; order ATCC43930; family Allostellaceae; genus Allostella. The sequence goes on along the minus strand of CAZQOA010000011.1, from coordinate 42,390 downwards.
CCGGATAGGCGGATGCGGCCGCACCATGCGCGCGGACATCAGGATCGTCGGCGGCCACGGGATCGCGCGCCGGCCCGCCGCGGCCGACGACATAGCCGGTAGCGACACCGCCGGCGACGGCGATCGCCACGAGGGCGCAGACGATGGCGGCACCGGTCGGCAGATTCAGGGTGGCCGAGGCCAGCAAGCCCACGACGTAGCCGGCCATGCCGAGGTTGAGCGCCAGAAACGGACGCCACCGCGCCGGGGCCCTGCGGGCGGCAAGGGCCGGGACGATCAGCGAGGCGAAGACGAGAAGGACGCCGACGACCTGGACCGAAACCGTGATGACGACGGCGAAGACGCCGTAGAACAGCATTCGCTCGCGCCGCAAATCCCGGAAATGCCACAGCGCCAGTGCCGCCGAGTAGAGCAGCGCGATCCCGGCGAGCTGAAGCGGAGAGACCCACATGATCTGGCCGATCAGGAGTTGCTTCAGATGCTCCGAGCCGCTCGGGTTTGCCGACAGCATGAGGAGCTGGACGGCGGCTGCCGTCACATACAGGACGCCGATGATCGGCTCCTGTATCTCGGGGAAGCGCTTATCCGTCCACACCAGCGCGGCGGCCGACGCAAGGGCGGCGCCGACCGCGCTCGCCTGGATCAGCCAGCCGGTCATGCCGCCCCACATCAGGCTGCCGAACACGACGCCCGTGGCCGCTACCTGGGCGATCGCGATGTCGATGAAGATGATGCCCCGCTCCAGCACCATGGTGCCCAGCGGAACATGGGTGGCGAGCACGAGGAGGCCGGCCACCAGGGCCGGCCCCAGGATCTGCAGATCAAGAGCGCCCACGACCCGCCAGCCCGTCGAGAAGACGGTCAACGGAGGATCGGTAGAAGTCGGCCAATGTCTTCGCGTCCTCGGTCCCACCGACCGTGAACGGCAGCTTGACCAGCGGAATGGGCGCCCGTTCCGTGACATACTGAGACGGGCGGGGATCTTCATACGCGGCATGAATGATCATTTTCGCCTTCCCCTTGATCGTCCGCTCGACCACCCGCGTCAGGTCGGCCGGCCCAGGTGGCACGCCGGGATCGGGCTCGACCACCGCGATGATGTCCATCTTCAGCCACGCCAGCAGGTAGTCCGAGTGGGCATGCTGCACGACCACGTTGGTGCCCTTGAGCGGCGCCGCCTTGCGCTCCAGTTCGGTGATGAGCTTGCCGAAATCACGCACGAATATCTTGGCGCGCTCGCCATAGATGGTGGCGGACGGCGGATCCACTTCGATCATGCGTCGGGCCAGTTGCCCTGCCACCGTACGCACGCGATACGGGTCGCCCTGGATGTGCGGATTGCCGTCGTCATGCGCATGCGCCCCCGCTCCATGACCATGCTTGCGGGCGCCCTGCTTCGGCTCTTCCTTCTCTTGCATCAGCTTGACGAAGTTGCTGGCGTAGAAGGCCGCGGGCTTTCCCTTGGCGAGCTTTGGGTTCTGCGCCCGCTGCAGGGCCGGCGCCAGCCACCCGTCCTCGAACCCACCACCGGTGCAGACCAGCATGTCGGCCTGGGAAAGCGCGGATATCAACGCCGGAGTCGCATCTACATGTTCGGGATTCTCGAGCGGCGACACCGCCGTGAAGACCTCCACGGAATCGCCGCCGAGTTCGGTGACGAGGGCGCTCCATTCAGGCAGGCACGAGAATATCTTGAGCTTTGCATCCGCGATACTTGGCAGCGATACCAGCGCCGCCAGGACAATCGCGCCAAGAACCGGACGATACGACGGCATAGGCATGCGCGGAGTCTTTCTGGCTTGTTTGCGGCGACAGCATGACCATACCATGGTCGCATGGTACCGGCGATGGGAGCGCGAAGCAATTTGCCACTTCGACGATTGGCCGGCCTAGGGCGTAGTGCGGTGTTTCTGGTCGGATTTCTATTTCTGGTTGCTGCGCCGCCGTCGGCCAGAGCCGGGGCTGATGGCCATGACCACGGAGCGGGTACAGGCGCGCGCGCGTCGGCGGCGCCCCGCGCGGAGGCACGGATCGCCGACAAGCAGATCGTCCTGGTCTATGCCGGCGGGCGTTTGCTGGCCTTCGTCGAAGGGTTCGCCGACGGCGTCCCGACACGCGGCGCCGAGCTGGAGGCCGTCATCAACTTCCTGCCGGAGACGTTTGCCGAAGTTGCGCCTGGCATCTACCAGACCGGGCCGGTGTCGCTCGCCAGTGGACCCAACGACATCGAAACGACGTGGAAGATCGACGGCGCGCAGGGTAGCGCCACGATCCTGTTCATCGTCCCCGCCTCCGTGGCCGTCGCGGCCGGCGCGCCAACGCAGGCGCCGGGCGTGCCGGGCTGGGTCTTCGCCATCGCCGCGCTGGTCGTCTATGGCGCGGCGATGGCCTTGTTCTGGCCGCGTCGTCGCAGCATCCGCCGCCGTCCGCCGGCACCGGCACCGATGTCAGCCGCGCCGGCCGAATAACCGGCGACGCGCCCGACGTTCGCCGGCGATAGGCTCGAGCCGTCCTCCGCCGATGCCTTCGTGGCTCGCGCGGCTCAGCGCCGCCAGCGGAGCGTGGCACCCGGCATGGTATCGACGATATCGGAGGGGGGAGCGGGCGCGATTTCAACGATGGCGCCGGCGTCTCCGTCCAGCAACGGATCGGTGGACAGTTCCGCCGCGAGTTCGACCACCACGTCCACCATCAAGGCCGCGGAAAGCATCAGGATGCCCGTCAGGAAATTCACGACGCAGTCTCCGCTGGCAGCGTTTCAGGGCAACGAGAGATAGATGACCGCGATGGCGCCCCCGACGGCCATGGCTGTAACGGGGACCACTCCCATGGCGATGGCCGTCGCGGTTCCCCCGGCCAGCGCGGCGGCGGCAACGGCTTCGTAAAACGATCGTTGCTGCCGCGCCGCGTCGGATCGGGACTGGACGGAAGACTGGGTACGAGCGCCCGGTGTCGTCGCCGCATCGCGCTCCGCGGCCGACGAGCATGGCGGCACGGTCGCCAGCAGCAGCGTCAGGCCGACGGCGAGCAGCGGGCCGCGACGGTGCCGGTTACTTTCGACCATTGCTGTCCATCGCCGAATTCAACGGGAAGCCCGGTTCATCGGACCTGGCCCAGCGCCGCGACGCCGGCCGTGACGAAGCGCGCATTTGCCGGCAAATCGCTGGTCACCAGCACATTGCGGGCGTCGATCGCGGTCATCGTCACATGGTGCGGGACAAAGGTCTCGGCCGTCCGTCGTTCCCACACGAGCAAACGACCGTCGCCGGTGCGCGACACGCTGGCGCGCGGAATCCGGACGCCCGAGACCGATCGGGAGCGCAGGCGCACCACGACCGTGACCGGATTCTCGACGGCCAGACCGGCCGGTGGGGTGATGATCTCGAATTGCAGCGGGATCGCCTGGTTGCGCAAGGTCAGCCCGCCGCCGACAAAGCGCAGGACGAGCCGCTTGCCATCCGTCGTGATCGCTTCGGCCCCCTCGATGCGTTCGGCCAGATCGGGTGCGAAACCCGCGGCCCGCACCCATAGATGCGAAGGGTCCACGATCTCGAAGAGCGTTCGACCCGGCTCGACGTGTTGGCCGGCGGCGACTTCCACCCCGGAGACGATGCCGTCGGTTCCGGCGCGGATCTCGACGCGATCGAGCAGGCGCCGGCGCAATCCATCGATCTGGCGTTGCATTCCGACGATCTCCACATGCATCGCCTCGATCTTGCCCTCCCGGTAGCGCACGAAGAAGACTTCCTCCAGACGCGCCATGCGGCGGCGGGCGAAGTCGATGCTGCTCTCCAGTTCCTGGATTTTCCCCTCCACCTCCAGGCGTGCCTGGTTGTTCAGGGTCGGGCGAAGGTGGGCCAGCAATTGGCCGCGCCGGACCACCTGGCCGGCGAACGGCAGGCGGCCGTCGGCAGGCTCGATGAAGCCCTCCTGCGCGACCTGGACAAAAGCAGCGGTGTTGGGGCTGGGGATGACGCGCCCCGGCAGCTCGACCGTCACGGGCACGCTGGCGCGCTCGCCCAGCACCGTGCGCAGGCCATAGATCCGCTGGCTGATGACCGGCAAGAACACCGAGCCGTCCGGCCGCCGCTCCGGCGCGTCGCTGACCAGCGCCAGGAGCCGGGTGATCTCCGGATCGATCTCCGCCGGCGTCTCCGCCACGACGGGGGCGTCGACCTGCGCCGGCTCCGCGACAGGATCGGCGGCCAATGGTGGGGCTACCTGCGCGGCGGCCGGCGTCGCCGCGGCGGAAGGTGCATCCGCAGCAAGCAGGATCGGCGCCGTCGCGCCCTCGACAGCCGGACCGGCGGCGGCGACCTGGAGCAGGCGCGGCCCGCGCTTGCTCACGCCGAATTCGTCGTCCTCGACGAGGTACTTGGCGACGTACTCGGCCGTCGTCTCGGTGGTGATCTTCCATCCCGCGAGGCCGGTGGCGACGAGGAGGACGAATATCAGCGTCGGCATCGCTCTCCCGGGTACGGTGCGATCAGCCTTACAACCGTAGCATTCGCGCGCCCGCGGTGCCAATGTCCCGCGTCGACCCGTTACGAGACCCGGGACACTCCATCGTGACCTACTCTCCAACCGCCGCCGCGATCGCCATGACCAGCCGCCGGACCGGCGTCCTCCTCGCCGTCACGCTCTTCGCAGCGACGCTGGCGCCGATCGGCGGCCACGCCGAGGATGCGCCGGGCGCCGGCCTCTCGCACCTCACGTCCGTCACGGTGTCGATCAGCCAGCCGAGCTCCGACGCACCCAACTGCGGGATCGAGGCCAAGCCGCTCCTGGCGCACCTTGAACGGACCCTTACCGAGGGCGGGCTCGCGATCGTGCCCAAGGGTGACGCGAGCACGATCCTCAGCGTGATGACGACGCTCGACGCCAACCGGGGCATCTGCGCCACCGGCGTGATGCTGGGCGCCTACCGGCGGGTGGACTTCTATGACGAGCGCGCCGGTTGGCTCCGCTCGGGGCATGTCGTCCTTTGGCAGCGTGCGACCCAGGTCATCTCGACCGGGGCAGACCATCCACAGGCCACGGAGCGCGCCGTCAGCCGACTATCCGCCGAACTGCTGGAGTCGCGTCGCACCGCGGACGTGCCCGCCCGCCCCGCGCGCTGACGGCGGCCCATCGGCGAGGGAGGGCCTTCGGTGCCCTGCCTAGAGTTCGTCGTCGTCAAGTTCCTCCAGGACGTGGCTGCCGACGATGTAGCCCGCCAGCATGCCGACCATCGTCCCGACCGCCTCGCCGATGATCACGTCGCCCAGGATCGCGCCGACCACGACCGCACCGACCACGATCGCAATCTGCTTCGTGGTAATTCCATGCGCCTCGATCTTGGGTGCGGTTACCGTTATCGACGGGGCCGCCTGGGCGAATGAGAGGGACGGAACAAGGCAGAGCATCAGGATCATGATGAATTTGCGCATGGATTCCTTCCTCTTGGGGCCTGCGATTCCAGCCCGGCCGGAATTACACCATCTTGCTCCGGACGAGACAATCCAGGGTCGCATTCCGGTCCGATAGGGCGGTTCCTTTATCGGTCGAAGCGCAGCCGCAGCAGGCGCAGTGCGTTCAGCGTCACCAGGACCGTAGCACCGGTATCGGCCAGCACGGCGATCCACATCCCGGTGATGCCGAGCACGGTGGTGACGAGGAAGATCGCCTTCGAGCCGAGCGCGAGCACGACATTCATGCGCACGTTGGCCATCGTCGCGCGCGAGAGGACGACCAGTTCGGCGACGCCGCCCACGCGGTTGCGCAGGAGCGCTGCGTCGGCCGTCTCGATCGCGACGTCGGTGCCGGCGCCCATGGCGATCCCGACGTCGGCCGCGGCCAGCGCGGGGGCGTCATTGATACCGTCGCCAACCTTGCCCACCGGCCCATCGCCCCCTGCCCGCAATTCGGTCACGATCCGGGCCTTGTCCTCCGGCAGCAGTTCCGCCCGGACGTCGATGCCGAGGTCGCGCCCGATCGCCGCCGCCGTGCGGCCATTGTCGCCGGTGAGCATCACGCCGCGGATGCCGAGCCGAGCCAGGCGGGCCAGCCCTTCGCGCGCGTCGTCGCGGGGTTCGTCGCGGACCGCGATCAGGCCGAGCGCCGCTTCTTCGTGGTAGAGGACGGCGACGGTCTTGCCCTGCTCCTCGAGCTCCAGAATGGTCGCGCGGTCCTGTTCGCGCAGCACGCCGTCGGCTGTCCGCGGATCGGCGATGGTGAGCGCCCGGCCTTCGACGGTTCCCCGGATGCCCCGCCCCGGAATGGCGGCCGCCTTCTCCGGCACCGGCAGCCGCAGGCCGCGCTCTTCGGCCTTTTCCAGCACGGCACGGGCGATCGGATGGCTCGATCCCGATTCGAGCGCGGCGCCAAGCCGCAGCACCTCGTCGGGCGAGGCCGCAAGACCGATGAGGTCGGTGACCCTCGGATCCCCGCGGGTCAACGTCCCGGTCTTGTCGAAGGCGACGGTCTTCAGGGAGCCGATGGTTTCAAGCACCGCCCCACCCTTGATGAGCAATCCGCGCCGCGCGCCGGCAGAGAGCCCGGCGGCGATGGCGGCCGGCGTCGAGATCACCAGCGCGCAGGGGCAGGCGATGAGGAGCAGCGCCAGGGCGCGATACAGCCAGACATCCCAGGGTTGACCGGCAAGGAGCGGTGGCGCGACGGCGACCAGGACCGCGATCAGGACGACTGCCGGCATGTAGATGCGCGAGAAGCGATCGATGAAGCGCTGCACCGGCGCCTTGGACGCCTGCGCGTCCTCCACCAGCCGGATGATGCGCGCGATGGTGTTATCGGCGGCGGGGCGGGTGACCTCGATATGCAATGCGGCCGTGGTATTGACGGTGCCGGCGAACACGGGCTCGCCCGGATCCTTGAAACGCGGAACGGATTCGCCATTGACGGGTGATTCGTCGATGGCCGAACTGCCGGCGACGATGCGCCCGTCGCAGGCAATGCGGTCGCCCGGCCGCGCCAGCACGATCTGTCCCGGCACCAGGCTGTCGGCCGCCACCTCGCGCACCCGCTCATTCTCGATGAGCTGGGCGGTCTTGGGTGTCAGGTCGGCAAGGGCCGCGATGCTGCGGCGGGCCTTGGCCGCAGCCACGCCTTCCAGCAATTCGCCGACGGCGAACAGGAAGACGACGACGGCGGCCTCCTCGGCGGCGTCGATCGCGAGCGCGCCCACGGCGGCGATCGTCATCAGCATCTCGATGGTGAAGACCTGGCCGAGCGACGCCGCGCCGAACGCCCGCCGCGCGACGGGGATAAGGGCCACGAGCGTGGCGAGGACGAACGGCCAGGGTCCGAGGACGGGAAGGACGAGGCTCGCCACCATGGCGGCGCCGACCAGGACGCCGGAAACCAGAACCAGACGCCCCTTCCCGGTCTGCCACCAGGCCCGGTCCCGGTCCGCGGGATCGTCGCCGCGATGGTGGTCATGCTCCTGGCCGTGATCGTGGCCAGGAGCATGCGCCTGAGATTGCGTCGCCGCCGGCGATCCTGCCTGCCCCGCCTCCACGGCCGACACGCCATAGCCAAGCGCACGGATCGTCTTCATCAGGTCATTGCGTTCGGGCAGCGCCGCGCCCGGGGTGACTTGCACCGTGCCGCGGCCGACATTCACATGGACCGCCTCGACGCCGGGTATGCGCGCCAGCGCCTTTTCGATCTTCAGCGCGCAGCTCGGGCAATCCATGCCCTCGACCAGGAATCCGAGGCGTCTATCGGTTAGAGGGGTGGCCGCGGTCGGTGCTGCGCGCATGGATCGTATCCCTTGCTGGGTCCGATCCCGAATATGGGAGCTTCAGCGATTGTAGGTTCAAGGCCAAAACCGCTTCCACTGCCTGCCGCCTGATACCGGCCGCCTTTGATCAGCCGGTGCGGGCGAGCGCGGAACGGAAGCGGTCCTGGATGATGCGCACGATCTCCATCACGCCTTCGGCCTCCGCCTCGCCCCCCTGTCACCGGCCGCGCGCGGCCTCCGTCCCCTCGACGTCGACGGACATGTCCGCGGTCGAGATGATGACGCCGTACTCGTCCCGTGCGGACTCCAGGCTCACCAGTTCCGCCACCACGTCGGCCCGCACCGCCTCGGGGTCGCGCTCGAGTGGGGACCCGAAGCCGCCGCCACCGGGCAGGATGAGGCGAATCTCGTCGCCGGGCTTCAGCCGGTGACGCAGGCCGGGGGGAATGCCGGTGCCATTCAGGGTCAGGAGAGCACCCCGGCCATGCTTGCCGCCTTCCCGGCCGAATACCGGATAGGTCGAGTTCGGATCGCGGGTCGAGCCGCGGATGGTGGAAGCGACTGGGCTCGGCGGCGCATGCTCGCCCTCGGCAACGCTGAAGATCACCTCCTGCCCGCAGCCGCCGCGATGGCGGCCGGGACCGGCGGTGTCGACCGCGAACTCCTTCTTCTTGTAGACGAGGCAGGTGTCGCTCTCGGTCACCTCGACCGGAATGGCCGCGGTGTTGAATGGGAAGCAGAGCGCAGCATAGCCGTCCTGCCGGCCGCTGGCGCCGAAGCCGCCGGAGTGGGAAACGATCGACAGGAACTCCTGCCCGTTGCTCTTGCGGCCGTTGAAGTACATGGCGACCAGCGGGGTCGAGCCGCAGGCGGAGATGACCCGCTCCGGCATCGCCTTGGCGAGCGCGCCGAACAGGATTTCCGGCAGGTTGTGGGCGATGACGGTGCGGCCCCAGGTCGGCGCCGGCGGCGCGCAGTTGAGCAGCGTGCCATAGGGGGCCTTGACCGTGATCGGCTCCAGGCAGCCGGCGTTGTTGGGCACGTCCGGGTCGATCATGACCTTGACGCCGTAGGTCGTGTAGGAGTTGGTGAAGGACAGGGTGACATTGACCGCCGCCTCGACCTCCGGGCTCGAGCCCTCATAGTCGATGACGATTTCCTCGCCCTTGATCTCGACCGCGACCTCGATGTGCATCGCCTCCTGCAGCTGGCCGACCGGCGGCAGGTCGACGGCATTGCGGTAGATGCCGTCCGGCAGGGCGCGGATGCGGTTGCGCATGCTCTGGCCGGCCAGGCCGATGATGGTGCGCGCCAGGAGGCTGATGTCCGAGAAGCGATACTCGCGGATCATCTTCCGCACGCCCTCGGTGCAGATGTTGTTCGCCGCCATCTGCGCGTTGACGTCGCCCAGCACCTTGTGCGCCATGCGGACATTCGCCCGGATGAAGGCGAAGACGGCGTCGTTCGGGCGCCCGGCTTCGTACAGCTTCATGACCGGAATCTTCAGCCCCTCCTCGTACATGTCCTTCGATTCGATGCTGGCCATGCGGCCGCCGATATCGAGATGGTGCACGACGCAGACCGTGAAGCCGACCAGGGTGCCGTCGAGGAAGATCGGCTGGGCCAGCGTCAGGTCGAGAAGATGGCCCGTCGCGATCCACGGGTCATTGGTGCCGATGACATCGCCCTCGACCAAGGTCTCGGCCGGATAGACCGACAGGAAATGCTTCATGACGATGGGCATGGTGCCGATGAAGCCGGGCGCGGTCTTGGTCGAATGGACCAGCATGTTGCCGTCGACGTCGAAGATGCCGACGCAGTAGTCGTGATAGTCGCGCACGACGATCGAGTAGGAGGTGCGGACAAGCCCGGTCGCGGCCTCGTCGACGATGGAGATGAGGCGGTTCCAGAGGATCTTGGTCAGGATCGGGTCGAGGGTCTGCATCACGTCCTCCCTTACGCCAGCTCGACGAACACGGCGCCGCTTTCATGCACGCGCAGCCGGTCGCCGGCACGCAGCACGAAGCCGGATTCGCGCTCCTGGATGACCGCCGGGCCGGCGATCTCCTCGCCATGCGACAAGGCCATGCGGTTGAACACCTCGACCTCGATGAAGTCCCGCGTGTCACGGTCGTAGATCCGGCGCCGGCCGAGCAGCCGCTCGCTGTCGGCGAGGAAGGTCTTGGGCTGCACCACCTGCTGGCCCTGCATCTCGCCGATGGCCCGGAGCGACGACACCTCGACCGGGGTTTCGCTGTCGGTGCGGCCATAGAGCTCCAGGTAGAGCGCGACGAAGCGCTGGCCGAGCAGGTCGACCAGACCGGGGCCGACGTCGGCGTCGGTGAAATTGACCTCCAGCGGATACTCCTGGCCCTGGTGCCACATCTCCGCGGTATAGCGGAAGCGGATGCCGGCCTCGTCCTTCAGGGTGTCGACCACCTCGGCCTTCAGCCCGTCCAGCATGGCCGCGATGTCGGCCACGGCGATGTCGTTCAGCAGGCGCTTCACCGACCGGTTCTTCTCGAATGCCGGCGGCGCCGTCAGCAGGCCGAAGGACGACATGACGCCGGCATAGGGCGGGAAGATCACGCGTGGGCAGCCCAGCTTGCGGGCGAGCTCGATCGCATGCACGGGGCCGGCGCCGCCGAAGGCGATCACCGACAGCTTGGTGGGATCGCGTCCCTTCTCGGCGATGTGCAGGCGGGCGGCCGCCGCCATCGTCTCGTTGACCAGATCGAAGATGCCGTAGGCGGCCTCGACCGCGTCGATGCCGAGCGGATCGGCAACCATCGCCTGGATGGCGCGCCGGCCGGCTTCGGCATCGAGCTCCATCTCGCCGCCCAGGAAGTAGTCGGGGTCGAGCATGCCCAGCGCCAGGTCGGCGTCGGTGATGGTCGGCTGGGTTCCCCCCCGCCCATAGCAGGCGGGGCCGGGGTCGGCGCCGGCGCTGTCGGGGCCGACCGCGATCAAACCGAGATCGTCGATCCGCGCGATGCTGCCGCCACCGGCCCCGATCTCCACCAGATCGTAGACGGGGACGGCGACCGGCATGCCGCTGCCGCCGACGAAACGGTGCACACGCCCCGCCTCGAACTCTCGGGCACGGCCGGCCATGCCGTCGCGGATGACGCAGAGCTTGGCGGTGGTCCCACCCATGTCGAAGGACAATGCGTCATCGATGCCGGTCTGGGCACACATCCAGATCGCCGCCTCGACACCGGCGGCGGGGCCGGATTCGATGAGCTGGATCGGATATTTGCGTGCGATGCCGACGGTCGTGCTGGCGCCGTTGGACAGCATGATCTCAAGGTCGCGGGCGAGGCCGCGTTCGGCCAGCTGCGCGCTCAGACGGTGGAGGTAGGCGTCGACCACCGGCTTGACGTAGGCGTCGAGCACGGTCGTCGAGGTCCGCTCATATTCGCGCGGCTGCGGGTTCACCTCGTGCGAGACCGAGACCGGGATACCCGGCAGGTGCTCGGCCAGGAGCTCGGCCGTACGGCGCTCGTGCGCCGGATTGCAATAGGAATGGAGATAGCAGACCGCGACCGCCTCGACGCCCTGGGCCTTCAGGTCGCGGGCGATCTCCACCACCTGGTCCTCGTCGAGCGGCTCCATGATCGCCCCGTCGGCATAGGTGCGCTCCGACACGCCATAGCGGAGCTGGCGGGGCACGACCGGGGCCGGATAGCGGATGAAAAGGTCGTAAACCGTGTAGCGGAACTCCAGCCGCTGCTCGAGCACGTCGCGGAAACCCTTGGTCGCGAGCAGCGCCGTCCGGGCGCCCTTACGCTCCAGGATGGCATTGGTCACCAGCGTGGTCGCATGGTTGAAGCGCTCGGCCTGGGCCTCGAGGCCGGGGATGCGCTGGGCCAGCAGGTTCAGCCCGTGAATGACGCCCTTGTCGGGGTCCTTGGGCGTCGACAGGCATTTCTCGACATGAATTTGTCCGGTGCGCCGGTCATAGACGGTGAAGTCGGTGAAGGTGCCGCCGATATCGACGCCGATACAGAACATCGCTTCAAGCTCCTGGACCGAGGCCTTGGCGAACCTCGGAATGCCGTTCCACATTGCTGTACATGAATTGCCATGATTCCCGATTATGGGCAACGGAATTTCGGCACACATGTTCATTTAAATGATTGATTTTCCACGGTATTTTCCAAAAATAGGCGCGCGAATGCGGCGCCGCCGCCCCACATGCCGACGGCGGTCACCCCTGTTCTGTGCGTTTCAGTCGCGCGGGCGCGCCGCGGCCGCGGCCATGGCAAGCGAACGCACGTCCGCCACCGCCTCGATGCCGGCGACGAGGTCGATCAGGCGCTCGACGGCGCCCTCGTCGGCACCTGCGAAGCGCGCGCATGCCCGCATCTTGTCGGCGACGTCGGCATAGGTCATGGCGTTCTCCGGATGCCCCTTGACGTGGACGACCCGGGCTTCGATCGCTCGGCCGGAGCGGAGCGTGATCCGCACCACCCCCGGCATCGGGAACGTGCCGCGCCCGTGGTCATCCAGGTCGGCGGTCAGGTGGGCGCGGATGCGCGGCAGCAGTGCGCGGACGGCGGCGTCGGCCATGCCGGCCGGCGTGAAGCTCTCCAGCGCCACGGTGCCGTGCACGGCGGCGTGGGCGACCGTGTAAGGCAGGCTGAACTGACACTCCGCGACGCTCTGCGGGTTCCACTTCCGCTCCGCCACCTCGCAGACGAGGTCGTAGACCTCGCGGTTGGAGACATCGAGGTCGATCCGTTCGATCTCCGCGTAACCGACGCCGGCCTGGCGCATCGCCTCTGCCGTCGCCTCGATCGGGCCGTGGGTGTACTTGCAGCAGGGGTAGACCGGCTTGATGCTGATCTCCAGGCTGCGCCAGCGCTCGCCCAGCCCGTCGACCAGTTCCGCCGGCTCGTAGCGGCCGCGCTGGAACACCGGGAAATAGCCGAACTTGCCTTCCAGCACGTTGCGCGAACCGGTCAGCCCGCGCTCGGCCATCAGCGCCGCGACCACGCCCGCCTCGGCGGTGATGCCCTGCATCAGCCGGACCGCCATGGTGCCGTCGACATAGCACTGAATGTTGCCTGCCAGGCGCGCATAGGCGAGCCCCAGCGCGTGGCCCATGCGGGCGCGATCGAGACCCAGCACGCGCGCCGCGGCAAGCGCCCCGCCGAAGAAGGCGGCCTGGTAGCCGGGTGCCATGCCGGACTCGCTGAAGGTGACGCGCGGGGCGGCCGTGATCCGGCAGATCGCCTCGTTGCCGAGGGCGATCGCCAGCAGCAGGTCGCGGCCGGAGACGCCGCCGCGGGCCTCCGCCACGGCCAGCACCGCCGGCACCGTCGTCGCGCTGACATGGGCGGTGTTCTGTTCGTGGACGTCATCCAGGTCCCAGGCCCGGGCGGCGACGCCGTTGACCAGTGCGGCCAGCGGTGCGGGGAGCTGCCGGCCGTTCGGCAGCAGGGTCGCCTGCGGCGCGCCGCCCCATTCGCCGACCAGCTGCGCCAGCTCGGCCACCCCGCCCGCGGTCGCCCCGGCGACGGCGCTGGCGAGGGTATCGAGCAGGGCGAGCCGCGCCCGCTCCGCCACCGGCGAAGCGAGGTCTCCCCAGCGCAGATTCTGTCCGAGGTCGAGGAAATGCTCGCTCGCGTCCACGGCGCCCGCTCCTGACTGTCCCGATGCTTGGAACTTCATCCGATCGATCCTGGCTCTTCGTTCATCGGTCCCGTGGCTCAGACCAGCGGCACGTTGCGCAGCGGCAGCTGGCGCATCAGCCGGGCGATCTCGGCCAGGCCGGCCGACAGGACGTTCTCGGTCACGCCACCCATGCAGATGCGGATGCGCCCCGCGCCGATGCCCCCCCTGGCATCGCCACCCGCGCCTTCGCCGCCGCCGGCGTCGACCGCGAAATGCGAGCCGGGCGAGACCTTGACGCCAGCCTGGGCCAGGGCCGCGACGAAGTCGGCCGACGACCAGGCCGCGGGGACCTCGACCCACAGATGGAACGAGGGCAGGCCGTCGCGATCGGGCACCAGGGAGCCGAGGACGTCCGCGGCGAGCCGGCGGCGGGCCGCCATCTCGCCCCGGTGGACGGCGTAGCAGTCGGCCATGCCGCCGCCCTCCACGAGACGCGAGAAGATCTCGCCGTGGAACGAGGGGGCCGTCCAGTGCATGGCGACCAGCCCGTCCTGGGCCCGGCCGAGGAAGGGGGCCGGTGGACACAGCACCCCGAAGCGCAGGCCGGGCGCGACGCACTTGGCGAGGCTGGTGACGTAGAAGACCCGCTCGCCATCGATCGCCGCCAGCGGCGGTTCCGGATCGCCGGCGAGATGGCCGTTGATGTCGTCCTCGATGATCGATGCGCCATGGTGACGGCAGGCGGCGACCACCGCATGGCGGCGCTCCAGCGACAGGGTGGCGGCAGTCGGATTCTGCACCGCGGCCGAGCAGATCAGGACGGAGGCCTGCGTCTCCGCCAGCTTGCGTCGCAGATCGTCGGGGCGGATTCCGCCCTCATCCATCTCCACGCCAACCAGCCGCACGCCGAGATGCTGGGCCAGGCGGCGGATGCCGGTGAAGGCAAAGGCCTCGCACAACACCCGTTCGCCCGGCCGGGTCAGCATGCTGAGGCAGGTCATCAGCCCATGCTGGGCGCCATGGGTCAGCAGGATGGCGGACGGGTCGCGGTCGAGCTGGCGCTCGGCCAGCCAGCGCGCGGCCACCTCGCGATGGGCGGCACTGCCCTGCGCCACCTGGTGGTCGAAGAGCTGGGCCGACGGGTCTCCGCCCGCGACCTCGCGCAGGATGCGATCGAGAATCGGCGCCACGCCCGCGACCGGCACGGTGTTGAGGCTGAGGTCGACCACATCCGGGCCCGCCGGCACCGGAGCCGGCTCGCGCACGGAAGCGGCCAGGACGAAAGTGCCACTGCCGGCGCGCCCGGCCACGATGCCACGCCGCGTCGCCTCGCGGATCGCGCGGGTGACGGTCGTCAGCGTGACGCCGAGGGCCGCTGCCAGGTCGCGCTGCGGCGGCAGCCTGTCGCCGTCGCGCAGCCGGCCGGCGGCGATGTCCGCCTCCAGCCGGTCGGCCAACCCGCGATAGATCGGCTTGGCCAGCGTTGCGATGTCGGGGTACCAGACCATGCCCTGTTCCAGACGGCGGAGGGGGAGGACAAGCGTCGCCCCCCTCGCCGCTCCTGGCTGCGATGCGGCCGTCAGCCGGCCTGCAGGTCCAGCTCGCGGAGCGAGCGGATCAGGCGATCCATGTCCTTCTTCAGGCCGACATCGATCCGCAGGTAGCGCTGCCCCAGCCCCTCGAAGTCGACCGAGCAGTCCTTCACGATCACCCCCTTCTCCAGGAGCTTGTGGAAGACCGTCGTCGAATCGAGCTCGGGGTCGGTGATCTCGACCATGAAGAAGTTGCTACGCGAGTCCGGGATCATGCGGAAGCGGTTCAGCCCCTTCAGATTCTCGGTCGTGTAGGCCCGCATCTCCACGATCGTGGCAACGGTACGGTCCACATGCGCGTCGTCGTCGAGCGCCGCGATGCCGCCCGCGGTCTGCATGCAGCCGAGGTTCCAGGTCGGCTTGATGTTCCGCAGCGGCGTGATCAGGTCCGCGTTGGCGGCGATGCCGAAGCCGAGCCGCAGGCCGGCCAGGCCGAACGCCTTGGAGAAGGTGCGGAGCACGATCATGTGATCGTAGTCCCGCGTCAGATGCATGCCGCCCGCGGTCTCGGTGAAATGGATGTAGGCCTCATCGAGGACGAGCAGCGTGCCGGCGGCGCGCGTCGCCTCGGCGATGCGCCGGATGTCGGCCTCCTCGACGAACTTGCCGCTCGGGCTGTGCGGGTTGGTGACGAAGGCGACCGCCGGGCGCTCGCTGCGCACCAGATCGACGTAGCGGTCGATCTCCAGCTCCAGGTCCGGCCCCAGCGGCACGAAGACCGGCCGGCGCGCCTCCTGGTTCGAGAAGATGTGATAGATCGGGAAGCAGGGCGCGAACATCAGGATCGGATCGCCCGGCTGCGAGAAGGCGCGCAGCACGAACGAGATCACCTCGGTCTCGCCCGCCCCGCAGATCACGTTGTCCGCCTCGAACCCGTATTTCCGCGCGATCGCCTCGCGCAGCTCCCGCGACGACCAGTCGGGATAGTTGTCGATGCGCGCCCGCGCCTCGTCCACCGCCGCCGCGGCCTTGGGCGACGATCCGTACGGATTCTCCGCCGAACCAAGCTTCGCCACGTCCGCCACCGGAATTCCGTACTGCCGGGCCACATGGTCCCGCGACAGGCCCGGCGTGTAGGCGGGCTTGCTCGACTTCAGCACTTCTGCGGACACCTTGACCATCATGCCTCCAGATGGATTGCCAATTGTACTACCAAAAGACCCGAACATTTGGTCCGATCATTGATAGATACTATCGTCTTTGCATTGTCTTTTGTAAACACAAAATCCCAATCATGGAGCGCCAATTGCAGTACAAATTGGGCAATGTCTTCATTTTTTAATACAAAGCAGTACACTTTGGTCGAAATGGATTGCCCATCTCAGCATTTGTTTTCATCTCTTCTTGTCAGGACGGACGAACAGGTCGATCCCGACGGTCCGGTCCAGCAGGAAAACGATCAGCAGGGTGATCAGCACCAGCAGCGTCGACACCGCGGCGATCACCGGGCTGCCGCTGTCCTGGATATGCGAGAAGATCTGTACCGGCAGCGTCGTGAACGCAGGGCCGACGATGAAGGCCGTCACCGTCACCTCGTCGAACGACATGATGAAGCTGAACAGCAGCGAGGCCGATATGCCCGGCCGCAGCAGCGGGAAGGTGATGCGCCAGAAGTTCTGGCGCGGCGTGCCGCCCAGGATCAGCGCCGCCTCCTGCAGCGAGGGATTGATCTTGGCCATGGAGTTGAGGACCGGCCGGAACGCGAACGGGATCACCAGGATCAGGTGCACCAGCAGCACGCCGAGATAGGTGCCCCGCCAGGCGACGCTGTTGACCAGCCCCAGCATGGCGACCCCGACCGCCGCATGCGGGAAGATGAGCGGGGCCAGCATCAGCAGCTTGAAGGCGCCGCTCATGGGGAAGTGGCGCCGCGTCAGGACGAGTGCCGCCAGCACGCTCATCGTCGTCGTGAGAATGGCAGCCACCGCCGCCAGGATGAAGCTGACGAACAGCGTGTGCAGCCAGATGTCGTCGGCCAGGAACTCGTGGTACCAGCGCAAGGAGAAGTCGGCAGCCGAGAAGCTGACATTGCCGTTCCGGGTGAAGGACGAGGCGATGACGACCAGGATCGGCGCCGGCAGGAACAGGAAGGTCGCGATCGCGACGGTCCTGGTGAAGCCGCGATGCATCTCAGCCCCTCCCCTTCTCGCCCTGCGTGTTGCGCAGGACATGCCGCTCGATCCATTGCAGCGGCAGGACGAAGACCAGGCTGACCACGGTCAGGACGAATGCCATCGCCGACGCCTTCGGGAAGTTGAACAGCGAGAAGACGTCCTGGTAGATCTGGGTGCCGATCATCGTCTCGCGGAAACCACCCAGCATCAGCGGGGTGACGATCGCCCCGCAGGACAGCAGGAAGACGATGGCGCTGCCCGACAGGACACCGGGCAGGCTGAGCGGCCAGGTGATGCGCACGAAGGTCTGGAGCGGCCCGGCGCCCTGGATCATCGACGCCTCGGCAAGGCTCTCGTCCTGGTGCGACAGCACCGTCAGGACCGAGATGATCATGAACGGGCAGAAGACGTGGGTGAGGCCGATGACCACGCCCAGCATGTTGTAGATCAGCTTGATCGGCTCATCGATGACGCCGATCCAGATCAGGCTCTCGTTGACCGCACCACGGCTCCCGAGCACGACGATCCAGCCGTAGCTCCGCACGACGATGCTGACCAGCCAGGGCATCATGATGAGGACGAGGAAGAAATTCCGGCCGCGCCGGACCCGCGACACGAAGAGCGCGGTCGGATAGCCGATCAGCAGGCAGGCGAAGGTCGTCCACAGGCTGATCTCGATGGTGCGGATGCCCTTCTCGATATAGTCGGGGCGGCTGAGCAGCTCGATGTAGTTGTCGAGCCCATAGGTGCCACCCGCGACCTGGAAGGAGTTGGCGGCCATGTAGACGAGGCTGCCGGCGAACAGCAGCCCGAGGAGGAGCGCCGGCAGCAGCAGCGCCAACGAGGTCGAATGGGGCCGCATGAAGGTGCCCTCCTCAGGCGGCGTCGGGAAGGACGTAGCAGTGCCGCGGCGCCCAGCTGACCGGCAGAATCTGGCCTTCGACCGTCGGCGGAAGATCCTCTCCGCCCGGCACCAGCGCCATGATGGCCATCGGCCCCACCGCCAGCTTCAGCTTGCGGAAGGAGCCGACATAGTCCTCCTCGACGACCCGACCATCGACCGACCAGCGGCCACCGACCGCCGCCGTACCGACCCGGACATGCTCCGGCCGGACCAGCGCGGTGATGTGCTGGCCGACCTGGCGGGCGGCCAGAGAGTGCGCCGGCATGGCGCCGATGCCGTCAACCTCGATCCGCAGCGCCTCGCCGCCGCCGTCCAGGACACGGGCCGGCATCAGGTTGCTGTCGCCGACGAAGCTGGCAACGAAGGCGGTGGTCGGCTGGGCATAGACCGTGGCGGATTCCGCGAACTGCTCGACCCGGCCCCGGTTGATGACCGCGATCCGGTCGGACATGGTCAGCGCCTCCTCCTGATCGTGGGTCACGAAGAGGAAGGTGGTGCGGGTGCGCTTCTGGATGCGCTTCAGCTCGATCTGGAGCTGGCGCTTCAGCTTGAGGTCGAGCGCACTCAGCGGCTCGTCCAGCAGCAGCACATCCGGCTTGGTCGCAAGCGCCCGCGCCAGCGCGACCCGCTGCTGCTGTCCGCCGCTCAGCTCGTGGATCTTGCGCCCTCCGAAGCTGTCGAGCGCGACCAGCGCCAGGGCCTCGTCGGCCCGCGCCGCGATCTCGCGCCTCGGCGCTCCGCGCACGCTCAATCCGTAGCCGACATTCTCCGCCACCGTCAGGTGCGGGAAGAGGGCAAGGTTCTGGAAGACCATCCCGAGCGACCGGCGATGGGGCGGCACGTTCGTCATCTCGCGCTGCCGGATCTGGATCTGGCCGCTGTCGAGCGTGACGAAACCGGCAATGGACCGCAGCAGCGTCGTCTTCCCACAGCCGCTGGGGCCGAGCAGGGTGACGAATTCGCCTTCCCGGATGGAGATGCTGAGGTCGTCGATCGCCGCGGCGGCACCATACCGCTTGGTCGCGCGGTGCACATCCAGGACAAAATTGGGATCGGGTTGAGCCATTGGACGGAGCCCTGTTCCTTCGAAAGAGGCGGCACGTCGTTGCGTGCCGCCTCCCGATGCGCGCTGTGGTGGCTTACTTCTGTCCGCTTAGGATCTTTTCGACCATGTTGACGCGCTCGTCGCGATGCTTGGCCACGGTCGCCCAGTCGGGGACGAAGAGCTTCTGGCGAAGCTGTTCGAGCGACATGCCCACCCGCTTCTCGTCGTCGGCCGAGAAGGTCGCGTCGGGGCTCATCGGCAGGTAGCCGGACGCGTCGACCGCCTTCAGCTGCACTTCCGGCCTGGCGACGTAGTTCAGCCACGTCTTCAAGGTGTCGCGGTCCTTGACGCCCTTCGGCACCACCGAGACATAGGGCAGCATCAGCGCGCCCTCCTTGGGGAGCACGAGCTGCAGGTTGGTGGCGCCGTTGCGCAGCAGGCGCCACACGCCCGAATGATAGAAGGGCGCGGCGGTGATCTCGCCGCGGCTGACGAGCTGGTTCAGGTGCGCGGGCGACGTGTAGGTCAGCGCCGTGTTGGCGACGAAGCGCTTGAACAGGTCGACGCCGCCTTCGATCTTCGACTCGTTGCCGCCGGCCGCGTAGGCCATGGCGGTGATGTCGTAGCCGGCGGCGATCGCCGGGCGGGTGACCGCCAGCTTGCCCTTCCACTTCGGATCGCCCAGCGCCATCCAGGAGTCGAAGTCGCTGGCCTTGGCGAGGTCGGTGTTCACCACGATGCCGTAGTAGGTGAAGTAGACCGCCACCGCGAAATACTTGCCGTCCGGGGTCAGCAGCAGCTTCTGGGCGGGGGTGGCCTTGACCTCCGGCAGCTCCTTCGGGTCGAAGGTTTCCAGCAGCCCGTCCTTGTACAGATTGATCGCGTCGGCGATCAGCATCACCGCGGAATTGTATTGCTGGTTCCCGACCTGGGCGCGAACCTGGCCCTCCGGGCTCAACGTATCCGTCACGCTGGCGGCGATGCCGGTTTCCTTCTCGAACGGCTTGGCGAACACGTCGCGCCAGGTCTGCCCCGTTCCGCCGCCATAGGTCGTCATGACCACCTTGCCTTGGGCGAGGGCCGGGCCGGAGCCCACCGCCGCGGCGAGGCAGGTGGCCGCGATATAGGCTGCTGCACGCAATTTCATGAGAGATCTCCGTCCGTCCTGGGCGAGTGAGTTGGCCGTTCGGCCTTGGGCTCGGGAAGCGGCGCCAGCGGTCCGGTGTCCCACCAGACGCCCCTTGAAAAACCATACAAGCCGTATCACACTCCGGCAAGTTGTTCCACATTGCTGTACGGCCTCTCGTCAAAAAAGGACCTGCATACATGGATGCGATTGAGGGCCTGCTGGCATTCGGGCTCCACCCGGAGCGTGCGCATTTGCCGGACGATGTCCTGGTGCGGACGAAGATGGCGATCCTGGATACGCTCGCCTCGACGGTGGCCGGCCGCAGCGCCGAGGCCGTCCCGGCGCTGTGCGACCTGGCCGCCGACTGGGGGGGCCGGCCGCAGGCGACCATTCTGGCCGACGGCAGCCGGACCACGGCACCGATAGCCGCCCTGGTGAACGGCGTCGCCTCCCGGGCCTGGGATCTCGACGACGTGCACGAGCAGAACACGTGCCACGTCAGTGCCAACATCGTGCCCGTGGCGCTGGCCCTGGCCGAGGCGCGGCCCACCATGACCGGGCGCGAGGTACTGGCGGCGACCGCCGTCGGCATGGAGATGGCGTGCCGCGTCTCCGGCGCCCCTCGCCTCAGCTTCAGCGAGACCGGCATGGCGAACAGCTATCAGTCCGGCTTCTTCGGCGCCGCCCTGACGGCGTCGCGCCTGCTGAAGCAGGACCAGGACATGGCGCGGCACGCCATGGGCATCGCCTATGCCCGCATCGCGGGCAACCAGCAGGGTTACCAGGACGGGGCCATGACGGTGCGCCTGATGCAGGGCGTGGCCCCCGAGGGCGGGCTGATCTCGGCCCTGATGGCCGAGCGCGGCCTGACCGGATCACGGAAGATCCTCGAAGGGCGGTTCGGGTATTTCGAGACCTACCAGCGCGGCCAGTATGACCCGGCGAGCCTGACCGACGGCCTGGGCCAGGACTGGCATCTGCTGAATATCAGCATCAAGCCGGTCTATCCCTGCTGCAAATACACCCACGGCCCGATCGAGGCGATGGTGGCTGCGATGCGTCGCGCCGGCTGCGGTCCCGACGGGATCGAGCGGGTCGACCTGCGCGTCACCAACCGCGAGGTCTACGACCTGGTCTGCGAAACCCGCGAGCGGAAATGGAACCCGACCACGGTCGTCGACTGCCAGTTCAGCCTCGCCTACACGGTCGCCTATGCCGCCATCCATGGCGGCATGTCGATGGATGCGGTGCAGCCGGCCGGCATGGGCGATGCGCGCGTGCGGGAATTCATGCAGCGCATCCATGTCACGCTCGACGCCTCGAAGCAGGGCACCGGCCGCGGCACCTTCCCGATGCCCGGCATCGTCACCCTGACCTTGAAGTCCGGCGCGCCGGTCAGCTCGGAGGTGGTCTACGTCAAGGGCCACCCGAAGAACCCGATGACCTATGCGGACGTCGCGGGGAAGATGCGGACCTGCGGGGCGTTCGCCGGGCTGGCCGCCGAGGACGTCGAGCGGCTGATCGCGGTCGTGGAGACGCTGGAAACGGCGCCCGACGCGGCGGTCTTGGCGACACTCGCCGCCCCGCGCACGGCCGGCGGGAGGGCCTGAGCCCATGGCTGATCCGCGTGCGATCCTGCATCCATCCTTCGTCCCCACCCCCTACTGGTGGGAGGCATATCGGCCCCAGGCCGACCACCTTCCGGACGTGCCGCGCCAGGCGCGCGTGGCGATCGTCGGCGGCGGCTATGCCGGCCTCTCCTGCGCGCTGGAGCTGGCGCGCCTCGGCCTGTCGGCCGTGGTGCTGGAGGCCGAGGAGCTGGGTGCCGGCGCCAGCACCCGCAGCGGCGGCTCCATCAGCGGCGGCCTCCATGTCGGCAAGACCGCCAAGAAGAAGGGCCTGAGCGACCAGCGGCAGGCCCAGGCGCTCGCCGCCTCCGCCGGGGAGGCGTACGACTTCCTCGACCACCTGGTCGAACGCGAGGGCATCGGCTGCCACTGGGAGAAGAAGGGCCGCTTCGTCGGCGCCTGGACGCCGGAGCATCACGCCATCCAGGCGGCCTATGTGAAGAAGCTGCAGGCCGAGGGGAAGACCGGCTTCCGCCTGCTGTCGCGCCGGGAGCAGCGGAGCGAGATCGCTTCCGACTTCTACCAGGGCGGCATCGCCGCCGATCGCTCCGGCAAGCTGCATCCGGCCCTCTACTACAAGGGCATGCTCGACGCGGCGATCGGGGCCGGCGCGACCGTCTGCGCCAAGGCGGCGGTGCAGGACATCGCCCGCTCGGGATCGGGATGGCGACTGAAGACCATGCGGGGCACGATCGAGGCCGGCGAAGTGGTGATCGCGACCAACGGCTACACCGGGCGGGTCACGCCCGATCTGCGTCGGCGGCTCATCCCCGTATGCAGCCATGTGATCGCGACCGAGCCGCTGCCCCCCGAGCTGGTCGCCGGCCTGCTGCCGACCGGCCGCACCGTCGCAGAGACCCAGCGCGTCCTCTGCTACTACCGCGTCTCTCCGGACGGCACGCGGCTGGTGTTCGGCGGGCGGGCCCGCTTCACCCCGGTCGACCCGCCAATGATCGCATCCATCCTGCACCGGTTCATGACGGCGCGCTTTCCGCAGCTCGCGGGCACCCGGGTGACGCATGCCTGGTCCGGCAACGTCGCGCTGACCTTCGACGGGCTGCCGCACACCGGGGTGAAGGACGGGATGCACTACGCGCTCGGCTGCAATGGCAGCGGCGTCGCCATGATGAGCTATCTCGGCACCCGGACCGCCCAGCGCATTGCCGGCCAGGCGGCAGGCGTATGCGGCTTCGAGCTGCCGGAATTTCCCACCTTTCCGCTCTACCGGGGCGATCCGAGCCTCGTCCTGCCGCTGGTAGGCAGCTATTACCGCCTGCGCGACCGCCTCGCCCGTCGCGCCGTCGGCTGAACGATCCCAACACCCAGAGGAGCATCCAGACATGAAGCGCATCGAGCCCGGTTCCCGCCTCAGCAAGGCCGTCGTTGCCAACGGCTTCGTCTACATCTCCGGCCTCACGGCACGCGAGAAGGTGGCGGACGTCGCCACCCAGACCAAGGACATCCTGGCGCAGATCGACGGCTATCTGGCGACCGCCGGGACCGACAAGAGCCGCCTCGTCATGTGCAACATCTGGCTCGTCGACATCGCCACCTTCGCCCAGATGAACGGCGCCTGGGAGGCCTGGGTCGACCCGAAGAACCCGCCCGCCCGCGCCACCGTGGAAGCGCGGCTGGGCGGCCAGGGCAACCTGGTGGAGATCAGCGCGATCGCGCTTGCCCCCGGCGCATAGGCATCCGGGACGACTGGCGTCCGTGCCCCCGCCCATGCGATAAGCCGGCGGGGGCGCGGGCATCCCACAGAATAATTGCTACGCGGATTGCAGCAGCGGAAATATCGGATTTACGCGGTGAACGTAAAAGAAGACAAATCCTCCAATACTGTCAGCAAGGCGTTTGCGGTTCTTCGCTGCTTCATCGATGGGCAGGAAGAATGGGGGGTGCGCGAACTGGCCGCGGTTATTAGGCAGCCGACCAGCTCCGTTCATCGACTCTTGAAGATACTTCGACGCGAGGGCTATCTCGAATTCGATCCTGCGGTGCAGCGCTATCGCGTCGGCCTCGAGTTCGTCCGGGTCGCCTCGGTCATCGCCAAGCGGACCCGCCTCGGCCCGACAGCCCTGCCGGTGATGCGGGAGCTCGTCGAGCGGACCGACGAAAGCGTCTGGCTCGCCATCTACGAGGCCGAACGGGGACGCGTCGTCTATATCGAGGAGCAGGCGCCCAAGGCGATCTTCCCGATCCCGGGGCCCGTCGGCCGCGAGTTCCCGGTCGCGACCGACATCGCCGGCTGGGCGGTTCTGGCCGCACTCAAGGACGAGGGGGACAGTGCGCAGCACCCCGCAGCCGAGATCCTGCTCGCCCGGGAGCGTGGCTATGCGCTCGAGGTCAGCCACGGCCGCGACCCGATCGTCAAGCTGTCCGCGGCGATCTTCAGCTCGACCGGGCTGCCGATCGGCGCCATCGTGATCGCCATCCCGAACCATCGCTATCAGCCGCAAGCCGAAGCCGGGCTGGCGGCGTCACTGATGAACGCCGCGGCCCAGATATCGGAGCGGCTGGGCGCCAAGATCCTTGGCGGGGCCAGCACTGGAAGCTGGAACGACGGGGTGCAGGTCATCGCCGGACTGCTGCGGCGGCATCTGCCTGGCATTGCGACCGTTCCCTCGATGGGCGGGGGCAGCCAGAACCTGATCGACCTGCAGGAGGGCCGCGGGACCTATTGCATCACCACGGTCGCCAGCGCGCGCGCCGCCTATGCCGGCCGCACCCCCTTTCCGCGCCCCATGCCGGAACTTCGCAACGTCATGAGCCTGTCGCATCTGACGCTGCACATCATCGTCCGCCACGATGTGCAGATCGCAAGCTTTGCCGACCTCATGCGGTTGCGGGTATCTCCGGGCCTGTCGGGCTTTTCGAGCTACCAGCTGTTCCAGGAACTGGTTGCCACGGTCGGCGGCCGCAGTCCTGGCACGCGTCGCACGAAGGGAAAGGACAGGCAGGTCATCGCCCTCGATTTCGCCGAGGCCGCGCGCCAGCTGGCGATGGAGAATATCGACGCCATCTTCGGCCTGATCGTCGGCGAGACCTCGATCTTCAAGTCCGTGGTCGAGGACGGCGCGGGACATGCGATCTCGCTCGATCGGCACCTGGTCGACCAGATCCTGGAAGCGGTGCCCGGCTACGAACGGGCGCGCATACCGCCCAGGACATACGCCAACCAGCGCGAGGCGATCGACACGATCGCCGTGGGCACGCTCCTCGCCACCACCAGCAGGCGGAAGGACGACGAAGTCGCCCGCGTCGCCAAGACGATCTTCGAGCAGCGGGACGAACTGTCCCGGGTGTCGCGCGCCTATCGCGATCTGACGCTCGACTTTGCCAGGCGGGATATCGGTGTACCGTTCCACGCAGGCTCCGAACGCTATTGGAGCGAACAGGGCGCAAGCGAACCGCGTCCAGGGCGCGCGCGATCCGACGACCGTTGAGGGCCCCCGGCCGATAGATCGAAGCACGATGGCAGTGTCCGGAGTGTGGCGGTAACTGCAGTCCGGCGCGAACCGGTCTCCGTCCGGAATTTCCCTGTTCTACAGGGAAAATAGCGTGCTCACGGCCGCGACCGGAGCGCGCGTGACGCCGTTCCCGGCGTCACGCGGCCCGAACCAGGCCGGGCACTGCACCCTTGCCTCTCACCTCCGCCTCTTCGAACTCGGCGGCGGCGATCGCCCGATCGAGCGCGGCGCGCAGCTCCCGGGCCGTCTCCAGGGTCAGCTCGATGCCGGCCCGGGCCGCGGGCTCGAGGCCGGCGTTGATGAAATCGAGCGTGATCACGTCGCCCAGCGGCGCATGGCGCGCGTGGTCATACGCCACCACCGCGTGCGAGAGCGGAAACCATTCGTCCCCGCGTTTCGCCATGCCCTCCGCACGTGCGATCTCGATGATGGAGGTGCACATGGCCGGGTCCGCCTATTTCGCGAGATGCTTGCCGAAGAAGGCGAAGACCTTGCTCCAGCCGTCCGCCGCCTGCTCGGGGCGGTAGAGCGGCCGGTGCCAGTAGAAGATACCGTGGCCGGCGCCGTCGTAGCGATGGAACTCGTAGCGCTTGCCATGCTTCTGGAGCTCGGCCTCGTGCTGGTTCACCTGCTCGGGGCTGGGCGCGCGGTCGTCGTTGCCGAAGATGCCGATCAGGGGGCAGGAAAGGTCCTTCGTCAGGTCGATCGGTGGCACCGGCGTCTTGGCATTGAGCTCGTCCTTGCCCATCACCAC
Organism: uncultured Rhizobiaceae bacterium; assembly: GCA_964594715.1. Classification (GTDB taxonomy): domain Bacteria; phylum Pseudomonadota; class Alphaproteobacteria; order ATCC43930; family Allostellaceae; genus Allostella. Next base: position 16,394 of record CAZQOA010000011.1, on the reverse strand, counting down.
GCGGCCGCCCCAGAGGTCGGCGCAGGCGTCGACGTCGTTCCGCCGGGTGGCATAGAGGAAGGCATGACGCCCGCCGGAGCAGGAGCCGAAGATGCCGACCTTGCCGTTGTGCCCCGGCTGCGCACGCACCCACTTCACGGCAGCCGCGGTATCGCCGATCACCTGGTCGTCGGGGACCCCGCCCTCGGCGCGCACCTTGGCGGCGACATCGTCGGGATGGCCGTCGCCCGCACGCTCATAGAGGTTGGCGCAGATCGCGAGATAGCCGTGATGCGCGAAGCGCCGCGTCGTCTCGATGTAGAACTCGCTCCAGCCGGGAAGATGGTGGACCAGCACCACCGCGGGAAAGGGCCCCGCTCCCTCCGGCCTGGCCACGTAGGCGGTGATCGGGGTTCCCCCGTCGCCATCGAGCGTCACGTTCGCGCAGGTCATGCCACGGTAGAATGACATCCGTACTCCTCCACTGGGCGCCAGCCGTGGTCGGCCAGACCACGCTCTCTTCTCCGCCCGGTTCGTGGCCTCGTCAATACGCACCGGTCGCCGGCCGGCCCCGAGCAGGTCGCAGGCACGGGCCGTATCTGGTCGGGCCTGGCGTCAGCCCTCGACCCCGGTGCGCTCGCGCAGCTCCAGCCACCAGCCGTACGAAGGGGGCCACATCTGCCACTTGGGGTCGGCGCGCAACTGGTGGGCGGCATGAGCGACTTCGGGTTTCATCGGCCGGGGCTAGCCCCGGCCGTCCGCTCTACGGCGTGACCGGATCGGACAGGCCGGCGCACCAGCGCCGCGACGATGGCGCGCACCGGAGTCAGCTGGTGGATCAGCCGGTGCGGGCGAGCGCGGAACGGAAACGGTCGCGGCAGGCTGCGGGGTCGAAGTTGCGCCGGTAGGCGGGTGGATCGGTCGGCTTCACCCGCAGCAGCACGAAGGCCGCGCAGTTGCCGGCCCGCAGCAGCCGGCCGCCGTCCGCTATCTGGTCCGGCCGCTCCACCGTACGGGTCGCCCGGATGCCCGCCCCGGCGGCGATCTGCTCCAGGTTCACGCCCAGGCTGGTGTGGCTCTTCTGGTAGCCGGTCTCGCCGTAATGGCCGTTGTCGACGCAGAGGATGGAGAGGTTCGGCGGATCGACGGCCGCGATGGTCGCCAGCGCGCCGAGATTCATCAACAGCTCCCCATCGCCCGTCGCAACGAGGACCTGGCGATCCGGCCGGGCCAGCGCCAGCCCGAGCCCGATCATGCATGCACCCCCCATGGCGCCGGCCATGGTGTAGATGTGGTCGCCATCCCGCGTCAGGGCGGCCAGGTCACGCGCGGTCCCGGCCAACCCGGTGACGATGAGGAAATCCTCGTGCCGTCCCAGCAGGGCCGGAACCGCCTCGCGGCGATCGAGCACCGCCTCGGGCGGGTTTGTCGTGGCGGCCGGTGCCGTACGTTCAGGCGTCGTCATGGGAACCCCCTCCTCAGAATGCCTTGGCGCCGAGCAGCTTCTGGGTCAGCAGGACCGCCACCGCCTGTCCGCCCTGGAAGGCCATCGTCGCCGCCGCCTCCACCGTCGGCAGCACCTCCTCGGGCTGCTCCGCCCGCAGGACGATGACGCCCATCGCCTCCAGCACCGGCGTCACCGCCTGCCCCATCGGGAACTGCCAGGGATTGCCCTCGCCGAACTCGCCCCGCATGCTGACCAGCGTCAGCAGCGGAAAGCGACCGCCCCGCATCAGCGACAGCATGTTGACGCAGTTGCCGACGCCGCTGCTCTGCATCAGCAGCACGCCGCGCGCGCCGCCGAGATCGGCGCCGGCCATCTGCGCCACCCCCTCCTCCTCGGTGGTGAGCGGCACCGAGCGTACCTCGGGATCGGCCAGGGAACGGTCAATCAGGCGGCGATGACCCGCATCCGGCACATAGGCGAACTGGCTGACCCGATGCCGGCGCAGCAGCGCGTAGAGTTCATCCTGCCAGCCCGGCGCCTGCACAGAAGCCGCCTTCGTCATCGAGCCCTCCCTTCATCCGCCACCCGCGGACGGCGGGCCTCACCCTATGCCATCTTGCGGAACTTCGCTGGCACAGATCGGCGCTCGCGCACGCACGACACGAGGCCGCGACGGCTCCATTGACCCGTCGGCCGAGGTTCGGGAGTGTTGCGGGCAGGGCCGACAAGGGGGAAGCGATCCAATGCATAGCGTGGACCCGGCGCGCATCGATCTCGCGCAGGAATACAGGGCCAATCCGTTTGGGCCACACGGGCCCGAGCTGCAGAAGCTGCTGAAGATCCTGCGATGGGACCCGATCTACGACCGCATCATCGCCGTCCAGCCGGACCGCGGCGGCCCCTGGCGCCTGGCAAGAACCACCGGGCCCAAGGGGCACCCGATCGAGATCTACGACGGGCCGGGCTACGCGACCCCGGTGGAGGCGCAGTGGGCCATCTTCCGGCAGCGCTGGGAGCAGCACACCGGCGTGCCGCTCCGGCTGGACGGCGACGATGCCGCGCCGGCGACACCGGGCCGGCCCACCACCAGTGCCGGCCGCCGCTCCATTCTGGCCTATGCCGATCGCTTCAGCGTCGAGAATGGTGACGCCATCGCCTTCAAGGTAAGCGCGGAAGGGTCTTACCGAGCGACCATCGAGCGGCTGCGCTGCGCCGATCATATCGGCATCGGCCTGAAGACCGCCCCGGTCGAGACACCGGCCAACGGTGACTATCCGGGCCGTCGCCAGGCGGTCTCCTGCGGCTCCTATGCGCAGGTCGACGACGGCGACGCCTTCGCCCTGGGGAGCTTCACCCTGCTGGCCTATGTCTGGCCCACCCGGCCCGCGCCGGGGCGATGGCAGGCGCTGCTGGGCAACTGGACAGGGGGCAAAGGGGGCTATGCCCTCGGCCTCGACGAAGGCGGGGTCCTGTCGCTGCGCATCGGCGACGGCAGCCACCAGGCGACGGCCGGCAGCGGGCAGCGGCTGCTGGAGCGCCACTGGTATCTCGTCTGGGCCAGTTTCGACGCCACGACGGGCGAAGCCTGGGTCGGGCAGCGGCCGCTGCACCGCTACGGCGCGCCCGGGGACACCACCGCGGAAGGCACCGCCAGCTTCGCGCTGCGCCCGGCCGGGCCGGAGGGCTTCCGCATCGCCGCCTGGTTGGACGAGGCCGGAGCCGGCGCGCTCTACAACGGCAAGATCGATAGTCCGGCCGTTGCCGCCCGAGCCCTCGCGGCAGGCGAGCGGGCAGCACTCCTGCGCGATGCAATGGTCCCGGAATTCGGGAGCTCGCTGGTCGCGGCCTGGGATTTCGGCCAGGAGATTCCTTCGACCCGGATCGTCGATACATCGCCGCACCGCCGCCATGGTCGCACCGTCAACCTGCCGACCCGCGCGATGAAGGGCTGGAACTGGGACGGCAGCGAGTACAACTGGATGCACAAGCCGCAGCATTACGGAGCCATCCATTTCCACGACGACGACCTGTATGATTGCGGCTGGGAGACGGACTTCACCTTCCAGGTCCCGGGCGACCTGCCGAGCGGCCTCTACTGCGCGCATCTGACCTGCGGCCCGGACGAGGACTACGTCCCCTTCGTCGTCCGCCCACCCCGCGGTACGGCGCGCGCGGCACTGGCGCTGCTGCTGCCGACGGCCAGCTACTGGGCCTACGGCAACACCCACCACCATCTCGAATGGCAGGATGGCGAGAACGTCCGTGGCGTCTTCACCACCATCGACGCGACGACGCTGTTCCTGCACGAGCATCCCGAATATGGCTGCTCGCTGTACGACCACCACAGCGACGGCAGCGGCGTCTGCTACGCCTCTCGCCTGCGGCCCGTCCTCAACATGCGGCCAAGGGAACGCCTGTGGCAGCTTCCGGCCGACACCCACATCATCGACTGGCTGGAGGAGAAGGGCATCGCCTTCGACCTCATCACCGAGGACGACCTGGAAGCCGAAGGCCGGGCCCTGCTGTCGCAATATCGCTGCGTGATCACGGGAACCCACCCGGAATACCCATCGAAGCGGATGCTCGACGCATTCGCCGCCTTCCAGGATGGCGGCGGCCGCTTCATCTATCTGGGCGGCAACGGCTTCTATTGGCGCACCTCCTATCACCCGGACCTGCCGGGGGTGATCGAGATGCGGCGGGCCGAAGACGGCATCCGCACCTGGCTGGCGGAGGGCGGCGAGTACTACCACAGCTTCACCGGCGAGCTGGGCGGGATGTGGCGGCGCATGGGCCGGGCGCCGCAGTCGGTGGCCGGGGTGGGAATGACCGCCCAGGGCTTCGACGTCTCGACCTATTTCGATCGCACGGCCGCCAGCTTCGACCCGCGCGTGTCCTTCGCCTTCGAAGGCATCGGCCCGGACGAGCGCATCGGCCAGTTCGGGCTGATCGGCGGGGGCGCGGCGGGCTGGGAGGTCGATCGCGCCGACATTGCCCTGGGGACGCCGCCCCATGCCCTGGTGGTCGCGACGGCCACCGACTTCAGCGCCGCCTATCACTGGATGAAGGAGGAACTGACGCACACGCACTCCGCCATCACCGGCGAGACCTGCCCCTTCGTGCGGTGCGACATGGTGTTCTACGAGACGCCGAACGGCGGTGCGGCCTTCTCGACCAGCTCGATCGCCTGGGCGGGCGCGCTCTCCCACAACGGCTACGACAACAACGTCTCCCGCATCACCGAGAACGTCGTGCGCCGCTTCATCGACCCGGCGCCGTTCTGACGGAGGAGAAGCGACCGCCCGGGAGCCGAAGCCCCCTGGCGGCGGTCGGCGGCATTCGGGAAACGGCTATTTCTTCCGAGCAAGCGTCTCGGCATAGGCGCCGGTGATGCCGGCATTCGCCTTCTGCGCGCTGGCCCAGAACGGGATTGCGACCTGGGCGAAGGCGCGCTGGCTGTCCCAGACCTCCTTGAAGAAGGCGTTGCCGGCGGCATGGCCTTCGAACACCCGCTGCGCGGCCGCGGCATAGGCCGCCAGGAAGTCAGGCGGCGTGTCGTGAAGCTGCACCCCGTCCTTTTCCACGAGGTCCTTCAGCGCCCGGCCGTTCTCGATGATCCGGTAGCTGTGCGCCTTGATCAGCGATGCGTTGGCCGCGACCTCGACCGCCTTCTGCTGAAGGCGCGTCAGCTTCTTCCAGACATCGCCGTTGATGTAGATGTCGGCGTTGACGACGTTCTGGTGCAGGCCCTGCAGGTAATAGTGCTTCAGCACCTTCTGGAAGCCGAAAACGCTGTCAGGCTTGGGGCCCGACCATTCCGCGGCGTCGAGCGCACCACTTTCCAGCGCCGGCAGGATCTCGCCGCCCGGCAGCGCCACCGCCGCCACGCCGATCTCGTTGTAGATCTGCCCCGGAATGCCGGGCGGCGCGCGGAAGCGCAGGCCCTGGAAGTCGGCCAGGCTGTTGATCGGCTTCCGGAACCAGCCGAGCGCGTCGGGGCCGACCGGCTGCAGGATGAAGCCCTTCACGTTGACGCCCATTTCGCCCCAGAGGCGGTCATAGAGCGGGGCGCCGCCGCCATAGAGATACCAGGACACCCAGGCGAGATTGTCGAGGCCGACGCCCGACCCCGCCGCCGGGGAGCCGAACAGCGTCGCCGCCGGATGCTTGCCCGACCAGTAGTGGGTCCAGGCGAAGCCCGCCTCGACCAGCCCCTGGTCGACGGCATCGAGGGTTTCGTCGACACCGGCCACGGCGCCGGGGGGAAGAATCTCGAAGGTCACTTGCCCGTCCGTCAGGTCGGAGACGTCCTTCGTGAACGCCCGCAGCATGGTCACCTCGTCGGCGTTGAGCGGGATCACCGACTGAACGCGGATCAGCGTCTTCGCCGCCGCCGGCAGCGGCAGGGCGGCTGCCGCCGCGACCGCAAGGGCGAGGCACAGCTTCGCGCCGCCACCTGTGACGGATCGCAGGGCCCTGGCGGTCGCCTCGCGGAGCAGTCCCATGCTTCTGGTCATGCAGTGCCTCTTTCTTCCTGGGATGCCGCCCGCCGATGCGTGTGGCGAGGACAAGGGGGTGATCGGGCCAGCGACATCACGTTCAGCCGACCGGCCCCATATACGGGGCCGGAAGATAGAGGCGAACCGAAGCAATGATTGCGGGAGACGGGGCCGGATAACGCGCCCCTGAAGGCCCCCATCCAGCAGCCTCCCGGTCCGCCCGAACGCCAAAAGGCCCGCACGGAGGCGGGCCTTTTCTCGCAGACGACTTCACAGTCTCCAAATGAAGGACTGTGTGGCGGTGGGCGCAGTCGCACGCGAACCGGTCTCCGTCCGGAATTTCCCTGTTCCACAGGGAAAATACAGGGAAAATCGCCAGTCCGGAGCGCACACTCAGATCCTCTCCGCCCGATTATATCGGGATATCAGTGCTTTATAAGCACCCTAGTTCACCACGGTGATGGGAGGAACAGGGAATTTTCGAACGCGTATCAGGGAATGGCTTCCGCGGAACAGGGATCAGTCTACGGCCCTGATCGCTCCACGCGTGGACGACCACCGCCGCAAGCCCCCCTGCAGCCGAGAGGCTGCCTTGAGAACTGGTCCGGCAACTATTGATTCGAGATGAGGCGGTTAGCCGCCCGCGCGGCGGAGCGAGAGGCCGATCACGGGGAATCCGACGAACCCCGCGGCGGTTGTTTGCGCAGCGCTCGAAGTCGCGCGCCAGCCCGCGGTCGCACAACGACGCCATCGCCGTCCATTGCGCGTCCGCCAGGTAATGGTTGGCGCTTCGTCTACCCGACGATCTTGGCATCCGGCTTAAATCAGCCAATCAATGCTTGAACAAAACTTTCCCCACCCAGATTCCTGCGGTCGTGAGGGCCACGATCTCCTCACGGATCAGAGAAAGCACTGCTTCGAGAAGGATCGGATCGCCACCGATCTTGCGCGTCGCCCAGACCAAACGTCGCGTCAACGTTGGCTCGACTATCGGGCGCATAGCCAATGCGCCGCTAAGCACTTCGTCGCGGATCGAACTGTAGCCGAGGAGTGTTTGCCCGCCTTCGTTCAGGACCATCGCCTTGGCTATCTGGACGCTGGTTACACGCGTGACGACCTGGAGTCGGACATCGCACTCGTCGGCGATCCGACGAAGCTGGCGCGTCATCAGGCTTGCATTCATTGGCAGAATGAGTGGAAGGGCTGCCAGGTCACGAAAAGGGATCGGCTCTTCGGAAGGGCCCATTCGCTGGATGTCAGGCCGACTTACCAGATAGATTGGCTCCTCTATCAGAGGAAAGCGATCGAGCGCGGCGGACACGCCAGGATCGTGCACGATCACCGCATCGAAGGCTCCGCTGCGAATGCCGCGATCAATGTCGCTGGTATTCGATTCCTGCACCTGTAGCAGGATCTTCGGATAGATCTCCCGTAGCGTCGTGTACAGGCGAGGAACGAGCAGCTTTCCCGGGCCGGGCGGAATACCGAGCGTCAGGCTCCCCGCGGGATGACGCGCCGCCGTCCGCAGCTCGTGGCGCAGCCGCGTCACGTCCTCCAGTATTTTCTCCGCGCGGGGCAACAACAGGAAGCCGAGCACGGTTGGTTCGACCCCGACGGGCGATCGCCGCAACAGGCGGCCGCCCACCTCCTCTTCCAGCTTGCGCATCTGCCGGCTGAGGGCCGATTGGGTCAGGTGCAGCGTCCCCGATGCTCGCGACAGGCTGCGCAGCCGGACGACCTCCAGGAAATAGCCCAGCGCACGTAAATCCATCTGCTCTTCCAGACGATACCACAGGTTTCGTACGAGCGCGGCTTGGAACCTGGGGTATGCGGCCCGAGCATACCCTCCGTATACCGCATTGGCATTTCCTTTCACGGCGAGGGGTCTTTTACGGTGCGCTCAACGGCCGCTACCGGCCTCCTGATCAAGCGCTCCGGAGAGACCAACGATGACCCGCAATCGCCGCCTTCGTGAACTGCTCGCACGTCCCGGAATGCTGGTCGCCCCTGGCGTGCATGACGGCCTCGGCGCCCGCATCGTGCAGGAAGCCGGCTTCGACGCCGCATACATCTCCGGCTTCTGCGTCGAGGCGAGCTTCGGGCTGCCCGACATGGGTATGCTCACCATGACCGAAGTCGTCGACCGCGCGGCGGCGGTCGCGGACGCCGTGGACCTGCCCGTCATCTGCGATGCCGACACCGGCTATGGCAATGCGGTGAACGTGATCCGTACCGTCCAGATGTTCGAGCGCGCCGGTATCAGCGGCATCCATATCGAAGACCAGGTGCTCCCCAAGAAATGCGGGGCCTTCCCCAATCGCCTGCTCGTCTCCAAGGAGGAGATGATCGGCAAGGTCCACGCCGCGGTCGATGCGCGCCGTGATCCGGACTTCGTCCTGATCGCGCGCACGGACGCGGTCGCTTCCCCGGGCGGGATGCCGGGGACGATTGAGCGCAGCCTTGCCTACATCGAGGCCGGGGCCGACCTCGTGCTGGTGCAGATTCCGCGGACGCTGGAGGAGATTCGTGAGACCTGCGCGGGCATACCCGGCAAGGCGGTGCTGACGATCTCGGAGAACATGGTGGCGCCCGTGCTGCCGTTCGCGGAGTACGAGAAGATGGGCCTCAAGCTCGGCCTCCTGCCGCTCAGCCTGACCTTCTGTGCAGTGACCGCCATGCGCAAGGCGGCGCGCTCGATCAAGGAGACGAACTCGATCCAGTCGGTGATGGGCGGAAACGACAAATGGGACAGCATCCTCGACCTGGTCCAGCTCCAGCGCGTGCTCGGATGGTCGGAGAAGTATGCGGCGCCCGCCCGGCCGGCCGGCACGCTCTGATCGAACCGCAACGGAGGCCCCCTGCCATGGGCAGCACCATCGCCGAGAAGATCCTGTCGCGCTGCGCCGGCCAGCCGGTCGCGCCGGGGGACATCGTCTGGGTCTCGCCCGACCTCATCGTCGGTCACGACCTCAACTATCCCATCTACCGGCGCATGCTCCACTCGATCGGCATCGAGCGCGTGGAATCGCCGGAGAAGCTCCTGCTGACGATCGATCACCAGCCCTATACCGACTCCTCCACGGTCGCCGCAGACTTCCGGCTGATGCGCGACGATGCCCGGAACCACGGCATCGGCCACTTCTTCGATGTCGGTCGCGCCGGCATTTCGCATAACCTGCCGATCGACCAAGGGCTGGTTCGCCCTGGCATGCTGGTGATCACCAGCGATACCCGGTCGCCGGCGCTGGGCTGCGTGGGCGCGCTCGGCATCGCGCTGGGCGGGGCCTTCCTCATGCAGCTCGCCACCGGCAAGAGCTGGCTGCGGGTGCCCGAGACGATCCGCGTAACGATCGTCGGCGACCGCCCGGCCTGGCTCATGAGCCGGGATATCTCCCAATGGATCGCGGGCGAGATCGGGCTCGAGCGTGCCGACTATCACGTGCTCGAGTTCGACGGAGCGGTCGTCGACGGCATGGACGTCGACGAGCGTCATACGCTCTGCAACACCGTCGTCGACCTGGGGGTGAAGAGCGCGATCGCGGTACCGTCCGAGGGCATTCTCGCCACCGTGCGGTCTCGAAGCAACGTGCCGTTCGAGGTCGTGCGCAGCGATCCCGACGCCCGCTATGCCGACCATCTCGTCTTCGACATCGGCGCCCTCGAGCCACAGGTCGCGGTCCCGCCGTCGCCCGAACGGTCCCGCCCGGTGAGCCAGCTCGCCGGCAAGCCGATCACCCATGCCTTTATCGGCGCCTGCATCGCCGGAAAGCTGGAGGACATGCGGGCGGCGGCCCGGATCCTCGACGGGCGCAAGGTGGCCGATGGCGTGCAGCTCTGCATCGTTCCGGCAACCCAGGAGGTCTACCGCCAGAGCCTTAGCGAAGGGCTGGTCGACATCTTCTCCGCGGCCGGCGTCCAGATCGCGGTCGGCAGTTGCGGGCCCTGCGTGGGTGGGATCATGCCGCTCAATGACGGCGACGTCTGCATCTCGACGGGCACGCGCAACGACCCCGGGCGGATGGGCAGCCCCACCTCCGAGGTCTACATCGCGAGCGCGGCCACGGTCGCCGCCTCGGCGGTCGCAGGCCGCATCGCCGACCCACGCCAGCTCGCATCCTGAGCCCCGGAGGACACCATGGTGCAGATCTACCGCGGACGTTGCTGGAAGTTCGGCGACAACGTGCTGAACGACGGCCATATCATGGACATCGGCCAGGTCAAGGCCAAGCAAACCGACCCGGCCGTGCTGGCCAAGTACTGCATGATCGGTCTCGACCCGACTTTTGCCGCCAAGGCGAAGCCGCAGGACATCATCGTGGCCGGGAGGAACTTCGGCTCCGGCCAACTCCACATGCAAGGGCCTCTGTCCCTGAAGGGGCTGGGTCTGGCGGTGGTTTCGGAATCGATGACCCGCAGCTTCTATCGGCTGATGATCACCGCAGGCGTGCCTATGCTGTCCTTCGTGCCAGGGATCACGCAGATGGTCGCCAACGGCGACGAGATCGAGGTGAACTTCCGCGCCGGCACGGTCACCAACCTCACCCGGGGCACGACCAAGCATGGCGAGCCGCTGGCGCCCTTCCTTCTCGACATCATCGAAGCAGGCGGCGAACTCGCCTGGATCAAGAAGCAGCGCGCCGCGTGAAAGGCGGCGCCGCCATGTGGGAAACTGGGAGATCGTACGTGACTGATACGAACGCCTATCGTCTTTCCGGTGCCTTCGTCGCCGTCGGGCTGCTTGCCGCCAGTGCGCCGGCCATGGCACAGGCACCTTCGGCCAGCGAACTTCGGATCGTGTTCCCGTCGCTCTGGAACGAGGGCCTGGACCCCATCCTGACCAGCAGCAGCGGCAGCATCGGCATCGCTGCCATCTATGACGACCTCATCGGCACGAAGCAGGATGGCTCGGATTTCTCGAAAGAGGCCGGGCTGGCCGAGGACTGGAGCATGTCACCGGATGGGAAGGTCTGGACGATCCGGATCCGCAGCGGGGTCCAGTTTCATCACGGCTATGGCGAGGTCACGTCGGAGGACGTCAAGTACAGCATCGAGCGATTGACCAGCGAGCGGTCGGTGGCCCAGCGCAAGGGCCATTTCCGCGACCGTGTCGGGACAGTGGAGATCGTCGACCGCTACACCGTCCGTATTCCCGCCAAGGCGGCCCCCATCCCCGACCTGTTGAGCGACCTTTCCGCCCTCCAGGGTTCGACCGAGCGCTTCATCGTCTCGCGCAAGGCTGCCGAGGAGATGGGGCCGGACAAGTTCGCCATCAATCCGGTCGGGACCGGACCCTATCGCTTCGTCGAGCGGGTCGGGGGCCAGTACATCCGGCTGGCTGCGGTGGAGAAGCACTGGCGCATCCAGCCGCGCTTCGCGTCCGTGCGCTTCATGGCGGTGCCCGAAGAAGAGACGAGCATCGCGATGCTTGGCCGTGGCGAGGCCGACGTGGCGCCGATCGGGCGCAACAACATCGCGCGGATCAAGAAGCAGGACGGTGGCAACGTCGTTCTGCAGAAAAATTCAGCATCGCTGGTGATCTATTTCGACGATCAGTTCGTCGCCGGCGTTCCGGTCCACAAGGCGAAAGTCAGGGAGGCACTGAATCTCGCGATCGATCGCAAGACCATCGCCGACACCCTCTTCGAGGGTTACGCTCAGCCGTTCGGAACCTACTATACCCAATCGGTCATTGCGGAATCCGTGGGCCACGACTGGAAGGGCGACCTCTACCCCTATGACCCCGCTAAGGCGCGCAAGCTGCTGGCGGAGGCGGGATACCCGAACGGCTTCGACATCGACGTCTGGATCTATCCCTGGATCGGCGTCCCCGAGGGGCCCGACATGATGCAAGCCGTGGCCGGCATGTGGGAGAAGATCGGCGTTCGCCCGCAGCTGCAGCAGACGGAATATGGCGTCGTGCGGGCCAAACTGCTGAAGGGGGAGATACCGGGCGCCGTCGGCTACTTCGTCGCACCCGCGCGGCCCTGGCAGGGCATACCCGGTATTTATCGCGTCTTCATGCACTCCAAGGGCTCCTTCAGCCACGTCCAGCTACCCGAACTCGATGCGGTGCTGGACACGGCGACTACGGCCATCGACCCGGCGGAGGCGAGGAAGAGCATTGCCCAGGCCATGCGCTACATCCGCGCCAACCATCTGGCCGCGCCGGTTGTCGAGCTCGACCAGGCCTACGGCGTAACCGCCAAGGCCAAGCACTGGAAACCGGGGTTCCGCCCACAGAATCTCAATTTCGACAGCCTGCTCGCCCGGTGAGTAGCATTCCCATGGCCGAGGTGAAGGCAACGTGATCGGCATCATCGTCCAACGGCTGATCCAGTCGGCGGTGACCCTGGCGGTCCTGGCGGTGGTGATCTTCGCCCTGTCGCGGATGAGCGGGGACCCCGTGGAGCTGATGCTGCCGGTCGATGCCACGGCATCGGACCGGGCGACGTTGCGGGCGACCCTCGGACTCGACCAACCGCTCCACGAGCAGTTCTTCCGGTTCGTCGGTGGACTGGCCGTGGGCGATCTTGGCGTGTCGATCCGCGAGCGTCGTCCGGCCCTCGACCTTGTCATGGAGCGGCTGCCAAACTCGCTGACGCTGGCCTTCGTCTCGCTCGGCATGGCACTGGCGATGGCTTTTCCCCTGGCGATCGCCGCCGCGGTCTGGCGCGGTTCGGCGATAGATGTGCTGACGCGCCTGTTCGCCGTCCTCGGGCAATCCTTTCCGACCTTCTGGGTCGGTCTGGTGCTGATCATCGTCTTCGCCGGTGAGCTGCGCATCCTTCCGGCCGGCGGCATGGGTAGCTGGCTGCACTACATCCTGCCGGGATTCACGCTCGGGTGGTTCGTCGTCGCGGGCATGATGCGCCTGCTGCGATCCAGCATGATCGAGGTGCTCGACAGCGAGTTCGTCAAGCTGGCCCGCATCAAGGGGATGCCGGAATGGATCGTCATCTGGAAGCACGCACTGCGCAACGCGCTGGTTCCCGTGGTGACCTTTGGGGGTGTCTATCTGGCGCTGCTGATATCCACCGCCGTCATCGTCGAGACGGTGTTTGCGTGGCCCGGGCTGGGCAGGCTTGCCTATGATGCGATCCGCTTTCGCGATTTCCCCGTGACGCAGGCGGTGGTGCTGACGACCGCGGTGGTGGTCGTAGCGTCGAGCCTCGTCGTCGACCTTCTCTACATGCTGATCGATCCGCGCATGCGTAGCGGCCAGAAGAACGAGCGCGGGTGATGACCGAAGCCATTGCCAACTCCATGCCCCCTGTCGCTCGATCGAGCTGGTCGCCGCGCGCGATCTGGCGGCGCTGGAAGCGCCCCCCGGTCTTTCCTTGCCTGATCCTTCTTATGATGGTGGTGATGGCGCTCGTACCGGACCTGCTGGCGCCCCACGACCCCTACGTCCAATCCCTTCGTACGCGTTTCCGGCCGCCGGTATGGCAGGAGGGCGGTTCGTGGACCCATGCGTTCGGCACCGACGCGCTGGGGCGCGACATCTTCTCGCGGGTCATTCACGGCGCACGCGTCTCGCTGCTGGCCGGAATCTTCAGCTTGGTCGTCGGCGGGGCGATCGGTACCGCCATCGGGCTCGTCAGCGGCTATTTCGGCGGCCGGATTGATACCCTGATGATGCGCCTCGCCGACAGCGTCCTGTCCTTCCCGATCATCCTCCTCGCCTTCCTGCTGGCGGTCACGCTCGGCCCGAGCCTGGGGACCGTCGTGGTATCGGTCGGCGCGATCCTGTGGGCCCGCTATGCCCGCATTGTCCGGGGGGAGGTCTTGGCGATCCGCGACCGGGACTACGTCAAGCTCGCGCGGATCGCCGGCTGCTCGAACCTGCGCATCATCGCCGTGCATATCTTCCCCAACGTCGCCAATACCCTGATCGTCCTGCTGACCATGCAGTTCGGCTGGGTGATTATCGTCGAAGCCTCGCTGAGCTTCCTTGGCGCCGGGATTCCGCCACCCACCAGCGCCTGGGGATCGATGATCTCGGACGGCCGGGCCACGCTGACGCGGGCCTGGTGGGTCGCGACCTTGCCCGGCGTGGCGCTGATGCTCGTGGTGCTCTCGTTCAATCTGATCGGGGACTGGCTGCGCGATCGCCTCGACCCTCGCATGAGGCAGGACTGATGACCGACGCGGCCAAGGCGATCCATTCCCCACCCGGTGAGGTGATCCTCGACGTGCAGGATCTCCAGACGATGCTGAGCGCCCCGCAGGGCACCGGCATGGCGATCGACGGAGCGAGTTTCCACGTGCGTCGCGGCGAGACGCTCGGCCTGGTCGGAGAGAGCGGATCGGGCAAGAGTATGACGGCACTCTCGATCCTGCGGATCCTGCCGCGCCCGGTGGCCTCGATCGCCGGCGGCCGGATCCTCTTCGAGGGGGTCGACCTGCTGAAGCTGCCCGAGAATGAGATGCGGGCCTATCGCGGGCGGCGCATCTCGATGATCCTCCAGGATCCGTTGAGCGCCCTCAACCCGGTGCTGACCATCGGCGACCAACTCACGGAGCCGCTGCGCCGGCACAGCGGGATGCGTGGCCGGGCGCTGACCGAGCGAGCGGTCGAACTGCTGACGCTGCTGCGCGTGCCCGCACCTCGAGACCGCCTGCGGTCCTATCCGCACGAGTTCAGTGGCGGCATGCGCCAGCGCGTTGTGGGGGCCATCGCGCTCGCCTGCAATCCCGACCTCCTGATCGCCGACGAGCCGACCACCTCGCTCGACGTCACCGTGCAGGCCCAGTACCTGCGGTTGCTGCGCCAGCTCCAGCGGGACAGCGGTCTGGCGATCCTGTTTATTACCCATGATTTCGGCATCGTCGCGCGCATGTGCGACCGGGTAGCCGTGATGTACGCCGGCCGGATCGTCGAGACTGCCGCGACCCGCACGCTCTTTCAGTCGCCGATGCACCCCTATACCGAGGCGCTGCTGCGCTCGGTGCCGGAGATGAACGTCGACCGCAGTGGGCGGCTCCACGCGATCGAAGGCCAGCCGCCGGCCGTCTTCTCCCGCCCGCCCGGCTGCCCATTCGCCGATCGTTGCCAGGACGTTATGGCCAAATGCCGCGACTACGATCCCGGCACGACCGAGATCGGCCCCGACCGTACCGTCCGCTGCTGGAAGTACGCATGACCGAACCGCCGATCCTCGCCGTCGAAGGCGTGCGCAAGCGCTATCGCATCCAGACTGGGCACCTGCTGGCCCGGACCGAGGCGGAACTGTGGGCGGTCGACGGGGTGTCGTTCACGATCGCCGCCGGCGAGACGGTCGGCATCGTCGGCGAATCCGGGTGCGGCAAGACGACCACCGCCAAGATGGCGCTATGCCTGGAGCAGCCGACCGAGGGGCGCATCCTGTTTCGAGGCCGCGACCTGGCGAACCTGGACAAGCCTGGCTTCCGCGCTTATCGGGCATCGGTGCAGGCCGTCTTCCAGGATCCATGGAGCTCGCTCAGCCCGCGGATGCGTGTGGGCGATATCATTGCCGAGCCGCTTCGGGTCAATGGATCGCTGTCCAGGCAGGCGCTGGCCGATCGGGTCGCCCAATTGTTGGAACAGGTCGGGCTGAAGCCATGGCAGGCACGCCTCTATCCGCATGAATTCAGCGGCGGGCAGCGCCAACGCATCACCATCGCGCGGGCGATCTCGCTGTCACCAAACTTGATCGTGCTGGACGAACCGGTCTCGGCCCTCGACGTCTCCGTCCAGGCACAGATCATGAATCTGCTTCGCGATCTGCAGGACCAGCTCGGACTGGCGTTCCTGCTGATCGCGCACAGCCTGGGAACAGTGCGCTACCTCTGCCACCGGGTCGTCGTCATGTATTTGGGTCAGGTAGTGGAGACCGCCGACGCGCGGTCCCTGTTCAAGGCGCCGAAGCACCCCTATACCCAGGCACTGATTGCCGCGGCACTGCCGGGTCGGCCTGGGGAGGGCGACGACGACTTTCCGGCGATCGAGGGCGAGGTCCCATCGCCCACCGCTCCGCCAGCCGGTTGCCGTTTCCACACGCGATGCCCGCAGGTCATGCCGATCTGTCGAACGACAGTGCCGCTTGCAACCATGGTCACCGACGGGCACGAGGCCCGCTGCCATCTATACCGCTGAAGCTTCCGGACTGAACGCTCAAGGCTGTGCCGCGACCATCCGGCCGAGGCACAAATCGTCCAATTGAGGCGTGTGTCGCAATACGGACGCCGGGCATCGCTCTTGGCCGGTGCGCGAGATACCCGGTTTTCGGCAGGTTGCGACGGAAGGCACCATCAAAAGGCCGGCGTATCAAGCAAAACGGGTCTCACTGGCACCCAGTGAGACCCGTAATTGGCGGTGGGCGCAGTCGCACGCGACCCCGTCTCTGACATCCAGACTCCCTGTTCTGCAGGGAAAATACAGGGAAACTTGCAGCTCTTGGCCCAAGTTCGAGCGTTTCTTCCCGCAATAACACAGTTAATCCAATGAT
>CAZQOA010000010.1:60433-76607 GCA_964594715.1 uncultured Rhizobiaceae bacterium | reverse complement strand
CCTCATCGACGGGCTGCCGGGGCGCTTCCCCGGCCTCGACGGGGTCGTCGTCACCCACGGCACCTCGACCCTGGAGGAGACCGCCTACTTCCTGCACCTGACGCTGAAATCCGACCTGCCGGTGGTGCTGGTCGGCGCGCAGCGGCCGGCATCGGCCTTCGGCACCGACGCCGGGGCCAATCTCCTGAACGCGGTGCGGGTCGCCGGCAGCCCGGAGGCGCGCGGCATGGGCGTGCTGGTGGTGCTGAACGACGAGATCCAGTCGGCGCGCGAGGTGACCAAGACCTCGATCATGCGGGTCCACACCTTCCGCACGCCCGACTTCGGCATCCTCGGCTATGCCGACGCCGACCGCATCGCGATCTATCGCCGCCCGACCCGCCGGCACGCCCCCGATGCCGAGTTCGACATCGCACCCGCCACCGCCAGCCTGCCCAGGGTCGACATCGTGCCCAGCCATGCCGGCGCCGATGCGATCGCGATCGACGCCTTCCTGGCGGCCGGCGCTCGCGGGCTGGTGCTGGCGGGCCTGGCCCCCGGCACGGTGGCGCCGGCGCAGCGCCCGGCCCTCGATCGCGCCGTCACGGCCGGCGTCGCGGTCGTCATGGCGACCAGGTCCAGCCACGGCCGGGTCATCCCGCGCCAGGCGCTGCGCGCCCGCATCTGGCTCGCGGCCGACACGCTGTCGCCGCAGAAGGCGCGCATCCTGCTGATGCTGGGGCTGACGGTGACGAGCGATCCGGCGCGGTTGCAGGGGTTCTTCGATACCTATTGAAAGGTGACCGCGTTACCCTTCGAGCAGTGCCGCATCCACCTCCACCTGATAGCCGTTGGCCAGGCGATTGGTCTCGTTCGCCATGCCGACCACGGCCAGCAGCTCGCCCAACTGGGCGTCGGTCATGCCGGCCTTGCGGGCGGCCGCCTCGTGCGAGCGGATGCAATAGGTGCAGTTGTTGGTGACGCTGACCGCCAGATAGACCATCTCCTTGGTCAACGGGTCCAGCGTGCCCGGCGCCATCACCTCCTTCAGGCTCTCCCAGGTGCGGCGCAGGGTGGCCGGATGATGGGCGATCATCTTCCAGAAATTGTTCACGTCGGCCACGCCGCGCGTCGCCTTGATGTCGTCATAGATCGCCCGCACCTCGGGCGTCGCGTCGGCATGCTCGATGGCCTTGAGCGGCATTGGGTTCCTCCGTCTCCGCCGGTTCGCCCTGGTCTACGCGCCGGCGCGCGCGGTGGCGAGCGAGACGGAGGGAATGGTCCGGTCAGTCGTCATTCGTTGAACAGCTCGCTATGGGTGCCCGCGCGGACGAAGACGATGCCGCCACCTCGCCCGAGCGAGTCGTCGATCTGATAGATCAACAGGAAGTCGCCGCCCACATGGCATTCGCGATACCCGGCCCAATCGCCCTTGAGCGGGTGGTCCTTCCATTCGGGGCCGAGCGGCGCGTCGTTGGCGATCAGCAGCATCACTTCCTTCAGACGGCCCAGATCATATCGCCCCGATCGCGACAGCCGCTCCCAGTCCTTCCAAAAGGTCTTGGAATAGTCGACTTCGCGCGGAAACGGCGCGCGCCTACTTGTCGCCGGCTTTTTTTTCAAGGTCGGCAAACAGTTCGTCGGCGTTGGCGAAGCGCAGCTTGCCGGAACGCATCATCGCCTTCGACTCGGCCATGGCCGCGCGGGTCTCGGCGTTGGGCACCTTGAGTTCGAGCGGGAACGCCTGATCCGCGACGATGCGGTGGAACAGCAGCCGTACCGCGTCCGAGGCCGAAAGCCCGATCGCGTCCAGCGCCGCCGTCGCCTGCGCCTTGATATCCTCGTCCATACGGACATGGAGCATCGAACTCGCCATCGCCGCCTCCTAGTGTCTCTCAATTGAGAGACGTAGTGCAACGATCGCCGGAATTCAAGGTGCGGTCGCCCGGGCCGATTCGCGGCCGGCGCCTGATGGGCGCGGTGCAGATGATCGGCATCCGCCTTGCCGCTCGTGGCTCAGCCGATGGCCGGCGGCGGCGCGAGCGGCCTACCCTTGAAGGGGGCAACGTCGATCTCTCCGGCGCGGGCACGAGTCCGGGCGATATCGTAGCTGTTCTGCATCCGCATCAGGGTGTCCATCGACACGCCGAACGCCTTCTCGATGCGAAGCGCCATTTCGGGCGAAAGGCTGGCGCGCTCGTTCGGCAGGGTCGAAAGCGTCGCCCGCGTCACCCCCAGCACTTCGGCCGCCGCCGTCACCGACAGCTCCAGCGGCTGGATGATCTCGTGCCTGACGAATCCGCCGGGATGGGCGGGCCGCTTCATGCGAAACCCGGGCGCCGCATTCATCCTCAACTCCTACGCGGCCGGATGCACCGTGTTGAGGTCGCGCTTGGCGCCGGTGATGGTGATGGTGAAGCCGGCGATCACGTCGATCGCGGTCATCACGGTCAGCAGGAAGAAGGTGGCCGTGCCGCAGAAGGGCACCACGATCAGCTCCACCAGGCAGATCACCAGCAGCCCCAGCGACAGGGTGTGGTCGGCGATCGACACGTTGGTGGTGCGCGTCGCCTTGCTGAGCTCGGCATAGAGCAGGATCAGGCCGGCCAGGATCAGCACGTCCTTGACCAGGAACAGGAATGCCGCGCCGGAGAGCAACCCGAAGCTGAGCAGGGTGGAATCCAGCGCCGCCATCGAGATGGCGGCGATGACATTGTAGGCGATCACGACGAACGCGAGCAGCGGGACATAGCGGATCACCTGACCCATGGCGGCACCCTCGGCAGATCGGCTTCTGGTCCCGCCTCGTTAGCATGAACCGCCGGCCGGCAGAAGGTGCGCGGCCGCCGGCGATGAATGGATGGTTCCTAATCCCGCCGCGAAACCATACCTTCGGGCGTATGGAAAAGAAGATTCCACGCTATCGCCAGATCGCCGACACCATCATCGAGAAGATCAGCAGCGGCGAATACAAGGTGGGCGATACGCTGCCGACGGAAGAAGAGTTCTGCGTCACCTATTCGGCCAGTCGCAACACCGTGCGCGAGGCCCTGCGCCAAGCGCTCGACATTGGCCTGATCGATCGCCGGCGGCGCAGCGGCACCCGGGTGATTTCGCGCACCCCGATCCGGTCGCTGCCGGAGCATAGCGGCGTCCTCTCGGACTGGAGCCAGCACGGCCCCGCCATCCCGCTCAGCGTCGACAGCATCTCGCTGGAGCCGCTGCCATCCTTCCTGCCGCATGCGGAAAGCGGCTCGCGGCGGCGCTGGCTCAGGGTCGTCGGGCGCTGGCATCCGCAGACGATTCCCGAGCCCATCGGGCTGACGGAAATCTATGTCCACCCCGACTACCGGCACATCCAGGACCTGCCGAACTTCCGCACCCGCATCCTCTACAGCCCGATCGACATCGAGCACGGGCATCTCGTCCGGCTGGTGCGCCACGAGTTGCAGCCGACGGTGCTCGACACCGCCAAGGCGCTGCTGCTGGCGGCGCCCTGGGGCATGCCGGCCCTGCTCGTCTCGCGCCGCTACTACGACCAGAAGGAGCGGCTGATCGAGATCGCGATCAACCACTTCCCGGCCGGCCGCTACAGCTACTCCGTTTCCTATTGGCGCGGCCCGCCGCGCGACGACGAGGTGCCCGGGACCGCTTGACGGCCGTCGGGCGGGGCGTCATTTTGTACCGACATAAAGCCGGTACGTTTCGTGGATTTTGTCTCACGACAAAGAAAATGAGACATAACGGGCCATGCGGCGCCGCCCATTTCCCAATTGTTCCAACATATGGAATGAAAAATGGAGGCCCCGGGTCCGGACCCGGCGAGAGGGAATGACCTAGGAGAAGCGAGATGTTCGATCTGATCATTCGGGGTGGCACGCTGGTCGACGGGACCGGTGCGGCGAAGCGGACCGCCGACGTCGCGGTCACTGACGGCAAGATCATGGAAGTGGGCAAGGTCACCGGGACCGCACGCCGCACGATCGACGCGCACGGCCTGCTGGTAACGCCCGGCTTCGTCGACATCCACACCCATTATGACGGCCAGGCGACCTGGGATTCCTTCCTGTCGCCGTCGTCGCTGCATGGCGTGACGACCACCGTCTTCGGCAATTGCGGCGTCGGCTTCGCGCCGGTGCGGCCGGATTCGACCGCCCGCCTGATCCAGCTCATGGAGGGGGTCGAGGACATCCCGGGCACCGTGCTGTCGGAGGGCGTGCCCTTCAACTGGGAGACCTTCCCCGACTACCTCGATGCGCTGGAAGCGCGGCACTACACGATGGATATCGGGGCGCAGATGCCGCATGGCTGCCTGCGCTTCTATGTCATGGGCGATCGCGGCTTCGACCATGCCGAGCGCCCGACCGAGGACGAGGCCCAGCGCATGGCCGACCTGCTGGTCGAGGCCCTGCATGCCGGCGCCTTCGGCCTGACGACATCGCGCACGAGCAAGCACAAGGCCAGCGACGGCACCCTGACGCCGAGCCTGTCGGCGGACGAGCCCGAGCTGCGTGCCCTGGCGCTGGCCATGAAGCGGGCCGGCCGCGGCGTGTTCGAGGTGAATTCCGACTTCGGCCCGGGCGAGTTCGAGATCCTGCGCGATTTCTGCACGCTTTCCGGCCGGCCGATGTCCTGGCTGATCGTACAGGTCGACCGCGAGCCCGAGCTGTGGCGCCGGTCGATGGAGCAGATCCATGCCGCGCGCGCCCAGGGTCACGCGGCCTATGGCCAGGTCGGCTGCCGCCCGATCGGCATGCTGATGGGCCTCGAGACCTCGATCAATCCCTTCACGGGCCACCCGGTCTGGGAGCAGGCGCTGCGCCACCTTCATCCCAGCAAGCGCTACGCCGCGATCATGGGCGACGCCGCGCTGCGCCGGGCGCTGGTCGACCAGGTGCCGGATACGGACGACGCGGCCAACATGGGCCGGATGCTGGAGCGGGCGACCCTGCTGCGGGAGCCGGTCGACCTGGAGCCCGAGCTGGCCAACGGCGTCGCGTCCCAGGCCCGCCGGCAGCAGCAGAACCCGTGGGAGCTGTCGCTCGACATGATGCTGTCGGACGAGGGCAAGGCCCTGCTGATGTACCCCTTCGAGAACTACAGCGCCGGCAATTCCGACGCCATCGCCGACATGCTGGCCGACGAGGCGACGGTGATCGGCGTCGCCGACGGCGGTGCCCATGTCGGCCTCATCTGCGACGCCAGCGCCCCCACCTACCTGCTCTCCTTCTGGGCGCGCGACCGCAAGCGGGGCCGCAAGTTCGACCTCGAGTACGTCGTCCGCAAGCAGACCATGGACACCGCCCGATCCTACGGGATCACCGACCGCGGCGTGGTGGCGCCCGGCATGAAGGCCGACCTCAACGTCATCGAGTACGACCAGCTCCAGCTCCGCAAGCCCGAGGTGGTGCATGACCTGCCGGCCGGCGGCTCGCGCCTGCTGCAGAAGGCGAAGGGCTATCGCCACACCTTCGTTTCCGGCGTCGAAACGCTGCACGACGATGCCTATACGGGCGCGCTGCCCGGCCGCCTGCTGCGCTAGGGTTCGACTGGACGACGGTGGACACGGGAGGTCGGTATGGAGTTCGAGGGCAAGACGGTGATGGTGACGGGGGCGGCCGGCGCCCTCGGCCGCTCGCTGGCGGCGGCGTTCGCCGCCGAGGGCGCATCGCTGGTACTGGTCGACCTGCACGCGGCAGGCCTGGCCAAAGCCTATGGCGACGAGCATCGGCAGATCGCAGTCGACATCACCGATGCCGCCCGGGTGGCGGAGCTGATCGGGCCGGTGGCCGCCGATGTCGACGTGCTCTGCAACATCGCCGGCGGCTTCGCCATGGGGCCGCCGGTCCATGAGACGCCCCCCGATCTGTGGGACGACATGCTGGGACGCAACGCGGTCAGCGTCCTCAACATGGCACGGGCCGTCGTGCCTTCGATGAAGGCACGGCGCCAGGGCAAGATCGTCAACGTGGCGGCCATGGCGGCCCTGAAGGGGGCGGCGGCGATGGGCGCCTATTCGGTCGCCAAGACGGCGGTGCTGCGCCTGACCGAGGCGATGGCCGGCGAGCTGCGCGACAGCGGCATCAACGTCAATTGCGTGATGCCCAGCATCATCGACACGCCGGCCAACCGCGCCGACATGCCGAAGGCCGACCCGGCGCGCTGGGTATCGCGCGAGGCGCTGTCCGACGTGATCCTGTTCCTGGCCTCCGACCGCGCCCGCGCCATCCACGGGGCCGGCATCCCCGTCGTCGGGCTAAGCTGAAGATGAACCGGGGCTGAATGGCGAAGAGGCGCCGCCGTTGCCGGCGGCGCCTCCCTCGCAGCAGGGTCATGTACCGCCGGCTACCGCAGATAGGCCGCGTTCGCCCAGACGTCGTAGCCCTTGCGGAACTCGTTCAGCGAATCATACGCCTTCTTGAATTCCGGGGACTGGCCGGCCAGTTCGGCCGCGTACTCTTCCCAGGCCTTGCGCAGCGCCACCAGGATCTCCGGCGAGAAGGTATGGACCTGGACCCCCTTCTTCTTGATCTCCTCCAGCGCCTTGAAGTTGGTCGCCTCGGCATCGGCATAGCTGTGCAGCAGGCTGGCGTCGCATGCCGCCTCGACCTGGATGCGCTGGGTGTCGCTCAGCGCCTTCCACTTGTCCATGTTGACGAGCAGTTCGTGGAAGGTCGCCTGCTGGTGCCAGCCGGGCAGGTAATAGTGCTTGGCGATCTGGTGGAAGCCGGCGCCGAGATCGACCACCGGCATCGAGAATTCCGTCGCGTCGAGGGTACCGCGCTCCAGGGCCGGATAGATGTCGCCACCGGCCATCATCTGCGCCGACACCCCGAACTTCTGCACCACGTTGCCGGCATAGCCGGCGATCCGCATCTTGAGGCCCTTCAGGTCCTCGACCGACTTGATCTCCTTGCGGAACCAGCCGCCGGCCTCCGGCGACAGCAGCCAGCAGTTCATCGCCTTGACGTTGTGCGCGGCATACATGGCGTCGTGCATCTCGCGCCCGCCGCCGGAGCGGTACCAGGCAAGATAGGCGCCGGCGCTGGGGCCGAAGGGAACCGTGCTGAAGACGGCCGCCATCGGGAACTTGCCGAGCGTGAAGCCGGCGGAATGGTAGGCCGCGTCGACGCCGCCCTTCGCCACCGCGTCGAAGGTCTGGGCCGGCGGCACCAGCGCGCCCGGCTCATAGAAACGGATCGTCACCGACCCGCCGGTGATCGCCGTCACCTGCTCGGCGAAGCGGACGCCGACCGGGCCGAAATGCGCCAGCCCGCTCGGGAAGACGCTCGCCATCTTCCAACGGTGCTTCTTGTCCTGGGCAGCGGCGTCGCCCGCCAACCCACCCACCATGGCCAACCCGGCAACCACCGCCGTAGCCAGCCACTTCCGCGATCTTCCTTCCATCCGACATCCCTCCGCAGCAGCCGGGGTGCCCGGCGACCGTCGCCGCACCCCCGGAATGATTCCGACCGGACGGCAGCGGCGGTGGTCGGAGGATATGGCGGAATGCGGGCGCGACACGGCCAGCAGCGATCGGACAGGTTGCCCATCCGTTCGCCGGCGTCACCGGGCGACCTCCTTCCCCAATCTTCTCGAAACCGCCGTGTCGTTGCCGGACGGCAAATTCGTCTTTCGTTTCGCGAAGGATAGGGATAACGATATTTGACGCAACAAAAAGATCCATTGTTCCATATTGTGGAACTAAATGATCGAGCGTTCAAATTGGAGGAAGCGTGGTGGCCGACCTGCAAGGCACGCAAGCGATCAGTCGCGCCTGCCAGATCATTCGTCTTTTGAGCGAAAGTGCCGGTGGGTGCGCACGATTGACCGATATCGCCAGCGCCACCAACCTGCCCAAGGCGACCGCACATCGCATCCTGTCGGCCCTCCGGGAAGCCGGATTTGTAGAGAACATTAACGGGTCCTCACGATATGGGTTAGGCCTCGACCTGCTCGGCCTCGGCGCCATCGCCGCCGACCGGATCGAGATCCGCCGGCTCGCCGAACCCGCCCTCACCCGCATCGCCCATGCCTCCGGCGACACCGTCTCGCTGTCGATCCGACGGAACGGCCACGCCATCTGTATCGACCGCCAGCGCGGCGCCTATCCGCTGCGACCGCTGCCGATCGATCTCGGCAGCCGGACTCCGCTCGGAAGCGACGCCGCCGGCCTGGCATTGCTGGCCTGGCTACCGCAGGCCGCCGCCGCCGAGGTAATCGCGAACCGGGCGACGGACGGGCCCGGTGCCGTGGAGCTCACGCGCCGCATCACGGAGGCCCGGCGCTTCGATCATGCCTATTGCGAGACCGGCGGCGGCGATCCGGTCGGTGCGATCGGCATCCCGATCCTGGACGAGCTGGGCTACCCGGTGGCGGCCTTCGGCATTGCCGCCATGGCCGGCCGCCTCGCCCCGCCGCGGCGCGGCGAGCTGGTCGAGCTGTTGTGGCGCGAGGCCCGGCAGATCCCGGCCATGCGCTTCGGCGAGGGGCCGCTCTCCGGCCATCCGCCACCTGCGCCGAGGCCGCGCGGCGCCTGAAGCCGGCGATCCGCAAGGCTTTTCACGACACCGAATTTGGAACGAGGGAGAGGCTGGCCATGAGTGGCTTGAGCAGAGCGAGCGACGGGCTGGCCCGGATGTTGCGGAGGGCCGGCCATTTCGGCGGCTACCTGTGCTTCGCCATGATCGCCGTGATCCTCGTCGACGTGATCGGCCGGCAGATACCGGGCGCGCAGACCTTCACCCCGTGGCCGGAGGTGAACGCCTACCTCTCCTCCACCCACCTGCAGGAGCTCGAATGGCACCTGCACACGGCCGTCTTCGCCCTGGCGCTGGGCTATGCCTAC
Source organism: uncultured Rhizobiaceae bacterium (assembly GCA_964594715.1). Lineage (GTDB taxonomy): Bacteria > Pseudomonadota > Alphaproteobacteria > ATCC43930 > Allostellaceae > Allostella. The sequence goes on along the minus strand of CAZQOA010000010.1, from coordinate 67,780 downwards.
ATCGCCAACGCCCATGTCCGCGTCGACCTGCTGCGCGAGAAATGGACGACCCGGCGGAAGATCGTGGTCGAAATGATCGGCATCGCCATCTTCGTCGTCCCCTACACCGCCACGCTCCTGCTCTATGCCGTGGAGTTCGCGGCCGACGCCTACGAGCTCGGCGAAGCCTCGATGAACCCAAGCGGCATGGCCTACCGCTGGTTCATCAAGGCGGTCCTGGCACTGGGCCTGCTTCTCGTCCTCCTGTCGGCCGTGTCGGTCTTCCTGCGCCACTGGAGCGCGCTCGTCGACCTGAAGCGCGGCCGCTACCGGCCGGACGCGGAATGGCCGGTCGCGCAATGACCTCCCGCTATCCAGAAAACCAAGAATTCCATATCCAGCGGGGCTGAGATGCTCGATTTCGTGACCGAGTACCTTTCGATCTTCATGTTCCTGACGCTGGCCATCCTGCTGTTCACGGGATTTCCGGTCGGTTACGTCCTGGGCGGCGTGTCCCTCGGCTTCGGCCTGCTCGGCTATTGCCTGGACATCTTCGCGCTCATCGAATTCTCCAACCTGGTGCCGCGCATCTGGGGCGGGGCGGCCGAGAACCTGGTGCTGGTGGCGGTGCCGATGTTCATCTTCATGGGCATCGTGCTGGAGAAGTCGGGCGTCGCCGAGGACCTGCTGCGCTGCATGCAGATCCTGCTGCGCCGCGTCCCCGGCGGCCTCGCCATGGCGGTGGTGCTGATGGGCACCATCATGGCCGCCAGCACCGGCATCATCGGCGCGTCGGTGATCATGATCACCATGCTGGCGATGCCGGTGATGATCGAGCGCGGCTATGCCAGGTCCCTGTCCGCCGGCACCATCGCGGCCTCGGGTACGCTCGGCATCCTGATCCCGCCGTCGATCATGCTGGTGATCATGGCGGATCTGCTCGGCATCTCGGTGGGCACGCTGTTCTATGGCGCCATGATGCCGGGCCTGCTGCTGTCCACCCTCTACCTGCTCTACGTCTTGGTGCTGTCGTGGCTGAATCCGACGCTGGCGCCGCCGCTGCCGGCGGACCAGTACCGCATGAGCCGCGGCGAGCTCGGCATGATGGTGCTGAAGAGCTTCGTCCCGCCCGCCATCCTGGTCACCCTGGTGCTGGGTTCGATCTTCGTCGGCTTCGCCACCCCGACCGAAGCGGCCGGCGTGGGGGCGCTCGGCGCCGTGCTGCTGGCCGTCGCCAACCGCCGGCTCAACCGCCAGTCCACCCGCGAGGTCATCGATTCCGTATCGAAGACGATGGGCATGGTGTTCCTCGTCTTCATCGGGGCCACCGCCTTCTCCTACGTCTTCCGCTCGCTCGGTGGCGACGACATCGTGGTCGACACGTTGCGCAGCTTCGACGTCGGCCCCTGGGGTATCCTGATGATCCTGATGGGGATCATCTTCATCCTCGGGTTCTTCTTCGATTGGGTTGAGATCATCCTGATCCTGATGCCGGTCTTCGCGCCGATCGTGAAGGTGCTGGATTTCGGCGACCATGTGGCGACGAGCGAGGTGGTCTACTGGTTCGCCCTGCTGGTGGCGGTGAACCTGCAGAACTCCTTCCTCACCCCGCCCTTCGGCTTCGCATTGTTCTATCTGAAGGGGGCAGCACCGCCCTCGGTGACGCTGCGGCACATCTATCGGGGCATCATCCCCTTCGTCACCTTGCAGGTGATCGGGTTGCTGCTGGTCATCGGCTTCCCCGAGATCGCGCTGTGGCTGCCGCGCCTGATGCTGCAATGACCCGGCCACCGCCTTCCCCTCCCGCCATTCCAGGAGCAAACCCATGAGTTCGAGTGTGATCCTGCAAATCATCGTGGTGGTGGCGAGCGTGGCGCTCTTCGCCTTCGCCCTCTGGTTCGGGGCGCGCGGAGACCGCTAGGGGCAAACGGCGGGCGGGGACCAGCCATGCCGGGTTCGGTCTGGTCAGGCCCGCCGTTTTTCGCTACTCCGGCGGTACGTTTCCCCGCGAATTTGAGGAGCCGCCCATGGAGATCCGCGACGGATTCACCGACACGATCGGCCGCACGCCGCTGATCAAGCTGCGCCGCGCGTCCGAGATCACCGGGTGCACCATCCTGGGCAAGGCCGAGTTCCTCAATCCCGGCGGGTCGGTGAAGGATCGCGCGGCGCTGTTCATCATCCGCGACGCGGAACGGCGCGGGCTGCTGCGCCCGGGCGGGGTGATCGTCGAGGGCACCGCCGGCAACACCGGCATCGGCATCGCGCTGGTCGCCAACGCGCTGGGCTACCGCACCGTGATCGTGATGCCGGAGACGCAGAGCCAGGAAAAGAAGGACATGCTGCGCCTGTGCGGCGCCGACCTGCGGCTGGTGCCGGCCGTGCCCTATTCCAACCCCGAGAACTACATCAAGCAGTCCGGCCGGCTGGCCGAGGAGCTGGCCAGGACAGAGCCGAACGGCGCCGTCTGGGCCAACCAGTTCGACAATGTCGCCAACCGTCAGGCCCATTTCGAGACCACCGGGCCGGAGATCTGGGAGCAGACCCAGGGCAAGGTCGATGCCTTCACCTGCTCGGTCGGCAGCGGCGGTACCTTGGCCGGCACCGGCATGGCGCTGAAGGCGCGCAACAAGGACGTGCAGATCGTCCTCGCCGACCCGATGGGGGCCGCGCTCTACAACTACTATGCCCATGGCGAGCTGAAGTCCGAGGGCACCTCCATCACCGAAGGCATCGGCCAGGGCCGCATCACCAAGAACCTGGAAGGCGCGCCGATCGACGACCAGTTGCAGGTGACCGACGAGGAAGCCCTGCCGATCATCTTCGACCTCGTGCGCGAGGAAGGGCTGGTGCTGGGTGGGTCGACCGGGATCAATGTCGGCGGCGCGATCAAGGTCGCGCGCAAGCTGGGGCCGGGCCACACCATCGTCACGGTCCTTGCCGACTACGGCACGCGCTACCAGTCGAAGCTGTTCAATCCCGCCTTCCTGCGCGAGAAGAACCTGCCCGTGCCGTCCTGGCTGGAGTGAGGGTTGCGATGACCGAACTATTGTTCCGCGACGACGCCTACACGCGCGAATGCACGGCTACCATCGTCGCGGCCGATGCGCGCGGCATCGCGCTCGACCGCACCGTGTTCTACCCCACGGGCGGCGGCCAGCCGGGCGACACCGGCGCCCTGCGCCTGGCCGACGGCAGCAGCATCGCCATCGTCGACACCGTGAAGGGCGACGGGCCGGACGGCATCATCCATGTCGTGGCGCCCGGCACTGCCCTGCCCGACCCCGGCACCCAGGTCACCGCGGAGATCGACTGGGACCGCCGCCACCGCCACATGCGCATGCATACCTGCATGCACCTTCTGTGCGCGATCGTGCCCGGCGCGGTCACCGGCGGGCAGGTCGGCGCCGAGCGCAGCCGGCTCGACTTCGACATCCCGGGCGAGGCGCTGGACAAGGCCGTCCTCACCGAGAAGCTGAACCTGCTGGTCGCGGCCGACCATCCCGTGGAACCGCGCTGGATCAGCGATGCCGACCTTGCGGCCCGCCCGGAGCTGGTCCGCACCATGTCGGTGAAGCCGCCGAGCGGCCAGGGCCGGGTCCGCCTCCTCGACATCGCCGGCGTCGACCTGCAGCCCTGCGGCGGGACCCATGTCCGCCGCACCGGCGAGATCGGCCGCGTCGAGATCGCCAAGATCGAGAACAAGGGCCGGCAGAACCGCCGCGTCGTCATCGCCTTCGCCTGAAGCCCCCCGAGCTTTCGCCTGAAGCCCAAGGACCCCACCCATGACCTATGCCAATCCCGATGCGCTGGTCTCCACCGAATGGCTGGCCGCCCACCTGAAGGACCTGCAGGTCCGCGTCGTCGACGGCACCTACTTCCTGCCCAACCAGAACCGCGACCCCAGGGCCGAATACCAGGCCCGGCACATCCCGGGCGCGGTGTTCTTCGACGTCGACGGCGTGTCCGACCATAATTCGTCGCTGCCGCACATGCTGCCCGACGCCGACCAGTTCGCCCGCGCCATGGGCGAGCGCGGGATCGCCAACGCCGACCATGTCGTCGTCTATGACGCAAGCGGCCTGGTGAGTGCGGCCCGCGTCTGGTGGACCTTCCGCATCTTCGGCCACGCCCGGGTGTCGGTGCTGGATGGCGGGCTGCCGAAATGGGAGGCCGAGGGCCGGCCGGTCGAATCCGGCACCGTCAGCCTGCCGGCCACCCGCTACGTCGCCGCCATGGACCCCGCCCGCCTGCGCCACAAGGAACAGGTGCGCGCCAACATCCAGGCCGCGGCCGAGCAGGTGGTCGACGCCCGCGCGGCCGAGCGCTTCCGCGGCGAGGCGGCCGAGGTATGGCCCGGCCGCCGCCAGGGCCGCATCCCCGACAGCCTCAACGTCCCCTACCCCAACCTGCTCGACCCGAAGACCAAGACCTACCTGCCCGCCGACCAGCTGCGCGCCGCCTTCGCGGCGGCCGGGGTCGATCTCGACCGCCCGGTCGTGACGAGTTGCGGGTCCGGCATCACGGCCGCCATCCTCTATCTCGGCCTGCATCTGCTGGGGAAGAAGGACCTGGCCCTCTATGACGGGTCCTGGGCCGAATGGGGCCTGCCCGGCGACACGCCGGTGGCGACGGGGCCGGCCGGGAAATAGGCCCCCGGGCGATCTCGGCCGACCGCCGCCGTCGAGCTCGCCCCGGCTCCGCCGTCCACGCGCAGGCTACATCGCGAACAGCACCAGGTCGGCGATGACCGGCTGGATTTCGGCCGCGGTCCAGCCCAGCAGCTCCACCTGCTGATCGTCGGCGAAGACCAGCAGCGCGTGGCCGCCGGGGGTGGAGGCGATCCGGTATTCCATGCCCGCCGCCAGCAGGATGCGGTCCTCGCCCGGATCGAGGTCGGCGATCACGTCGCGGCCCTGCATGGGCGCGAAGACGAAGCGGTCGGCGCCGGCACCGCCGGTCAGCAGGTCGTCGCCGCGGTCGCCGCTCAGCGTATCGGCCCCGTCCCCGCCCTCCAGCGTGTCGGCATCCTGCCCGCCATGCAGCAGGTCGTGGCCGGCGCCGCCGCGGATGAGGTCGGTGCCGCGGTTGCCGGCAAGGAGGCGGTCGTCGCCGGCCCCGCCGTCGACGAAGTCCCCGAAGGCGCCGGCCAGGATGAAATCGGCCCCGTCGCCGCCGGAAAGTAGATCGAATCCGGTGCCGCCGAGCAGCAGGTCGTCGCCGCCGGCGCCCTCGATGCGGTCGTCGCCCTCGCCGCCGGACAGCGTGTCCGCGGCTGCGCCGCCGACCAGCCGGTCGCCGATCTCGGTCCCGACCAGGACATGGGGTCGATCGAACACGTCGTCGTCCCGGACGTCGAGATTCTCGATGCGCGTATCGCCCGCGGCCGAGGTGTCGGCGACGGCATAGGGCGTTTCCGCATGGTGCCGGGTGAGGAAGTCGGCCAGCGCATCCTGTTCGCCGACCGGCCCGGCATCGGTCGCGAGGTCGACCCGATCGGCGAAATCCGGCTGGGCCGCGGCAAATCGGCCCAGCGGGTAGCCGTCGCCGCCATCGACCAGGAAGGAGATGGTGACGATGCGGATCGGCGCGTCGGGATCGCCCTCCAGTACACCGTCCCGCGCCAGCACGTCGGTGACGTTGCCGTCGCCGTCCACCAGCGCCGCGGAGACGACGCGGGCCCCGGCCGGCCGGTCGAGGTCGAAGCTGAAGGCGACGCCGCTGACCTGGGCGAACTGCCCGGATACCCCGCCCGGATCGGCCCCTTGCAACCCGTGCTCCAGGGTCGCCAGAAGCTGGGCCCGGGTGATCGTCAGCAGGACCAGCGGGTTGTCGAAGCGGAGCGCGCTTTCGACATCGAGGCGCGAGACGTCGCCCGCCGCCTTGCCGGCCAGCGGGTTGGCGGCAGGCGGCAGGAATTGGGTGGTGCCGTCCGATGCGCGCAGCACCTGGCCGATCGACTCGTGAATCGCCCCGGCATTGGTGATCGCCACCTGCACGTCGCCGTCGAAGGCCCGGGCGACGGCCAGGTTGGCGTCGGTGGTGAGGTCGCCCAGATTGGTCTCCTCGGCGCGGACATGTTCGGACCCGGCCTCCAGGAAGACATCCGTGCGACCGAGAATTTCGCCGTCCTTGACGACGATCACGTCGCGGGCGGCGTCGACCAGGTCTGCCACCAGCGCGCCCTTGGTGCCGGGTGCGAAGGCGGCCGCGCCGTCGCCCCACAATTCGGCGATCGTGGCATCGGTGGTGGCGAAGACGCCGCTGGCCTCGGCATCCTCGAAGGTGATCCGGCCGTCATCGTCGAAGGTCAGGACGAGGCGCCCCACCCCTTCATAGTTGGCCGCGGTGGAGACGATCAGCAGCGGGTCGCCGTCGGCGCCGGCCGTGCGGATCGGGTAGGTGTCGGTCGCGGGGGCGTCGGTGCCGCCGGCGACGATGACGTCGACGCCGGACAGCAGCGGCGCCAGCGCCTCGCTGGCATCGAGGCCGCGGAGATGGCTGAGGAGGATGATCTTGTCGATGCCCTGGGCCCGCAGGTCGTCGATCACCGGCTGCAGGATCGCCGCCAGCGCCGCGGCACCGCCCTGCCCGGTGGCAGCGGTGTCGCCCGGCGACGAGACGATGTCGAGGTCGGGCGTGATGGCGCCGATGATGCCGATGCGCTCGCCGCCCACCGTGACGATGGCCGCGGGCGCGATCTTGGCACCGTCGGCGGCGGCGTCGAGATCGCCGAGGGTGGGCGCGTAGGCAGCCGCATCGCGGATTTCTCCGGTCGCCAGCGGCAGGAGGTTGGCGTCGCGCGAGACGTCGAGATTGGCCGCGAGGTAGGGGAATTCGACGCCCAGCCACTGCGCGCCGTCCACCCCGCCATCGGTGCCCTCGGTGCCGATGGCACCAGCCAGCATCCCGGTGCCGAGCTCGAACTCCTGGTTCCCCAGCGCCGACGCGTGCAGGCCGATGGCGTTGAGCATGGCCACATCGATCCGGCCGGGGGCCGCGGCCAGTTCGGCGAAGCTGTCGGCCACCCCGTCGCCGTCGACATCCGCCGGCAGGCCGAAGCGCGCGTCCTGCACGGCGCGCAGCGCCGTCACGACGCCGACATCGCCACCCGCCGTCAGCAGCGGACCGGGGAAGAAATTGCCGCCGGCGGAGACGATCAGCGTGTTTTCGTGCTGACGCTCCAGCCCCTCGACCACCGCCGCCAGCTTCGGCACCCGGTCCAGCGCCCCCGCTTCGAGTTCGAAATCGCCCACATGCAGGATTTGCAGCGTCGTTGCGGCCATGCTTCCCCCCAGATCCGCGGGCACCCTCGCACGGCCCGGGCCCTCATGGAATCGCCCCGATGGAATCGCCCCGATGGAATCG
>CAZQOA010000010.1:7590-60333 GCA_964594715.1 uncultured Rhizobiaceae bacterium | reverse complement strand
ATGGAATCGCCCCGATGGAATCGCCCCGATGGAATCGAAAGGGCGGCCGCAGCCGCCCTTCCGGGTCGTCGCCCTGGCCGCGGGCGGTCAGTGCCGCAGGATCTGGCTGAGGAAGAGCCGCGTCCGCTCGCTCTTGGGGTCGTTGAAGAACTGCGACGGCGGGGCGGTTTCCACGATCTCGCCCATGTCCATGAAGATCATGGTGTCGGCGACGGTGCGGGCGAAGCCCATCTCGTGGGTCACACACACCATGGTCATGCCGTCCTCGGCCAGCTGGACCATCACATCCAGCACCTCCTTGATCATCTCCGGGTCGAGGGCCGAGGTCGGCTCGTCGAAGAGCATGATCTTGGGCTTCATGGCGAGGCTGCGGGCGATGGCGACCCGCTGCTGCTGGCCGCCGGAGAGCTGGCCCGGATATTTCTGCGCCTGCTCGGGGATCTTCACCCGCTCCAGCAGCTGCATCGCCGTCTGCTCGGCCTCGCGCTTGGGCACCTTGCGCACCCAGATCGGGGCCAGGGTCAGGTTCTCCATGACGGTCAGATGCGGGAAGAGGTTGAAGCTCTGGAACACCATGCCGACCTCGCGGCGGATCTGCTCGACGTTCTTCACGTCGTTGCCGAGCTCCACCCCGTCGACCACGATCTGGCCCTTCTGATGCTCCTCGAGCCGGTTGATGCAGCGGATCATCGTCGACTTGCCGGACCCCGACGGCCCGCACACGACCACGCGCTCGCCGCGCCGGACCTGGAGGTTGATGTCCTTCAGGACGTGGAAGTCGCCGAACCATTTGTTGACGTTGCGCATCTCGATCATGACCTCGCCGCCGATGTCGGCGCGCGGCAGTTGGGCTTCCATCGCCATGGCTTGCTGCGTCATCACCGGGTTCCCTTGTTGAGGTCGCGTTCGAGCGACTGGCTGTATTTCGACATCGAATAGCAGAAGACGAAGTAGATCGCGGCCGTGAAGATATAGAGCTCGATCGAGAAGCCGCGCCAGTTGAGATCGGTCAGGGCCATCTTGGCGCTGTTCAGCAGATCGAACAGACCGATGATGATGACCAGGGTCGTGCCCTTGAAGAGGCCGATGAAATTGCCGACCATCGGCGGAATGACCATGCGCAGCGCCTGCGGCAGAACGATCTTCCGCTGCTTCTGGAAATAGCTGAGGCCCAGCGAATCCGCCGCCTCATGCTGCCCGCGCGGGATCGCCTGGAGCCCGCCGCGCACGATCTCGGCCATATAGGCCGCCTCGAACAGGATGATCCCCGCCTGCGCCCGCAGCAGCTTGTCGATGTTCACCCCTTCGGGCAGGAACAGGGGAAAGATCACCGATGCGGTGATCAGCACCGTGATCAGCGGCACGCCGCGGATCAGTTCGATATAGGCGACGCTGAGCCAGCGGATGATCGGCATCTCCGAGCGCCGGCCGAGCGCCAGCACCAGCCCGATCGGGAAGGCGAAGAGGCAGCCGACGATCGACAGGACCAGGGTCAATGGCAGGCCACCCCAATCCAGGTTGGACACGAAGGTCAGGCCGAACACCCCGCCCCACAGCAGAATCGAGCAGACGGCCAGCGTCACCACCCAGGCGATCGGCAATGATCGGCTCCAGAAACGCCGGTCGCAGCTGCCGATGATCAGCGTCAGCAGCAGCCCGGTGGCGATGAGCGGCCGCCATTGCTCGTCATAGGGATAGGTGCCGAACAGGATCAGGCGATGCTTGTCGGCGATGAAGGCCCAGCAGGCACCGGCCCCCGCGACCTTGCAGGGCGCCGACGTGTCGGCCGACCAGACCGCCCGGAAGATCGCCCAATCGATGACGGCCGGAACCGTCATCGCGAGGAAATAGCCGGCGATCAGCGTCAGCAGCGTACTCCACACGCTGCCGAACAGGTTCTTGCGCGCCCAGCCGATGATACCGATCTCGATCGTCGGCGGACGGATGGATGGGGCGGCCATGCCGCCATGGGTGAGTTCTGCCATGACTCAACGCTCCACCAACGCAACCCGGCGATTGTACCAGTTCATGAACGCCGAGATGGACAGGCTGATCGTCAGGTAGACCGCCATGATGATGGCGATGCCTTCGAGTGCCTGCCCGGTTTGATTGATCGCGGTGTTGGCGAGATGGACCAGGTCCGGGAAGCCGATCGCCACGGCCAGGGAACTGTTCTTGGTGAGATTCAGGTACTGGCTGGTCATCGGCGGAATGATGACCCGCAGCGCCTGCGGCAGGACCACGAGACGCAGCACCATTCCACGCTTCAGCCCAAGGGAATAGGCGGCCTCGGTCTGGCCGCCGGAAATCGCCTGGATGCCGCCGCGCACGATCTCCGCCACGAACGCGGCGGTGTAGGCGACGAGGCCGAGCAGCAGGGACACGAACTCGGGCGAGACCTCCACCCCGCCGGCGAAGTTGAAGCCGCGCATCGCCGGCCGATCCAATGCCGTCGGCGCGCCGCCGACGAGCCAGCCGAGCGCGGCCGTGCCGAGGACGAGGACGACGCTGGCCCACACCACCGGAAACGCCTGGCCCGTCGCCTCCTGCCGCTTGCGCGCCCAGGTCGCCATGACGAACGACAGGACGATCCCGATCACGGCGCCGGCCAGCAGCAACGTCCAGCCCGTGGCCGCGACCGGGACGGGAAAGCGTATGCCGCGATTGGACAGGAATACGTCGGGGATGGGCTCCAGCGCCTGGCGGGCGGCGGGCATCACCTCAAGGAAGATCATGTACCAGAAGAAGAGCTGCAGCAGCAGCGGGGTGTTGCGCATGACCTCGACATAGATCGAGGCCAGCTTGGCGATCAGCCAATTCCCCGACAGCCGGGCGATACCGATGGTGGTGCCCAGCACGGTCGCGATGACGACGCCGATGGCCGAGACGTAGAGGGTGTTGATGATGCCGACCAGCAGTGCGCGGGCGTAGGTATCGGCCGGGCTGTAGTCGATCAGCGATTCCCCGATCGGGAATGCCGCCTCCCGATCCATGAAGTCGAAGCCGGATGCGAGCCCGAGGCGCGCCAGATTGGCCAGCGTGTTGTCGACGAAGTACCAGATTCCGGCCGCCACCGCGGCCAGGGCCAATAGTTGGTAGACGATCGCACGGAGGTTGCGATCGTTCCAGGATAGCCGGAACCGAGCCGTTTGGCCCGGACGGCCGCCGTATTGTACGGCCATGCGCGTCCCCTTCACGTCCGTCCAGACTCTTGCCTGCGGATGCCGCCGGCCCCCTCCCCGAGGCCGACGGCACCTTCTTCAGACTGCCGGCGCGATCACCGGAACGGCTGGGCGTACTGCAGGCCTCCGCGGGTCCACAGGTCGTTCAGGCCACGCTCGAGCTTCAGCGGCGTGCCCTTGCCGACATTCCGCTCGAAGATCTCGCCGTAATTGCCGATCTGCTTGATGATGTTGAAGGCGAATTTCTCGTCGACCCCGAGCGCCTTGCCGTTGCCGGGCGTGACGCCGAGGAAGCGCTTGATGGCGGGATCCTCGCTCTTCAGCATCTGATCGAGATTCTTGGAGTTGATGCCGAGCTCTTCGGCCTCGATCGTGGCATAGACGGACCAGCGGACGATGTCGGCGAACTCCTCGTCACCATGTCGGATGGTCGGTGCCAGCGGCTCCTTCGAGATGATCTCCGGCAGGATCAGGTGATCCTCGGGATTGGGCGCGTCGGTCGCCCGCAGCGCCGCCAGGCCGGAGGCATCCGTCGTGTAGACGTCGCAGCGGCCGCTGAAATAGGCGGAACGGATCTCGTCCACCTTCTCGATCACGACCGGCTTGAACTGCATCTTCTGGGCACGGAAATAATCCGCGAGGTTCAGCTCCGTGGTGGTGCCCGGCGACACGCAGACGGTGGCGCCGTTCAGTTCCTTGGCGCTCTTCACGCCGAGCTTCTTCGGCACCATGAAACCCTGCCCGTCATAGAACGTCACCGGCGCGAAGTTGAAGCCGTTGACGGTATCGCGGGTCAGCGTCGCGGTGGTCGTGCGTGACAGGATATCCACTTCGCCGGACTGGAGTGCCGGGAAACGCTGGGCTGCGGTCGTCGAGACATAGCGGACCTTCGAACCGTCTCCCAGGATCGCCACGGCGACGGCGCGGCAGAAATCGACGTCGAGCCCTTCCCACACCCCTTGATTGTTGGCCCGTGAGAACCCGGAGGTACCCTGACCGACGCCGCAGATGAGCTGCCCCCGCTGCTTGATCGCGTCGACGGTCTTGCCGGCCAGGGCCGGCCCGGCGGCCACGGCCGCCAAAGCCGCGCCCGCTGCGAGAACACTCAGCTTTTTCATTTGCATACCTTCCCCGATTTCGTTGCTTTGTGCTTTCTCCCGCCCTGGCCCCGACACCGCCCCCGATCCTTTGTGGATTTCAAGGGCGACCCCTGCGGAGCCTGCGCGATTGAATTACGATATCCCTCCCTCGCTTCTTAGGCAAACGGCCCTGCGAGGGGGTCCAGGAGCCCCCGATCATGAGTAATTCCGGCGACCGATCGACACAGGACGGCCAATCCACCGGGCAGGGCAGGCAGGAGGCGTGCCAGCCCCTGCTCGACGCCATCGCCTTCGACGACCGCGGCCTGGTGGCCGTGATCGCCCAGCAGCATGACAGCGGCGAGGTGCTGATGATGGCGTGGATGAACCGCGAAGCCGTGCTGGAGACCGTGCGCACCGGCCGGGTCTGCTACTGGTCGCGCTCGCGCGGCCGGCTGTGGCGCAAGGGCGAGAGTTCGGGCCAGGTGCAGCACCTGGTCGAGCTGCGGCCGGACTGCGACGGCGACACGCTGCTGGCCCTGGTCGACCAGACCGGCGTCGCCTGCCATACCGGCCGGCGCAACTGCTTCTTCCGCGCCTGGCGCGGCGGCGAACTCGTCCCCATCGCCCCGGTCCTGGTGGCCCCCGACCAGCTCTATGGCGGGGACCGGTTTTAATGACGGACCATCGAACGATCCTGGTGACCGGCGGGGCCGGCTTCGTCGGCTCCCACCTGGCCGCCCTGCTGAAGCGCGACCGCGCCGCGGCCCGGGTCATCGCCTTCGACAACCTGAAGCGCCGCGGCAGCGAGCTGGCCCTGGCCCGCCTCGCCGGCGCCGGCGTCGAGTTCACCCATGGCGACGTGCGCGCGGCCGCCGACCTGGCCGAGGTCGGCCGCTTCGACCTGCTGGTGGACTGCTCGGCCGAGCCGTCGGTGCATGCCGGCTATGATGGCGGCGCCGAGTACCTGGTCGACACCAACCTGGGCGGCACCGCGCGCTGCCTGGAGGCGGCCCGCCGGCAGGGTGCCGACGTGGTGTTCCTGTCGACCAGCCGCGTCTACCCGATCGCCGGCCTGCGCGGCCTGCCGCTGGAGCGCCATGGCGACCGCCTCGACCTGGCGCCGGCGGCAGCCGGTGCCGGCTGGTCCCATGCCGGCATCGACCGGCACTTCCCGCTGGACGGTGCCCGTTCGCTCTATGGCGCGACCAAGCTGGCGAGCGAACTGCTGGTCCACGAGTACGGCGCCATGTACGGGCTGCGCACCGTGGTCGACCGCTGCGGCGTGCTGACCGGGCCGTGGCAGATGGGCAAGGTCGACCAGGGCTTCTTCGTCCTCTGGGCGGCTCGCCATCTCTATGGCGGCCCGCTCGCCTACATGGGGTTCGGCGGCGACGGGCTGCAGGTGCGCGACGTGCTGCACGTCGCCGACCTTTATGCCCTGTTGCAGCGACAATTGGCCGAATTGGATCGCCATGCCGGCCGCACCTACAATGTCGGCGGCGGCCGCGATCGGAGCGTGTCGCTGCGCGAGCTGTCGGCCCTGTGCGGCCGGCGGGCGAGCGACCATCCGGCCATCGGCAGCGCCGCCGACACCGCGCCGGCGGACGTGCCGTGGTATGTGTCGGACGCGCACGAGGCGCAGGCGGCGGCCGGCTGGATGCCCGAATGGGGGCTGGAAGCTATTGTTGAGGACATTTTCCGCTGGTTGATCGACAATAGGCGGCTGATCGAGCCCATACTCGGCATGTCGGGCGGACATCCGAAGCGCGAACTTCCGACGCGTAAACCGGGGCAGGAAAGCGAGGCGTGATGGCCGTAGCCATCGTTACCGGATCGGCCGGGCTCGTCGGAGCCGCCGCCGTTCGCCAGTTTGCGGCCCGTGGCATGGATGTCGTGGGCATCGACAACGATCTGCGCAAGCACTTCTTCGGCGACGCGGCCAGCACCGCATGGAACCGCCAGGTCCTGGAGCGCGAGGTCCCCGCCTACCGCCACGAATCGGTGGATATCCGCGACTCCGACGGCATCGGGCGGGTTTTCGCGCGCCACGGCCGCGACATCGCGGCGGTGGTCCACGCGGCGGCCCAGCCCTCCCACGACTGGGCCGCGCGCGACCCGGTGATGGATTTCTCGGTCAACGCCAACGGCACGCTGGTGATGCTGGAAGCGACGCGCCGGCATGCGCCCGACGCCGCCTTCGTCTTCCTCAGCACCAACAAGGTCTATGGCGACGCGCCCAACCAGCTGCCGATGAGCGAGGGCGAGACCCGCTACGAGCTGTCGCCCGACCATCCCTTCGCCCGCCACGGCATCGACGAGGACATGTCGATCGACGGCACCCTGCACAGCCTGTTCGGCGTGTCGAAGGCCGCGGCCGACCTGCTGGTACAGGAATATGGCCGCTATTTCGGGATGCGTACCGCCTGCTTCCGCGGCGGCTGCCTGACCGGGGCCGACCATAGCGGCGCCGAACTGCACGGCTTCCTTGCCTATCTGATGCGCTGCGCCGTCACCGACCGTCCCTACACCGTGTTCGGCTACAAGGCCAAGCAGGTGCGCGACAACATCCATGCCGACGACCTCGCGGCGGCCTTGTGGGCCTTCGTGGAGCGCCCGAAGCCGGCCGCGGTCTACAATATCGGCGGCGGGCGCCACGCCAACTGCTCGATGCTGGAGGCGATCGCGGCCTGCGAGCACCGCACCGGGCGGCCGATGCGCTGGTCCTACAGCGACGGCGCGCGCATGGGCGACCACATGTGGTGGATCAGCGACACACGGCGCTTCCGGTCCGACTTCCCCGACTGGCGCTACAAGTACGACCTCGACGGCATCCTCGACCAGATGCACGAGGCGGTGGAACGCCGGCTGCGGGATGCGCCCGATGCCGCTTGAGGTCCGCTCGCTGGCGGAATGGGAGGCGGCGGGTATCCCCGACCTCCTCTCCGTCGTCATTCCCGCCCATGACGAGGAAGGCCACATCGAGGAGACGGTGACCGCGCTGGTCACCGCGCTGGGCGATGCCGGCATCGCCCACGAGATCCTCGTCGTCAACGACAACAGCCGCGACCGGACCGAGGCCATCCTCCAGCGCCTGTCGGTCGCCATGCCCTCGGTGCGCTACGTCAACAACCCTGCCCCCAACGGCTTCGGCCTGGCGGTTCGGACCGGCCTGGCGGAGTTCCGCGGCGATGCCGTGGCCATCGTCATGGCCGACGGCTCCGACCCGCCCGAGGACCTGGTGCGGTTCCATCGCCGGCTGCGCGAAGGCTATGACTGCGTCTTCGGCACGCGCTTTTCCCGCGGCGGCAGCACCACCCACTATCCCTGGCCGAAGCTGATGCTGAACCGCTTCGGCAACCAGGTGATCCGGGGCCTGTTCCTGATCCGCTACAACGACGTGACCAACGCCTTCAAGCTCTACCGGCGCTCGGTCATCGCCGGCCTCCAGCCGCTGCTGGCCTATCACTTCAACCTCACGGTCGAACTGCCGCTGAAGGCCATCGTGCGCGGCTATCGCTATGCGGTGGAGCCGAACGGCTGGATCAATCGCAAGGAGGGCCTGTCGAAGTTCCGCGTCCGCGAGATGGGCTCGCGCTACCTCTTCATCATCCTCTACTGCCTGCTGGAGAAGTGGCTGTCGCGCCAGGACTACCGCGACCGCGACGACCTGCGGGAGAGCCAGCTCCAGGTCTGGCATCGATGAAGCTCTGGCATCGATGAAGCGCAACGACATCCGGCTGCAGTTCGCCTGCTACCTGGTGGTCGGCGGCACCGCCTTCCTGGTGGAGCTGGCCGCCTTCCTGCTGCTGCTCGCGGCCGCGGTCGAACCGCTCGCGGCGTCGGTCGCCAGCTTCGTCGTCGCGTCGGCCGCGAACTATGTCCTGTCGAACCGCATGGCCTTTGCGCGGGGCGAGGTGTCGCGCGGGCAGGAGCTGGTCCGCTTCGCCTTCGTGGCCGTGGTCGGGCTGGGGCTGAACACCGGCTTCGTCTGGGCTCTGCTGGCGCTGGGGGCACCGCCCGTGGTGGCCAAGGTCGCGGCGGTGGCGCCGGTGCTGGTGTGGAACTTCCTCGGCCGCCGGCTCTTCGTGTTCTCGTCCTGCATCCCCGAGACGAGCTGGCAGGTCGGCCGCCGGATCGCCCGCGGGACGCGCGTCATCCCCCGCGGGACGCGCGCCGTCGACGACGTCAGCACGCCCTGACCCGGCGCCACCCGATGTCCCCCGCCCGCTCGGTCGTAGTGCTGGCGGCGATCCTGGTCGCCATCGCCCATCTTTTCATCGACTGGTCGGCGCCGCTGATCGACCAGCACGCCTTCCGGCAGACCCAGACCGCGCTCACCGTCTACTGGTACCTGCGCGACGGCATCGACCTGCTGCGGCCGCCGCTGCCGCTGTTCGGCACCGAGGCCGTCTCGATCCCGTTCGAGTTCCCGCTCTACCAGGCGCTGACCGCCGCCATCCTCGACCTCTTCGGCGCGCGTTCGGTGGAGGCGGTGACGATCGGTTGCCGGGCGGTGTCCTTCGCCTTCCACCTCCTCGCCGCCTGGCCGCTCCACCGCATGGCGGCGCGGCATTTCTCGCCCGCCACCGCCGATGGCGCGGTGCTGTTGTGGCTGGCCCTGCCCTATGCCGTGTTCTGGTCGACCGCGGCCATGATCGAATCGACGGCGGTGGCACTGGCGCTCCTCCACATGGACATGGTGGATCGCGCGGCGACCGCCCGGCGCGCGGGGCCCCTCATCGCGGCCAGTGCCGTCTTCGGTGCCCTGTCGGCGATGGTGAAGATCACCAGCTTCGTCATCTACCTGCCGGCCGCGGGGCTGCTCTACGCCATCCGCCGCCGGCTGTGGGTCCCGGCGCACTGGTCCGGGCGGGACATCGCGGTCCTTGCCCTCTCCGCCGCCCTGCCGATGGCGTGCGCCTTCGCCTGGACCGCCTGGGCCGACGTGCTGAAGGCGCAGAACCTCATCGGCGGCATCGGCCTGACCTCGGCGGAGCTGGGGCCGTGGAACTTCGGCACGCTGGAGCAGCGCCTGTCGATACCCGCATGGAAGACCATCGCGATCACCGTCGGCGTCATCGTCCTGGGCCTGCCGGGGGTGCTGGCGTTCCTGGCCGGCGCGGCGCGCACGCTGTTCGAACCATCCCGGATGGTGTGGCTGCTGCCCGCCATCCTGGGGCCGCTGGTGTTCATCAACCTCTATGTCGTCCACGACTACTACGCCTACGCCATCCTGCCGGTGCTGGTCCTGTTCGCGGCCTGGGGGATGGATGGGCTGGTGCGGCTGATGCGGGCGCGCAACCTGGTGCCGGGCCTGGCGGCGGCATTGGCCGCGCCCGCGCTGGCCGCGGCCATCTGGGTCGATGCCGACCTGCGCTGGCAGCCGATGGCCGCCGCCGCGGAGGGCGCCCCCCCGATCTACCTGTTTCGCCGGCTGATCCCGGACGCACCCTACCGGCCCGAAGCGACCCGCGCGCTGGAGGTCGCCCGCGTCATCCGCGAGGGCAACCATCCGCCCGGCGTGATCGTCGTCACCGGCAATGACTGGATGGCGGACGTGGCGCTCTATTCCGAGCGGCCCGCCTTCATGATCGGCAAGGGCCCCGACCATTGGATCGGTGGCTGCAATGCGCGCAACTGGCAGGCGATCCGCGCGGCCAGACCGGTCCTCTTCGTCAAGCTGCGGCCGTCCCTCAACCTGTGCCCCGAAGCCATCCCGGACCGCGCCTGCACCATCGCGGAGACCGCGCGCTATTGGATCGGCTCCTGCATGAAGGGGTCGTAGAACGCAAAGCGGCCGGCATCCCCTTGGGGAAGCCGGCCGTTGGTGTCCGGTCGGGCGTAGGGGAAGCGGGCCTCAGCGGCCCTTCTTGCCCTCGTCCGCGTTAGCGCCGTATTTGCCCTCGTCGGTGTTGGCACCGTACTTGCCCTCGTCGGCGTTGGCGCCGAGCTTGCCGTCGTCCATCGACGCGCCGTACTTGCCGTCGTCGAGCATCTGGCCGAACTTGCCTTCGTCGATCGAAGCCAGCGCGGAGCCGGCGAGGGCGACGGTGAAGAGGGCGGCGTAGAATGCGGTCTTGGTCATGGCTGATCTCCTGTCCTGGTGGCGCGAGCGGGTGTCGATCGCGGTGTTGACCAGTAGTCGCCATGTCCCTCGGGGCGGTTCGGTCGCCGGTTGAGAAAAAATGAACCCAGGCATGACCGACCCGCTGCGCGTCCTCCATATCGTCCCCCATCTCCGCGCCGGTGGCGCGGCGGGGTCATTGACGACGACCGCGCGCCTGCTGGCGGCCGACGGCTTCGCCGCCAATCATCGCGTCCTGCCCCTGGAGCCGATCCTGTCGCCGCTGGTGCGGATCGACCTCGGCCGCGCCGGGGTGACGCTCCTTCCCGGGATCGAGGTGGAGGCGGCGGCGATCGCGGCATCGGATGTCGTCATCCTCCATTTCTGGAATACCCCGCACACGCTGGCATGGCTCGACCGGGTGCCGCCGCGCGTCCCCGTGGTCGCCTGGATCAAGGTCGCGGGCACCGCAGCGCCGCAGCTCGTCCCGCCCGCCCTGGTCGGGCGCGTCGACCGCATCCTGCTGACGGCGACCTGCACCGCCGGGCTGCCGCCGATCCATGGCTGGCAGGGTCCGCTGCCGCCGGTCGAGGTGATACGGGGCATCGCGGACTTCACCGCGGCGGCGGCCGTACGGCCGGTCCGCCATGACGGCTTCGTCGTCACCTATGTCGGGACGGTCGGGCCCGGCAAGATCCATCCGGACTTCGTCGCGCTGTCGCTGTCCGCGGCCCTGCCGGATGCCCGCTTCGTGGTCTGCGGATCGGGCGGCGGCGAGACCGCGCTGGCGCAGGCGGCCGAGGCCGCCGCGGCCGGCGGGCGCTTCGACCTGCTGGGCTATGTCCGCGACCTTCGTCCGGTGCTCGCCGGCAGCGACGTGTTCGGCTATCCGCTCGCCCCGGACACCTACTCCAGCAGCGACCGCAGCCTCCAGGAGGCCATGTTCGCCGGAGTGCCCCCGGTGATCCTGCGCCACGGCGGCATCGCCGACATGGTCGAGCATGGCGTCTCGGGCCTGGTCGTCGACGAGGCGGATTACGGTGCAGCCCTGGCGCATCTCCACGCCGATGGCGACCAGCGGCGACGCCTGGCGGAGGGTGCGGCCGCCCATGCGCGCCGGCACTTCGACGCGCTGCGATCCGTCCGCCGGCTCGCCGCCATCCTGGCAGAGGCGGCATCGGCCGGAACCACCCGCCCGGCGCCCCCGATCACCGACGACCCGTTCCCGGCCGCGCGGCGCTTCTCCGAGGCGATGGGCGTGGCCGGGGAAGCGCTCCGCACCAGCCTGTCCGGGGACGCCGGCAGCGATGCCGCCGACGCGATCATCCAGCGCCTTCCGGCCGATGCGGTCCGGGTGGAAGGCGGCCTCTTCCACCAGCGCAACGGCGCGCCGGCGGACGGGATGCTGCGCTACTGGACCGGCCTCGTGCTGGCGGCCGAGGGCCGGGCCGAAGCCGCCGACCGCGAGTTCTCGGCCGCGATCGCCGCTGGTGCCGCGGTCGACCGCGCCCGCGCGCGGCTTGCCCGCGAGCCGGATGGCGACTGAAGCAGGACGAGCGATTATCCTGTCCCAAACCGAGCAGCGGGACCATCCAGCCATGACCAGCCAATTGCATTCCTACCTGCATATCAATCACGGCAAGATCGCCCATGACGTGATCGACGGCGAGGTGGTGCTGGTCAATACGCACAACGGCTTCTACTACAGCCTGCGCGGGACCGCGGTCGGCCTCTGGTCGTGCCTGCAAGGCGGCCAATCCCTGGTCGAGCTGAAGGGCTGGATCGCCCGGACCTACGGGCTTGGCCAGGCCGAGGCCGACGCGGCCGTCACCGCCTTCGTCGACGAGCTCGTCGCCGACGAGGTGCTGCTGCCGTCGGATGTCCCGCCGCCGCCGGTGGGCCAGCCCATTGCCTTCGAGCGCGCGACAAACGAGCCCTACTCGTCGCCGGTGGTGGAGCGCTTCACGGAGATGCAGGACCTCCTGACGCTCGACCCGATCCACGAGGTCGACGACCTGGGCTGGCCCCATCCCACCATCAAGCTGGGATAGCGCCGCCCCGTGCACGCGATCATCCCACCGCTCATCAGTGTCGTCGTCCCGGTCTACAACGCGGGCGCGTTGCTGCTGGAGGCGATCGACAGCATCGCGCGCCAGGCGATCGGCCCGGTCGAGCTGATCGTGGTCGATGACGGGTCGACCGACGATCCGGCCGCGCGGCTGGCCGCGGCGGCGCTGCCGGCGACATTGCTGCATCAGGCGAACCGCGGACCGGCTGCCGCCCGCAACCGGGGCCTGGAGGCCGCCCGCGGACGCTACGTCGCCTTCCTCGATGCCGACGATATCTGGCCGCGCCATGCGTTGGCGGCCCTGGCCGACCGGCTGGTGCGCGATTCCTCGATCGAGCTTGCCCAAGGCCATATCCGGCGCTTCCGCGCCGCGGCGGCGGACGAACTCGACGGGCCGGCGACGGTGATCGGGCCGGCGGTGGTCAGCTTCAACCTGGGCAGCGCCCTGTTCCGCCGGGACCTCCTGGTCCGGCTCGGCGGCTTCGACGAGACGAGGCGGACCTCCGAAGATGTGGAGTTCTGGGTGCGCGCCCGGCAGGCCGGGGTCGCCCAGGTGGTCATTCCCGAAGTGACGCTGCTCTACCGCCGCGGGCACGGCTCGCTGATGGAGGGCTTCACCCCGGCGGCGCGCACGGCCGAACACCTGAAGCACTGGACGTCGATCCTCGCCCGCACCATCCAGGTGCGGCGCGCGCAGCAACAGCAGCAGCAATAGGCCGATGACGGTCACCGCCGTGGTCTGCGTGCGCAACGGGGCCCTGCGGCTGGGACGCGCGCTCGACAGTATCCGCCGCCAGCGCCGGCAACCTGACGAAGTCCTGGTCGTGGACGGGCGATCGACCGACGCGACCGCAGATCTGGCACGGAGGTGGGGTGCCCGCGTCATCCGGCAGGACGGCACCGGCCTTGCGGACGCCCGCAACCTCGCCTTGCAGCGAAGCCGGGGCGAGTTCGTGGCCTTCCTCGACCATGACGACCGGTGGACCGAGGATAAGCTGGCGCTTCAATCCGCGGCGCTACATGCGGCCGCCGGGTCGGCCTATGCCGCGGCGCACCTGCGTTTCGTCGCCGATGACGAGGCGGGCAGCGCAATCCCGGGCCTACGCGGCGAGGCCCGGTTGGGCCGGACGCCGGGCACCCTCCTCGCCCGCCGCTCCGTGTTCGAGCGGGTCGGCCCGTTCGCCGTGGAGCTCGGCATCGGCTGCGACATGGACTGGTTCGCCCGCGCCGACCTGGCGGGCTGCCGCCCGATCATCCTGGCCGAGGTGCTGCTGCTGAAGACGCTGCGCGCCGACGCCCTGTCCGCCGACCCGGCCCGCAACCGGGAAGCCGCCTTCGCCGTCATCGCGCGGCGCCTGCGGGAACGCCGGGGATAGAGGCCGGCGATGCCGATAGCCGACGCGCCGGCCGCCACCGCTCGGCGGCGCGGGGTGCTCGACCGGATCGCCCGGGCCATCGCCGCTTTGCCCGGCGACCGGATCGTCCGGGTCGCCGTCGACGGGGTGGACGGAGCGGGCAAGACCTGGTTCGCCGACGAACTCGCCCGCTCGCCCGACCTTGCCGGCCGCGCCGCGATCCGCGCCTCGGTCGATGGCTTCCACCATCCCCGCGCCGTCCGCTACCGGCGGGGCCGCGATTCGCCCGACGGCTTCTATCTCGACTCCTACGACTATGCGGCGCTCCGCCACGAACTCCTCGACCCGCTCGGCCCCGGCGGATCGGGTCGCTACCGGACCGCGATCTTCGACCAGCCGGCGGACCGGCCGATTGTCACGGACCAGGCGGTCGCGCCGGCCGGTGCGGTGCTGATCCTCGACGGCATCTTCCTGCACCGCCCGGAGCTGCGGGCCTGCTGGGACCTCTCCATCTTCCTCGACGTGGCGTTCGCGGTGTCGATCCCGCGCGGGGCATCGCGAGGGCCCGGCTTCGGCTCGCCCGACCCCGCCGCCGCTTCCAATCGTCGCTATATCGATGGGCAGCGGCGATACCTGCGCGAATGCCGGCCGTCCGGGGCGGCAACGGTGCTCATCGACCACAACGACCTTGGCCATCCGCGCATCCTGCGGTGGCGGGCGGCGGACCCGGACGCGCGCCCCTGACCAGCGCGGACAGGGCGCGCCGTTCCAGGGCCAGCAGCGGCGCATCGCCCGGCTTGGCGCGAAGACCGGCCTTGACCAGGGCCAGCGCCTGGACCGCACGTCCACGGTCGATCAGGCGGGTCGCCCATATGATCAGGCGCTCGTGTGAATGCCGCCCGACCCGCTCCTCGAACACGCACCGGTCATAGGCCCGATCGGCCGTCGCCAGCGCCGGTGGCCGGATCGGGCGTTCAGCCGCAAAGGATCGCCGTACCTGGTCGATCGGCGTCGATCGCACGGTGTGCGTCGCCCCGACCCCGAGCCCAAGATTGTCGACCATGTTGCGCGCCGGCACGATCGTCAGCCCGCCATGCATCAGGCGCGCATGCTCCCACTGCACGTCCCAGGCGTTCCATGCGCCGTCGGCAACCCGATCCAGGGCCAGCAGATGCCGGGCGACCTCGTCATCCTCCGGCAGCATGCGGCGCAACCGCTCGACGCTGGCCGGGCTGCGATGGTCGGACGGGTGGTCCTCGAACCGCGCCCAGGACCTCCGCCAGGCGCCCCAGCACCATGCGCTGCCATAGCGCGCATAGTGAAAGGACTGGTCGGCCGACCGCCATTCCTCCAGCGGGTTGCAGGCCGCGACCATCATGACCCGTTCATCGTCGCGGAATCGTTGCAGCATCCCGGCGCACCATGCCAGGCACCCCGGCGCCGGCAGGCAGTCGTCCTCCAGGAGGATCGCCGCCTCCACCTCCGCAAAGACGCGCGCGATGCCGGAGACCATCCGGCGGCGGCAGCCGATATTGGCGGCGGCGTAGTGCCTGGAGACGACGCAGGGCCAGTCGACCAGCTCCACCGCCGCCCGCGTGTCAGCGACCCGTTCCGCCGCACCGGGCTCATCCTTCGGGCCATCGGCGATCAGGAACAGGCGACCGGGTCGGGCTTCGCGGATGGCGGCGAATACCCGGCGCGTCGTGGCGGGCCGATCATGGAGGAAGAGCGCGACCGCGACTTCGGCATCGGGCGTGTCGATCATCATCGTCGATGATCTGCCTCGCGCGACGGCCGATCAATCCTGGACCCGGCAACCGGTCCTCACATAAGCTTTCCATCGCTCTCCCGCAGCGGGAGATCAGGGGGTGGTCCGATGCATGACATGCCAGCCCGGCTTGGCCGGATTTCCGCGGCACTCCTCGCCGCCTTGATCCTGGCGGCGCCCGTCGCCGCCCAGAACCTGCCGCCGGTGCCCGACCACATCAAGAAGCAGGGCCTGCTCCGGGCGGGGGTGAAGTGCGACTATCCGCCGGACGGGTTCATGGACCAGTCGGGCAAGCCGGTCGGGGTGGAGATCGACGTCGTCCGCCAGATCGCCACCTATGCCTTCGGCAGCCCGGACCGGCTCGACCTGACCTGCGTCACCGCGGCCAACCGCGTGCCGGCCCTGGTCGGCGGCAAGATCGACCTCATCATGGCGACGCTGGGCATCAGCGAGGAACGCGCCAAGGTCATCGATTTCTCCGAACGCTATGCCTGGGGCGGCAGCGACGTGCTGGTGCCGCAGGGCAGCCCGATCAAGTCGCTCGACGACTTCAAGGGCAAGACGGTCGTGGTCCTGAAGGGCGCCTGGCAGATCGGCTGGTTCGAGAAGAACCTGCCGGAGGTGAAGCTGCTCAAGCTCGACACCGTGTCGGACGGGTTGCAGGCGATGCTGCAGGGGCGCGGCGACGGCTATGCCCACGACCTGGCCGTGCTCCAGGGGATCGCCAAGAAGAACACCCGGGTCCGGCTGGTGGGCGAACTCTACCAGCTCGGCTATCGCGGCGTGGGCATGCGCAAGGGCGAGCCGGAATGGGTCGCCTTCGTCAACGCCGCCATCGCCAAGGCGAAGAAGGACGGCATCGTCACCCAGTCGGTGCGCAAATATGCCGAGCCGGACCTGGTGGAGCCGGTGCTGGATTCCTGGGACCTGTCCAAGGTCCCGACCAAGTCGCGGTAGGCGCCGACCCCAGGCCGGCATGAGCTATCGCTTCGACGTCGGCTACATCGTCGACAACGCGCCGGCCCTGATCGAGGGGCTGGGCATGACCATCATCGTCAGCGCGATCTCCATCGTGCTGGCGGCGGTGGTCGGCGTGGTGGGGGCGGCCGCCCGGGTGTTCCGCGTGCCGGTGCTGTCGCAGATTTTCGCGTTCTACGTCGAGTTCATCCGCAACACGCCGCTGCTGGCCCAGATTTTCTTCATCTTCTACGGCCTGCCCACGGTCGGGCTGCGCCTGTCGCTGTTCTGGTCGGGCGTGCTGGCGCTGACCGTCTGGGGCGGCGCCTACAATGTCGAGAATGTCCGCGGCGGCTTCCTCGCCATCGCCCGGGGACTGCGCGAGGCGGCGCTGTCGCTGGGTCTGCGGCCACTGGCCTACCTTCGCCTCATCGCGATCCCGCTCGGCCTGCGCGTCTCGCTGCCGGCGATGCTCAATACCTCGGTGTCGGTGCTGAAGAATTCCGCCTACCTCCAGGCGATCGGGCTGGCCGAGCTCACCTTCGTCGCCATGGAGCGGGTGGCGATGGAGTTCCGCACGCTGGAGATGTTCGCCGCGATCGGCGTCCTCTATCTGGCCCTGGTGCTGCTGTTGTCCTGGCTCGCGCGGCGCGTCGAATACCGCCTCCAGCGGCCGTTCCGCACGGCCTGACGGACGGCCATGCAGCTTCTCTTCGACAACTGGTACCTCTTCGCCCGCGGCATGGCGGAGACGTTTCAGTTAGCGGCCGCGACGCTCGCCTGCGCCACGGTGGTGTCGCTCGCGGTCGGCATCCTGAGCGTGCTGCGCTATCGCTGGGCGCGGGTGGCGGCCCTCTGCTACGTCGAGTTCTTCCGCGACATCCCGCTGCTCGTGAACCTGCTCTTCGTCTATTTCGGGGCGCCGCTGCTGGGGGTGCCGCTGTCACCCTACTGGGCCTCGCTGGTCAGCCTGTCGCTGTGGGGCGGGGCCAACGGCGCCGAGATCGTGCGCGGCGGCATCAACTCCGTGCCCGGCCACCAGACCGCCAGCGCGGTGGCGTTGGGCCTCGGGCCCTGGGACATCTTCCGCTTCATCATCCTGCCCCAGGCGCTGCTGCCGATACTGCCGCCCTTCACCGGCCTCTTCACGCTGCTGGTCCAGGCGACCTCGCTGGCATCCCTGGTCGGCGTCACCGAGTTCTTCCGCATCGGCAACATCATCGTCGAGCGCACCACCATCCAGGAGGGCGAGAGCCCCGCCTTCCTGGTCTACGGCTTCGTGCTGCTGTGCTATTTCGCGGTCTGCTCGGTCCTGACCGCGCTGACCCGCCGCCTGGAGCGCCGCTTGCAGAATCGCGGCAACCGCAGCGCGTTGCCGCAGATCCCGCGCGAGAGCGTCTAGGGCGATGGCCGCCGCGCCGCCACTGATCCGGGTCCGCGGGCTGGTGAAGGACTTCGCCGGCACCCGCGCGCTCGACCGGGTCGACCTCGACGTCGCCCGCGGCGAGGTGGTGGTGGTGATCGGCCAGTCCGGCTCCGGCAAGAGTACCCTCATCCGCTGCATCAACGGCCTGGTCACGCCCGACGCGGGCGAGGTCGCGATCGACGGCGTGGCCGTCGACACCCACCAGCCCAGGGACTGGCACCGCCTGCGGCAGCGGATCGGCATGGTGTTCCAGGACTATTCGCTGTTCCCGCATTTGACCGTGCTGCGCAACATCACCCTGGCACCGGTGCGCGCCGGCCGTGTCGCCGCGGCCGAGGCCGATCGGCTGGCCCATGACCTGCTGGCCCGCGTCCTGCTGCCGGAGAAGGCGCATTCCTATCCGGCCGAGCTGTCCGGCGGGCAGCAGCAGCGGGTCGCCATCGCCCGCGCGCTCGCCATGCGGCCGGACGCCATCCTCTTCGACGAGCCGACCTCCGCCCTCGACCCGGAAACCATCCAGGAGGTGCTGGACCTGATGCGGCGCCTCGCCCGGGACGGGCTCACCATGGTCATCGTCAGCCACGAGATGGGCTTCGCCCGCGAGGCCGCCGACCGGGTGGTGTTCATCGACCGCGGCCGGGTGGTCGAGACCGGCACCCCGGACGCGATCTTCCGCCACGCGCAGGAGGAGCGCACGCGGGCGTTCCTCGCGAAGATCCTTTAGGGAGAACCCGCCATGGCTTCCGCCACAGGCATCTTCACGAATGGCATCTTCACCGACGATTTCGTCGCCCGCCCCTACTGGTGGGATGCGGCCCCGCCGGAGGATGCGGCCGCGGACCCGCTGCCGGAGGAGACCGATGTCGCCATCGTCGGCAGCGGCTATTGCGGGCTGTCGGCAGCGCTGGAGCTGGCGCGGAGCAACCTCCGGGCGACGGTGCTGGAGGCGGGCCCGCTCGGCCACGGCGCCAGCACGCGGTCGGGCGGCATGGTGTCGAGCGGGCAGAAGCTGGTCATCACCGGCGCCGTCACCGCCTTCCGCCCGGACCAGACGCAGCAGGTGTTCGAGGAATCGAAGGGCTCCTTCGCCTTCCTCCAGGAGCTGATCCGCCGCGAAGGGCTGGACGCCGACTACCAGCCCTGCGGCCGTTTCTTCGGTGCCTGGGCGCCGGCCCATTACGAACGGCTGGCACGCAACGCCGAACTGCTGCGCCGGCACACCCAGGTCGATGCCGGCATGCTGCCGAAGGCCGAGCAGCACCGCGAGGTCGGCTCCGACCTCTATCATGGCGGCATGGTGGTGGCCGACTACGGTGCGGTCCATCCGGCCAAGTACAACCAGGCCCTGCGCGACGCCGCGCGGCGCGCGGGTGCAGCCCTGCATTCCCACGCCGCCGTGCGCGGCATCGCGCGGGACGGCGACGGCTACCTGGTGGCGACGGCGCGCGGCACGGTGCGCGCGAAGGAGGTCGTGGTCGCGACCAACGGCTACACCGACCGCGCAGTGCCCTATCTGCGCCGCCGGATCATCCCGGTCGCCAGCTACATCGCCGCCACCGAGCCGCTGGCGCCGGGGGTGATGGACGAGATCATGCCGCGGCGGCGGATGATGTCCGACACCCGCCGCGAGCTCAGCTACTTCCGCCCCTCGCCGGATGGCACCCGCCTCGTCTACGGCGCCCGCACCAGCCCCTTCGACCGGTCCCCGCAGGCCATGGCCCGCGGCATCCACGCCCGCATCCTGCAAGTCTTCCCGCAGTTGCAGGGGGTGCGCCTCAGCCACGCATGGAGCGGCTTCGTCGGCATGACCTTCGACCATGTGCCGCACATGGGGACCCATGAGGGGGTGCATTACGCGATGGGCTGCAACGGCAATGGCGTCGCCATGGCGACCTATCTCGGCTGGCAGACAGCGCTGAAGATCCTCGGCCGCCAGAACCGGCCGTCGGTGTTCGACGGCAGGCCCTTCCCGACCAGGCCCTACTACACCGGCTGGCCGTGGATGGTGCCGCTGGTCAGCGGCTGGTACCACCTGGCCGACGCCATCGACCGCCCGGCCACGATTCTCGGCCGGCGCTAGTCAGCCGGGGCCAGGATCAGCCCTTCGTCGATCCAGCGCTGGCGCTTGCGGTAGATGGTGGACGGGCTGATTGCCAGCAGCTCGGCCGCCCGCGGGATGTTGCCCGCGCAGAGCTGGATCGCACGCTCGATCGTCTCGCGCTCGATGTCGGCCAACGGGCGGATCGAGCCCGAATCCTCCGGCAGCGCCGCGGATTGGCCGTCGCCGCCGAGGCGGCCCGCCACGGCCCCGACCATGGCGCGCGGACCGCCGGACGCCAGGGCGGCCGGCAGCATGGCGGGCAGCACCGTCTCCGCATCATTGAGGACGACCGTGTTGCGGATGACGTTCTGCAACTGCCGCACATTGCCCGGCCAGTCGTAGGACAGGAGCAGGCCCTCGACCTCCGGCGCGAAGCCGAGGAAGCGCTTGCCCTCCTCGGCGGCGTAGCGGGTAAGGAAGGTATTGCCGAGCAGGATCACGTCCTCGCCACGCTCGCGCAGCGGCGGCATATGGATGGGCACGACATGCAGCCGGTAGAACAGGTCCTCGCGCAGGCGCCCGGCCTTCACCTCGGCCAGCGGATCGCGGTTGGTGGCGCAGACGAAGCGCAGGTCGGCCACCTCCTCATGGTTGCCGCCGACCTTGACGAAGCTCGACGTCTGCAGGAAGCGCAGCAGCTTGCTTTGCAGCGAGAGGTCCATCTCGCACAGCTCGTCGAGGAACAGGGTTCCGCCATGGGCCCGCCGGGCGGCGCCGTCACGGTCGGCAGTGGCGCCGGTGAAGGCACCCTTCACATGCCCGAAGATCTCGCTCTCGATCAGCTCGCGCGAGATGGCGGCGCAGTTGAGCGGCACATAGGGGCCGGCCCGGCGCGGGCTCAACTGGTGGATCGCCGCCGCGCACAGCTCCTTGCCGGTGCCGCTCTCGCCGGTCACGAAGACGGTGGCGCGGCTGGGGGCGGCGCTCTCGATGATCCGGTAGACCTGCTGCATCGGCAGCGAAGTGCCGATCAGCCCGGCAAGGCCGGTGCGATCGTAGGTCTCGCGGTAGGTCTCGACCATCGACAGCAGCTTCTGGTGGGCCAGCGCGTTGCGCAGGGTCACCTTCAGCCGGTCGGGGTCGAAGGGCTTCATCAGGAAGTCGTGGGCGCCGTTGCGCATCGCCTCGACCGCCGTGTTGATCGACCCATGGGCGGTGATGACGATGACCGAGCAGCCATAGCCGTTGCCGGTCACCTCTTTCAGGATGTCCATGCCGGCCATGTCGGGAAGGTTGAGATCGAGCAGCACCGCCGAAGGTGCCTGCCCGCGGATGGCGGCCACCCCCTCCTGGCCCGTGCCGGCAACCACCACGCGCACCGGTTCGCGCCGCAGGTATTCGACGTAGAGCGCCGCCAGCGAGGGCGTGTCCTCGATCAACAGCACTAGCGGAGGGGTATTCGACATTGCTTCAACCGGCGATTCAACCGAAACGGGAACCCAATTAATTCTATAGCCAACTCCGAACTTACGGCGGACGCGCCCGGGGCACCAGCGCTGGCGTGCCGACACCCGGCGCTATAGCCTTGGCGAGGCCGGATGTCGAACCATGGTGCCATACACGATCGGCGTGCGTGGAAATATTCCACGATTTACAATCGACACTGGCAACGCTAATGCCTGTCGGCCCGGCCGCGGATTCCCCCGACGGCGCGTGGGGGAGTCGAGTATCTCAGATGCCCGCTATCGGCACGGTACAACTGGCGCTGGGCGCCGCCGCCGCCGCGTTCGGACTGTCCTTCCTGATCCTCGGCCGGACCGCACCGGTACGCCTCGCCGGCTTCGGCCTGGTGCTGATCGGCGCCGTGGCGACCTGGGATGCGCTAGTGTCCCGCGGCCATGGGCGAGCCATCGGCGGGCAAACCTCCGACCGGCGAACCATCGGCGGCCTTCGCCACGAAGCGCTCCAGCGCGAGCCCGGCGATGGGGAGGTTGGTCCCGCCCCGGGTGACGAGATCGGCGACGACCGCCCCGCAGATGGGCCCAAGCTGGAACCCGTGGCCCGAATAGCCGAAGCTGTGGATGATGCCGTCGGCCGATGGCGAGCGGCCCAGCACCGGCAGATGGTCGACCGTTTCCGCCTCGATTCCGCACCAGCTTCGCACCAGGCGGACGCCGCGCATCAAGGGAAAGAGGGCGGTCGCCGCGACCGCGCTGTGCGCCAGGTTGGCGAAATCGATGCTGGTCTTCTCGGTGTGCCGGTCGGCGCGGCCCTGCTGCCCGCCGCCGATCACCACCGTCCCGGCGTCGCTCTGCTTGAAGGATAGCTTGCGCCCGACCGCGGCGATGACCGGGTCGAGGAAATGGGGCACCCGCTCCGTCACCATCATCATCGACGCCCGGACGCGCAGGTCGACGGCATCCCCCACCATCGCCGCCACGTCGCCGGCCCACGCGCCGGCGGCGTTGACCACGGTGGCCGCGCGATAGCGGCCATGCTCGCCGACCGCGATCCAGTCGGACCCCGCCCTTTCCAGCGCCACCAGCCCTTCGCCCTCGCGGATGTCGACGCCCAACGCCGCCGCCTTGCGGCCAAAGGCCAGCGTCGTGCGATAGGGGTCGGCGGCACCATCGTCGCGCACGATCAGGCCGCCGACGCAGTGTGGCGCGATGGCCGGAACGAGCCGGCGCAGCTCGTCCCGCTCGATCAATTCTTCGTGTTCGAAGCCGAGCCGGCGCACCATCGCCACGCGCTGGGCCACCTTCTCCAGCTCGGCCGCGGTCTCCGCGACCCGGATCTGGCCGTGGGCCTGGAAGCCGCAATCGTCGCCGACCAGCTCGCCGATCCGCCGCCACAGCTCCATCCCGGCGACCGAAAGGCCGATCTCGGCCGGGTCGCGGTTCATGGTCCGGACGCCGCCGGCATTGATGCCCGACGAATGGCGGCCGACATGGCGGCGCTCCAGCACCACCACCCGCTGCCCGCGCTGGGCCAGGTGCAGTGCCGCCGAGCAGCCATGCAGCCCGCCCCCGACGATGACGACGTCCGCCTCCACCATCATGCAGCGCCTTCGCCAAGCGCGGCCAGCTCGCCCAGGGTCAGGGGCTTCAGCGGCGGCCGGATGCGGAAGAACCCGACCTCGCCCGGCAGCCTGCCGGTCGCCTCGGCGATGATGTTGGTGACCGTCAGGCCGCAGAGGCGGCCCTGGCAGGGCCCCATGCCGCAGCGGATGAAGGATTTCGCCTGGTTGGGGCCGACCGCGCCGATCGCGACGGTCTGGCGCACCTGGGCGGCGGTGATGGATTCGCAACGGCAGACGATCACCGGGTCGGCCGGCGACAGCACGTCGGGACGCGGCTGGAACAGCGTGTCGAGGAAGGCGCGGATCGGCAGATGGCGGCCCAGTTCCCGGCGCAGCGGCACCGCCCGCCGATCGCGCTCCGCGGCGTCGATCCGGCCAAGGTCGGCGGCGGCACCCAGCGCCACCAGCCGGCCGTCGAGCTCGGCCGCCTGCGCGCCCTCGATGCCGCCGCAATCGCCCGCCACCAGGATCGCCGCGACGTCGGTGCGACCCCATTCGTCGCGGCGTGGGCGGAAGCAGCGCTGACGATCGTCCCAATCATGGGCGCAGCCGATCGCCATGGTGACATGGACGTTGGGCACCACCCCTTCATGCAGCAGCAGCAGGTCGCAAGGCTGCTCGGTCCAGCTTCCGCCATGGCGGAAGCGCACTCGCTCCACCTTGCCGTCGCCCGCCGCCTCCACCGCATCGGCGGCGTGGATCGGGATGCCCGACCGCCGCAGGCGGCGGCGCAGCTCCAGCCCCTTCCTCAGGTAAGGATAGTTGCGCAGCGCGCCGAACAGGTGCGGCAGCGCCGCCAGCCGGTTCCCGCCCGGCGTGGTGTCGATATAGCCGGCGATGCGCCCGCCCGCGGCCAGGATCTGCGACACATAGAGCAGCGGCAGCGGCCCGCTGCCCGCCACCCAGCAATCACCCTCCGGCATCGCGCCCGACGCCTTCAGCATGATCTGCCCGGCCCCGACCGTCATGACGCCGGGCAGCGTCCAGCCCGGCACCGGCACCGGGCGCTCGGTGGCGCCGACGGCGACCAGCGTGCGCGCGCCGGTGTAGGAGGTGGAGCGCCGGCCGTCGCTGGCCAGCACCTCGCCGGTCGGCTCCATCTGCCAGGCCTGCAACCCCGGCCGGTAGGCCGCACCGCTGGCGCGGAACGCCTCGACCACGCCCAGCCCGTGGCGGAAATCGTCGCCCAGCGCCGCCGCCGCCGGGCCCCGGACAGCGCGCTCCACCGCGCGGTAGATCTGCCCGCCCGGCTCCGGCTGCTCGTCGATGACGACGGCCGACAGGCCGAGGGCGGCGGCCTCGGTCGCGGCCGCGAGGCCGGCCGGGCCCGCGCCGACGACGACCAGGTCGAAGCGCTCAGACATCGGCCGCATCCTCCCCGAAACCCAATGTCCGGGCGCCGTCCTGGCGCTCGATCCGCATGCCCTCCTGCACCGTCACCAGGCAGGCCTGGCGCGAGGGCACGTCGTCGATGACCATGAGGCAGTCGTAGCAGACCCCCATCATGCAGAAGGGTGCCCGCGGCTCGCCGGTGGCGGGCGAGGTGCGGGTGGCGCCAAGGCCGGCCAGCAGGGCGGCCGCCGCCACGCTTTCCCGCGCGCCGACGCGGATAGGCCGCCCTTCGATATGGACGGTGACGGTCGGGGCCGCGGGGTCAGGCAGCTTGCTGAACATGGAAACGCCTCGGATGGAAGGGGGCCAGCCGGTCGGGCAGGCGCTGGGCCAGGATCGCCTCGCACAGGTCGTTGGCATGGACCGCGGCCAGCGTGTTGCCGGAATGGCAGATGGCGACATAGGCGCCGGGATGCGTCTCGGATTCCATGTAGACCGGGAAGCCGTCCGGCGACAGCACGCGCAGGCCGAGCCAGGTCCGCACCATGCGCAGGTTGGCCAGGTCGGGGATGACGCGGACGGCGCGGGCCGCGATCTTCACCGCGTTGGCGGTGGTGGTCCGGGTCGTCAGGTCGTCCGCATGCTCGTGGGTGGTGCCGATCATGATGGTGCCGTCGCGGGTCTGGCGGACGCCGCTGGCCGGCAGCGGCAGGATCGGTGCCACCCGCTCGGTGACGATGAGCTGCCCGCGCTCCGGCCGGATCGGCGCCTCCAGGCCGAGCGTCCGCGCCAGGGCCGGCGTGCCATGGCCGGCGGCCAGCACGATCTTGCCGGCCCGGAAGATGCCGGCCGGCGTGTCGACGACGAAGCCCTGCCCGTCGCGCCGCACCGCCAGGGCCGGCGCGTCCGGCCGGTAGGCGACGCCGAGGCGGGCCAGCGCGCCGTGCAGGGACTGCAGCAGGCGCAGCGGGTTCGACACCCCGTCATGCGGGCAGAAGGAGGCGCCGACCAGCTCCGGCCCGAAGCGCACCCGTGGGAACAGCGCCTCCACCTCCTTGCGATCGATCATGCGGGTCTCATAGACCCAGGGTTCGACCTGGTTGTGCATGCGCTGGATGGTGTTCCGGCGCTGCTCGAACTCCTCCTCGCCGAGGCAGAAGGAGACGCCGCCATCCTGCTGGTGCTCCGGGTCGATGCCGGAATGCGCCTGCAATTCGGCGGCAAAGCCCGTCCACAGGTCGGCGGAGCGGCGGGTCCAGCGCCCATAGTCGGGCATCCCGTCGCCCTTCGACTGGAGCCAGACGAGGCCGAAATTCACCCGCGACGCCCGCAGGGCCGCGTCCCCCTGGTCGAGGATCGCGACGCGGGCCCCGCGCCTGGCCAGGCCGTAGCCGATCGACGACCCGACCACGCCACCGCCCACCACGACGACATCGAAACCGGCCTCAGCAACCATTGCGCCCTCCGCCCACCATCCCGGCCGCGATGGTACCCGCGCGAGGCGCGGCGGCGCCACCGGTCGCGGTCCTAGAGATCACGAATCTCCCCCACCCGGCGGCAGCGGACGAAATGGTCGGCCATCACCTCCTCCAGCTGCGGCACCCCGCCCTCGCGGCAGATGTCGGTTGCGTGCGGGCAGCGTGTGTTGAAGGGGCAGCCGGGCGGCGGCGCCAGCGCGCTCGGCACATCGCCCTGGAGGATGATGCGCTGTCGCCGGGCGCGCGGGTCGGGCACCGGCGAGGCCGCCAGGAGCGCCTCGGTATAGGGGTGCAGCGGCCGCTCATAGAGCCGCTCGGCGTCGGCGATCTCGACGATGTGGCCGAGATACATGACGGCGACCCGGTCGCTGATGTGCTCCACCACCGACAGGTCGTGGGCGATGAAGACATAGGTCAGCCCGAAGCGGTCCTGGAGGTCCATCAGCAGGTTCACGACCTGCGCCTGGATGGAGACGTCGAGCGCGCTCACCGGCTCGTCGCAGACGATCAGCTTCGGCTTCAGGGCAAGCGCGCGGGCGATGCCGATGCGCTGGCGCTGGCCGCCGGAGAATTCATGCGGGTGCCGGTCGTAATGCTCCGGCCGCAGGCCGACCAGGCGCAGCAGCTCCAGGGCCTGGTCGCGCCGCTCGCCAGCGTCGCCCAGCCCGTGGATGCGGAACGGCTCGGTCAGGGTCTGGCCCACGGTCCGCCGCGGGTTCAGCGAGGAATAGGGGTCCTGGAAGATGATCTGCATCTCGCGCCGCAGCGACCGCATGCCCTCGGCCGGCAGGCGGGCGATGTCGCGGCCCTCGAAGCGGATCTCGCCCGCGGTCGCCTCCTCCAGCCGGACGATGGTGCGCCCGAGCGTGGTCTTGCCGCAGCCGGACTCCCCGACCAGGCCCAAGGTCTCGCCCTGGCGCACGGTGAGGTCGACCCCGTCGACCGCCTTCACCCAGCCGGCGACGCGGCGCAGGAGGCCGCCCAGCACCGGGTAATGCTTCTTCACCCCCTTCAGTTCGAGCAGCGTCGGCGCGGTCATGCCGGGACCCCGCCCTCGGCCGGATGCAGCCAACAGCGGACCTTGTGCCGGGGGTCGCCCCCGACCGGCACCGCCAGGGGCGGCTCCAGCCGGCGGCAGACGTCCATGACGTGCGAGCAGCGATCGGCAAATCGGCAGCCCGTCCATCCCGCCAGCAGGTTGGGCACGCTGCCGGGGATGGTCGACAGGCGCTGCCGCCGGGCCTGCCGCCGGTCGGGACGCGGGATCGAGCCGAGCAGGCCCTGGGTGTAGGGGTGGAGCGGCGTCTCGAACAGGGGCTCGACATCCGCCTCCTCGACGACGACGCCGGCATACATGACGCAGACCCGCTGCGCCATTTCGGCGACCACGCCCATGTTGTGGGTGATGAGGACGATGGCTGTCCCCACCTCCTCCTTCAGCCGGTTCATCAGGTCGAGGATCTGCGCCTGGATGGTGACGTCGAGGGCCGTCGTCGGCTCGTCGGCCAGCATCAGGCGCGGCCGGCAGGCGAGCGCGATCGCGATCATCACCCGCTGGCGCATGCCACCCGATAGCTGGTGGGGATAGGCGTGGGCGCGCCGTTCCGGCGAGGGGATGCCGACGGTCCGCAGCATCTCCACCGCCTGGGCCGCCGCCGCGGCGCGGCCGACCCGGCGGTGCTGGAGGATCACCTCCGCCACCTGGTAGCCGATCTCGAAGACCGGGTTCAGGCTGCTCATCGGCTCCTGGAAGATCATCGAGACGGCGTTGCCGCGGATGTCGCGCATCCGCTCCTCCGGCAGGCGCGCCAGGTCGCCGGTCCCGGCCAGCATGATCCGGCCCTCGACGATGCGACCGGTCGGCTCCGGCAGCAGCCCCATGATGGCGAGCGCCGTCATGCTCTTGCCGCAGCCGGATTCGCCGACGATGCACAGGGTCTCGCGTTCGGCCAGGTCGAACGAGATGCCGTCGACCGCCCGCACCACGCCGGCCGGCGTGAAGAGATGTGCCTTCAGCCCGTCGACCGAGAGCAGCGGCGGGCCCTGCATCATCCGGTCCCGGCCTCGCGGATGCCGGCGACCGCCGCGGCCAGCATGGTGTCGGCGGCGGCCAGGCGCGCGCGTTCCGCCGCCAGCCACGCCGCCATCGACCGCAGCTCGCCGCCCGCCGCCTCCAGCATCCGGTCGACCTCCGATGGCGCGATCGAGCCCGTGGTCACCCGGGTGGCGACGAAGCGATCGGCATCCAGCGCGTCCTGCACCGCGGCGTCGCCCAGGCCGAGCGGCCGGCCGATCGTCTCCATGCCGGCCGCATCCAGCGCCGCCGCGGTGGCGGCGTCCGGCCGCATGCCGGCCTCCAGGCAGGCGCGCACGAGGCGGCCCACGACATGATGGCTCTGGCGGTAGGAGATGCCGCAGTCGCGGACCAGCAGGTCGGCGAGGTTGCTCGCGGTCGCCCAGTTCTCGGACGCCAGCCGGCGCATCCGGCCCTCATGGACGATCAGCGTCGCCACCACCGCCTCCGCCAATTCCAGCGTGTCGGTGGTGACGTCGAAGGCACGGTCGATCATCGACAGCTCGCGGATCGCCTGGTCGCCGGTGCCCTCGCCGCGATAGGTGGCGAAGGCCTCGGCCAGCCATTGGGTGGCGCCGCCGGCCGACTTCTTGATGCTCTCCAGGGCGGCCGGGTTCTTCTTCTGGGGAAAGATGCTGCTGGTGCCACAGAAGGCGTCGTCGGTTTCCAGCAGGCCGAACTCGTGGCTCGACCAGACATGGAAGTCGCTGGCGAGGTCGTTGAGGTCGGCCATCACGAAGGACAGGCCGCCCGCCGCCTCCGCCGCATAATAAGCCTCGCGGCCGAGCTTGCTGTTCTCGACCAGGCCCTGGAAACCGAGCAGCGCCGTGGTGCGCATGCGGTCGAGCGGCCACGAGGTTCCGGACAGGCCGACCGCCCCCAGCGGGTTCAGGTTGAGCCGGCGATAGCCCTCGGTCAGGCGCTCGAAATCCTCGCGCAGCTTGACGAAGAAGCTGTGCAGGTAGTGGCCGAAGATCCAGGGCTGGGCATGCTGCATGTGGGTGTAGCCCGGCATCAGGGTGCGGCGATGCCGCCCGGCCTGTTCCAGGATCGCCGCCTCCAGCCGGATGATGCGGTCCATCACCCCCAGCATCCGGCCGCGCTTGTAGAGGCGGCGCACTGTCGCCCCCTGGTCGATGCGGCTGCGGCCGGTATGCATCCGCCCGCCGACCCCCTCGCCCAGCCGGCCGGTCAGGCGCGCCTCCACCTGCAAGAGGAAGCTTCCGCGGCTTTCGTCGATCGAGAAGCGCTCCGGCCCCTCGGCCTCGATCTCCGCCAGCACGCCCAGGATCTGGCGCCCATGGTCGCGGGCCAGGATCCCCTGCTCCACCAGCATCACCGTATGGGCCTTGTCGACCGCCAGGAACTGGCGGAAATGGCGCAACTCCCGCCGCAGGCCAGGCGCCTGCGAGAGGCGCAGGAAGAGCTCGGCCGGCGGGCGGGCGAGCCGCGCTTCCGTCAGCTTGTGTTCCGGGGCGGCGATGGTCATGGGGATGCCTCCGATCAGGCTGCGAGCCGGGCGGCGGCAGCCGCCAGCTCACGGTCGGCCGCTTCCAGCGCGCCCACCCGCCGGTCGAGCAAGGTGCGCTGCTCGTCCAGGCCGCCGCGCAGGCGCCCGATCGCGTCCAGCACCGTCGCCGGCGCCGGCCCACCCGGCACCCGGCGCTGTTCCACGTTGAAGGCGGGATCGAGGGCGGCCTTCAGCTCCGCTTCCGTCAGCGACAACGGCTTGCCCGTCACCTCGACCGCGACCTCGTCGACCAGCTCGGCGGTGATGGCGTGGCTGCCGGCCAGGCGCCGGTCGGCCGCGACGCGGGCCAGCGCCCCCACCACCTCGTGCGCAGTGCGAAAGCTGAGGCCGCGATGGCGCACCATGGTGTCGGCCAGCTCGGTCAGGGTGCAGTAGTTGCGCCGCGCGTCGTCCAGCATGTTGTCGGCCCGGAAGCGCAGGCCGCGCACGACGGCGTCGGCCAGCGCCAGGGTCGCCTCCATCTGGTGAGCGGCCTCCTTGAAGAGCGCGACGCTCTCATTGCCGACCTCGCGCCCATGGGTGAAAGGCGCGGTCTTCTGGGCGGCCAGGGACGAGACCAGCGCCCCGATCTGGTGGGCGGCCTTGGCCTTCAGGTGCTCGATCGGGCTCGGGTTCTTCTTCTGCGGCATGATCGAGCTGGTGCCGGCGATGGCGTCGTCGATGTCGATGAAGCCGAACTCGAACGTGTACCAGACATGAAGGTCGTGGCAGAGGCGGCTGACGGTGATGGCCGCCGTGGCGAAGGCGTAGATCAGGTCGGAGACATAGTCGCGCGAGCCCACCGCATCGAGCGAGTTCTCGACGATGCCGTCGAAGCCCAGCAGTGCTGCCGTCCGGAAGCGGTCGATCGGGAAGCCGGTGGTCGCGAGCCCGCCCGCCCCCAGGGGCGACAGGTTGAGCGAGCGGTAGGCATCGAGGATGCGCCAGCTATCGCGCTGCAACGCCTGGGCGACGCCGGAGAGATAGTGCCCGACGGTGATCGGCTGGCCCGGCTGCATGTGGGTGTAGCCGGTCATCACCGTCCGGGCGTTGGCCTCGGCCGCGTCGAGCAGGCGCGATTGCAGCAGCAGCGCGCGGCGCGCCATGTCGTTGCCGGTCGCGCGCGCCTTCATGCGCTGGATGGTGGCGTAAAGGTCGTTGCGGCTGCGCCCGGTGTGCATCCGCCCACCGGTATCGGCGCCGATGTCGGCGCTCAGCGCCGCCTCGACGTTGAAGTAGAGATCCTCCTTGCCGGGGTCGAGCTTCAGCGCGTCGACCCCGCCCTTCGCCAGGCGGGCGAGGCCGGCCAGTATCGTGCCGCCGACCTCGCGCGGCAGGATCTGGCGCTCCACCAGCATCACCACATGGGCCTGGTTGATCCGGCTCATGATCGGAAAGATGGTGCCCGCTTCCTCGAACAGGCGCGGCGCGATCAGGTAGGTGACGATCTCTTCCGCCGGGGCGGACTTCAGGCGCTCGCGCATGGGACGCTCTCGATGAAGGTTCGGGCGAAAAAACGTCGGGCAGAGACGGCCGGGCCCCGCATGGCCCGGCCGTCGGAGCCGGCTACTTCTTGAAGGTGACGCGGTTCAGGATCGGGACCTCGTAGGCGAACATCTCGAGGCCCTCGACCTTGGGGTTGAGGCCGATGATCTGCACCTGGTTGAAGAGGATCAGCCAGGCCGCGTCCTCGGACCAGAAGATGCGCTGCACCTCCTGGTAGTCCTTCATCCGCGCCTCGTAGTTCATGTTGGTCGAGGCCGACTTCATCAGGGCGTCGACCTTGGGGTTCGAGTAGCCGGTCAGGTTCGAGGGGTCGCCGGAGACCACCTTGCGGCGCAGGCGCCAGTCGGCGTCGGGGATCGAGGTGCCCAGCATCCACATGTTGGCATTGTTGGTGCCCTTGCCGGTGCCGCCGGGGTCGGCGCGATAGAGCTCGCGCTGGTAGCTGGCCCATTCCCAGGAGCGGAACTCCGTCTGCAAGCCGATCCCGTTGAGCCAGCCCTGCACCGCCTCCGACACCTGGCGGTCCTTGGCGTAGCGGCCGTTCGGCGTCCACAGCACCACCTTGCCGTCGAACCCGCCCGGGAACGCCTCCTTCACCAGCCGCTTGGCCAGCTCCGGGTCGTAGGCATAGGGCTCCAGCGGAATGCGTCCCTGCACGCCCTCCGGGAAGAGGCCGTCCGGGACCGCGCCGTAGCCGCCCAGGATCTTCTCGACGATCGCCTTGCGGTCGACCGCATGGTTGATCGCCTTGCGCACGCGCACGTCGTTGAAGGGCGGCTTGGTCAGGTTCAGCTCGAAGAAGATCTGGAACGAGCTGGGGACGACCTCGATCTTCACCCGCGGGTTGCGCTTCAGCCGGTCGGCCGCTTCCGGCGGGATGTTGGTGACGATGTCGGCATTGCCGGATTCGAGCTCCACCACCCGCGCGCCCGCCTCCGGCACCGGGCGGAAATGGAACTTCTGCACCAGCGGCTTCACGCCCCAATATTGGTCGTTGCGGCGCAGCTTGATGTGCTCGTTGGGGATCCATTCCTCGAAGATGAACGGGCCGGTCCCGACCGGCAGGCGGAACGAATCGCGGCCGTTCTTCTGCACCGCGGTCGGGCTCAACATCATCGCCTGCGAGCCCGCCAGCACCTCCAGCATGGTCGGCATCGGCGTCTTGGTGTGGATCCGCAGCGTATGGGCGTCGGGCGCTTCGATGCGGTCGATCGGGCCGAACAGCGAGCGGTTGGGCGACCCGGTCTTCGGGTCCATCGCGCGCTCCAGGCTGAACTTCGCCGCCGCCGCGTCGAATGGGGTCCCGTCATGGAACAGGACCCCCTGGCGCAGCTTGAAGGTCCACAGCAGGTCGCCCTCCGAGCGCTCCCAGGACAGCGCCAGCGCCGGGACGATATCGCTGAGCTTGGTATCCTTCCAGCGCACCAGCGGGTCGAAGATATGGTCGGTCAGGATCTGCGCCGGGCGGCTGCGCTGGATCTGCGGGTCGAGGGTGTCGGCGTCGGTGCCCTCGACCCAGCGCAGCGTCTGCGCGGCCGCGGGGGTCGCCGCCAGGATGCCGGCCAGCGCGGCCATTGCGACCAGCTTGTGCCATCTGCTCGTCATTTTCTGGTTCCTTCCCTGTCCGTTGGATCAGCGGCTCTTGCGCACGCGCGGGTCGGCGAAGTCGCGGAGCGCGTCGCCCAGCACGTTGAGGCCGAGGATGACCGCGAAGAGCGCGATCCCCGGCGCGAACACGACATGCGGCGTTGAGGTGATGTGGGCGCGCGAGTTGGCGATCATCGCCCCCCATTCCGGGGTCGGCGGCTGCGGCCCGAGGCCGAGGAAGCTGAGGCCGGCCGCGATCAGGATCGCGTCGGCCAGCGAGATGGTGCCCTGGATGATCATCAGCGAGACGGTGTTGGGCAGGATGTGCCCGAAGAGGATGGTGCCGTCGCGCGCACCCAGCGAGCGGGCGGCCAGCACGAACTCCCGCTGCTTCAGGGTCAGCACCGGGGCGCGGAACAGACGGGCATAGACCGGGACCGAGGAGATGCCGATCGCCAGCGTCAGGCTGAAGACACCGGTGCCGAGCACGGTGATCAGCATGATCGCCAGCAGGATGCGCGGGAAGGCGATCATGAAGTCCATGGTCCGCATCACGAGGTCGGCGAGGCGGCCCTCGTAGTAGCCGCAGGCGGCCCCGATGGAGACGCCGACGCAGAGCGCGAAGCCGACGCTCAGCACCGCCACGGTAAGCGAGATTCGGGCCCCCCAGACGATGCGGGCCAGCAGGTCGCGGCCGAGCTCGTCGGCGCCGAGCGGAAAGGCAGCCGACGGCAAGGCCAGCGCGTTCTGCAGCTCGACCTTGGTGGCGGTCCCCCAGTCGGCGAACAGCGGCGCCCCCACCGCGACCAGGACGAACGCGGCGACGATGATGGCGGCGACGGCCGCGGCCACGTTACGCGTGCGCCACAGGTAGGCGGCAAAGGTTCCCATGGCGGCGCCCTCAGCCGTAGCTGATGCGCGGGTCGAGCACGCCGTACAGCACGTCGACCACCAGGTTGACCAGGACCACGGACACGGCGAAGACGAGGATCGTGCCCTGCACGACATAGATGTCCCGCTGGACGATCGCCTCGATCATGATGCGGCCGAGGCCGGGCCAGGCGAAGATCGTCTCGACGATCACGGCACCGCCCAGCAGCCGGCCGAAATAGATGCCGAGCACGGTGACCAGCGGGATGGCCGCGTTGATCAGGGCGTGGCGGTAGATGACGGTCGAGCGCCGGAGGCCCTTGGCGCGGGCCGTGCGGATATAGTCCTCCGACAGCACGTCCAGCATGTTGGACCGGGTCAGGCGCGCATAGGTCGCGACATAGGGCAGGCCCAGCGTCACCGCCGGCAGGACGAGATGGGCCCAGGTGCCACGACCGGTCGGCGGCAACCAGTAGAGGTTGGACGCGAAGATCACCATCAGGATGAGGCCGAGGAAGAAGCCCGGCATGGAGATGCCGAAGACCGCGAAGGCGGTGATGGTATTGTCGAGCCATCCCCCCGGCCGCAGCGACGAGACGATGCCGATCGGCACGCCGAGGAGGATGGCGATCGCCATGGCCGCGGCCGCCAGCTCGATGGTCGCCGGCAGGGTGCGCGCGACCTCGTCCAGGACCGGGCGGCGGGTGCGGAACGAGGTGCCGAGGTCGCCCTGCACGAGGTTCGCCAGGTAGATCGCGTATTGCTCGTGGATCGGACGGTCGAGGCCGTAGTTGGCGCGGATCTGGGCCACGTCCTCCTCGCTGGCGTCGGGGCCGGCGGCCATGCGGGCCGGGTCGCCAGGGATCGAATAGAGCACCAGGAACACTGCGACCGAGACGGCCAGCAGCATGGGCAGCAGAATCAACAGGCGTCGGGCGACGTAGTTGAGCATCGGCCTCCCCGGCGCATCCCCAGGCCCCGGATCGAGGCAGAATCGGGATACGAGCGCGACATCCTATTGAGGGTGCTTCTTGCCTGCTCTTTCAAGGCACATGCGTTTGGGGCACCATGACCGGATGTTATTGCGCCTGCCCAAGCAGAACATCGCGCCATGAACTCGCTCCACCCGCGCCAGGTGGAGGCGTTCCGCGCCGTGATGATGACCGGCAGCATGACCGCGGCGGCGGAAACGCTGACCGTCTCGCAGCCGGCCGTCAGCCGGCTGGTGCGCGACCTCGAGCATGCGCTGCGCCTGACGCTGTTCGAGCGGGTCGGCAGCCATCTGGCGCCGACCCCCGAGGCGGTGCTGCTGAACCACGAGATCGCCCGCTATTTCATCGGCCTCGACCGCATCGCCGACGCCGCCAACGCCATCCGCGCCGGCAAGGCCGGGGGCCTGCGCGTCGCCGCCATCACCGCCTTCAGCATCGGCATCCTGAATACCGCGATCGAGCGCTTCGTGCGCGAGCGCGGCGATGTCTCGATCTCGGTCCACAACGACAATTCCACCAACATCGAGGCGATGGCCCGCCTGGACCAGATCGACATCGGCCTGGTGAACACGGTCCATGAGCACCCGGCGGTGCGGGTCGTCCCCTTCCCGCCCCTGCCCGCCGTCTGCGTCGTGCCGGCGGGGCATCGGCTGGCCGGGCGGCCGGTCGTGCGGGTGGCGGACCTGGCGGGGGAGCGGCTGATCGGCCTCGGCCCCACCAGCCCGATCCGCCTGCGGCTGGAGGCGATGCTGGAGGCCGAGGGCATCCAGTACGAACGCCCGTTCGAGACCTCGCTGTCGGCCACCGCCTGCGCCTTCGTGGCCCGCGGCTTCGGGGTCGCGGTGATCGACCCCTACACCGCGCCCTTCATCCGCGAGCCGGGATTGGTGACGCTACGCTTCGAACCGGCGATCCCGACCCGGTTCTCGATCGTCTACCCGGCCCACCGCCACCCGGCCAAGGTGGTGGAGGAGTTCGCCACCGTGCTGCTGGACATCGCGCACGCCCTCGACGGCGCCTGATCCGGCCTACGCCACGAGGTCGGCGATGGCATCCACGCCGGCGTCGGCGGGCAGCAGCCGCGTCCCCGCATCTTCCAACAAGCGGCCGAGGCGGTCCGCGTGCGGCCCGTCGCCCAGCACGGCCACGTCGATGCGGTCATGGCCCACGCCATGCTCCAGCAGCGCCGAGGCTGGGTAGGCCAGGATCGCGGCGTCGGTCTCGGGCTCTTCCAGCATCCGTTCCACCGCCCAGCGCGGGCCGGACGACGCCGGCGCCGGCAACAGGCGGGCCGCGATCCGCACCCCCGCGCGGTCGGCGGCGGCGACATTCCAGCCGAAGCGCCGGCCGAGCGCCGCCGCCAGCGCGGCCGAGCGGTCCGGCGCCCCGGCATCGTCGGCCAGCAGGATGAACGGCATCGGCCGGCGCACGGCCGGCGGGTGGACCAGGTCGATGAGACGCCCAGGCACGTCGATGCCACGCTTGCGGCCCGCGACCGCGATATTGTCGATCCCGGGGCCGGCATTCACCTCGCACACCCCCGCCTGCCCTTCGGACCAGGGACACTCGATGTCGGCGAGGCGGATGTCGATGCCGGCGATGTCGAGGTCGACCAGCCGCGCGACGCGGACGGCGAGGTCGGCATTCTCGGGATGGATGCGGTCGCTGGCGTCGCGATAGGTGCCACCATGCTTGCGGAACGGCAGCGGATTGACCAGCACCCGGCGGTCCGCCGCCGGGATCTGGGCCAGGTCCAGCCCCTGCCAGCGCAGGCAGCGCTCGACCAGGGGCAGGACCATGATCGGGCCGGACCAGGCATCGGCCGGCGACACCAGGGCCGGGTCGGCGTTGTGCCGATCGATCAATGCCTGCACCGTCGACCGCCCATCCCCGGTCACGGCAGGCGCGATCCGCTCATGGGCGCCACAGACCGCGCCGGCCGCGACCAGGATGCGGTATTCGCGGCCATGGACATAGCTTTCGACGACCACGCCGCCGCGCACGCCGGCGCCACGCGCCGCCGCGAACGCGTCCGCCACGTCCTCGGGAAAGAAGACCACGGCGACGCCGCGGTTCCAGCGGCCGTCGCGCGGCTTGACGACGACGGGGAATCCGAGGTCACGACAGGCCCGCGCGGCCTTGCCGGCGGTTTCGACGATGCGGTGGCGGGGCACCGGCACGCCCTGCTGCGCCAGGCGCAGGTTGGTCATCGACTTGTCGGTCGCGA
Organism: uncultured Rhizobiaceae bacterium; assembly: GCA_964594715.1. GTDB lineage: Bacteria > Pseudomonadota > Alphaproteobacteria > ATCC43930 > Allostellaceae > Allostella. The sequence goes on along the minus strand of CAZQOA010000010.1, from coordinate 23,732 downwards.
TCTGCGCCGACAGATGCGAGGTGTCGCCGGTGATCGAGGTCAGCATGCGCTTGTGGCGCCGGCCTTCACCGAGCTGGATACACTCCGGATAGTAGGACAGCCGCTTCCAGCGGATCTTCAGCCGCCGGCAGGCATCGATGATCTCGGCCCGGTCCACGTCCGGGCGCCAGAAGCGCCAGGATCGCTCCAGCGCCTCCAGCCGGCGCGCGACCGACGCCCCGACGGCGGCGGTGGGCGCTCCGCCGGCGACGGCGCGGACCAGCCCCACCGCCAGCAGGAAGGCGGCCTCGGCCGTGGCCGGGTTCTCCAGCGCCACGGCCACGTCCCACGGATGGGCGGCACCCGGCCGCAGGCGGACGGTGCCGGAGGCCGGCGCCCCGACCTGGCGCAGCACCCCGTCGACCAGCACCCGAGCGAGGTCAACCGCGGTCGCCGCCGGGGGCAGCCGCCACCCATCGGCGGCCGGCAACCCGCCGGCACGCAGTGCCGCGATCACGCCGGCGAACAGACCATCCGGCACCGACGGCGGTGCCACCGCTGCCGGCTCGGCACGCAGGCGCGCCACCGCCACGTCGCCATGGGCGTAGGCATTGATGCCCCAGAAAAACCGGCTTACGCCGATTCCGATCACCGCCGGTTACCGGTCCTGACTGGGCAGGCGCGTTCCGGTCAGGCCTCTGCGGGGGCCGGCGTGGCTGCCTTCTTGGTCGCGCGCGCCTTCGGCGGCGGCTTCAGCGCCGCCCGTTCGGCCAGTTGGGCGCGGATCGCCGGCAGCATCGCCGCTGCCTGGGCCTTCTGCCCGGCGGTGCCCGACTGCTCGAGCCGCTCGGCGTTGACGCTCAACGTCCGCAGATCATCGTCGGGCAGTTGGGGCAACCGCGCCAGGAGCTTGGTGCGCGCATCGGCATCCCGTGCCTCCTGCGCGACTCGGGCCTTGGCGGCTTCCTTGCCGGCCTTGGCCTCGGTGGTGTGCCGTCCGACTGCCATGGCGTCCACCTTTCATGTCCCAGCGGCCGCCAACGTGGCGGACACGGACGATATGTAATGCGGAAGGGCGTGGTCCGCGTGCCTGGCACGCGCGGCCTTCCGCTCCGTACGCTTATCATATCGTGGATCGGGGGCGAATGACACCGCCGTCCACCGGCGCCCCGCCGGGGAAGACATCCGGCGCCCCGCCAGGGAAGGCATGGGACGCCCCGTCCAGGGCGACACGGACGCCCTTATCGTCAAAGAAGTGACAGGCCCCCGGCTCGAACGCCAGGCGCACCGCCTCCCCCACCCCCGGGGCGGTCTCCGGATGGTGGCGGACGGCGACCGCCATGCCGTCGGCGAGGGTGGCGTGGACGATCCGCGCCTCGCCCAGCTCCTCCACCAGTTCGACCGTGGCGGGCACCCCGTCCGGCGCCAGCGACAGGTCCTCCGGGCGGATTCCGAGCGTCCGCGCCGCCGCCGGGATGGCGCCGGCGGCGGCCCCGATCGGGCAGCCGACCGGCAGCAGGTTCATCCGCGGGGTGCCGAGGAATCCCGCCACGAACAGGTTGGCCGGCCGGCGATAGAGGTCGACGGGGCGGCCGACCTGCTCTACCCGGCCGCCATTCAGGACCACCAGCCGGTCGGCGAGCGTCATCGCCTCGACCTGGTCGTGGGTGACGTAGATCATGGTGACGCCCATCCGCCGGTGCATCCGCGCCAGCTCGATGCGGGTCTGCACCCGCAGCGCGGCATCGAGGTTGGACAAGGGCTCGTCGAACAGGAAGACCCGGGGCTCGCGCACGATCGCGCGGGCGATGGCGACCCGCTGGCGCTGACCGCCCGACAATTCCCGCGGCTTGCGCTCCAGCAGCTCGGCGATCTCCAGCATTTCGGCGACCCGCCGCACCCGGCGATCGATCTCCTCCCCACCGGTCTTGGCCAGCGTCAGGCCGAAGGCGATGTTCCGATAGACGTTCATGTGCGGGTAGAGGGCGTAGGACTGGAACACCATGGCGACGCCGCGGGCGGCCGGCTCGACCCCCGTCACCCGGTCGTCACCGATCCAGATGTCCCCCGCGGTGACCGATTCCAGCCCGGCCACCAGCCGCAGCAGGGTGGATTTCCCGCAGCCCGACGGGCCGACGAAGACCACGAGTTCCCCGTCCTCGACCTGCAGGTCGACGTCGCGGACGGCCGCCACCCCGCCGAACGACTTGGCAACGCCTTCGAGACGGACGGACGCCATGCGCACTACCCCTTGACGGCGCCGGCCGTCAGCCCGGAGACGAGGCGGCGCTGGAAGATCAGGACGAGGGCGATGAGCGGCAGCGTCACCACCACCGACCCCGCCATGATGTTGCCCCAGGGCAGCTCGAACTCGCTGCCGCCGGTCATGAGCGCGATGGCGACCGGGACCGTGCGCTGCGTGTTGGCGAAGGTGAAGGTCAAGGCGAACAGGAACTCGTTCCAGGCGACGATGAAGGTCAGCAGGCCGGTCGACGCCATCGCCGGCCACAGTAGCGGCAGGAAGATGCGGGTCATCAGCGTCCATGGCCGGGCGCCGTCCATGATCGCCGCCTCCTCGATCTCGATCGGCAGGTCGCGGATGAACGCGGTCAGGACCCAGACGGTGAACGGCAGGGTGAAGATCGTATAGGAGAGCACGAGGCCGGCCAGGCTGCCGTAGAGGCCGAGGGCGCGAACCACCTCGAACATGCCCGACAGCACCGCCACCTGGGGAAACATCGAGACGCCGAGGATCGTCAGCAACAGGGCCGACCGGCCGCGGAACCGCACCCGGCCGAGCGCGAAGGCCGCCCCCAGGCCGAGCGCCATCGCCAGCAGCACCGCCGCGCCGGCCACCACCAGGGAGTTGGCGATGTTGCGGGCGAAGGGCTGCTCGGTGAAGACCCGGCCGTAGTTGGAGAAGTCGAACGCGGCCGGCCAGTAGTCGACGCGGAAGATGTCGGTCCCACCCTTCAGCGAGGTGACGACGGCATAGTAGAAGGGAAACAGCAGATAGGTGGCGATCATTGCCACCAGCAGCCAATAGCCCGCACGCCTCATCGCCGGCCCCCGCCGATGTCGAGGCGCGCCGCCATCAGGGCGATCACCGTCAGGAGCGCCACCGCCGCGGCCAGCAGCACCGACGCGGCCGAGCCGTAGCCGACATCCTGGAAGTCGACCAGTTGCTGGCGGGCATAGACCGACATCGTCATGGTCGCGTCCGTGCTGCCGGTCATGACGTAGACGAGGTCGAAGACGCGCATCGCATCCAGCAGGCGGAAGATCACGGCGATCGCCAGCGCCGGGCGGATCAGCGGCAAGGTCACCTGGAAGAAGACGCGGACCGGGTGGATGCCGTCGACCCGCGCCGCCTCGTAGCAGTCGCGCGGCAGCATCTGCAGGGCCGCCAGCACCAGCAAGGCCACGAAGGGCGTGGTCTTCCAGACATCGACGGCCACGACCGACCACAGGGCGAGGTCGGGGCTGGCGAGCCAGGCGACCGGCTCGGCCACCAGCCCCAGGCGCAGCAGCAGGTCGTTCACCATGCCGAACTGATCATGCAGCAGCCAGGCCCAGATCTTCGCGGACACCACCGTCGGAATCGCCCAGGGGATGAGGACGGCGGCGCGCATCAGGCCGCGTCCGCGCACCCCGGCATCGAGGACCAGGGCGATGACCACGCCGAGCACGGTCTCGAAGAAGACGGAGACGCCGGCAAAGAGCAGCGTGTTGGCGACCGCCCGCCACCACACCGGGTCGGCCAGGATGCCGTACCATCGGCCATCCTCGCGCAGCAGGAAGTTCTCCCCGCCGACGAAGCTGTAGACATCGAGGTCCGACAGGCCCGCATCGGTCATGCTGTAGAAGGCCGTGCGCGCGAGCGGCCAGCCGGCGACCAGCAGCAAGGTCAGCAGCATCGGCGCCAGAAACAGCCAGGCGGCGCGCACGCGCGACCGGTCGAGGGCCGAAGCCGGCTCGCCGGCCGTCATTCCGCCGCCCCCCAGCCACCGCGGCGGGCGAGCCGCCCGATCTCCGCCGACAGGCGTTCCAGCCGCGGCGCCACCGCCACGCCGCGCGCCACGATGTCGTGGGTCGCCCGCCAGACCAGGCTCGACAGCCGGGCATAGCGCCGGCCCGCCACCCGGGAAGGACGCGCCACCGCATTCTCGAAGATGGGCCGCAGCAGGCCGTAGAAGGGGTTGGCCCGCAGGATGTCCGGGTCCTCGTAGAGGGCGGGCATGGTCGGATTGTAGGCGGCCTCGATGGCGCGGCGCTTCTGTTCCGGTGCGCTCGTCAGGTGGCGCACCAGGTCGGCCGCCTCCGCCGGGTGGCGGGAATAGCGCGAGACGGCGAGGTTCCAGCCGCCGAGCGCCCCGGCGTGCCGGCCGTCGGGCGATCCGACCGGCAGCGCCATCACGCCGACCTTGCCGCGCACGGGGCTGTCCGCCCCCTCCGCCAGGGCCCAGGCATAGGGCCAGTTGCGCATGAAGACGGCGTTGCCCGCCTGGAAGACGCCGCGCGTGGCCTCCTCGTCATAGTTCAGCACCCCTTGCGGCGAGATCGAGCCGATCCACCCCTGCGCCGCGGTGAAGGCGGCCACCGCCCCGTCGTTGGCGATGGTGACGCGGCCGGCCTCGTCGACGAAGGTGCCGCCGCCATAGCCGGCCAGCCACTCCAGCACATTGCAGAACAGCCCTTCGTAGGCGCGCCCCTGCCAGACATAGCCCCACATGCGCGCATTGCCCGCGGCCCGCTCGCCCGCCTGCACGATGCGGGCGGTCTCCGCCAGCTCACTCCAGCGCTTGGGCGGGCGGCGGCCATATTTCTGCAGCAGGTCGGCGCGATAGAAGAGCAGGCCCGCATCGGTCCACCAGGGCATCGCCAGCAGCCGCCCGCCGACGGTGTTGTTGCGGATGATGGCCGGGAAGTGCGCGGCCGGCGCATCGCCGAGATAGGGCGCGAGGTCGACCAGGTGCGGGGCCAGGACGCCCGGCCACACCACGTCGATCTGCAGCACGTCGATATCCGTGGCACCGGCACCCAGGAGCTGGTGATAGAGCGCCAGCCGCTCGGTCGAGGAGTTGGGCGTCGAGACGATGGTGACGTGGTGACCGGTCTCCGCCTCCCAGGAGCGGACACCTTCGGTACACAGGCGAAGCTCCACGCCGAGCGCCCCGCAGGAAAGGGCGAGACGTACCTCGGCATGGACGGGGGCATGGACGGGTCCGGCGACGGCCACCAGCGCCAGGACCATCATGGCCCCGCTGCCGAACCATCTCCGCCGGCCCCCACGGCGGGTTCCGGATCGGGGCATGTCGGGCCTTCCTTGGATCAGCTCGCCAACGCGCGGGCGGGTTCCTCCATGCCAACGCCGATCTCTCCGAAACGATCCAGCGTGTGCGCCGCCCAGCGGGCGACGTCGTAGTGCCGCACCGTCCGCGCCATTGCCGCCATGCGGGTCAGCCCCTCCTCCGCCGGCATGTCGATCGCCGCATCGAGTGCGGCGTCCATCGATCGCGTCGAATAGGGGTTGGTCAGGACCGCCTGCGGGAGCTCGACCGCGCAGCCGGCGAATTCCGACAGCACCAGCGCCCCGCCCAGCCCCTCGCGCGCCGCCACATATTCCTTGGCGACCAGGTTGAGGCCGTCGCGCAGCGGGGTCGTCAGGCAAATGTCGGCGGTGCGGTAATAGGCGATCAGGCGGTCGAACGGCACGGCGTTGGTGAAGAGCAGGATCGGCGTCCAGCACAGGTCGGAGAAGCGGCCGTTGATCCGGCCGACCAACGCCTCGATGTCGCGCTGCGTCTCGCGATAGATGCCCATGCCGTCGGCGGAGCGCACGGAGGTCACCATGAGCTTGAGGCGCCGATGCAGCTCCGGCCGCCGCTCCAGCAGCCGCTCGAACGCCCGCAGGGCCTCGATCGTGCCCTTGGTATAGTCGGTCCGCCCGACCGCCACGATCAGTCGCTGGTCGCCCAGCTCGTCCCGGATCGACCTCGCGGCCGCCTGGCGCGGCTCGCCGGCCAGCAGTTCGGTGATGAGGTTGGGGTTGGTCCCGACGGGAAAGGCGTCGAGGGCGATGCGCCGCTTGCCATGGGCCAGCAGCGTCGGCACCTCCGGCTCGGACAGCGCCAGGCCGATGGGCGATATGCCCTCCTCCACCGCAACCTGCCGCTCCACCGTGGCGCCATGCAGCGTACGGGCGACATCGGCGAAGTTCTTCGCATAGCGCGGCACATGGAAGCCGACCAGGTCGCAGTCGAGCAGGCTGTCGACGATCTCGTTCCGCCAGGGCAGGACGTTGAAGGTGTCGGGGGGCGGAAAGGGCGTGTGGTGGAAGAAGGCGATGCGCAGCGTCGGGTTCAGCTCGCGCAGGTACTTCGGCACCAGCCAGAGATTATAGTCATGCACCCAGACCAGAGCCCCGTCCTCGGCCTGGGCGGCGGCCGCTTCGGCGAAGAGCCGGTTCACCTCGCGAAAGGTCGGCCAGTCGACGTTGTCGTAGCGGAAGAGCGAGGGAAAGGAGTGCAGGATCGGCCACAGCGCCTCCTTGGAGGTGACATGGTAGAAGCTGCGCACTTGGTCCGCCGTCAGCGGCAGGCGCGATACGGCGTAGCTGCCGAAACTGTCCTCGATCTGGACCACGCGCTCGAAGCGGTCCTTCTGGCGGGCGCCGACCTGCTTCCACGCCACCCAGGCGCCGCGTCCCCGATCGACCCGCCCGAAGAAGCTCTTCAGCGTCGGCACGATGCCGTTCGGGCTCTTGTTCTCGCGATAGATCGTACGGCCGTCCTCGACCACCTCTTCGTAAGGCTGGCGGTGATAGACGATCACGAGCGAAGATTTCTGCATACGATCCCCCTTATTGCAGGCCGAAGCGCCGGAGCGCGTCGGCGATCCCCGCGGCACCGGGTTCGGTGCTGCGGTGGACCCAGTCGAAGCCCGCCACGGCTTCCAGAAGTTTCGGCTCGGAGTTGCCGACAGCCACCCCCTTCAGTCGGGTTTGAAACAGCGAAAGGTCGTTGAGCGTGTCGCCGGCCACCAGCACGCGGTCGGCCGGCAGGCCCAGCACGTCGATGAGGCGCAGGAGGGTCGGCCCCTTGGCGATCCCGCGCGGCAGCACGTCGAGGAAAGTATCCGCCGACAGGAGGCAGTCGAACCCCGCCGCCTCCACCTTGGCCACCGTCCCGGGACGGAGGATCGCCGGATCGTAGTAGTAGCTGACGCGATGGCGGAACGCGGTCGGCTGCAGGCGCAACCCCGGCTCGCCCGCCAGCAGCGCGCGCACCCGGTCACCGGCGGCACCCCAGCGGCGGGCGATGTCGCCGTCGATGGCCGCCAGCGGGCGGAAGTCGCGGCCGTCGACCACGGTCGTGCCGACGTCGCCGATGATCCAGCCGGGGCGCGGCATCCCCGGCGTGCGCAGGAGGTCAGCGATGAAATCGAGGTCGCGCCCGGTCACGAAGATCAGGAGCGCGTCGTCGCGTGCCGACAGCGCCTCGTAGAGCTGCCGGCGCTGGGCCGCCGAACCGCCGAGGAAGGTACCGTCGAGGTCCGTGGCCAGAACCAGGCCCGGCGCCCTCATGCGGCCGGGTTGGCCGCCGGATCCTTGCCCGCCGCGCGCTCGTCGCCAATGTTTTCGATGACCGGGATGTCGATGGCCGGGTGCGGAACCTTCACCACCGGTTCCAGGGTCCGCGGCTCCGCCGTGATCGGCCGGGTCAGCAGCCCGTGGATGGCGTCCTCGATCGACAGATCGCCGTCCAGGATGGCCTGAACCGTCTCGCAGATCGGCATCTCGACGCCGAGCCGGCGCGCGAGGTCGGTGACGGAGCGGGCGTTCGCCACGCCCTCGACCACCGCCTGCTTGCCGGCCAGGGCCTCGTCGACGGACAGGCCGCCGCCAAGTGCCTTGCCGAACGAGAAGTTGCGCGATTGTTCGCTGGAACAGGTGAGCGTGAGGTCGCCGAGGCCGGAGAGGCCGGACACGGTCTCGCGCTGGCCGCCCAGCGCCTCCGCCAGGCGCTTCATCTCGGCCAGGCCGCGTGAGATGAGGGCCGCCCGCGGGTTCGATCCGAAGCCCCGGCCGGTGGCCATGCCGCAGGCGATCGCCAGTACGTTCTTCACCGCGCCGCCCACCTCCACGCCGATCGGATCGTCGGACAGATAGGGGCGGAAGGTGGCCGTGCCGAGGGTCACCGCGATACGGGCCGCAAGCGGGTCGAGCGCCGCTTCCCGGCTGCCGGCCGCGATCGTCACCGCCGTGGGCTGGCCCGCCGCCGCCTCGCCGGCGAAGCTCGGCCCGGACAGGATGGCGCGTGGACGCCCGGGCATCTCCGCCGCCACGACATCGATCATCAGGGCGCCGCTGCCGGCCTCGATCCCCTTGCTGCAGATCAGCACCGGCACGCCGGGTGGCAGCAGGGCTTCCGCCCTGCGTGCCATGGCACGCAGGAACTGCGAGGGAACCACCAGCAGCACCAGCTGGCTTCCCGCGACGGCGGACGCCAGATCGCTGGAGACCGCGATCGCGGGTGGAATAGGATGCTCGGGCAGGAACGGATTTCGCCTGGTCTCGGCGACGGCCAGCGCCGCCTCCGGCTCACGCACCCAAAGGCGCACATTACGGCCGGCGCGGCTGGCGATCAGCGCGAGCGCTGTCCCCCAGGCACCGCCGCCGACGACACAGATATCGTCAAATGGTTCCGGGGTGACATTGTGGATGGTCCGGGTCGCTGTGCCGTATTCTGACACGGTCTTGGCTCCTCCCGGTCCGGTTTGGACCACTACTTGAAAGGATATGCTTGTCTTATATGCCGATCCTGCTCGATTTGTCTACCTCCAGCGGCCGGAACGGCCTGTGGATATCTTTACAGCGCCTTGTTTTAGGCTGAAATACTCCCAGATTTTATCGCCTGATCGGGTGATGATCGTAACGTTGGGAAGGTCTTGAACGCATGGATTGGTGGCGTGGAGCGGTGATCTATCAGGTCTATCCGAGGAGCTTCCAGGACAGCGACGGCGACGGTATCGGCGACCTGCCGGGGATCACCACGCGGCTGCCCTACATTGCCGGCCTCGGCGTCGACGCGCTTTGGATCTCGCCCTTCTTCAAGTCGCCGATGGAGGATTTCGGCTATGACGTGGAGGATTACCGCCAGGTCGATCCGCTGTTCGGGACCTTGGAGGATTTCGACCGGCTGATCGACAGCGCCCATCGGCTCGGCATCAAGGTCGTGATCGACATGGTGCTGAGCCATACCTCCCGGCGCCACCGCTGGTTCCAGGAGTCCCGCCGGTCGCGAGAGAACGGGCGCGCCGACTGGTATGTCTGGGCCGATGCCCGTGCCGACGGCAGCCCGCCCAACAACTGGCTGTCGATGTTCGGCGGCCCGGCCTGGACCTGGGAATCGCGGCGCGAGCAGTACTACCTGCACCATTTCCTGCCGGCGCAGCCGGATCTCAACGTCCACCATCCCGACGTGCAGGACGCGCTGCTCGAGGAATGCCGCTTCTGGCTCGACCGCGGCGTCGACGGGTTCCGCCTCGATGCCTGCAACTGCCTGACCCACGACCGGGCGCTGCGCAGCAATCCGCCGAGGCCGGCGGGCGCGCCACCGACCGAAGGGGTGCGGCCATCCCACCCCTACAACCGCCAGCTCCATCTCTTCGACAAATCGCAGCCGGAGACGATCGCCTTCCTGCGTCGGCTCCGTGATCTCGCCCAACGCTACGGCGACGTGCTGCTGGTGGCCGAGATCGCCGACGATGACGGGCTCAAGGTGGCCGAGGAATATGCCGGGCCGGCCGGGCCGCTGCACACCGCCTACTCCTTCGCCCTGCTCGGCCCGTCCCTTGATATCGCCTTCCTCGTGCAGACCTTCGAGGCCTTCCACAATGGCCGCCGGCACGGCTGGCCGGCATGGGCCTTCAGCAACCACGACGTCGCCCGCGTCGCCTCGCGCTGGGGCGGCCGCGACGCGCCGCCGGAGCTGGCCAAGACGCTGATCGCGCTGCTGACGGCGCTGCGCGGCACCGTCTTCCTGTACCAGGGGGAAGAGCTGGGCCTGCCGGAGGCCGACGTACCCTATGGGCAGATCCGCGATCCGTTCGGCCTCAATTTCTTTCCGGACTTTCCCGGCCGCGACGGCTCCCGCACGCCGATGCCGTGGGATGATTCCGACCGTTATGGCGGCTTCTCGGCCGTCGACGGCTGGCTGCCGATCCCCAACGAGCATTTGCGCCGGAGCGTTGGGGCGCAGGATGCCGACCCCGGATCGGTGCTGAACTTCACGCGCGCGCTGCTGCACTGGCGGCGGCAGCGGCCCTCCATGCTGAAGGGCGACATCCGCTTCCTCTCGGCCGACCCGGGGCTGGTCGCCATCGTCCGTTCGCTCGGCGACGAGCATGTGCTGGTGGTGGTGGAACTGTCGGGGATGCCACGCGAGCTGCCGCTTCCCGGCGCGATCGGCGTGACGATGGAAGAGCCGGGCCTCCCTCCGGCCACCATGGCGGACGGAGTGCTGCGCCTGCCGCCCCATGGCCGGTTCGTGGCCACGATCGCCTTCGACCCGGCCGCGGCCCGCCTTCCCGCTTCGCCCGCGGCCGCCCCGGCCTGAACCCCCGCGCCTACGGCTCCCTTGGCGCCGCGGACGGCAGCTTCCAGCCGCGGTGCAGACAATCGGCGGACATGCCATGCTGCCCTTCGGCAGCGATTCTGCAAGGTGCTGCCCCGCGACCTGATTAGCGATGGAGGACGAGCATGCTTCGCCCATTGCCGGCAGATCCGGCGACGATCCGGAAATATGCCAACTGGTTCCTGATCTACGGCATCGCCCTGGCGCTCCTGGGGGCAGTCGCGATCATCGCGCCTGGCATCGCCACCCTGGCGGCCAGCGTGTTGATCGGCTGGGTGCTGCTGGCAAGCGGCGTGTTCGGGCTGTTCGCGGTTTTCCGCGCCGGCAGTTCCGCGCCCGGCCTGTGGTGGAACGCCCTCACCGCGGTCGTCTATGTCCTGGCGGGCGTGGCGCTGCTGTGGAACCCCATCGCCGGCGCGCTGACCCTCACCATCATCCTCGCCGCCTATCTGCTGGCGACCGGCGCCACCAAGATCGCCATGGCCATCGGCTACCGGTCGACCATCCCCAACGCCTGGGGCTGGATGCTGGTCAGCGGTCTGCTCGACGTCGTCCTCGGCGGCCTGATCGTGTCCGGGCTGCCCGGCAGCACGATCTGGGTGCTGGGCCTGCTGGTCGGGATCAGCCTGCTCTTCACCGGGCTGACGCTGGTCGTGACCGCCCTGCACTGCCGCAAGATGGTATCCGGCCAATCAGCCCCCCGCGCGGCCTAGCAGCCCCTGGGATCCCGGCTGGAGGCTACGGTTCCCGGGGCGCCGCGGACGGCAGCTTCCAGCCGCGGTACAGGGCCATGAGCCGGAGGAAGACGCAGAGTGCCGCGCCCGCCAGCGCGACCAGCGTCGGCGGGAACCCGGCCTTGGTGCCCGCGACCACCACCAGGCCGGCCGCCAGCGCGGCCACCGCATAGATGTCGGAGCGGAGCACGATCGGCACCTGCGCCGTCAGGATGTCGCGCGCCATGCCGCCACCGATGCCGCTGATCATGCCCAGGACCGCGGCCATGGGCCAATTCAGCCCGAAATCCAGGGCCTTCTGCGTCCCGGCCACGGCAAAGACGCCGAGCCCGGCGGCATCGAATATCCGCACTGGATACCGCAACCGGTTGAACACGCGGTGGAAGGCGAAGACGAGCAGGCCCGCCGCCAACGCCAGGGCCAGGTAGTGCCAGGTCGCAATGGCGGCCGGCGGCACGGCGCCGATCAGCACATCGCGCACCAGCCCCCCGGTCACCGCCGTGGCGAAGGCCAGCACCAGGACGCCGAACAGGTCCATGCCCCGCCGAACCCCCAGCATGGCGCCGCTGATCGCGAACGCCAACGTGCCGATCAGGTCGAGCGCCCGGACCAGCAGGTTCGCCGCCTCCATGTCGATCAAGAGCCGCCCCCGTCCGCCATCCGGAGGCGCATCTTAGCGCTGTCGGGGCGCCCCGTCCGCCATCAGCCTTCCAGCTCCTCGCGCAGCATCTCCAGCCGCAACCATTCTTCCTCGGCCGCGGCGAGCTCCTTTTCCGCCTCCGCGATGCCGTTGGAGGCCGCCTCGAAGCGGGCGCGGTCGCGGGCGTAGAGGCCGGCATCGGCCAGGGTCTCGTGGTGCCGGGCGATCGCCTTCTCGAGCTGGGCGATGCGCTTGGGCAGGGTGTCCAGGGCACGCTTGTCCGCGAAGGCCAGGCGCGGCTTGCGCACGCGGGCCGGTACCTCGGCCGCGTCGGCCGGCCGGCCGGGCCGCGGCACCCTGGCGACGAGGCGGGCCTCCACGCCGGTGCCGCGCTGCGCCACCATGTCGGAATAGCCGCCGGCATATTCCGTCCATTGCCCCGGCCCCTCATAGGCGATGATCGAGGTCGCCACCCGGTCGAGGAAGTCGCGGTCGTGGCTGACCAGCAGGACGGTGCCCGGATAGTCCGCCAGCATCTCCTGCAACAGGTCGAGCGTCTCCAGGTCGAGGTCGTTGGTCGGCTCGTCCAGTACCAGCAGGTTGGACGGCAGGGCCAGCGCGCGCGCCAGCATCAGCCGGCCGCGCTCGCCGCCGGACAGCGCGGACACCGGCGTGCGCGCCTGCTCCGGCGTGAACAGGAAGTCCTGCATGTAGCCGGCGAAGTGCCGCGACCGCCCGCCGACCGTCACCGTGTCGCCGCCACCCCCGGTCAGCGCGTCCTTCAGCGTGGTGGTCGGGTCGAGGGATTCGCGGCGCTGGTCGAGCGTCACCATCTGCAGGTTAGCGCCGAGCCGCACGGTGCCGGCATCGGGCGCCAGGACCCCGGTCATCAGCGACATCAGGGTGGTCTTGCCGGCGCCGTTCGGCCCGACCAGGGCCATGCGGTCGCCGCGCCGGAGCTTCAGCGACAGGTCGCGGACGATGGTGCGGTCGCCGAACGACTTGGACACACCCTCCAGGTCGGCGACCAGGCGACCGGAGACCTCGCCCTCGCTCACCGTCATCTTCACGTCGCCGACGACGCGGCGCTGTTCCCGCCGCTCGGTCCGCAAGGACTGCAAGGCCCGCATCCGGCCCTGGTTGCGCTTGCGGCGGGCGGTGACGCCATAGCGCAGCCAATGCTGCTCGGCGACGATCTTGCGCTCGAGCTGGTGGCGGTCGAGCTCTTCCTCCTCCAGGATCCGGTCGCGCCATTCCTCGAAGCCGGCGAAGCCCTGCTCCAGGCGGCGGGTAATGCCGCGATCCAGCCACAAGGTCGCGCGCGACAGGGATTGCAGGAAGCGGCGGTCATGGCTGATGAGGACGATGGCCGATCGCAGGCCGGCCAGCTCCCGCTCCAGCCACTCGATGGCCGGCAGGTCGAGATGGTTGGTGGGCTCGTCCAGCAGCAGCACGTCGGGCGCCGGCGCCAGGACGCGGGCCAGCGCCGCGCGCCGCGCCTCGCCGCCGGACAGGCGATGCGGCTCCTCGGCCCCGGTCAGGCCCAGCGCCTCCAGCAGCAGGCGGGCGCGGTGGTGGTCGCCCTCCGGGCCGATGTCCCCCTCCGCATAGGCGAGCGTGGTGGCATAGCCGGTCAGGTCCGGCTCCTTCGGCAGGTAGCGCACCACCGCGCCCTGGTGCACCACGCGGCTGCCACGGTCGGCCTCCAGCAGGCCGGCCGCGATCTTCAGCAGCGTCGACTTGCCCGACCCGTTGCGTCCGACCAGGCACAGCCGCTCCCCCTCCGCCACCGACAGGTCGGCGCCGTCGACCAGCGGCGGGCCGCCGAACGAGAGATGGATATCCTGGAGAACGAGCAGCGGCGACGCCATAGGACCTGCGGGGCGATCATGAAGGACCCGCCCGGTTAAACTACGGCGCCCGCCGGATCAACCGCTAAGCCTGAAAGCGGCGCAGCACGTTCTCCAGCATCCGCGACACCTGGTTGTCGTAGTTGGAATAAGACAGGCTGCCGCAGAAGGTAATCGACCCGGTGGAGAACACCGCGCCGCCCTTCACCGTCTCGAAATAGACCAGCTCGGCGCGGATCAGGTCGGACGGTTTCTCGCCCGTCACCGTGGTGAGGTGGGTCAGCAGTTCCTCCGGCACCGTCACGAAATGATCCTGATGGCCCTCGGACCGCGCCAGGACATAGGCATTGGGCGGCGTCCCCAAGACGGGGTCGGCGCGGTCCAGCTCGAAGCCGGCGGCACCGCCGCCCGAGAGGCCGAAATCGCCGATCGTCTCGCCCGTCACGCCATCGAAGATCCAGGCGACGGCCGGCTCGTAGGAGGCCGGCAGGCGGCGGTAGAAGGAACCCTCGAACTTGCCCTGACCGGAGAAGCCGACACCGGCCAGCCGCTGCGGCGGGCGGCCGTTGCGCCGCCACAGCCCGCCATAGGTGCCGTCGAGGGCGTTGTAATATTCGCCGGATTCCGCGGCCCAGGCGCGGATGCCGCCCTCGCCGCGGCGGATCTCGACGACGTGCGGCAGGTCGGGCCGGCGCGCCACCTTCCAGTAGAAGCCGTTGCCGCCCAGATAGACCAGCCGTCCGCCATCCCCGACATAGTCCTGGATCGCGTCCAGGGTGCGCGGCGTGTGGTATTCGGGATGGGTCCCGGTAACGAGCGCCTTGTAGGGGCCGAGCAGCGCCACCCCCTCCTCGTCCAGCTCCTCGTCGGTGATCACGTCATAGGCCAGCCCCTTCTCCTCCAGCCAGTCGAGGAGATGGGTGTCGGAGGGATAGTGGCGCAGGCCCGATCCCCGCAGGTCCACATAGGACAGGTAGCCGGGGCGGAAATTGATGATCGGCCGCAGCCGCGACGAATAGGCAATGCCGCTGCCGTCGGGGTGGAAATTATAGGTGCTGTGGCCGAAATCATGATGCTCGGCCGGATGGTAGGGGTAGGCGTCCCATGCCGTCCGCCGCGCCTGGTAGTCGTCGTCGCAGTTGAAGCGGTTGTAGTTGGCATAGACCTGGAAGGTGAAGGTCGAAGCGAGGAACACCAGCGGCGCCGTGGTCGTCCCGCGCGGCGGCACGACATAGAAGGGGATGACGTCCTCGTACCCCTCCGTGCGCAGGCGCACGCCATAGGCACCGCTCTTCATGCCGGGCGGGACCTCGACCGTGAAATCGGTCTCCCACCCGGCATCGCCGAGATCGTCGGAATGGAAATGGATGGCGGCGTAGTCGCGCGGCGCGTGGCGCCAGCAATGCTCGCGGCCCGTCCAGTAGGACCCGCAGACCGCGCGCGTCGGCAGGTTGACGAGGTCGCCGTCGAGGTGCGAGGGGCCCCGATCCTCCACGCGCTGGGTATCGATCCCGCGCGAGAAGTCCCACCAGGCGAGGAGGTCGGGGTCGCCGTCGTCCGGCTCGCCGGCGATGGAGGCGCGCACGCCGCGCAGCAGCCGGGGGTCCTCGATGCGGCCGTCGAAATGGGCGCGGCAGAAGGTCCGGCCCGCCTCCTCCCCCGCCGCTTCCGCGCCGACGATGATCGCGGCACCGGGCGGGCAGCGGAGCGTGGCCGCGGCCTCGGCGCTGCCGCTGTCGCGGGCCCCCCAGGTGACGGCCAGCGCCGCCTGCGCCAGCTTCACCTGGCTGCCGTCGAAGCTGGCGACCAGCTCGTACCAGCGACGCGCCACCGGCGGGGCGTCGACCGCAGCCGTCGCCTCCCGGCCGCCGGCGCGGACGGTGAAGCGGGCTCCGCCCTCGGTCATCGCCAGCGACCAGCCGTTCCCGGCCGCATCCAGGCGGGAGATGACGGCGCGCCGCTCCGCCGACAGGAGCCAGGGCTGGACGCGGACGATGATGGTGAACGCCGGCCCGGTGTCCAGCCGCGGTGCAGCGATCCGGGCGTAGGAGCCGAGATGGGTCGGCTGGTAGCGCGCCGGATAGGTGCCGGCAAAGTTCGAATCGACCGCGATCATGCGGATGCCGGGGCCGTCGGGATTGGGATCGCCATGCCGCACCCGGACCAGATCGGCCGCATAGGTGCCGCCGATCGTGCTCGACACCTTGATCCCGATGCGGCCGCCCGGCCGGGCAGACAAGCGGTCGGCATAGCCGATGAAGGGTACGGTCATGCGGGCTGGTATCCTCTTGGGCGGGCGGTG
>CAZQOA010000010.1:0-7490 GCA_964594715.1 uncultured Rhizobiaceae bacterium | reverse complement strand
AGGCGGTCGGCCAGCAGGTCGACCTCGTCGGCGGTGATGACGAGGGGCGGCGACACCATCACCCAGTCGCCGTAGGTGCCGCGGTTGGTGCGCCGGCAATAGAGGGCAAGGCCATGCTGGAGGGCCAGCGCCTGGAGCCGGTAGGGCGCCATCCGCTCCAGCGGGATCATCGCCTTGGTCTCCTTGTCGGCGACCAGCTCGATCGCCATCAGCAGGCCGAGGCCACGCACGTCGCCGATGATCGGACTGCGGTCGCGGAGCGCCTCCAGCCGCGCCCGCAGCCGGTCGCCCATGCGGGCGGCGTTGCCGGGCAGGTCGCGCTCCTCCATCTCGGCCAGGACGGCGCAGCCGACGGCGCACGACAGCGGGTTGGCGAAGTAGGTGAAGCCCTGCATGAAGCCGCCGGCCCGCGCCAGGTCGTCGGCCATGGCGGCCGGCGCCATCATCACCCCCATCGGCGTGTAGCCGGCGGTGACGCCCTTGGCCAGGATGACGATGTCGGGACGAGCGTCCGGCCAATGGTCGGCGGCAAGGAAGCGGCCGGTGCGGCCGGCCCCGCTCATGACCTCGTCATAGATGAGGGCGATGCCGTGGCGGGTGCAGATGTCGCGCACCATCCGATAGTAGATCGCGGGCGCGACCAGGGCGCCGGTCGCCAGCCCGCCCACCGGCTCCATGATGAAGGCCAGCACCGTCTCCGGCCCCTCGCGGACGATCGCCTCCTCCAGGGCCGCGGCACAGGCCCGAGCGTGGCTCTCTACCGTGTGGTTGGCCGGGATGCGGTAGGTGAAGGGCGCCGGCACGCGGGCCACCGCCCGCATCAGCGGGCCGAACACCTCATGGGCATGGGCGTCGCCGGAGACGGCGAGCGCGCCCAGCGTGTTGCCATGGTAGCTGGGCTCGCGGGACAGGACCTTCCAGCGCGACGCCTGGCCGCGCACCACCGCATGCTGGCGGCAGAACTTGATCGCGGTCTCGGTCGCCTCGGAGCCGCCGGAGACCAGGAAGGCGCGGTCGAAGCCGGGGCCCGCCAACCGCGCCAGCCGCTGGCCCAGCTCCAGGTTGGCCTCGCTCTCGAACTGCATGGGGAAGGCGAAGGCCGCCGCCCGGGCCTGCTTTTCCAGCGCCGCCAGCACGCGGGGATTGCCATGGCCGAGGTTGCTCGCCACCGGCCCCGACGAGGCGTCGAGATAGCGGTTGCCGTTGGTGTCTTCGAGCCAGATGCCCTCGGCCCGCGCGATGCGCGGCCGGCCCGCGGCGCCGGGCGGCAGGAAGAAGGACTGGATACCCGTATCGGAGCGCGGCCCCGGCTGGGTGGGGTTCGGGGAATCGTCCATGGCGTCAGGATCTCCGATAGGCGGGGCAGCGGCCGGCGGAGATCATTGTCCGACAGGGCGGCGGCGGCGACCAGCCCCAACACCGGCCGCGCGGGCGAAATTTGCGCGACCGGCCCTTTCGCGAGCGACCTGGCGGGGCTACTGCGCGAGCTTGCCCGCCACCTCCGCCACGCGGCGGCCGAGGAAGCGCGCGCCTTCCAGCTCGTTCTCGCTCGGCTGGCGCTTGCCGTCGCCGCCGGTCAGGGTCGTAGGGCCATAGGGCGAGCCGCCGGTGACCTCGTCCATGCGCATCTGGCCCTGGAACGAATAGGGCAGGCCGACGATGACCAGGCCCTGATGCAGCAGGTTGGTGATGATGGAGAAGAGCGTCGTCTCCTGCCCGCCATGCTGGGTCGCGGTCGAGGAGAAGGCGGCCCCCACCTTGCCGACCAGGGCGCCGGACGCCCAGAGGCCCCCCGTCTGGTCCCAGAAATTCGCCATCTGCGAGGTCATCCGGCCAAAGCGCGTGCCGGTGCCGACGATGATGGCGTCATAGTCCTTCAGGTCGTCGGGCCTGGCGATCGGGGCCGCCTGGTCGGTCTTGTAGCCGCTCTTGCGCTGGACCTCGTCCGGCACCAGTTCCGGCACCCGCTTGATGTCGACGGTGGCGCCGGTAGCGCGCGCGCCCTCGGCGACGGCGCCGGCCATGGTTTCGATGTGGCCATAGCTGGAATAATAGAGGACGAGAACCTTGGGCATCGGGAACTCCGTTCAGGGCTGCATGGGTAGCGCCCATGAGAACCGATCGGCTCCCGCCGCAATAGCCCGGACGAAGGAAACGGATTGTTTCCTGAAAGTGCCGTTGACGGGGGTCAGGCGGCCGATTTCCGCTCCACCGGTACACGATCCGGCAGGCTCGCCTGGTCGAGGACGACCGCCGTCTCGCCGCACAGCACCTTGCCCCGTCCCCTGGGATGCATGAGGGGACCCGGCTTCGGCACGTTGCCGCGCATCAGGTCGGCCCCGGCATGGACGCCGCCGACGATCTGCAGGTCGAGGCGCTCCAGGTCGAGGCGCCGGACCTCGGCCGAGATTTCCGCGGCCTCCTCGTCCGGCACGCCCAGCCCGCGCAAGGCCGCCTCGCCGAACACCATCGCGGATTCGAAGGTCTCGCGGATCTGGTAGTCGACGCCGGCCGCGATCAGCTCCAGCGTGTGCTGGCGGTCGAAGGCGCGCACGAAGAGCCGGGTCAGCGGGAATTCCGCCTTCACCAGCTCGACGATGCGGTTGGCCGCCGCCTGGTCGTCGACGCAGACCAGGATCGCCTCGGCCTTGTCGGCGCCCGAGGTCTTCAGGATGTCGAGGCGGGTGCCGTCGCCGTAATAGACCTTGAAGCCGAATTCGGCAGCGCTGCGGATCATGTCGGTATCGGATTCGATGATCGAGACGTCGAAGCCGCGGGCCAGCAGCGACTGGCTGGCGACCTGGGCGAAGCGACCGAAGCCGATCATGAGCACGGTCCCCTCCAGCCCGTCGGCGGCCTCCACCCCGTCCATCGAGGCGGCAGGCCGGGGCAGGACCCAGCGCAGCCCCAGCACGGCCAGCGGCGTCAGTGCCATCGAGACGATGACCGTGGCGGTGAGGATGGCGTTGCCTTGCGGGTCGAGGATGCCGACGCCCGCGGCCGAGGAATAGAGGACGAAGGCGAATTCTCCACCCTGGGCCATGATCGCGGCCCGGGTCAGCGCCTCGCCGTGATCGGCCTTCAGCAGGCGGGCGACGAGATAGATGCCGGCCGCCTTCAGCACCATGCAGCCCGCGACCAGCCCGGCGATGATCGGCCAGGCCCAGCCGATCACCTGGAAATCCAGCGACATGCCGACCGCCAGGAAGAAGAGGCCGAGCAGGATGCCGCGGAACGGCTCGATATCGGCCTCGAGCTGGTGGCGGAAGGTCGATTCCGACAGCAGCACGCCGGCCAGGAAGGCGCCCATCGCCGTCGACAACCCGCCCAGTTGCATCAGCAGGGCGGCACCCAGGACGACGAGGAGGGCCGCCGCCGTCATGATTTCGCGCGCATGCGCCGCCGCCAGCACCTGGAACAGCGGGTTGAGCAGCCAGCGCCCGGCGACCACGAGCCCGACGATGGCGCCGATCGCCAGCCCGATTTCGATGCCGCGGTCCTGGAGGCTGGCGGCCGCGGCCGACGGCGCCAGGAAGGCGATCAGGGCCAGCAGCGGCACGATGGCGAGGTCCTCCAGCAGGAGGATCGACACCACCTTCTGTCCCGCCGGCGTGGAGGTGGTGCCGCGCTCTTCGAGAAGCTGCATCGAGGTCGCGGTCGAGGTCATGACGAAGCCCATGGCCGCCACGAAGGCGACCACCGGTGGCGCACCCGCCAGAACGCCGGCGCCGGTCAGCAGCACGCCGCAGGCCACCACCTGGGCCGCACCCAGCCCGAAGATCTCCCGCCGCAGGCTCCACAGGCGCGACGGCTGCATCTCCAGCCCGATGATGAAGAGGAACATGACCACGCCCAGTTCGGCGAAGTGCAGGATCGCCGCCGGGTCGGCGAAGAGGCGCAGGCCGAACGGCCCGATCGCCAGGCCGGCGGCGAGATAGCCCAGCACCGATCCCAGGCCCAGCCGCTTGAACAATGGGACCGTGACCACGGCGGCACCCAGCAAGGCCACCACCTGGATCAGATCGCTTCCCTGCCCCTCGATCGCCACCCGCGCCTCCGCCTCGTCACGAACCCTTCCGCGGCTCGCCGCTCAGACCGCCTGCGGCCGGCCGACGGGCGCCGCCTGCCGGCGCCGCCGCTTCGTCAGACCGACGATCGGCCGCTCCAGCACGAGATAGACGAATATTCCCGCCGCCGCCGCGAGAATCATCGCCGCCATGGCGAACAGCGCGGGCAGTGCCGCCAGTCCCAGCATGGCCCACAGGCGCCACACCACGGCCAGCGCGATCCCGTGAGACAGGTAGATGGAGTAGGAGGCGTCGCCCAGCAACCGCAGGACCGCAATGTCCGGCACCGCGGCGCGGCGCTCCAGCAGCAGGGCGCCGACCAGGATGGCGGTCGCGGGCACGCCCCAGATGAGGACCCGCGGCAGGTCCGGGCCGATGGCGGTGGCGAGCGGAATGGCCGCCGTCCCCAGGACCAGCAGGCCCCACCCGACCGGCGCCGGCGCGGCCAGCCCGCGCTGGAAGACCCAGCCGACCAGGATGCCGAAGGCGAATTCCAGGATGATGCCGGAGGTATAGAACGCGACCACGGGTGAGCCGGGCTCGGCCCAGGCGCCATAGAGGCCGAGGCCCGCCAGCACGCCCACCATGGCCGCCAGGCGTGCCGGGACGGGCAGCAGCAGGGCCGCACCGAAGAGCAGATAGAAGAACATCTCGTAGTTGAGGGTCCAGCCCGGCACCAGCACCGGCTCCATCAGGCCGGTGCCCGGGTTGACCGACGGCAGGAAGGCGTAGGACGCGAGGATGTTGTGGAGGTCGAACTTCGCCGTCTGCATGGCGGCCGGATAGAACAGCAGCACACCGACGACGACCGTCGTCATGATCCAGTACAGCGGCACGATGCGCACGATGCGGCGGTAGTAGAAGGTTCGCGGCGAGACATGGCCGGCGCTGGTCGTGATCCACATGATGAAGCCGCTGATGACGAAGAAGACGTCGACGCCGGCCGCCAGCCAGTGCGGCCAGGGGCCGGCATAGCCCATCCGCCCGAGCGGCACCGCCAGGTGGTAGACGACGATCATCAGGGCGGCGACCGCACGGAGATACTGGACGGACTTCAGGTCGAACACGGGCAGCTTCCGCCTTCGGTCGTTGCGCGATCGCCGAAGCTCATGGGCCGGTCCATCCACAGGCGGCCCGGCCGAGGCCCTGGCAGATCGCGCCGGCGAGCATGCGAAAATCCGGATTGCCCGGGCCGACCGGTCCCGGCGGCGCCACCTGAAGGGCGTAGAGCATCACCCCGCCCTTCGGGTCGGCGATCGCGCGCCGGGTGAGGTCGGCGGCGAGCGCGAGGGTGTGCGGCGGCGCCCGCTCGGCGTCGAACGGCACCTGGACGCCCAGCGCCAGCGGTCCCGGCCAATAGTGGCGATAGGCGGCGAAGGCCTGGCCCGGATCATATTGCGGCCCCGCGTCGTAGCTCATGATCGAGACGAGGTCGAGATGGGCCGCGGCCGGCGACCGCAGCAGGGCCAGCATCGAGCCGGTCCAGGGGCTGCGCGGTACCGCACCCGCCCATTCCCCCTCGCCATAGGCGCCGACGCTCCAGCCGGCGGCGGTGACCAGGTGGGGCCGCGGCAGGACGCGCCGGAGGCGTTCCACCACCGCGATCGCGGTCGCGTCGCTGCGGCAGGCGATGCGCCCTTCGGCCGAGGGGCGGCAGTCCGGCGTCTCCGGCTCGAAGTCGATATCGACCCCGTCGGCGCCCAGATCCTGGACGAGGCGGGCGATCGCCGCCTCGTCCAGCCGGTGCCAGCCGAAATAGCCCCAGCCGCCGACCGCCAGCAGCACCTTGGTCCGGGGGTTGCGCTGGCGCAGCAGGCCGATGGCGTCGCGCAGCACCGGGCCGGGGATATTGCCGTGCAGGCCGGTGCCGCCCAGCTCGAGATGACCGCGATAGATCGGGTCGGGACGGGCGAAGGCCAGGATCAACACGTCGATGAAGGCCGGCAGGCGGGCGATCGAGGTGCGCTCCGGCCGGGTCGTCGCGGGCTCGAACCAGCTTGCGTGATAGGTCAGGAGGGGATGGTCGGGCAGCGGTCCGGCCGCCGCGGGGGGCATTGCGGCGATGAGGCAAAGCGCAAGGAAGACGCCCAGGCGGGCCGCCGCCCGCCTCACGGCCGGCACTCGAAGGTGGGCCACGGCCGCTTCTGGTGGAAAGGCCGGATGAAGAAGCGCTCCAGCCCCTTCCAGATCTCGTGGTCATGGTCGGGACAGAGCTGCATCACCGCCCCGGTCGGGTTGCCCCGCCACATCGCCGGCAGGTGGACCACCATGGTGAAGGTGCCGGCGCTGAATTCCGGCTCCTCGAACCACCAGTAGGTCGGCATCTGCTTGCGGAACAGCTCGCGCAATTCGAAGCGCGGATCGTAGGGGGCCGGGTCGATCTCGGCATCCACCCCGGATTGCCCCGATGGCGGCTGCGCCGGAGCCGGCGCCACCGTGGCGATGATGGTCAGGAGGGCAAGCGCGGCGCTGGCCAGGAGGGGCCGGATTGGATTCACCATGGTCGCCCGGATCATAGACCGGTGCGCCCTCGCCTGGGAATCGACCCTCGAGGCGGCCGCCGAAGCTCACCGTGGGGCGAAGCCGGTGCTTCGGCCCTCACGGCGAGCCTGACGAGCCATGCGCCTATCCGGGCCCGGTCTCATCCGGGCCACGCGCCAGGGGCCCCTGGTCGAGCGCCCACACCGCCGCCTGGGTGCGGTTCTTGACCTGGATCTTGCGGAGGATCGCCTTGACGTGGACCTTCACCGTCGCTTCGGCGATATCGAGCTTCCGCGCGATCAGCTTGTTGGAGTCGCCGCGGGCCAGGTGCCCCAGGATGCCCGCCTCGCGCCCGGAGAGCGGCCTGGACGTCAGGGCTCGCCCGCTCCAGGGGCTGGGCCGGCCCGACGCCTCGCTGAAGATCGTGTCGAGCATCGCCACCGGGAAGACGGGCTCGCCCAGCGCGACCAGGTCCAGCGACTTGACCAGCGCGTCGGCCGGCATGGTCTTGATCAGAAGGCCGTTGGCGCCGGCGCGCATCACCGCCCACATGTAGGGCGGATCATAGTCGCCGGTCAGCACGACCAGCCGGCAGGCGGGGAGCCGTGCCTTGAGCGTCTGGACGAGGCCGGCCGCGACTTCGACCTGGGGCCCGAGGTCGGCCAGGACCAACAGGTCCCCGTCGGGCGGGAGGGGGGTTTCCTCGAGGTGCTGCACGGTCGGCAACCGGGCCATCGGGCAGAACCTGGTGGTGGAGAGGATCAAGGCCAGTCCCTCCCGGCAGAGGGTATTCGGATCAATGAGGACCGTGGCGAAAGCTGGTTCCATCGTCTCTACTCCCGGTCAATATCCTTCCGGCCTCCTGCTCCCCCAGGCAGTGCTCCCAGAAGGCACGCACCAGCGTGCGGCTACCCGATGGACCTGCAACTAGAGGGCCACCCC
>CAZQOA010000009.1:39066-82458 GCA_964594715.1 uncultured Rhizobiaceae bacterium | reverse complement strand
CAAGCGCGAGAACATCGTGGGACAAGCGCGACGGCCCGCTTGCCCCGACCGGATGCACGACCTACGTTGCGCTGCGACACGAGTGGAGGCCCCACCCATGCTCGCCGGCAAGCGCATCCTGTTGATCATCGGCGGCGGCATCGCCGCCTACAAGTCCCTCGACCTCATCCGTCGGCTGAAGGAGCGCGGCGCGGCGGTTCGCTGCGTCCTGACGCGGTCGGGCGCCCAGTTCGTGACCCCGCTGTCGGTGGCGTCCTTAAGCGAGGAGAAGGTCTATGAGGACCTCTTCTCGCTGACCGACGAGAGCGAGATGGGCCATATCCGCCTGTCGCGCGAGGCTGACCTGGTGGTGGTGGCGCCGGCCACCGCGGACCTGCTCGGCAAGATGGCGGCCGGCCTGGCCGACGATCTCGCCTCCACGGCCCTGCTGGCCACCGACAAGCCGGTGCTGGTGGCGCCGACGATGAACGTGATGATGTGGGCGCATCCGGCCGTGCAGGCGAACGTGGCGGTCCTGGAGGGGCGCGGCGTGCGCCGCGTCGGCCCGGGCGACGGCGAGCTCGCCTGCGGTGAGGTCGGGTCGGGGCGCCTGGCGGAGCCGCTGCAGATCGTGGCCGCGATCGAGGCGTATTTCACCGCATCGTCGGACCGCCCGCTGGCCGGGCGACGCGCCATCGTGACCAGCGGGCCGACGCGCGAGCCGATCGATCCGGTGCGCTACATCGCCAACCGCTCGTCCGGCAAGCAGGGCCATGCGGTGGCCGCCGCCCTGGCGCGGCTCGGCGCCGACACGGTGCTGGTGTCGGGCCCGACCGCCGAGCCCGACCCGGCCGGGGTCGCCATGATGCCGGTGGAGACCGCACGGGACATGCTGGCGGCGTGCCGCCGGGCGCTGCCCGCCGACATCGTCGTCTGCGCCGCGGCCGTGGTCGACTGGCGCCCGGCCGAGGCCGCCCCGTCGAAGCTGAAGAAGAACGGCCCCGCCCCACCGCTGGCGCTGGTCGAGAACCCGGACATCCTGGCGACGCTGTCGTCGGGCAATGACCGCCCGCGCCTGGTCGTCGGCTTTGCCGCCGAGACCGAGAACGTGGTCGCCCATGCCCAGGCCAAGCTGCGCCGCAAGGGCTGCGACTGGATCGTCGCCAACGACGTGTCGGCAGCGGCCGGCACCTTCGGCGCCGACCACAACACCGTCCACCTCATCACCGCCGACGGCGTCGAGGACTGGCCGCGCATGACCAAGCGCGAGGTGGCCGACCGCCTGGCCCGCAGGGTCGCCGCGCAGTTCGAGGCCGCGGCCGGCGCGAAGCCGCGCCCCTAGGCCCGAGGGATCAAGGATCAGGGATCAGACCGAGGAACCGGAGCGGTCGCGTTCGAGCGCGGCCCGGATCAGTTCCTCGGCCTCCTCGGTGTCGACCCAGCGCACGACCTTCACCCACTTGTCCTTCTCCAGGTCCTTGTAGTGCTCGAAGAAGTGGGCGATCTGCTCCACCAGCACGGTGGGCAGGTCGCGATAGCTGCGGATGTCCGAATAGAACGGATGCAGCTTGTCGACGGGCACGGCCAGGATCTTCTCGTCGAAGCCGCTCTCGTCCTCCATCAGCAGGGCGCCGACCGGCCGGCAGCGGATGACCGCCCCCGGCACCACCGGGACATTGCCCACCACCAGCACGTCGCAGGGGTCGCCGTCGTCGGACAGGGTGTGCGGGATGAAGCCGTAATTGCCCGGATAGAACATCGCGGTATGCAGGAAGCGATCGACGAACATCGCCCCCGATGCCTTGTCGAGCTCGTATTTGACGGGGACGCCGCCGATCGGAATTTCGATCAGCGCGTGGAGGTCGTGCGGCGGGTTGCGCCCGGCCGTGATCTTGGAGATATCCATCCCCCGCATTTTACCGCACGGCGGCAACCGGGGCCAACCGGGGCCGGTAACGGTTAGTGTGTCAGTTTGAACCGCGCCGCAAGCCCCTCGCATCTCGGCGTGCCATGTTCCGGGAATGCCTGACTGCACAAGTAGACTCAGGAGGTCACGCGATCCCGGCTCGCCAAAATGATCGTCAACATTGCCACGGGCAACGCCGACGAACCCGTTGCCATCCCAAGCCTGACAAAGGGAAGAACCCCATCTCGCGGCTATCGGCCGCCCCGGCGGGAAGACGGGGGAAAGTGCGGGCCGAGAAACTTCCGACGGAGCAACGAGCCGACTACGGAGGGCGGCAGCAATGCGATGGGGCGAGGAGTCTGATATCCACGGTAACGCGTGGAGATTGACGATCGTGAGTCGGATTGCTAGAAGTTCCCCGCAGTAGGGGAACCCTCATGCGAGACGACATCAAAGCAGCCATCGCCAACGAGATTGCAGATAAGCGCGAGAAGCTTCTCGGCCGGCAGGAGGAGTTGGCACGCCTCATCCAAGATGCCGATCGGGAGATGCGCGCGTTGGTCGCGCAGATTGGGGATTTGGATGCCGCCGCTCGGGCATTCGAAATCAGCATTCCGGTTCACCTCGAAGTCCGGCCTGCGCGTATCAACATCCGCGGCGGCACCCCCACGCTGATCCTAGGGACGGGCACACCCGGTAATCTGCGGGAGGCCTTAAAGGCGATCCTGAAGGAGAACCACCCGCGCGGCATGAAAGTCGGGGAGCTTCAAGCGATATCCGAGCAGCGCCTCGGCCAAAAATTCCACCCGAAGAGTGCGGGAATGACCCTCTACCGCCTCAGCCTCAAGGGCTTCACAAAGCGGGATGGGTTTCTTTGGTACTACGTTCCAGCGACGGAGCAAGGAAAACCGTCCGTCGAAGGGAAGCCCTCAGCCGCTGACGAGGCGGCTGAGGGCGATTCAACGCTATTCGACGAGAAAGGAGGAAGCGATGTGGTGGCTCCCATCGGGTAGGAGGGTCTAAGGGCGATTACCTCGGCGTTCGGCGCCAACCGAACGTCGGGGCGTCGCCCCAATCCCCGCAAGGCTCAGTTAGGATACAGCACCCGATTACTGGTCAGGAGGCCGCGGGTCCGAACTCCACCGCAGGATCACGCACGGCATTCTGTCTATATTCGGTTGTTCCGTCTGTCAAATCCTGATCTAGAAGTCGGATCAAGGCCATCGGACGCTGTTCATCCTAATTAAACCCTGAGGTTGGCCGCTCATGCAATCTGATTTACCTTGATTGACATGCACACGGCAACCAACATGATGCGCGCCCAGATGCCTTAGCCGGCTGGGTTAAAAGGCAAGAGCGCTCTCAGCGCGCGCGTTCCGGCGTAAGATGCTGCGGAGCACGCCGGAGACGGCAGTTGGAGCCACAATCTACTCTGGAGCACTCCGACTGCCGGGCATCATCGGTGCCCCACAAACAGCTACGGCCACCGATTGGTGGCCGTAGGATTTGCCGCCCGGCGCGTTTGCCGGTTCGGCGATTAGCAAGTTTGCTGTGGTAAAGATATGGTACTAACGCTTGCTGCGTCAACTGTGAACGTGGCACGAACATCGGACACGAGACGCGGTCATGCGCATCTGCTTCGTCGACGAGTCTGGATGCACTGGCATCCTACCTAATGCGAATTCCGACATCCAACCGACACTCGCAATCGTCGGCACGATAGTAGATTACGCTCGACTCCATCAGGCGACAGATGAACTGATGGCGATCAAGCGCCGCTATTTCCCTGGAATTGCGCCATCCGGCCCAAACTATCTGGATGCAATCTTAACGGAAATCAAAGGATCAACAGTTCGCAAACGGGCGTGTGCAAGCGGACGCAACGCGCGCAGGCACGCGTTCGGGTACTTAGACGCGATTGTCGAACTATGCGAGCGACTGGATATGAAGGTCGTCGGAAGAGTGTGGATAAAGGGTATTGGATCATCATTCGACGGGACTTCTGTATATACATTTTCTACTCAATCCATTTATCAATTTTTTCATGACTATCTTGCTCGTGCAAATGATATTGGCATCGTAATTGCCGACAGCCGGCTAAAGGCTCTCAATGCGCAAGTAGCTCATTCAATTTTTACGCAAAAATTTAAGAGTTCAGGAGATGTTTTCGACCGTATCATCGAGCTTCCCGCATTCTCTCACAGTGACAATCACGCTGGATTGCAGATATGCGACACCCTATGCTCTGGACTCATTACACCTCTAGCGATTAACGCTTACTGCTACGGTCACGTTACGAGCGTCCATGTACGCCCTCAGTATGCGCAATTTCGGCCTCGCTACGCCCAACGGCTACGTCATTTGCAGCATCGATATCAGGAGGCTAGCGGGCGATGGCGCGGTGGGTTGACGGTGTCTGACTCGATCCAACAACGATCCGGTGGATTACTGTTCGCCTAGAGTCAGGCACACGTAGGCAAGTCGCGCCACCGCGTTCGGCGCATGTCAGTATCCCCGCTGGATCAAACTGAGACACCATCCGGCAACCCTGACGCCGCAGGGATGGATGCGATAGTGTCGCGGGCGCCGGGCGCCGCCCCTGGCCCCGGCGCTTCAGAATCTCCAGCGAGGAACCATGTCCATCGTGCGTCACGGCCGGAACCCCGGCACGCCCGGCACCGGTCTCGACCGGGCGAGCCAGGTCGTCATTCATAACGGCACCGCCCATTTCGTGGTCACCGGCAACCGGCCGTTCGAGGGCACCACGTCGGCCGCCGAGCAGGCCCGGCAGTGCCTGGCCAAGGCGGAAGAGCGGCTGGCGACGGCCGGCAGCGACAAGTCGCGCCTGCTGACCGTGCAGATCTGGCTGTCCGACATGCGCTATTTCCAGGAGGTGAACGCGGTCTACGACCCGTGGCTCGACCAGGCCAATCTGCCGGTCCGCTGCTGTGCCGCCGTCGAGCTGGCCCATCCCGACCTCAAGGTCGAGATCATCATGACGGCAGCCGTCTAGGCCGCCGGTCCGGTCGGCGGCGCGTCGCGGACGATGAACCGCCGACCGGATGCCAGGTGCGGCAAAAATGATGTTGAAAACATCAGTCATAATGTTTTATACACCATGATCACGTTCAGTCATGGTGTGCTTCCTTGATCACGGCCGCACAGATGCGGGCGGCACGGGCACTGCTGGGGATCGACCAGCGGGCGCTGGCCGAGATGGCCGGCGTGTCCCTGCCGACGATCCAGCGGATGGAGGCGAGCGAGGGCAACGTGCGCGGCGTCATCGACACGTTGACCAAGGTGGTCGAGGCGTTCGATCGCGCCGGCATCGAGCTGATCGGCGATCACGGCCGTAGCGAGAGGGGCGGCCGAGGCGTGCGCTTCCGCGAGGCGGCGTCACCGCCGCCCGCCACCCGCCCGCGCTGACCCCCGCCCCGCTGACCCTGGGCCACACCGGAGGACCGAACCCGAGAGACCGTCCGCGACAGCGACCGCCGCCATCCCTTCGACGATCGCGCCGCCTTGCCCGAAGGCCAGTTGGTTGATGATGGAAGCAGCACCCCGGAAGTCACGTCCCCGCGAACCCAGCTTCGCGGAACTGTTCACCCCGAAGCTGGTCACCCTCCTCAAGGAGGGCTACCGCGGGGCCGACCTGCGCCGGGACATCATCGCCGGCCTGACGGTGGCGATCGTGGCCCTGCCGCTGTCGATGGCGATCGCGATCGCATCGGGGACCGGGCCGGAGCGCGGCATCTATACCGCCATCATCGGCGGCTTCCTCATCTCGCTGCTGGGCGGCAGCCGCTTCCAGATCGGCGGGCCGGCCGGCGCCTTCATCGTGCTCGTCGCGGCCACGGTGGAGCGGCACGGCGTGGAGGGGATGCTGCTGGCGACGATGCTGGCGGGGCTTTTCCTGCTCGCACTCGGGTTCCTGCGCCTCGGCACCTACATCAAGTTCATCCCCTATCCCGTCACCGTCGGCTTCACCAGCGGCATCGCGGTCATCATCTTCGCGAGCCAGATCAAGGACCTGCTCGGCCTGACCCTGCCCGGCCGGGAGCCGGGCGAGATCATCCCGAAGCTCCAGGCGCTGGCGGGCGCTGCCGATACCTTCAACTGGGCGGCCGTGGCCATCGCCGCGGCGTCGATCGCGATCATCCAGGGCCTGAAGAAGGTGCGCCCGCACTGGCCGGGATTGCTGATCGCGGTCATAGCCGCATCCGCGGCCGCCGCCCTGCTGGCCCTGCCGGTGGAGACCATCGGCACACGCTTCGGCGGCATCCCGCGTATCCTGCCCTTCCCCGAGCTGCCGCCGGTTTCCTGGGCCCGGATCGAGGCCGTGCTGCCGGACGCGGTCGCCTTCGCCCTGCTGGGCGCCATCGAATCGCTGCTGTCGGCGGTGGTCGCCGACGGCATGACCGGCCGCCGCCATCGCTCCAACTGCGAGCTGGTGGCCCAGGGGGTGGCGAACTTCGCGTCTGCCCTGTTCGGCGGCGTCCCGGCCACCGGTACCATCGCGCGCACCGCCACCAACATACGCGCCGGCGCGCGCGGCCCGGTGGCGGGCATCCTGCACGCGGCCTTCCTTTTGTTCTTCATGCTGGTGGCCGCCCCGCTGGCGAGCTTCATCCCGCTGGCGACGCTGGCCGCCGTGCTGGCGGTCGTCGCCTGGAACATGGCCGAGAAACTCGCCTTCGCCACCCTGTTGCGCGCGTCGAAGGGCGACGCGGCGGTGCTGCTCGCCACCTTCCTCCTGACCGTCTTCCGCGATCTGACCGAGGGGATCGTCGTCGGCTTCGCCTTGGGTGCGATTCTCTTCATCAACCGGATGGCCCACGCCACCGGCATCGAGGCGGCGGGACCATTGGCCCCAGCCGATCGCGCCGACGATGCCAATGGGCCGCGCACCCGTTACGACGACCGGCTCGCCACCCATCCCGACATCGTCGTCTATCGCATCACGGGCGCCTTCTTCTTCGGCGCGGCATCGACGGTGGGCGCGGTGCTGGACCGTATCGCCGACCAGCGCAAGGCGTTCGTGGTCGACCTGTCGGCGGTGCCCTTCCTCGATTCGACCGCCGCCAACACCCTGCGTGGTGCGGCCCGCAAGGCTGGGCGCCAGGGCGTGCGCTTCTTCATCACGGGGGCGTCGGCAGGGGTGCGCCAAACGCTGCTGGCCCACGGCGTGCGCGCACCGCAGGTCGAGTATCGCGCACACATCGAGGACGCGGTCGGCGAGGTCGCGGCGGTTGCCGCGACCTGACCCCTATCTCCCGGGGCAGCCGGTCAGAGCCGATAGACCCGGGCGGCGGTGTCGTGGAAGAGGCTCGCCTTCTCCGACGCGGAATAGCCGGCAGCCAGGCGCTTGAAGGCGTTCCACAGCACGTTGTAGCTGCAGCTGCCCTTGTCGACCGGGAAGTTCGATTCGAACATGCAGCGCTCGACGCCAAACAGCTCGATCGTGTGCTCGTAGTAGCGCCGCGTCGCCGCCATCAGCTCCACGCTGGTCGGTGGCCGCGGCCGGTGATGGAAGCCGAAGCCGTTCACCTCCATCACCAGGCCGCCCAGCTTGGCCACCACATTGGGGCACTGGGCCAGCGGGGCGATGGCGCGGCGCCATTCCGCATGGACCGCGTCGGCCCGGCCGGCATAGGGTCCGACCCCAAGCGGCCCGCCGAAATGGTCGAGGATGATCGTGGTGTCGGGGAAGGCCCGGGCCAGATCGACCAGGTCCGGGATCTGGGTGTGGTAGCACCAGCCCTCGAAGGTCAGGCCGCGCGGCGCCAGATGGGCGAAGCCGGCGCGGAAGCCGGGATCGGAATAGATGTTCGGCGGCG
Source organism: uncultured Rhizobiaceae bacterium (assembly GCA_964594715.1). Classification (GTDB taxonomy): domain Bacteria; phylum Pseudomonadota; class Alphaproteobacteria; order ATCC43930; family Allostellaceae; genus Allostella. Next base: position 74,736 of record CAZQOA010000009.1, on the reverse strand, counting down.
GGTTGGTACGATGGTTCGGCACGTCCGGGCTCTCATGCCACGCCGCGCCGACACGGATGCCGCGGAAGCGTCCGTTGCCGGCCGCGATCTGCGCATCGAGCGCGCGGGCCGAAGCCGCATCGCCCATCCGCAGCGGGACATGGCCGACGATGCCGGCCGCAATCCGGCACGGTCCGTAGCGGCCGGACGCGCTCATGGCGGCGATGCCGTTCACGAACTCCGTCTCGCCGACCGGGCGCAGCTCGTCCGGCCCGTCGGCCCGATACATGGCGCCGCATTCGATGAACACGGTCGAGACGATGTTGTGGCCGCTACCGACATCCGTCAGCAACTCGTCCAGCAGGTATCGTTCCTCGATATAGTCCGTCCGCCCATCCCACAGATGATGGTGCGGGTCGCAGATCGGCAGCTCCGGCTCCAACGTCTCCTCGACCGTCAGCGCCAACCACGCATCGTTCCTGGCCACCACAGCACGTTCCTCCCTCAGCGGTCCCGGCCGGCACGTCCGGGACCCGCGAATTCAAGCGGCCTCCGACGCCAACCCTGCGAAGTAGGCCACGATATCGTCGCAGCCGACCACATCCGCAAACTGCCGGTCCATATCGAAGAGGCTGATGGCGTGCGAAATGGCGATCCGGTCGAACACGGCCTCGCGCGCGACGACGGTGCGGAAATTGAGCGACGACGAGTCGAACACACTTGCTCGCACGCAGTTGCTGGTGGCGCCGCCGGCAACGATGACGGTGTCGATCCGGCGGTCGACGAGGTAGCTGAGCAGGGGGGTCCCGAAGAAGGCGCTCGGCTTCTTCTTCACCAGGACCATGTCGCCGGCCTCGACGCCGAGTTCCGGCAGCAGGTCCGCACCGGGCGAACCATCGAGGCACCAGTCCTCGCGTTCCAACAGATCACGCTTGCGCCCGTACACGCCGATATCGCTGCCGGAGCGGTCCAGCGTGAAGCGGGTGAAGAAGACGGGGGCGCCCGCGGAACGCGCCGCCCGCGCGAGTCGCGCCACCTGGTCCACCGCCGCCCAGCCGACCGCGCCGCAACTGCTCGGATATCGGCCATCATCGACATCGCGCTCGCCGACCATGTAACGCTGGCAGTCGATGGCGACCAGCGCGGGGCGGCGGCCGAATCCCATGCGGCGGCCGAACCGGCCGCGGGCCATCACGGTCCGGTCGGCGTCGGTCAGGTAGCGATCCCATTCCGGCCTGTTCATCATGCCTCCGTCGCATCGAGCATGGCCCTGGCCGCCTCCGCGATCGGAAAATCGACCAGCCGGCCGTCATGGCTGATGGCGCCGATGCCGCCGCGGACTGCCGCATCGTAGGCATCGACCAGCGCGCGCGCCGCCGCGATCTCGGTCGGGCCGGGTGCGAACACCCGGTTCGCTACCGCGACCTGGACCGGATGGATGCAGCTCTTGCCCCGAAAGCCAAGCGCGCGAGACGCCTCGGCGTCCCGCTCGAAGGCAGCCAGGTCCGCGATGCCGGTGAAGGCGCTGTCCAGCGCGTCGACGCCGGCTTCGGCCGCTGCCAGCAGCAGCATGGTGCGGATAGCAACGAGATGGTCGGTCGAGGGCCGCAGCCCGGTGGCGGTGGCCAGATCGCCGGTACCGAGCTGGAGTGCGATGACCCGGCTCGATGCCGTGGCGATCGCATACGCCTGCCGCAGGCCGGCCGGGGTCTCGATGGTCGGCATCAAGGCAATCCGCTTCGTCAACCCGAGCTTGCGTTCGACATGCGAGAGCAATTCGTCCGCGACATGGATGTCGCGCGGTCCCTCCACCTTGGGCAGGTTGACGACATCCAGCCCGCCGCACGCGACCTCCAGGACATCCTCGAACATCAATCCGCTGCGCAGCGAGTTGACGCGGACGATCCGCTCCTTCGGTGAATCGGCGAAATCACACAAGGCACGAGCGACGGCCGTCCGGGCGTCGGATTTCCGCGTCGCCGCGACGGCGTCCTCCAGGTCGAAGGACACCCCGTCGGCCGCCGACCGGAACGCCTTCTCGAACAACTCCGGACGGCTTCCCGGAACGAACAGCTTGCTTCGCCGGAGACATCCCATCGCAGGCCTCGGTGTGGTTGCCGGCAAGACTAGGGGCACAACAGCTATTGTCTACAATTTTCTGCCAGCGACGCCTGCGCGGCCGGCAGCTTGTCGAGGATGTGCGCCTCGGTCACCCGGGCGGCATCGAAGATCTGCCCGGCCGCCAGGAAGCCGGTAATCCGCTCGTGCTCGACCACCGATCGGCTCTTGGTCAGCTTCTCGGCCAGCAGCGCATAGCGGATGGGCTCGGCCATCTCGTTCAGCATGTCCAGCGGGCGTCGCAGCGGCTCGTTGCCGCCGAAATCCAGGATCAGACGGTGGAAGACGTTGTTCTCCTGAAGGTATGCTTCGAGGTCGCGCTGCCGGAAGTGGGCGCGCATGCGCCGGTTGCTCTCCTCCAGCTGTTCCACCAGCGGCCGCAGATCCAGCCCGGCCAGGCTCTCGACGGAATGGCGCTCCAGCAGGGCACGCAGGCGATAAATTTGCTCGATCGTCTGGGCGGAATAGCTGCGTACGCGAAACCCGCGGCGCGGTTCGTGTACCGTCAGGCCGCGCAATTCAAGCAGCCGAAGCGCCTCGCGGACCGGACCGCGGCTCGCGCCATACTCGGTCTCCAGGCTCTGTTCGCGTAGCGCGCTGCCGGGTCGATAGCGCCCGGTGATGATGCCGTGCCGGATCTGCTCCGCCAGCCGATAGGGTATCGGCCGCTGCACCTCGCTCACGCGGGAACCGCCGGATGATGCGTGATCCAGTGCCGGGCGAGATCGACGCGCCGGCAGACCCACACCCGCTCGCGCGCGATCACATGATCGAGGAACCGGGCCAGTCCGCGCGCACGCGCCGGCCGGCCGACGATGCGGGAATGGAGCCCCACGGACATCATCCGCGGGACCTCCGCACCCTCATCGTAGAGCTGCTCGAAGGCGTCGCGCAGATAAGCGAAGAAATCGTCGCCGGTGGCGAATCCGGCGGGCAGCGTGAACTTGGCGTCGTTGGTATCCATCGAGTAGGGAACCACCAGATGTGGCCGCCCCGAGACCGTCGCCCAGTAGGGCAGCTCATCATTATAGGCATCGGAATCGTAGAGAAACCCGCCCTCCTCGACGAGTAGCCGGCGGGTATTGACGCTGGGGCCGTAACGGCAATACCAGCCCGACGGCCGCTCACCCGAGACCCGGGCGATGCTCTCGACCGCTCGCGCGATATGCTCGCGCTCTTCTGCCTCGGACAGGCGGAAATGCTCCACCCAGCGCCAGCCGTGGCTGCAGATGTCGTGCCCCGCCGCGGCGATGGCCTCGACCGCGCGGGGGTTACGCTCCAGTGCCAGCGCGCAGCCGAATACCGTCATCGGCAGGCGCCGATCCCGGAACAGGCGCATCACCCGCCAGAAGCCGACACGGCTGCCGAACTCGTACATCGTCTCGAACGCGAGATCGCGGTCTCCCGCCGGAACCCGGCCGCCGGCCGCCTCCGCCAGACCGACCTCTACCCGGCCGTCCCCATCGAGGATGGAGTACTCCGACCCCTCCTCATAGTTGAGGACAAAGTTGATCGCGACCCGGGCGCCATCCGGCCAGGCGGCTTGGGGCGGCTGGCCGCCATAACCGATCAGGTCGCGTTCCATGTCCGTCTCCTTGCGGTCGCTGTGGCGCTGACCGGACCATCTTAGAAGAATTGTAGACAAAATCGAGTTGTACCATCCGACATGCCGATGCTAGCGTCGACATCACCGGACGGAGAATCCGGCTTCGGGCGCTACCGCGTGTGGCACCCGATACGGCGAAAACCGAATTTGGGGCCCAGCCGGTTCTACGGGCCCCCGGGGGAGGGGATACCGCGATGATCCGCATCATTCGCCTTGCGTCGGCCATGGCCCTGTTGCTCGCCGGCATGCTGCCCCTGGGCACGGCCGAGGCGCAGCAGAAGCATCAATGGACATTCGTCTCGATCATCCCGGCCGGGCAGGATTCCTTCATCGACCGTTTCAAGGAACTCGCGGCCGAAATCACCAAGCAGACGGGAGGCCAGATCGAGGTCAAGTTCCACGCTGCCGGCGAGCTTCCCTACAAGGGGCCGGAACATCTGCGCGTCACCGCCAAGGGCATGGTGGAGATGTCGGAGGTGGTGGGCAGCATGGGGTTCGGCGATGCGCCGCCGCTGCTCCTGGGTGACCTGCCCTACCTCGCGCTGAACGAGGAGGAGCGAAAGACCCTGCGCGACATCATGTGGCCGGAAATCTACGCGGCGCTGCGCAAGCAGGGTGTCGAACCGATTTCGTGGGGTGCCTACCCACCACGCAACATCGTCCTTCGCGACCCGATCAAGGGCATCGAGGATCTGAAGGGGAGGAAGATCCGGACTGCCGGCGGGCTTGAGGCGGAGTACGTGAAGCAGTGGGGGGCGTCACCCTCGTTCGTCGTCTGGGCCGAAGTGTATCCGGCAGCGCAGCGCGGCATCGTGGACGGCATCCTGACCGCCGCCGTGGCGATCGAGACCTCCAAGCTCTACGAAGTGGCGCCCCACTTCCTCAAGATCGACGGTCCGGTCGCCCATTTCTACATCACGGTGAACCAGGATTCCTGGAAGAAGCTGACCCCGGAACTGCAGAAGACGGTGCAATCCGTCGGCGACTGGTGGGCGGCGCGGTGGCAGAAGCTGGTGGTGGACGAGGCGGACAACGGGGCGATCAAGCGGATGCAGGACAAGGGGCAGATCAAGAGCCTCGTCCAGGTCCCGCCCGAAAGCCATGTCGAAACCCGCCGGAACCTGATCCCGATCTATCGCAGCTATGTGAAAGAGAAGGTCGGACCGTCGGGAAGTGCCGCGCTGGAGCGGGCGCTGGCTGCACTGAAGCTGCCGTAGCGAGATGAGGCTCAAAGCCGCCGTCGACCGCCTCAGTCGCTGGTCGGTCGCGGTCGGCGGGTTGGCCCTGGCGGTGATGATCGTGCTTATCACCGCGCAGGTCGTGTCCCGCCGGTTCCTCGACGCGCCCATGGTGGTGGCCGACGAACTGTCGGGATACCTGCTGGTCATCACCACGTTTTCGGCACTCGGCTACGCCCACCAGCGCGACGACCATATCCAGGTGACCCTGCTGATCGATCGCCTGTCCCATCGGACGCGCGCCTTCCTGCGGATCGCCTGGTGTCTGGTGAGCCTGCCATTCCTGGCCTTGCTGGTCTGGCGCACCAGTGTCCTGACCTTCGACAGCTACGTCAGCGGCTCCTTCTCCGTCTCGGCCACCAACGTGATCCTGTGGCCGATACAGATATTCGTGCCGCTGGGCTTGACCGTCTTCCTGATGCAGATGGCTGCCACATTGCTGACGGCCATCGATGCCGTGCGGGAGGGACGGTCGTGAGTTGGGAAGCACTGGCGGCGATCTATTTCGGCGTGATGCTGATCCTGCTGTTCGGCGGTGTCTGGATCGCGATCAGCCTCGGCGTGGCCGGGGTTTTCGGTATCTGGCTGGTCAAGCCGGCCTTGCTCGGCGGCCTCGAGTCCGTCGTCTGGAACACGGTCGACAGTTTCGTGCTGACCGCCGTCCCGCTGTTTCTCTTCATGGGCGCCGTGATCCTGCACAGCGGGATCAGCGCCCGCTTCTATCGCAGCCTCACCATTTGGCTGACCGGCGTGCCCGGTGGCCTGGCCCAGGCGAACATCGCGGCGTGCAGCATCTTTGCCGCCCTCTGCGGATCAAGCGTCGCGACCGCGGCCGCGGTCGGATCGATCGCCATCCCGGAGATGAAGGAACGTGGGTACGGCCTGCGGCCGATTACCGGCACGCTGGCGGCCGGCGGCACGCTCGGGATCCTCATTCCGCCCTCCATCCCCTTCATCATCTATGGCTCGACGGTCGGCGAATCGGTCGGCAAGCTGTTCATCGCCGGGATCATCCCCGGGGTCATGATGACCGCGGCGTTCATGCTGTTCCTCGGCATCCAGTCGCGCTTCATTCCCGATCAGCTGCCATCCTCCACGGAGCGTGCGTCCTGGCGCGCAAGAGTGATGGGGTTGCTCGATCTTGCGCCGATCCTGTTGCTCATCCTGCTGGTCATCGGCGGCATCTATGCCGGGATCATGACCCCGACCGAGGCCGCCGGCGTCGGCGCGGCCGGGGCGGTGGCGGTTGCCGCGATCTATGGCGGCCTGTCGGTCGCGATGCTGCGCAACAGCCTGCTCGACGCCCTGCGCACGAACGCCATGATCCTCTTCATCGTCATCGGCGCGCAGATCCTGTCCTTCGCCCTGGTGTCGGCAGGCATCCCACGCGCCATCGTGGGCGCCATCAACGCACTGGATGCTACGCCCTACCTCGTATTCGCGCTGATCGTGGTGATGTACCTGGTGCTCGGCTGCCTGGTCGACGCCCTCTCCCTCATGCTGCTTACGCTGCCCGTCGTCCATCCGGTGATGATGGCCGCCGGATTCGACCCGATCTGGTTCGGCGTGGTGCTGGTGCTGCTTCTGGAAATCGGCCTGATCACACCCCCCGTCGGGGTCAATCTCTTCGTGATCCAGGGAATGGCGGGGACCAGCCTGAGCGAAGTCAGCTGGGGCGCCTTTCCCTATGTCCTGCTGCTGCTGGGCGGCGTCCTCATCCTGACCTTCTTTCCCGACATCGCCCTGTGGCTGCCGCGGGAGCTCTTCTAGGGCGGCGGCGCCATTGCCCGGACCGCGCGGTCGGTTGCGGCGTCGGCCGGGTGGAGGCTTTCGATGCGCAGGTCCTGCAAGGTCAGGTCCTGGGCGGTGCCGAGGGTGGCGATGGTGCTGAGGAAGCGCAGCGGCCCTGCCGGGGTGCGCAAGACCGCCGGGACGATGAGGTCAGGCGCGCCGCCGGCATCGAGCTCGGGCAGCGCCGGCACGCCGGGAAAGGCCAGCGCCGCCTCCAGCAACGCCCGCCGCGCCCGGTCGCCATCGCGCGCGACCTCTCGGCGGACCCGCCCGAGCACGGCCAGCGTCGCCTCCGGCCAGTTCTCCAGGTGATGGCGGTAGCCGTCGGGGTGACAGAGCAGGCGCAGCAGGTTCGGGCGCGGGCGCGCCAGCAGGGTCAGCGGCCGCAGCGGCGGTCCACCGATGGCGTCGCCGCCGCAGGCATTGACCGAGGCGGCATAGGCCGGGTTGGCCATCACCACGTCCCAGCGCGAATCGAGCGCCACGGCCGGGAATGGCGCGTGCCGGTCGAGGATCATGGTGATCGCCGCCAGCACGTCGCCCATCTCCGGCGCGTCGAGCGCGGTCTCGCGGTAGAGCGGGGCGAACCCCGCCGCCAGCAGCAGGTCGTTGCGATCGCGGCGCGGCACCGCAAGGGCCGCCGAGAGGCGCAGGACCAGTTCCCGGCTGGGCCGGGCACGGCCGCTTTCGACGAAGCTGAGGTGCCGGGTCGAGACGCCGCTCTCGCCGGACAGGTCCATCTGGCTCATCCGCCGCTGCCGGCGCCATTGCGCCAGCAGCGGGCCGACCGTGGGTTCCGGGCGGGCTGGGTAGGTCATGGGCAACTTTCTCCCGTGGCTGGGGCCGAACCTAGCCACCCCATATCGGCGCGGGCGATTACCTGCCGGGTAATGGCGGGTCAGCCGTCCTCGATCGGCGTCGCCGGCAGCGGCGGCACCGAGCCGAAGGCGCGCTTCAGCGCGAACAGCTTGCGGTCGCGTTCCTTGAAGAGGTCGGCGGCACTGCGTCCGCCATAGTCGTAATAGCCGGCGCCGGCATCGACCCCGGTGCGCCCGGCATCCACCAGCCGCTCCAGGGTGGCGCAATGCCCGGTCGCTTCGGGCGGCGAATAGGATCGGTTGCCGAGGATCTTGCGCGACAGGGCAAGGCCGGTGAAGTCCGCCTTCATCAGGTGGCCCATCAGGGCCATGCGCAGGGCCAGCCCATGGCGGATCGACTGGTCGATGTCGGCAGCACTGGCCACGCCGGCATCGAGCAGCGCATTCACTTCCAGCGCGATGGCGCCCTGGATGCGGTTGGCGATGAAGCCCGGCACGAACCGGCGCAGCACGATCGGATGCTTGCCGAAGCCGGCATAGAGGGCGCGCACCGTCTCCACCACCGCCGGCTCGGTGCCGGGCCCGGCCACCACGTCCACCAGGTCGATCAGGTAGGGCGGGGTGTACCAGTGCGCGATCAGCGTGCGCCCGGCCCGCCGCGGCGGCACCAGCGGGAAGATGTCCAGCATCGAGGTGTTGCTGGCGAGGATGGCATCTTCCGGCGCCGCCCGGTCGATGGCGGCGAAGACCAGGCGCTTCACCTCCACATCCTCCGCCACCGCCTCCACGACCAGGCCGGCGCCGGCCACCGCCGCCGCCAGGTCGGGGACGATGCGAACGGCATCGGACAGGCGCTCGACCGACCAGCCGGGCGGCGCCTCGCCCGCCTCGGCGATCGTCGCCAGCGCCGCCTGCATCAGGCCGGGGGCGCGCGCGAGTGCGGCCGGATCGTTGTCATGGAGGCGGACGGGATGGCCGCCCAGCGCATGGACCAGCGCCAGGGCATGGCCCATGGTGCCGGCACCGATGACGGCCACCGGCATGGGGGATGGGTTCATATCCCGGGCCCCTATTGCGGCGTCCAGCCGAGGGGCGCGCGGGCCTCCGGGTCGGTCGCGACGTCGATCACCGCGGGGCGGCCGGCGCGGCTCGCCTCGGCGAAGGCGGCGGCGAAGTCGCCCGGCTTCTCCACCCGGATGCCGAAGCAGTCCATGGACTGGGCCACGGCGGCGAAGTTCATCGGGTGGAAGACATAGATCTCGTGCTTGTTGCCGTTGCGCCCCTCATAGGCGGCGTCGATGCTGCGCGCGCCCTGGGCGAGGCAGCCATTGTTGTTGACCACGGTGACGGTGTGGATGCCGCAGCGGCGCGCCGTCTCCAGCTCCGCCATGTGGTACATGAAGCCGCCGTCGCCGGTGAAGCAGACGACCGGGCGGTCCGGCAGGCCGCATTTGACGCCGAGCGAGCCCGGAAAACCCCAGCCGAGCGAGCCAGCGGCCCGCAGGTAGCGTTGCCTGGGCGACCGCAGCTCCACCAGGGTGCCGCTCCATTGCGAGGAATAGCCGGTATCGGCGACCAGGACCGCATCCTCGGGCAGCACCGCCGACAGTTCCGCGCAGAGGCGTTCCGGGCGGATCGGCAGCGAGGCCGCGGCCAGGGCCGGCGCCGTCTCCTGCCGCCATTCCGCCACCAGCGCCTGCGCGCGCCCGGCCCAGGCGCGGTCGCCGCGGGCGGGCACCGCGTCCGCAAGCTGGTCGAGGGCGGCACGCACGTCGGCATGGAGGCCGATGGTGCCGGGATAGGACCGGCCGAGCTCGGCCGGGTCGGGGTCGATCTGCACCACCGGGACGCCGGGCCGGGGCACCGTCCAGTTGCTGGTCGCCTGGTCGCTGGTGTCGCAGCCGACGAACAGCACCAGGTCGGCCTCGGCCACGATGCGGTTGGCGCAGCTTCGCGAATAGGTGCCGACGATGCCGCCATTGAGGGGATGCTGCTCGACCATCACCGCCTTGGCGTCCAGCGTGGCGACGACCGGGGCCGACAGGCGCTCGGCCAGGCGCACGACGGCGGCCTCGGCCTGCGAGACCATGACGCCGGTGCCGGCCACCAGCACCGGGCGCCGGGCCCGGCCGATCGCGGCCAGGGCGGCGGCCAGCATCTCGGGGTCGGGCAGCGGCCGGAAGGCCGGCACCCGCGCGAAGCCCGGCTCCGGCATCGCGGCACCCACGCATTCCGCCATCGCCGTGGTGTCGCCGGTCATGCCGTTGATGTCGAGATGGGCCGGGCCGGGGCGGCCGGTGGTGGCGACGCGGAACGCCTGCCGCAGCAGCAGCGGCAACTGCTCGGGAAGGTCGACCCGCGCCGTCATCTTGGTCACGGCCGAGAAGAGCGGCTCGTGCGGGATCTCCTGGTAGGCGTTGCGGTACTGCTCGATCGGCGGCTTGCGGCCGGTCAGCGCCACCACGCTCGACTGGCCGAGCCAGGCATCCTGGAGGCCGGCTGCCAGGTTGGCGGCGCCGACCGACTGCGCCATGCACAGGCCCGGCCGGTGCGCGGCGCGCGAATACCCGTCCGCCATGTAGGCCGCGGCCTTCTCGGACCGCGCCAGCACACGGCGGATGCCGACCTCCTCCATCTCCACCAGCGCCCGGCGCAGGACGGCGTCGACAAAGAAGACATGGCTGACGCCGCAGGCCCGGGCCGCCTCCGCGATGTAGCGGGCGCCGAGCATGGCTGGGATCTGGTTCACTTGGCGGGCGCTCCTCCTGGTTCGCGGGACAGGAGACCGGGCCGGCCCGGCCTTCGTCAAGCGGCCACCGGCTCGGCATTACCCACGGGGTAATTGTCCTCCCCCCGCGAAGCGTGGACTGTGATCCGCGGATCCTGCCCGAAGGAACACCGATGGCCGACGACGCGTCCCATCCCCTGCCCGAGCTGTCGCCCCGGACGAGGCGCATCCTGGAGGGCCCGGTCGCCCCCACCCTGCTCCGCCTGGCCCTGCCCAACCTCGGCGAAGCCGCCGCGCGCATCGCCTTCATCAGCTTCGATGCGGTCTTCGTCGGCTGGATCGGCACCGACGCGCTGGCCGGGGTGTCGCTCGCCTTCCCGATCTTCCTGCTGATGCAGATGGCGTCCGCCAGCGGCCTCGGCGCCGGCGTCAACGGGGCGGTGGCACGCGCCATGGGGGCGGGCCGACACGGCGATGCCACGGCCGCCGCCTTCCATGCGCTGGTGCTGGCACTGGCGATCGGCGGCTTCTTCACCCTGCTGATGCTGACGGCGGGGCCGGCCATCTATGCCGCCATGGGGGCGACCGGCGGCGGGCTCGATGCGGCCGTGACCTATTCCGCCATCGTCTTCGGCGGCATCGCCACCGTCTGGGTGATGAACCTGCTGGCCAACATCGTCCGCGGCACCGGCAACATGATGGTGCCGGCCGCCGCCATCATCGCCGGCGAGGCCGTGCATCTGGCGCTCTCGCCCGTCCTCATCCTGGGGGTGGGGCCGGTGCCGTCGCTGGGCGTGACCGGGGCCGCCATCGCGGTGGTCGCATCCTACGCCACCGGGGCGGCTGTCCTGGCCTACCACCTGCTGGCCGGCCGCGGCGAGATCCGCCTCCACGCCTGCCGGCTCGAGGGACGGCACTTCCGCGCGATCCTGGGCGTCGGCGTGCCGGCCGCCCTCAACGTCGTCCAGGCGCAGGCGATCATGATCGTGGCGACCGGCTTCGCGGCGGCCTTCGGCACCGTGGCGCTGGCCGGCTATGGCGCCGCCGCCCGCCTCGACCTGCTGCAGATCCCCCTCACCTTCGCCATGGGGTCGGCGGTGATCGCCATGGTCGCGACCAGCGTCGGGGCGGGCCGCATGGACCGGGCCCGGACGATCGCCTGGACCGGGGCCGGGCTGGCGGTGCTGATCGGCGGCATCTTCGCCACCGTGGCGCTGGCGATGCCGGTCGGTTGGATGGCGCTCTTCTCCGACGATCCGGGGGCGGTCGCGGCCGGGGCCGCCTATCTCAGCCGGGTCGGCTGGTCCTATCCGATCCTCGGCATCGGCCTCGGCCTCTTCTTCTCGCTGCTCGGCCTGGGGCGGGCGACGGCGCCGTTCTTTGCCGGCACGCTGCGCCTGGCGGTCCTGGCGGCGGGCGGCTGGGCGGCCGTCCATTGGCTGGCGGGCGACCTGCGGACGCTGGCGCTGGCGGTGGCCGGTGCCTCCGTCGCCTTCACGCTGGCGATGCTGGTGGTGGCGATGGCGACGCCCGAACTGCGACGCCCCAGGCCCCCTGCGGGCGCATAGCAGGACCTCGCGGCCGGCCGTTGCCGGAGCAGCCCTCCCCGTGCCACGCTCAAGCGACCATGACCATCGAGCTGACCGACGCGCAACTGGAGCGCTATGCCCGCCACGTCATCCTGGACGAGGTCGGCGAGGAGGGGCAGGCGCGCCTGCTGGGGGCCCGCGTCCTGGTGGTGGGGGCGGGCGGCCTTGGCGCGCCCGTGCTGCTCTACCTGGCGGCGGCCGGCATCGGCCACCTGACCGTCGCCGACCCCGACGTGGTCGAGCTGTCCAACCTGCAGCGCCAGGTGATCCATTCGACCGAAACCATCGGCCACACGAAGGTGGAGAGCGCCCGGACGGCGATCGGGCGCCTCGACCCGGATGTGCGGCTGGTGGCGCTGACCGAGAAGATCACCGGCGCCAATGCCGACCGGCTGATCCGCGGCCACGACCTGGTGGTCGACGGCACCGACAATTTCGCCGCCCGCTATCTCCTCAACGATGCCTGCTATTTCGCGCGCGTGCCGCTGATCTCGGCCGCACTGCTGCGCTTCGAGGGGCAGATATCGACCTACAAGGCCCACGAGCCCGGCGAGAACCGGCCCTGCTATCGCTGCCTCTTCCGGGCGCCGCCGCCGCCCGACCTGGTGCCGCGCTGCGAGCAGGCCGGCATCTTCGGCGCCGTCGCCGGCGTGGTCGGCACAATGCAGGCGGCCGAGGTGCTGAAGGAGCTGCTGGGGCTGGGCGACAGTTTGGCGGGGTCGCTGCTGCTCTATGACGCCTTGTCCGCGTCGGTCCGGCGCATCCGCGCCAGGCGTGACCCCGACTGCCCGCTGTGCGGCACCGAACCGACCATTCGCGACCTCTCCGGGCACGCCTGACGGCCGCCGGCTTACCGGGTAGCCGAGATACCGCCCGGATGCGAATGACGCCCTTCCCCCTGCTCTTCTCGCCCGTGCGGCTGGGCAGCCTGACCTTGCCCAATCGCGTCGTCATGGCGGCGATGGAGACCAACCTGGCCGACGCGGACGGCGGGGTGACCGACGCGCTGGTGGCCCATTACCACCGCCGCGCAGCCGGCGGCGCCGGCATGGTCACCGTCGAATACACCTGCGTCGACCGCGACCATGGCAAGGGCAGCGCCATCCAGCTGGCCCTGGACGATGATAGCCAGATCGCCGGGCATGCCAGGCTGGTCGCTGCGATCGCCGGCGCTGGTGCCGTTCCCTGCCTGCAACTGCACCATGCCGGGCGCCAGACCAGCCCGCGCTTCATCGCGGGGCGCCAGCCGGTCGCACCCTCGGCCCATGAAAGCCGCATGTTCCGGACGACGCCGCGGGCAATGGCGGGCGTCGAGGTCGAGGCCGTGATCGAGCGCTTTGCCGCCGCCGCCGCCCGCGCGGTCGCCGCCGGCTACGGCGCGATCGAGCTGCACGGCGCCCATGGCTACCTGCTGGGCCAGTTCCTGTCGCCCTGGACCAACCGTCGGGACGACGAGTGGGGCGGCGACCCGGCCCGCCGTCTCGCCTTCCCCGCTGCCGTGGTGCGCCGGGTGAAGGCGGCGATCGGCGACCGTCCGCTCGTCTATCGCCTGTCGGCGGAGGAGTTCGTGCCGGGCGGCATCGACCCGGACGAGGCCGCCATGGCGGCCTGTGCGCTGGTCGCGGCCGGCGCCGACGCCATCCATGTCTCGACCGGCGTCGCCGAGCGGCTGGACACCAATGTCGACCCGATCGCCACGCCCGAGGGCTGGCGGCTCGGCCATGCGCGGCGCATTCGCCGGGCGCTGGCCGGGGCCGCGCCGGTGATCGGCGTCGGCGTCGTCCGCCGACCCGAGATGGCGGAGGCGGCCGTCGCCGAGGGCAGCGCCGACCTGATTGCGCTCGGCCGCGCCCTCCTGGCCGACCCGGACTGGCCGCTGAAGGCACAAGGCCGGCGAACGGGCACCATCCGGCCCTGCACCTCATGCAACTGGTGCATCCAGCGCCTGGCCCATCATGGCGGCATCGGCTGCGCCGAGAACCCTTCGGTCGGTCGCGACCACCTGCCGGCGCCGGCCCGGCGGACCGATCGCCCAAGGGCCGTCGTGGTCGGCGGCGGGCCGGGCGGCATGGCGGGCGCGGTGATGCTGGCCGAGAGCGGCTGGCGGGTGGTGCTGCTGGAGGCCGGCCCGGCGCTGGGCGGCGGCCTCGACGTCTCGGCCAGGCCGCCGCACAAGGACAAGCTCCTGTGGTACCGCGACCACCTGATCGGCCGGCTGGCGGAAACCGGGGTCGAGGTGCGTTGCGGGGTCACGGCCACCGCCTGCACCATCGCGGCCGAACGGCCGGACTTCGTGCTGCTCGCCACCGGATCGACGGAGCGCGACACCGACGTGGCGCCGGGCGGCGTCGTCGCATCGGCCCATGACGTGCTGGCGGGCAAGGCGCCGCTGGGGCCAGGGCCGATCCTGGTCTATGGCGGCGGCGAGACCGGCTGCGAGACCGCCGAGCTGGCGGCCGGCGAAGGATGGACGGTAATGCTGGTGACCCGGTCGCCCATCCGCCAGCTCGCCCGCAGCGCGGAGTTCGTCTATCGCCGGACCCTGCTGGCGCGGATCCGGTCCGAGCCGCGGATCTGCGTCCTGGCGGAGACGCGGCTGGTTGCCGTGGCCGGCACCGGGGCGACGCTGGAGGCCGTGGACGGCAGCCGGCGGGTGGCGACCGTGGGCCAGGTGCTGCTGGCGCAGGGGCGACGGCCGGCGGATGGGCTGGCGGCGGAGCTGGCGGCCGCCGGCATCGCCCATGCGGTGGTGGGCGACGCCAAACGCGGCGGGCGCATCGGCGAGGCGGTGAACGATGCCTGGGATGCCATCTGCGCGCTGCCGCGTTCCTGAGGCAGGTGCCCTTCGCTGCCAGGTACTGGTCCGGCCGGGCCCGCGCGTGCTATCGAACACGGCTTCGAGGAAATCGCATTCGGGGGAACAGGGGATGAGCAAGGATCCGCTGACGGAGGACTATGTGCGCGATGTCGCGCGCAGCGCCCAGGCCGTCAAATTGGGCGAAGGCGACGCCGCGATGATCGCCATGACCATCGCCCCCTTCAACCGCGTCATCCGCGAGGCGGCCCTCCAGCTGCCGTTCGAGGCCGAGCCGTCCGGCTTCCTGCTGGCGCTGGGCGCCGTCCCGGCGAAGACCGGAGGCCGGCCATGAGCGAGACCAACCCGCTGCACCTGGACATGGTCGCCGTCGCCGACGCCCTGGCGGCCCGCAAGGTCTCGTCGGTCGAGATCACCCGGGCCTGCCTGGAGGCCGGACGCAAGCTGCAGCCGACACTCAACCACTATATCCGCATCGACGAGGACGAGGCCCTGGCCGCCGCCGCCGCAGCCGATGCCGCCTTGGCCAAGGGCGCACCCGTGGGCCCGCTGCACGGCGTGCCGCTGGCCCACAAGGACATGTATTACCGCCGCGGCAAGGTGGTGACCTGCGGGTCGCGGATCCGCCGTGACTGGGTGGCGGAGACGACGTCGACGGCGCTGGAGCGGCTGGATGCGGCGGGTGCGGTGAACCTCGGCACCCTCAACATGGCCGAGTTCGCCATGGGCGGGACCGGGCACAATTATCATTTCGGCCATTGCCGCAACCCGTGGAACGTCGAGCATGTGACCGGCGGCTCGTCGTCCGGATCGGGCGCGGGGCTGGCGGCGCGCACCTTCTACGGCGCGCTCGGCTCCGACACCGGCGGGTCGATCCGCCTGCCGGCCGCCTTCTGCGGCGTCACCGGCATCAAGCCGACGCAGACCCGGGTCAGCCGCTTCGGCGCCATGCCGCTCAGCTTCTCGATGGACAATGTCGGGCCGCTCGCCCGCAGCGCCCGGGACTGCGCGCGCCTGCTCGGCATCATCGCCGGCGCCGATCCCCTGGACCCGACAGCGAGCACCCGGCCGGTGCCCGACTACGAGGCCGGCATCGATGGCGGCCTGAAGGGCCTGACCATCGCCATCCCGACCAACCACTATCTCGACAACCTGCACGCCGACGTGCTGGCGGCCTATGAGGCGGCGGTCGAGCTCTTCCGTCGCGGCGGGGCGGAGACGGTGGAGGTCGAGGTTCCCGACCACGACCAGATGCTGGCGGCGATCCATGCCGTGATCGCGGTCGAGGCGGCCAGCTACCACGGGCCATGGCTGCGCAAGCGGCCCGCGGAATACAGCGTCGCCGTGCGCAGCCGCATCGAGCCCGGCCTCTATTATCCCGCGACCAGGTACCTGGAGGCCCTGAACCTGCGGGCGCCGATGCTGGCAGCCTTCAATGCCGCCGTCTTCACCAGGGCCGACGCGATGCTGACGCCGGTGCTGGCGACGCCGGTGCCGACCCTGGCCCAGACCGACGCCCACGCCAACCCCGACGGGTCGCGCGCCTCGGCGGCGGTTGCCCGCAACACCCGGCCGATCAACTATCTGGGCCTGCCGTCCCTGGCCTTCCCGGGCGGCTTCTCGTCCAACGGCCTGCCGATCGGCCTGCAGCTCGTCGGCCGGGCCTTCGACGAGGCCACCCTCTTCCGCATGGGCCACGCCTATCAGCGCGAGACGAGCTGGCACACCCGCCTGCCGCCGCTGGTGGCGGGGTAGGAACTGCCGGCGCGCTGGCGGCCGACCGCCAGCGCGCCGGGCCCTCACCGATCCGTCGCAATGGTGCGTTTTGCGTGATGCCGCACCGCACTTGCGGCCCCCACCTCTTGCGGTTATGGTCCCGCCCCGCTTGTCCAGACCCCGTGCCGACGTAGCTCAGGGGTAGAGCAACTGATTCGTAATCAGTAGGTCCGCGGTTCAAATCCGCGCGTCGGCACCATCACTTATCGGCCAGCGGCGGCCCGTCAGGGTCCAGCCCGGTCATTCCGGGCTGGCGATCCGCATGTGGTTCATCAGCCCGGCCCGCCAGGCATCATAGGTGGCCGAGCGCTGGCGGCGGATCGGGACCGCGTCCAGCGAAACCGGCTGGTCCATCGCGACGCCGAGGAATGCGCCGATCCGGCGGCAGGTCCAGTCGGGGTCGGCGAGCAGATCCTCGTACCAGAGTTCGAGCGGCACGATTCCGTTCGCCTGGAAAAAGGCCTGCCAACCGGCATCCTGGAGAAGAATCCCGCGCAGCGCGTCGATGATCTGGCGCAGCTGGAAGGGCGGATCGTCGGTCGGTCGCGCGCTGCCCTGGACCTCGTGGAACCGGCCGGTCTGCCGGGCCAGGGCGAAGGAGATCGCCTGGGCGTTCGGGTCGCGGCGGCGCAGCCAGATATAGCGGGCCTCCCCCAGGAGGTTCTCCAGCGGTCGCCGACGCGAGCGGCCTTCGAGCTGGTGGAAATGCATCTTCACGCCGAACACGCCGTTCGGCGTGCTGCGTAGACGCAGCAGCGCGGCCAGGTAGCGCCCGACGCGGAGGCCGCCGTCGGGGCCGATCGCATCGAGCCGGCGGGCGAACGCCATCATGTCGGCACCGGCGCCGAAATACTCCGTCGGCACGCCCATGGCGCCGGTCGCGGCCAGGAGATGGCAAAGGACCGTACTGCCGGACCGCTGGGTGGTGCAGATTACATATGGCCGGATCGCACCCGTGACCGGTGACTGGTCGTAGCTTTCGTCGAACAGCGAAGCCTGGCCGCGCTCCAGCGGCGCGGCACCGTCGGGATCGAACATTGCCCCCTGGTCGTTTTCGGTTGTCGTGTCGCTCATTCGGCCCTTCGTCGCAAACGCCGGGCGGGCTGCCGTCCCGAGAATGGCGCAAGGCCGGCGTGCGCGCCAGAGATGCGCCCTTCGCACCGACCTGCCGTTTGGCGTTGACGCCAGCCCGAGGTATGTCCTGTCCGATCAAGGCGGGCCATCTGCCCAGGCAATGGTCGAGACCGGGCGCGAGGGAGGCCAGCGGCGCGGCATGGCGATATCTGATCTGGACGTCTTTCCCGCCTTCCGCTGCGCGGCGCCGGCGCAGTTGCCGCTGTTCTTCTATCACCTGCCGAAGACCGGCGGGACGACGGTGGAGGCGGCGTTGTTCGCGCTGGCGGCGGTGCGGCGGCAGCCGTTCCTGGTCATTCCGCGCGCCATCGGGATGCGCGAGCGGCCGACCCCGGCACGCCTCGGCAGCGGTCCGGGCGCGCTTGCCTATGCCGGCCATTGCTGGTTCGGGTTCCACCACGTCCTGAAGCGTCCGGTGCAGCTCTGCACCGTGCTGCGCGAGCCGGTCGGCCGGGTGGTCTCAGAGTATCTATGGCGGTGCCGCTATCGCGACCGGCCGCCGTCCGCGGCGGACTTCCAGCACTATCTCGACAATCTGGCGCTCAGCAACATGATGACGCGGCTCCTGACCGGGGAGAGCGAGATCGACTGGGATTCCGCGGCGCGGGCCATCGGCCACCTCGAATCCTTCTTCCTGGTCGGGACGACCGAGCGACTGGCGAGCTTCGTCAGCGCGATCCTGACCCTCTATGGCGGCCCGACGGTGATGACCGGGCGGGCCAAGGAGGAGCGCAGCCCCCTGAAGGCCGAGCTGGTGGCCACCTTCCGCGACGCCGTCGCGGCGCGCAACGTCTACGATCAGGCGCTCTATGCCCATGCCGAGCGCCACCTGTTCGGCCGCGCGGCGGCGCTGCTGGAGGGTTTCACTGAACCCAACCCGCTGGCGGTCGTGGTGACCAACCCGGGCGGCAAGAAATTCGAGCTGTCCAACCCCGGAACGGATGCCGGCACCGCCGAGGCAGCACCATGACCCAGCCCTACGATGTCGTCTTCTATCACCAGTTCCTGGACGCCCACCCGATGTGGCCGTCGCAGACCAGGGCCGAATCCGAGCTCGATCCGCGCCGCATGGTCCGCCTTGCCATCGCGGCCGTCCATCGCGCCGCACCGCTCGGCCGGCCGGTGCTGATCACCAACGAGGTCGGGGGCTTCGCCGGACTGGAGGGCCTGACGCTCGAGCGGCGGCATCTGGACGATCCCGCGACGCTGCAGCTCGACCGCACGCGCTGCTATCGCGACTACCTGGCCGCGCGGGCCGGGCACGACGACCGGGTTGGCGCCATCTTCCTCGACACCGATGCACTGGTGCTCCGCGAACTGGCGCCGGTGTTCGCCCATGATTTCGACGTCGCCGTCACCTATCTCGAAAGCTCGCTGCATCGGCCGGTGCCGCTCGACCATTGGGGCCTGCCGACCGACGGTCGGCTGAGCGCGATCAATTTCGGCGTCATGGCCGCGCGCTTCACCACGGCCGCCGTCGGCTTCTTCGATGCCGCGCTGGAACGCTATGGCGTGCTGGCGGCCGAGGGGGCGGGCTTCGTGAAGGATGGCCGCAACAGGTTCCGCACCGCGGACCGAACGACCGAGACCTACTACCGGATCGACGACGTGCGCACCTGGGGCGGCGGGCAATTCGCCCTCACCTCGCTCCTGTCGGAGCACCTGTTCGGGGACTTCCGACCGGATTGCCAGGCCGCCGGTGCGGCGATACGCCTGCTGCCGGCGGAGCAGTGGAACTACTCGCCCGCGGGCGGGCGCTTCACTCGTGATATGCTGGACGATCGCTTCGTCCTGCACCTCAAGGGCACGCGCAAGGCGCAGTTCGAGGCCGTAGCCGCCTGGCTGCGCTGAAGAGACACCAAATCGCACCCCCTCGGAGATTTTAGGACAATGCGCAGGATCGGCCTCGACACGCTCGTACCCGACCTGAAGCGGATGGTCGGCGATTGCAACCGCGAGGAACTGCTGGCGGTCGCCGCCCACCAGCGCGACATCGAGAAGACCCATGCCGACGCCCTGTCGCGGTCGGCGCGGACCGGGTCGTCGGCGCCGGAGGAGGCCTACGAGACGGCGTGGCGCACCCATTGCCGGGCCCATGTCTATGCCGCCCTGGCGGAGCCGCTGGCGCCCGGCATGGCCGCGCGCGCGCATTGGCAGCCGGCCCAGCTGGCGGAGATCTGGGAGCAGGGATGCGCCGCCGCGCACGCGGCGCCGTGGCAGGTCCATGCCGCAACCGTGCGCGCACGGGACGGCGACCGCGCCCGCGGGAAGACCGCCGATGCCGCCCCGACGGGAAAGGGCAGGCTCCGCAAGGACGGGAAGCCGGTCAAGGAAGGGAGGCCGCCCAAGGAAGTGCGGCGGGCCAGGGAGGAACGGCGGCCCGAGGAGAAGCGGGCGGCCGACGCGGCGAGGCCGGCAGGGCGCGCGCGAGCCCCGGCGAAGGCCGGGCCTGCCGCCGAAGGTCGCCCGCGCGGCAATCCGGATGCGCGCCCGCGCGCCGGTGCGGATGACCGTCCGCGCGGCACCCCCCGGCCGCACGCCGAAACCCGCGCCCGCCCGGACGCCAGGTCCGGACGACCGCGGCGCGACCGGCCCTAGCGGCGCCAACACCCCCGGAACTTCAGCCCAGAGCTTCAGCCCAAAATTTCAGCATCGGGAGGCGAGATCATGGCAGCGGGCGAGCGGGTCGAGGACCATTATTCGAGCGACGGCATCGCCCAGCGCATCCTGGCTGCGTTGCGCGCGAGCGACGCCGACGCGGCGGTGACCCCGGATACGCTGGCGCCGCTCGACCATTTCCACGGCCGCGGTATCCAGGCGACCCGCGAGCTGGTGGAGTTCCTGGCCCCCCAGGCCGGCGAGGAGATCCTCGACATCGGCAGCGGCATCGGCGGGCCGGCGCGCTGGATCGCCTGGAAATTCGGCTGCCGGGTGACCGGGGTGGACCTGACGCCGGCCTTCTGCGCGGCGGCCGAGGCCCTCAACCGGGCGACCGGGATGGAGGGGCGGGTGCGTATCCTGCAAGGCAACGCGCTGGCCCTGCCGCTGCCCGACGCCGCCTTCGATCGCGCCTATTCCCAGAACGTCGTCATGAACATCGCCGACAAGCGCGGCTTCTATGCCGAGGCGCTGCGCGTCCTGAAGCCGGGGGCAGTACTGGCCTTGTCCAACCTGGTGGCGGGGCCGGGCGGCGCCCCGCACTTCCCCGTGCCCTGGGCCCAGGGTCCCGCCACCAGCTTCCTTTCGACCGAGGCCGAGACCCGCGCCGACATCCGGGCGGCCGGGTTCGAGGTCCTGTCCTTCCGCGACACCGCGGCCGAGACGGTGCCCAAGCAGGCGGCCCAGCGCCGGCGCCTGGAGACCGACGGGCTGCCGCCGCTCGGCATGCATGTCCTGATGGGCGAGCGCATGCGCGAATTGCAGATCAACTCGGTCCGCAGCCTGGAGGAAGGACGTGTCCTGCCGGTGGAGATCCTGTTGCGCAAACCGGCGTGAACCCCCGTGACCCGGCCCTGACCCTGTGTAAAGTGGGCACCGTCGAAGCGCCCGGTTCCGTGGCGCGGGCAACCCGGAGGATTCCCATGCATCGCGCCTGCCGCATCGCGCTCGCCCTCTCGGGCGCCCTCGCCCTGGCCTTGCCGCTTGCGGCCGTCGCACAAACGACCACCGCCCCGTCCGACTGGCCGGCGAAGCCGATCACCATGGTCGTGCCCTACCCGCCGGGGGGCGTGAACGACCTGGTCGCGCGCGCAGTCGCCGACCGCATGTCGCAGACGCTGGGCAAGCCGGTCATCATCTCCAACCGGGCCGGTGCCGCCACCACCGTCGCCTCCAACTTCGTCGCCAAGGCCGCACCGGACGGCTACACCATCTATGCTGGCGGCACCTCGCTGGTGATCAACCCGACATTGCAAGGCAACGTCCAGTACGACACCAGGCGGGATTTCCGCCCGGTCTCGCTGATGTCGGTCACCCCCTTCATCCTGCACGTCCACCCGTCGCTGCCGGTGACCGACCTGTCCAGCCTGATCGCCTATGCGAAGGCCAACCCCGACAAGCTCAACATCGCCAGCTCCGGCATCGGCGCCACCAACCACATGGCGGCCGAACTCCTGAAGGAGGCGGCCCACATCCGCATCGTCCATGTGCCCTACAAGGGCGGCGCCCAGGCCGGCCAGGACGTCGCCGCCGGCAACGCCCAGATGATGTTCTCGGCCGTGATCGAGGCGATGCCGCTGCTCGAGGGCAAGCTGACGCGGGCCATCGCCATCTCCAGCAACAAGCGCTCCCCCGCCTTCCCCGACCTGCCGACGATCGAGGAGGCCGGCGGGCCCAAGGGCTTCAACGTCGTGTTCTGGCAGGCGATGGTCGTGCCCGCGGCGACGCCGCAGCCGATCGTCGACCGCATCTACGAGGCGACCCGCAAGGCCGTCGACGATCCCGAATTGCAGAAGAACTTCGGCCGGCAGGGCGTCGAGCTGCGCGGCTCCACGCCGGAGGAGCTGAAGCAGCTCTTCGAGCGCGAGGAGAAGACCTGGAGCACCCTGATCCGGGAAAAGGGAATCAAGGCCGAGTGAAGGCCACCCCCGGATTCGTCGGTAAGAGACGGGGATTCGTCAGCAAGGAGTAGGCAGAGATCATGCAGTTGGACTTCAAGGGCAAGCGGGTGCTGGTCGCCGGCGGCAGCCGCGGCATCGGCCGGTCGATCGCGCTCGGATTCGCCGCGGCCGGCGCCGACGTCGCGATCTGCGCGCGCGGCGCGGAAGCGCTGGAGGCGACGCGGCAGGAGATCGCGGGCCACGGCCACAAGGCGCACGCCGCCTCGTGCGACCTGGCCGACGGGCCGGCGGTCGGCCGTTGGGTCGCCGCCGCGGGCGGCGCGCTGGGCGGCATCGACATCCTGGTCAACAACGCATCCGGCTTCGGCTCGACCGACGACGAGGATGGCTGGGCCAAGGGCCTGTCGGTCGACATCATGGCGACCGTGCGCGCCTCGCACGCCGCCATCCCGGTGATCGCCCAGGCGGGCGGCGGGGCGATCGTCAACATCTCGTCGATCTCCGGCTTCCACGCCTCGACCCGCTCGGCGCCCTATGCCGCGGTGAAGGCGGCGGTCATCCAGTACACCACCAGCCAGGCCCTGACCCTGGCCGCCAAGGGCATCCGGGTGAACTGCGTCGCACCGGGGTCGATCGAGTTCCCGGGCGGCTCGTGGGAACGCCGTCGCCTGGCCGGCGAGGCACTCTATTCCAATGTGCTGAACAAGATCCCCTTCGGGCGCCTGGGGCGGCCGGAAGAGGTGGCCAACGTGGTCATGTTCCTGGCCTCGCCCTTGTCCCAATGGGTCACCGGCCAGACCATCTGCGTCGATGGCGGCCAGCTCCTGAGCTGACCCGCAATCAGGTGAAGGCGACGGCGACCGCGGCGTAATGCAGCGCCGCCGCCGCCAGCACCATCGCGTGCCACAGCGCGTTGTGGAAGGGCAGCCGGCGCGCCAGGTGGACGAGGGTGCCCAGCGAATAGACCACGCCCCCCGCGATCAGCAGGCCCAGCACGACGCCCGGTAGCGCCTCCACCATCGGCCCGATCACCGGCAGCAGCATCCATCCCGTGCCGAGATAGAGCGCCAGCCCCAGGCGCTCGAAGCGGCGCGGGAAGACGAGCTTGATCGCGATGCCGAGCGCGGCCGTGGCCCACACGGCAACGCACAGTGCCAGGCCCCAGGGCCATTTCATCAGGTTCACGGCGAAGGGCGTGTAGCTGCCGGCGATCATGGCGAAGATCGCCGCATGATCGGCCCGCCGCAGCATCTCCTTGCCCTGCCCCGGCGGCGCCAGGTTGTAGGCGGCCGACGCCCCCAGCATGAGGGCGAGGCCGACGCAGTAGACGGCGACGCTGGCCGTCGCCACACCGTCCGCGCGCCGCGCCACCGCGGCCAGCAGCACGCCGCCGCCGACCAGCGCGAAGGCGACGCCGAGCCCATGGATGATCGCATCGGCGCGCCGCTCCGCCCAGGAATAGGCCGGAAACCGCGCCGCCTCGGACGAGGTCGGAACCATCGGCCGAGGATACGCCGGAGCCGCCGGCGGTTCACCGCCGAAGATTGCCGCACACGGGAGGGAGGGCCCGGACGACCGGGAAATCTTTCCGCCGGCCCATGGCGGTTTCCGTCCGGTCGCGCATGGCTATACTCGCCGTCCCGACCGCACGGCCCCATCCATAGGAGTTCCGATGCCAGCCGACCTTGCGTCCGCCGACCTGGGCGCCACGCGCACGCAATATTTCGAGACCACGGATTATCCGCTGACGCTCGGCGGTGTCCTGCCGCGGGCGCGGCTGGCCTATGAGGCCTATGGGAAACTGGCACCGGATGGGCGCAATGCCGTGCTGCTGACCCATGGCTTCACCTCCAGCCACCACGCGGCCGGCCGCAACCCAGAGAACGGCAACGCGCCCGGCTGGTGGAACGGCCTGGTCGGCCCCGGCAAGGCGATCGACACCGACCGCCTGTTCGTGGTCGCCAGCAACATGCTGGGGTCGTCCTACGGCTCGACCAATGCCCGGGACATCGACCCTGCGACCGGCAAGCCCTACGGGCCGACCTTTCCCGACATCACGGTCTCGGACATCATCGGCCTGCAGCGCCTGCTGCTGGACCGGCTCGGCGTGAAGCACCTGGTCGCAGTGGCCGGCAACTCCTATGGCGGCTTCCAGGCCTTCCAGTGGGCGGTCGACCATCCCGACTTCATGGATGCGATCGTGGCCGCGGTCACCGCACCTTCCAGCCCGCGCCGGGGCTATGCGGAGCTGCTCGCCCGCATCTCGGCCGACCCCAACTGGAACGGCGGCTGGTATTATGACGGAGAAGGGGACGGGGGCGGGGTGGGCCAGACCATGCGCGCCATCCGCTACGAGACGCTGAAGCGCTACGGCGCCGACGAGGTGCTGGCCGACGAGGGCCTCGACCCGGTGGCACGCGACCAGCGCATGCGGGCCCAGGCCGACGCCTGGGCGGCCAGGTTCGACGCCCACTCGCTGCTGATCCTGCGCAAGGCCGCCGACCGCTTCGACACCACCGGCGACTTCGCCCGGATCCGCGCCAAGGTGCTCTACGTCATCGCCCGCACCGATGTCCTGTTCCCGCCGGACCTGGCGCCGGCCGTGATGGCCAGGCTGGAGGCGGCCGGCATCGATGCCCGCTATTTCGAGATCGACACCGAGTACGGCCACACCGCCAGCGGCGCCGACTGGCCGAAATGGCAGGACCCGCTGCGCCAGTTCCTGGCGCCGCTCATCCCCTGACGGATCCGCGAGCGCACCCCATGAACCGGCAGGAGCGGCGGCGACAGGGGGTACCGGACGATACCAGAGCGGCGGACGCCGCCCGGCTGGCCGGGCGCCTGGCGGACGCGGAGGCGATCTATCGCGCCCGCCTCGCCCGCCGCCCCGACGACCGGGCCGCCCTGCATGGCCTGGCCCTGGTGGCGATCCAGGCCGGCCACCCGGCCCCGGCGGCGGCCCTGCTGCGACAGGCACTCGCCGCGGGCCCGACCGCCGACCTGCTGGTCGATCTCGGCTGGGCGCTGGGGCTGGCCGGCGACCGGGCCGGCGCGGTGGCGGCGGAACGCCAGGCGATCGCGCTCGATCCGCGCCACGCCCAGGCACACTACAACCTGGCCTGCGACCTGCACGCCGACCAGCGCCTGACCGAGGCCATCCGCCACTACCGGCAGGCGACGGAGCTGGCGCCGGCCCATGTCGACGCGCAGAACAACCTGGCCCAGGCCCTGCTGGCGGCGGGCGAGGTCGATGCCGGGCTGGCCGCCTTCGCGGCGGCCGAACGCCTGGCGCCGGATGATGCCGCACTCGCCAGCAACCGCCTCCTGGCCCTGCACTACGATCCCGCCACCACGCCGGCGGCCCTGGCCGCCGCCCATCGTGAGTGGGGTCGCCGCCATGGCGGCGCGCCAGCGCCGGGGGCGTTCGCCAATCCGCGCGATCCCGACCGGCCGCTGCGCCTGGGCTATGTTTCCCCCGATTTCTGCCGCCACCCCGTCGGATGGTTCCTCACGGGCCCGCTCGCCCATCGCGACCGGGCGGCATTCCACGTCACCGCCTATTCCAGCCGCCGCGCCGAGGACGACATGACGGCGGCCATCCGCGGCCTGGTCGATCGCTGGCGGCCGGTGGCCGCGATGTCGGACGCGGCGCTGGCGGCCCAGGTCCGGGCGGACGGCATCGACATACTGGTCGACCTCGCCGGCCACACCATGGGTCATCGCCTGGGTGTCTTCGCCCACCGCCCGGCGCCGGTGCAGGCGAGCTGGATCGGCTGGATCGACACGACCGGGCTGGCGGCCATCGATCATCTGATCAGCGACGACGTCGAGGCGCCGGCGGGCTCGGAGCCGTATTTCACCGAGCGCCTGGTGCGCCTGCCCACCGGCGCCATGTGCTACGCGCCGCCGGCCGACGCCGCCGCCGTGGTGCCGCCGCCGGTGACCCTGGGGGCGGCGCCGACGTTCGGCTGCTTCAACAACCTCTCGAAGGTGAATGACGAGGTGGTGGCGCTGTGGGCGCGCCTGCTGTCGCGGGTGCCGGACGCGCGCCTGCTGCTGAAGAGCAAGGCGCTGGGCGATGCCGGCGTGGCGGACGCCTATGCCGCGCGCTTCACCGGCCACGGCATCGCCCGCGAGCGTCTGGTCCTCGAGGGCCGCTCGCCCCACCCGGCAATGCTGGCGCGCTATGGCGATGTCGACATCGCCCTCGACCCCTTCCCCTACAGCGGCGGCCTGACCACGGTGGAGGCCCTGTGGATGGGCCTGCCGGTGGTCACCATGTCGGGCGATCGCATGGTGGCACGCCAGAGCGCCGGCTTCCTTGCCACCATCGGCCGCGGCGAATGGATCGCCGGCGACCGGGATGCCTACCTCGGGATCGCAGCCGGGCTGCTCGACGACCGGACCCGTCTCGCCACCATGCGCCAAGGCCAGCGTGCCCGCATGGCGGCGAGCCCCCTGGTCGACGGCAGCCGCTTCACGCCCGCGTTCGAGGCGGCGCTGCGGACCATGTGGCGACGCTGGTGCGAGATATAGGGCCAGCTACGCCCGCACGGCCACCAGGTCCGCCACGGCCGCAGCCAGCTGGTCGGGCCGGTCGATGATGCGGTCGGCGCCACATTCGCGCAGTTCCGCCACGCCACCATAGCCCCAGGCGACGCCGATCGCGGGCAGGCCGTTGGCATGCGCGCCCTCGATGTCGTGGCTGCGGTCGCCGACCATGACGGCGGCGGCGGGCGGGATCGCTTCCGTTGCCAGCACATGGCCGATGAGGTCGGCCTTGCGGTCCAGCGCGCCGCCCGGCTCCGAGCCGTAGATGCCGACGAATCGCCGGGCGAGCTCGAACCGCTCCAGGATGCGCCGCGCGAAGACGGTGCGCTTGGCGGTCGCGACATAGAGGGCGAAGCCGGCGTCGGCGAGCAGGTCGAGCGCCGCCGGGATGCCGTCATAGACGGAGTTGTCGAACAGATGGTCGCGCCCGTAATGGTCGCGATAGAGCCGCACCGCCTCGATCACGCGGTCGTCGCCATAGTGGGCCAGCACCCCCACCATGATCACCTCCGGCGGCGGGCCGATGACGAAGGTGAGGTCGATCGCGGGGTCGGGCTCATGGCCGAGCGACCGCAGGGCCGCGTGGTAGCTGGCAATGATGCCGGGGCGGGAGTCGGTGAGCGTGCCGTCGAGATCCAGCAGCGCGACCGGCTTGCTCGAAGGGGGCTTGCTCGAAGGGGGCCGGGTCGAAGTGGGACGGCCAGAGGTAAGGGTCGAGGTCATGCGGTCCTTCCGCCCGGGATCAGGCCGCCAAACCTAGCCCGGGCGGAAACTTCCGCAAGGCTAGAAGATGAACCAGCCGCCATCCAAGGCCGGGCCGCCGCCGACGATGGTCAGGACGTCGCCCGACCCGAAGTCGATGGCGACCCCGCCATCGGCCGCCGCCGTCGCCACCGAAGCCTGGAAATCGCCGAAATCGTCAAAGCCCCAGAAGGACAGGTCGATCGCGTCGTTCCCGGCCGTGAAGTCGGTGACGAGGTCGTGCCCATCACCCGGATTGAAGACGAAATTGTCGTCGCCGCCACCGCCGGTCAGCGTATCGTTCTGGCGGTTGCCGGCGATGGTGTCGTCACCGCCGCCGCCTTCGAGCGTGTCGTTGCTCTGGCCGCCGAAGAGCGCGTCATTGTCGGCGCCGCCGAGGACGAGGTCGTTGCCATGGCCGCCCAGCAGCGTGTCGTTGCCCTCGCCGCCATCGACGATGTCATTGCCGACATCGCCCGACAGCAGGTCGTTGCCGTCCTCGCCGAACAGGGTGTCGACACCCTGGCCGCCGAACCCGATGTCGTTGCCGTCGCCGCCGGCGACCAGGTCGGTGCCCTGGTTGCCGCTCAGATAGTCGTTGCCGGCGTCGCCACGGAGCTCGTCCGCGGCGTTCTCGCCGAACAGCACGTCGTTGCCCTCGCGGCCGAACACCAGGTCTTCCTGCTGGCCGGCATAGGCGACGTCGTTGCCCGGACCGCCGTCGATGGTGTCGGCACCGGGCCCGCCGAAGATCAGGTCGTCGCCGCTGCCGCCATCGACCGTATCGTCGCCGGCGAGCGCGATCAGGGTATCGTCGCCGGACAGGCCCAGCATGCTGTCGGCATCGTTGGTGCCGAAGCGGAAGTCATCGTCGTCGGAAAGGATGAAGGTCGCCATGGCCGCACTCCAGCCGTTGTCGGGAAACGTCTATCAACGTCGACAACGGCTGGCCGTGCCGGAAAATTTCTAGAGCAGGAACCAGTCGGCATCGAGCGATCCCACCCCGCCGATGGTGAGGCGGCCGTCGGCGCCGAAATCGATCTCCGCGCCGGCAGCCGTGAAGGAGACGTCGACCGCGGCGATGAACGCGTTGTAGTCGGCAAATTCGAACGACTGGATGTCGATCCGATCCGCGCCGCCGATGTCGCGGATGACGTCGCTGCCGTCCCCGGCCCGGAACATGAAGGTATCGTCGCCGGCGCCACCATTCAGCACGTCGTCGCCGCGATTGCCGAAGAGCACGTCGTTGCCGGCGCCGCCATCGACCGTGTCGGCACCCTGCCCGGCATACAGCGTGTCGGCGTCGTTGCCACCGGCCAGCAGGTCGTTGCCCTGGCCGCCGAACAGCATGTCGCTGCCATTGCCGCCATCGACCGTGTCGTGGTCGAGGTCGCCGGTCAGCGTGTCCGCGCCATCCTCGCCATACAGGGAATCATTGCCCTGGCCACCGAAGCCGCCATCATTGCCCGACCCGCCGCCGATCAGGTCGACGCCCTGGTTGCCCGACAGCACGTCGTCGCCGGCGCCGCCGAAGACGCGGTCGTCGGCATTCTCGCCGAACATCACGTCATTGCCGGCGCTGCCGCTCAGCGTGTCGTTGCCCGGCCCGCCGGCACCCAGGTCGTCGCCGTTGCCGCCCTCGATATGGTCGTCGCCGTCGCCACCGAACAGGGCGTCGTTGCCGTCGCCCCCGTCGATGGTGTCGTTGCCGTTGACGCCGGCCAGCAGGTCATCGCCACCGAAGCCGAAAATGCCGTCCGCCTCGCCGGTACCGAATTGGATATCCGCGTTGTTCGACAGTTCGAATGTAGCCATGGTCACAGTTCCCGTCTGGGTTGACGCGCTCAACCAACGGCATTCCCGGCAAAAGGTTTCACGCCTTCGCGCGACTTTGGAAGATTGCTAGGGTGGCGGCCGCACAGCAGCCCGACGGCACGCCCCATGATGCCCTTCATCGAGAACATGCTCTCCAGCCTGCCGGTCTTCCTGGCCCATGTCGGCGTAACCTTGGCTATGCTGGTAGCAGGGATTCTCGCCTATGAGGCGATCACGCCCTATCGCGAGTTGCAATTGGTGCGCGCCGGCAACAGTGCGGCCGGAATAGCGCTGGGCAGCGCCATCCTCGGCCTCGCCATCCCGCTCGCCGCCTGCATGGCGCGATCGGTGTCGGTGTGGGACATCGTGGTCTGGGGGCTGGCCGCCCTGGTCCTGCAGCTGGCCGCGTTCGCGATCGTGGCAATCGTGCTGAAGCGTCTGCCGGATGCCATCGCCAAGGATGAGCCGGGGGCGGCCTGCGTCCTGGCGAGCGTGCAGCTCGCGGTCGCGCTGGTGATCGCGGCCGCCGTCGGCGGCTGAACGGCGATGGGCCGCCTCGGCCGGCTGATCCTCATCCTCGCGGTCCTGGGGGCGATCTTCCACGCCGTCTTCCTGCGCGAAGAGGCGCCCGACTTCGCCGAGCCGCGCCGCGGCATACCCGACACCTTCCGCGGGCCCGCCATGCCCGATGCCTTCCCCTCGCGCCCCCTGCCGCCGCCTTCGGCCGCCGACCCGCGCGGCATCATCGAGGTGCCGCTGCGGTCCGGTGACGCCCAGGGCACCGCGGCCGTGATCGATCCCAAGGGCGTCTGGCTGACCGCCCGCCACGTCGCGGAAGGGTGCCGCGAGGTGCTGGTGGAAAGCTATGACCGCTGGGTCCGCACCCGGGTCGCCTTCCTCCATCCCCAGACCGACCTGGCGATCCTCACCACCCGCGGGGCGCCACCCGCCTTCCCGCTGGCCCCGGGGGGCTTGCGCCTCGGTCAGGTCGGATGGGCGGTCGGCTATCCCAAGAGCGTGCCGTCGGTGGTGGAAGGCCAGCTGCTCGGCCGTGGGCGCCTCGGCTTCAGCGGCCGTATGCGGGGCGAAGCTGCGGTCACCGTCTGGAACGAGCGCGCACGCACGCCGGAGGGGACGGGGCCGCTCAGCGGCATCAGCGGCGGGCCGCTGCTGGACGCCGACGGCCGCATCATCGGCGTCGCGGTGGCGGCCACGCCGCGGCGTGGCCGCTTCTATGCCGCATCGCCCGAGAGCCTGGCCGACGCGGTGGCGCGCCTTTCCCCCGCCGACCGGCCCGGCCGGGTGCCGCCGCTGGACGTGCGGCTGGAGCCGGGGCGGGCGGCCACCTTCGGCGCCTGGGCCATGAATGCCCGGATGATCGCCCGCGCCGGGTGCCGGGGATAGGACGCCCTGGCGGTCAGTCCCCGGCGTAGGGGTCGAGCAGGACGCAGACGCCGTTGCCCCGCTCCACCCGCCCCGGCGCACGGCGGCAGAAGAGATAGCCGGAGCGCCGGAAATGGGCGACCAGCGGTGGCCGCCCGGGATCGTCGAGGAAGTTGACCTGTCCCGCCGGCTGGCCCTTCTCGACCTCGGCGCCCAGCGGGTGGAAGGGCTCGAAGATGCCGTCGGCCGGCGCGAAGACATAGCTGTCGGGCCCGTGGATGCGCATGCGGCGCGTCGGCCGGCGCTCCGGCGGCGGCGTCGCCGGCAGTACCCCCAGATGGTGCAGCACGTTGCGGACCCCGCGCTCGCACACCGCCAGCCCGTCGAGCGAGACGGCACCGGCGCTGCCCAGCTCCGACCCGATCACGACCAGCCCGCGCGCCAGGGCAGCGGCAGAGGAGGTGCGCCGTTCGCCGAGC
Organism: uncultured Rhizobiaceae bacterium; assembly: GCA_964594715.1. Lineage (GTDB taxonomy): Bacteria > Pseudomonadota > Alphaproteobacteria > ATCC43930 > Allostellaceae > Allostella. The sequence goes on along the minus strand of CAZQOA010000009.1, from coordinate 43,616 downwards.
GTGTCCATGACCACGGTCAGGGGCGCGTTGAACGCCATCACCGCCTCCAACGTCCGCGCCCGCAGCGGCGCATCGTCCGGCCGCTGCATCATCACGCTGGGGATGATGTCGAGCGACGAGCCGCCGGAATGGAGGTCCATGAAGACATCGGCCATCGGGAACAGCACGCTGTCGACATAGTGCGAGATCTGCTCGGTCGGGCTGCCCAGCGGGTCGCCGGGAAAGGTACGGTTCATGTTCTTGCCGTCCGCCGGCGACAGCCGGTTCCCCGCCCGCACCGCCGGCAGGTTGATCGCCGGCACGAAGATGAGCCGGCCACGGATGCGAGCCGGGTCGAGTTCGCGGATCAGGCGGCCGAGGACGATCGGCCCCTCATACTCATCGCCGTGGTTGCCGCCCATCAGGACCACCGTCGGCCCGTCGCCGTTGCGGATGACCGCGGCCGGCACCGGGATCACCCCCCAGGCGTCGCTGTGTGGGGAATAGGGCAGATGAAGGAAGCCGACCTGCTTGCCCTCCCGCTCATAGTCGAGGTCGGTGAAGATCGGCGAGGGGAAGATCGGCGATGTCGACATGCGAGGCGGCTCCGGCAGGCGAAGGGCGGCGACCCCGGCCGCCGCCCTCGGTTCGGCGAAAGAGGCGATCAGAAAACCGGCAGGTCCGGCATCTTGTAGCCGGCCCACTTCTCGAACAGGCGGCTGAAGTCGCCGTTCAGCTTGTGGAAATAGACGAAGGTGTTGACCCACTGGAGGAAGTCCGCGTCGCCGCGGCGCACCCCGATGGCGCCCGGCGACAGCCGGATCGTGTACTTGATCTCGAGGTTCTTCTGCGGATTGCGCTTGGCGATCTCGGTTGCCAGCAGATCAGCGGTGGCGACGATGTCGACCTGGCCGGACAGGAGTGCGGCCGTGGTGGTGGCGTCGTCCTCGAAGCGGACGATCTGCGAGCCCTCGGGCGCCAGCCGGGTGAAGTCCAGGTCCTGCGTCGTGCCACGGGTGATGCCGACCTTCATGCCCTTGGTTTCCGCCATGTTGGCGATCGGCTTGTCCTTGGGCCCGAGGACGACCAGGCTGAGCGCCACATAGGGGTTGGAGAAGGACACCGACAGCGCGCGCTGGGGCGTGATGCCGAAGGTGGCGATGACCACGTCGACCTTGTTGGTCAACAGGAAGGGGACGCGGTTGGGGCCGGTCAGCGGCACGATCTCCAGCTTCACGCCGAGATCCTTGGCGAACAGCTCCGCCACCTCCACGTCGTAGCCGGCCGGCTTCTGGTTGGCGTCCGTCAGGCCGTAGGGCGGGACGCCGAGATCGACCCCGACCTTGACGGTGCCGCGCTTGACCACGTCGTCGAGGGTGGCCGCGCCGGCCGGCGCCGACAGCACCGCCGGCAACAGCAGGAATGGCAGCAGCAAGAGGCGGGCAATAAACCTACGCATGACGGTTCCTCCTTGTTGGGCGGCGTTCTTCGGTCGCCGCTCGGGTTGACGCGATCGGGGTCACGGGATGGCCCGCACGGCCGGGCCACCGGTCGCCATCCGCCGCTCCAGCCACCGGCTCAGCAGCGACAGCGGGAAGCAGAGGGCGAAATAGAGGGCGGCCACCACCATGAAGACCGAGAAGGGCTGGAAGGTCGCGTTGTTGATGACCTGGCCCGCCCGCGTCAGCTCGACATAGCCGACGATGGAGGCGAGCGAGGTGTTCTTCACCAGCTGCACCAGGAAGCCGACGGTGGGCGGGATGGCGATGCGCACGGCCTGGGGCAGGACCACCAGCCACATCGCCGGCAGGAAGCGCAGGCCGAGCGCGCGGGCGGCCTCCCACTGCCCCTTGGGGATCGCCTGGATGCAGCCGCGCCAGATTTCGGCCAGGAAGGCCGCGGCATAGAGAATGAGGGCGGTCGATGCCGCGACGATCGCGGGCACGTCCCAGCCGAAGATGCCGAAGCCGAAATAGAAGACGAAGAGCTGCATCAGCAGGGGCGTGCCCTGGAAGAGCTGGACATAGCCCGTCACCAGCCATTGCCCGGGCCGCCACGGCGCCACCCGCAGCACGGTCAGGCAGAGGCCGAGCAGGCCGCCGCCGACGAGCGCGATGACCGACAGCATGACCGTCCATTGCATGGCCTGGACGAGGTAGAAGATTTCGCCGGCGCCGAACTCGCGGATCATCGGCCACGCTCGAACAGCACCCAGTGGACGCCGCGGAAGAACCCGCGGAAGACCAGCGCCAGCGCCAGGTACATGACCATCACCACCGCATAGATCTCGAAGCTGCGGAAGGTGCGCGACTGCATGAAGTTGGCGGCGAAGGTCAGCTCCTCGGCCGAGATCTGCGAGACCACGCTGGTCGCCAGCATCATCAGGGTGAACTGGCTGGCCAGTGCGGGATAGACCGTTTCCAGGGCGGGGAAGAGGATGAGGAAGCGGAAGACCTGCGCCCGCGTCAGCCCCAGCGCGCGGCCGGCCTCGATCTGCCCGCGCGGCACCGCCTCGATGCCGGCGCGGATGATCTCGGTGCAGTAGGCGCCGGTATTGATGGTCAGCGTCAGCAGGGCCGCGGTGCCGGCCGACATCTTGATGCCCAGGCTCGGCAGGCCGAAGAAGATGAGGAAGAGCTGGACCAGGAAGGGCGTGTTGCGGATCGCCTCGACATAGACCGCGACCACCCAGCGCAGCCAGACCGGCCCGCTCGATCGGGCCCAGCCGCCGGCGACGCCGACCATCAGTCCCAGCACGATGCCGGCCGCCGACAGCACGATGGTCAGCCAGGCCCCCCAGAGGAGCTGGTCGAAGCCGGCGAAGACCGATCCGAACTGGAACTGGTAGGGCAAGGCGGGCGCCTCGTGCCCGATGGTGGGGAAAGAACGCTAGCTGTCGCGCGGGACGGGCGTCAATGGCGCCTCGGATCATTTACAACCTGGCCGGCCATGGCCGACACGCCGGTCGACGAGCCCTCCACGCTCGACGGGGCAGCGGCGATCTGCGAGACTTTGCCGCTTTTCCAGGCTCTCCCTGCCCCAACCCCGAGGTATCGACCATGAGGCGCGTTCTGTGCGCAGTGATGGCGCATGAGACCAATACCTTCAGCAAGGACCCGACCGACCTTGCCACCTTCAAGCGCCGCGACTTCTATCTGGGCAACCAGATTCCCGAGGTGCGCCGCGGGACACGGTCGAACTTCGGCGCCAGCTTCGAAGCCGCCGACAAGTTCGGCTGGCAGCTCATCCACCCGATCAATGCCAGCGCCAACCCGTCGGGCACCGTCACCCGCGAGGCGTTCGAGTACCTGGTGGCCCAGATCCTGGACGCGGTCGACCAGGCGGGCGGCATCGATGCCGCATTGCTGCATCTTCACGGCGCCATGGTCGCCGACGGCTTCGAGGACGCCGAGGGCGAGCTGCTGCGGCGCCTGCGCGCCAAGGTCGGGCCGAAGGTGCCGATCGCCGTCACCCTCGACCTGCACGGCAACATCACGCCGCTGATGGCAGAGGCGGCGAACGCGCTGATCGCCTTCAAGACCTATCCCCACATCGACCAGTACGAGCGCGCCTGGCAGGGCGCGGAGATCCTGGAACGCACGATGAACGGCGAGATCGAGCCGCGCGTCGTGCTGGCGCGCCGCAAGATGCTGGCCGGCCTCGACATGGGCCGCACGCAGGGCGGGCCGATGAAGGAGCTGGTCGACCAGGGCATCGCGATCGAGGCGGCGGGTGACCTCCTGAGTGTCTCCGTCTTCGCCGGCTTCCCCCATGCCGACATCGCCGATGTCGGCCCCAGCGTCGCCATCGCCTACGATGCCAAGAAGTCCGGCAAGGACGCCGAGGCCCGCGCCGTGGCCGAGCGCTTCATGGACCGCTGCTGGGAGACCAGGGACTATGCCGCCCTCACCTTCCTGACGCCGGAGCAGGCGGCCCGGAAGGCCAAGGCCGAGGAGCAGGGTGCGACCAAGCCCCTGGTCATCGCCGACTACACCGACAATCCGGGCGGCGGCGGCTATGGCGACACCACCGCCCTCTTGAAGGCGATGGTCGACGCCGACCTGCAGAACGCGACCTTCCACGCCATCTGCGATCCGGACGCGATCGCCGCCGGCATCCAGGCCGGCGTCGGCAACACCGCCACCATCACGCTCGGCGGCAAGTGGGACCCTTCGAAGGGCGGCCGGCCGCTGACGCTGACCGGCAAGGTCCGCGTCATCAATGACGGCGAGGTCTGGGCCTATGGCCCGATGGGTGGCGGGGTGCGCCGGGAATACGGCCTCAGCATGGTGTTTCGCGTCGGCGGCATCGACATCGTCCTGATCACCAACAATGGCCAGGCGCTCGACCTCGGTCAGTACACCGCGCTTGGCATCGATCCCGCCCGCAAGGCCACCGTCGCGGTGAAGTCGATGCACCATTTCCGGGCCGCCTTCCAGCCGATCTCGCGCGAGGTCGTGGTCGTCGATTCGGGCTCGCTGTGCTCGGAGAACTTCGAGAAGTTCGACTTCAAGAACGTCCGTCGGCCGATCTGGCCCCTGGATGCGGTGACGGATCCCAGGTGATCGACC
>CAZQOA010000009.1:6467-38966 GCA_964594715.1 uncultured Rhizobiaceae bacterium | reverse complement strand
CGTCCGTCGGCCGATCTGGCCCCTGGATGCGGTGACGGATCCCAGGTGATCGACCATCCTTGATCGACCTGCCGTGATCCTGACCACCTTCGATCCGACGGCGTTGCCGGCCGCATTGGCCAGCTTCGCCGCGCGGCTGGAGATGCGCCCACGGGCGGCCCGGGCCTTTGCCCGGGTCGCCGCCAGCGGGAGCCGCGGCGGGTCGGAGGATACGCCCGGGCGCCGCCGCCAGGCGGTGGCACTTGCCCGCGCGCTGGGCATGGCGACGCTCGACGAAGCGCCCGCGCTGGGTTTTTCCTGGGACGGAGTGGTGCTGCGCACGGATAGCGAGGCCTGGGTGATCCTGCATGAGATCGCCCACTGGCTGCTGGCGCCACCCGCCCGCCGAGCCTTGCGCGATTTCGGCCTGGGTGCCGGGCCGGAGACCGGCCGCAAGGCCGAGGCCGACCGGGACCTGTGCCTGGACGATGACGCCCGCGCCGCCGAGGAGGCGGAGGCGTCCCTCCTGGGCATCCTCTTGGAGGTGGAGCTGGGCCAACCCGCCATCCATGCCTTCCTGGAGCAGAACTGGCTGGAGGGGTGGGAGCGGCCATCGACGGCCGAATATTTCGCCGACGTGGTCGACCGCCTGGCAGCCCAGGGCCTGGTCGACGAGGCCGGCCGGCCCGTCCTGCCGGTGTCGCTGGCCACCGCGGCATGACACCTGCCCCGGGCGTCGTACCGCCGACGCCAACGCCGACGACGGGTCGCATCGTCGCCACCGTCTTCCTGCCGTTCGCGGCCGGCTATTTCTGCTCCTACCTGCTGCGCGCGGTGAATGCCGTGGTGGCACCGGACCTGGTCGCGGCGGTCGGGCTTTCGGCCGGCGACCTCGGTCTCCTGACCGCCGCCTATTTCCTGTCCTTCGCGTTGCTGCAGGTGCCGCTCGGGGTCGCCCTCGACCGCTGGGGGCCGCGCCGGGTGCAGGCGACGCTGCTGGCGATCGCCGTCGTCGGCATCGTCCTCTTCTCGCAGGCCGACACCCGGGCCGGCCTGTTTGCCGCCCGCGCCGTCATCGGCATCGGCATGGCGGGCGGGCTGATGGCGTCGCTGAAGGCGATCACCCAATGGTTCCCGCGCGACCGCTGGCCCCTGATCAATGGCTGCTTCATGGCGATGGGCGGCCTGGGGGCCCTGGCGGCGACGATGCCGGCCGAGGCGATGCTCCAGATCGTCGGTTGGCGGCCCCTCTTCCTCGGCCTGGCCGGGCTCACCGCCATCGCCGCACTGCTGATCCTGACCCTGGTACCCGACAAGGCCGGGGCCGCCGCGCCGGGGCCGCTGCGCGACCAGTTCGCCGCCGTGGCGACGATCTTCCGCGACCCCTTCTTCTGGCGCGTCACCCCGGCGGCGGTGATGACGCTCGGCACCAGCATGGCCATCCAGACGCTGTGGGCCGGGCCCTGGCTGCGCGACGTCGGCGGCCTCGACCGCGAGGTGGCGGCGGGATACCTGTTCGCCATGGCCGCCGCGCTGACGACGGGCTTCGCGCTCTCCGGCGTCGTCACCGATCTGCTGGTGCGGCGCGGCGTGGCGCTGACCCGCATCCTGGGCGGGGCGATCTTCCTGCTGCTCTGCGTGCAATCGCTGCTGACACTGCAGGTCGGCGCCCCGTCCTTCGTGCTGTGGGTGCTGTTCGGGCTGCTGTCGAACGGGGCGGTCGTGTTCTTCCCGATCCTCAACCGCCACTTCCCGCCGACCATCGTCGCCCGCGTCAACACGGCGACCAACCTCCTGAACTTCAGCGTCAGCTTTGCCGCCCAGGCCGCGATCGGATGGATCCTAGACCTGTGGCCGCCGATCGACGGGCACTACCCGGCGGAGGCCTATCGCTGGGCCTTCGGCGTCATGTGGTGCCTCCAGGTGGTAGCCCTGCTGTGGTTCCTGCGGCCCGATCGCGCCGGCCGCGCCTAGCCCTGGAGGACCCCGTGCTTCACCAGCACGGCCCGGATCGCGGCGTCCGATTCGGGTCCCATGTCGGGATCGATGGCCGAGGTGCGGGCGGGACGCCCGGCCGCCCGGTTGACGATCGCCGCGGTCCAGCCGGCATAGTGCAGGATCGCGTCCTCGCCCAGATTGTGGCCATAGTCGCCCGGCAGGCCGCGGTGCTTCACGTCCACCGAATTGGTGGCGATCGCCACGATGTCCTTCACCGCCGGCTTGGCGATCTTGACGCCCCGCTCCTTCATTTCCTTGATGAAGAGCCGCTCGAGGCTGTCGCCGAAAATTCCAAACATCGCCCTCTCCGCTTCGCCGGCTACGGTTATACCCCCGGCGGCACCGATCAGGAAATCGCCCGCAGGGCGCGCAGGCCCGCGATGCGCGCCGCGTCGTAGCCGAGCACCCCAGCCAGGACTGCGTCCGTGTCCTGGCCCAGCGTCGGCGGCGGCCGTGGTGCCATGACCGGCGTGTCGGACAGGCGAAGCGCGCTCGCCACGATCTCCAGCGGGCCGATGGTCGGATGATCCACCGTCGCCACCATGCCGCGCGCCCGCACCTCGGGCGCGGTCAGCACCGCCGGCACGTCGCGCACGATGCCGGCCGGGACCCCGGCCGCATCGAGTCGACGGAACCAGTCGGCAGTGGTGCCGCCGGCGAAGATCGCCTCCAGCATCGGCACCAGCACCTCGCGATGGCGCACCCGTTCGACGTTGCGGGCGAAGCGCGGGTCGTCGACCAGCTCGGGGCGGTCGATCGCCCGGCGGCACAGGGCCGCGAACTGCAGGTCGTTGCCGCAGGCAAGTGCCACCGCGCCGTCGGCGGTCGCGAAGATCTGATAGGGCACGGTGGTCGGGTGGGCATTGCCCCAGCGCGCCGGCGCCTCGCCCGAGACCAGGTAGGCGCTGCCGACATTGACCAATGCCGCCACCGTCGCATCCAGGAGCGCTATATCGATGAGCTGGCCGCGGCCGGTGCGGCCGCGGGCGATGAGGGCCGCCAGCACCGCCTGGGTCGCGTCCTTGCCGGCCAGCACATCGCAGATGGCGACGCCGACCTTCATCGGCTCGCCATCGGCCGCGCCGGTGATCGACATCAGCCCACCCTCTGCCTGCACCACGAAGTCGTAGCCGGGCCGGTCGGCCATCGGGCTGGAGCGACCGTAGGCGGAGATCGAGCAATAGATCAGCCGCGGATTGGCGGCCGACAGCGTCGGCCAGTCGAGCCCGTACTTGGCGAGCGCGCCGGTGCGGTAATTCTCCACCAGCACGTCGGCCTTCTCCGCCAGGGCCCGCACCACCGCCCGGCCGCCTTCGCTGCGCAGGTCGACGGCGATGCCCTTCTTGTTGCGATTGACGGCAAGATAGTACGCGCTTTCGCCGGCGGCGAAGGGCGGACCCCATTTGCGCGTGTCGTCGCCGCCATCGGGATTCTCGACCTTCCACACCTCCGCGCCGAGGTCGGCCAGGGTCATCGTACACCAGGGGCCGGCCAGCACCCGCGACAGGTCGAGGACGCGGATGCCGTCCAGCGGCGGAACCGAAAGGGTCATGGTCAAGGGCTCTTCAGATGGAAGGGTCGATCAGATGCCGGCCGGGGCCAGGACCCGGCTCACAATCGCACCAGCCGCTTCGCCTTGTGGGTGAAGCGCTCCAGGGTCATCGCCGGCACCACCTCCACCACGGCCCGGACCAGCAGCCGGGTGCGGATGGCGTCAGCGAGGCGCTGGCCGATGTCGGGCGGCGCGTCGGCGGCGGCTTCCACCTGGAGGCGGATACCGGTCGGGAAGCCGGTCGCGGGGTCGCGCACGGACTGGTCCAGGATGATGCGGTATTCATCCGCCAGCCCCGGCAGCGCCCGCACCACATCCTCGACGGCGGTCGGGAACAGGTTGACGCCGCGGATCACGATCATGTCGTCGGCCCGGCCCCGCACCCCACCCGGCAGCCGCGCATGGGTGCGCCCGCAGGCGCAAGGGGCGCTGTCGCGCACCACCACGTCGCCGGTCGCCCAGCGCACCAGCGGAAAGGCCTGCTTGTCGAGGTGGGTCAACACCAGCATTCCGGGGGTACCGTCGGGGACCGCGGTGCCGGTCTCCGGATCGATCACCTCGGCATGTGCGAAGTCCTCCATCAGGTGGCCGCCGGCCTGGGCCGCGCAGTCCCAGGCGATCGGCTGGAACTCCAGGCTGCCATAGCAGTCGAAGACCTTGGCACCCCACAGCTCCTCCAGGCGGGTGCGGGTCGCGGGCACGCCGGCGCCGGGCTCGCCGCCGACCCCGACATGGCGCACCTTGGACCGGCGGAGGTCGCGCCCCATCCGGGTCGCCACCTCGGCCAGGTGGGCGGCGAAGGACGGGGTCGCCATGATGGCCGTGGTGCCGTAGGCGAAGAGCGTGTCGATCTGGCGTTCAGTGTCGCCGCTGCCGCCGGGGATGACGGCGCAGCCGATGCGCTCGAACGAAGCGGTGGCACCCAGGCCGCCGACGAACCAGGGGTAGGAGAAGAGGCACTGGAAGACATCGCCCTCGCGCACGCCCTGGCTGTAGGAGGCACGGGCATAGAGGTCGGCCCAGCGCGCCAGGTCGGGGCCGGTCCAGGCGTCGGGCGTCGGCCGCGAGGTGGTGCCCGAGGAGAAATGCACCCGCCGCACGGCCTTGGGATCGCAGGCCAGCGCCAGGCCCCAGGGCGGGTCCGCCTCCAGCGCCGCCAGGTAGTCCTGCTTGGTCGTCAGCGGCAGGCGCTGCAGGTCGGCCAGCTCGCGGAAATCGCCCGGCTGGAATCCCGCCTCGTCGAAGCGCCGGCGATAATAGGCGCTGTGGGCATGGACATAGGCCAGCTGGCGGCCGAGTGCCTCGGTCTGGAAGGCGACCAGCCGGTCGCGGGACCAGCTCTCGCGCTCGTCCCACTGCTCGGCGGAGAAGGGCATCACGTTCATTCCAGTCATGGCCGCAGGCCCCGCACCACGAATTCCACCATCTCGTCGGCGATGCCGGCCTGGGCGGCGGCATTGTCGTCCGGACGCGGCCGGTACCATACGGTCAGCCAGTTGAGCGAGCCCAGGATCGGCTTCACCGCCCGGCGCGGCACCAGCGGCCGGAAGTCGCCCGAGCGCACGCCCTCCTCCAGCACGCCCACGAACAAGGCCTCGTAGGCATCGCGCATGCGGATGACCCCGTCGAGCGCGGCACGCTGGCGTTCCGTGACCCGTCCCGCCAGGTGGCGCTCCAGCCCCTGCACCGACACCCGCTGGAAGGGAAAGCTGGTCATCAGCAGCACCGCGTGCGCGCGCACCATCGCGGCCATGCGGTCGGGCGGCGGCAGGCCGCCCTCGGCCAGCGGCGACACCACCTCCAGCATGCGCTGCATGGCGTAGCGGTGGATGTCGAGGAAGATGTCCGCCTTGCTGCGGTAATAGTGATAGACGCGGCCCTTGGTGGCGCCCAGCCGGTCGGCGATGTCGTCGATGGTGGTCGCCGTGTAGCCGCGCTCGGTGAAGGCCGCCGCAGCCGCGGTCAGGATGGCGTCACGCCCCTCCGCCTTGGCCGCCGGGCGCGCACCGTCATGCTCCGGCTCGGCCGGGGCGCCCATCTCAGGAGGTCCCGGACCGGGCGGCCTCGGCCTCCGCCTTCACGGCCCGGCCGATGACGAGGCGCTGGATTTCCGAGGTGCCCTCATAGACCTCGGTGATGCGCTGGTCACGGTAGAGGCGCTCGACCAGGTTCGGCTTGCAATAGCCCTCGCCGCCCCAGACCTGGACCGCGACGTCGACCGCGCGATGCGCGACCTCGGTGGCATAGAGCTTGGCCATTGCCCCCAGCGTCTGGATGTTCTCGCCCCGGTCATAGGCGGCGGCGGCCTCGTACATCATCATCCGCGCCGCGGAGAGCGTCGTCGCCACGTCCGCCAGCTGGAACGAGATGCCCTGGAAGTCGACGACCGGCTGGCCGAAGGCGACCCGCGCCAGCGCGCGGTCGCGGGCGGCGGCATAGGCGGCGAGCGCGATGCCGAGCGACTGGCCGGCGACCACGACCCGGCCGACATCGAGGGTCTTGAAGGCCAGCCGGATGGCCCGGTTCTCGGTCCCGACCAGGTCCTCGGGCCCGACCAGCGTGTCGAGCTTCAGGTTGCTGGTGCGCGTCCCGCGGATGCCCATCTTGTCCGAGTAGTGGTCGACCACGACCCCGGGCTTCTCCTGGTCGACGACGAAGGCGCTGATGCCGCGGGCGCCGGCGCCGGGGTCGGTCTTGGCGAAGACGACGTAGTAGCGCGAGATGCCGCCATTGCCGATCCAGTACTTCTCGCCGTGCAGCCGCCATCCATCGCCTTCGCGGACCGCGGTCGTGGCGAGCGCGGCGGCGTCGGAGCCGGAGCCCTGCTCGCTCAGCGCGAAGCTGATCGATCGCCCCTGGGCCAGTTCGCCCAGGTACTTCGCCTTCTGGGCGCCGGTGCCCTCGAGCAGGATCGGGAAGGCGCCGAGCTGGTAGGTCGAGATGATCGCGGCCGTGGTGGCACAGCCGGCGGCCACCGTCTCGGCCACCGCCGTCAGGGCGGTCAGCGAGGCGCCGCTGCCGCCGAATTCCCGCGGCAGGAACATGCCGCAGAGGCCGGTCTCCACCAGCACCGGAATGGATTCCTGCGGATAGCGCTGATCGCGGTCGATTTCCGCCGCCAGTGGGGCAAAATGGCGGTCGGTCGCCGCCTGCGCGCGATCACGCCATCCGGCCGCATCGGCATCCAGCCGCGGCTCCCAGATCACGCCCATGCCCTACCTCCCGGTCCCTTGTGTTGCACCTACCGGGTAGTATCATGCCCGCCCCCAACGCTGCCGCGCAATCTCCCGGGAGGTATCGAAATGACCATCGCCGACGACGGGCCAGGGCCCGACGCCATCTATCGCGACGAGCTGCTGGCCGGTCGCTTCACGGTACAGACCTGCGACGATTGCGGGCAATCCTGCTTCCCGCCGCGGGTCTTCTGCAAACATTGCGGGTCGGCCGCGCTGAAGCGCGTCGAAGCCTCCGGCCAGGGCGTGGTCTATGCCACCAGCGCGGTGCGCAACCGCCCCGAGAAGGGCGGCGACCACAACGTGTCGCTGGTCGACCTGGCCGAAGGGGTGCGGCTGTTGACGCGGGTCGAAGGGATCGGCCCGACGGAGGTCCCGATCGGCGCCCGGGTGAAGGCGCGGATCATCGGCGGCGACGTGCCGCATGTCGTGTTCGATCTGGTGCAGGGATGACGGGGATGGCGCACAACGAGCTTCGCGGCGGCAGCGCCGTCGTCGGCGTCGGCCTGGCCGGTTGCGGCGAGGCTCCCGGCCGCACCGCCATGGAGCTGATCGGGACGGCCGCCTGGAACGCGGTCACCGATGCCGGGCTGAAGATGACCGACATCGACGGCGTCTTCGGCGTGTCGGCGGTCCACGGCATGCCGTCGGTCACCATCTCCGAATATCTCGGCATCAAGCCGCGCTTTTCCGACGGCAGCATGATCGGCGGCTCGTCCAACGTCGCCCACATCCTCCAGGCGACGATGGCGATCCGGGCTGGCCTGTGCTCGACCGCGCTCATCTGCTACGGCTCCAATCAGAAGAGCGCATCCGGCCGGCTGGTCTCGTCGGCGGCCGAGTTCAATCCCTACGAGCAGCCCTACAAGCCGCGCTTTCCCATCACCGCCTATGCGCTGGCGGCGTCGCGGCACATGCATCAGTACGGCACCACCAAGCGCCAGCTGGCCGAGGTGGCGGTGGCCGCGCGCGGCTGGGCCAACCTCAACCCCGAGGCCTACATGCACGGGCCGCTGTCGATCGAGGACGTGGTCGATGCGCGGATGGTGTGCGACCCGCTCGGCCTCTTCGACTGCTGCCTCGTCACCGACGGCGCCGGCGCCCTGGTCATGGTCGGGCGCGAGCGGGCGAAGGACTTCCCCAAGCAGCCGGTCTATTTCCTGGGTGGCGCCATGGCCCATTGGCACCGCTCGATCATGCAGATGCCCGACCTGACGGTGTCCGCAGCGGCCGAGTCCGGCCCGCGCGCCTTCGAGATGGCGGGCATGGAGCCGTCCGACATCGACGTGCTGGAGCTCTACGACGCCTTCACCATCAACACGATCCTGTTCCTGGAGGATCTCGGCTTCTGTCCGAAGGGCGAGGGTGGACGCTTCGTGGAAGGCGGGCGCATCGCGCCGGGTGGCAGCCTGCCGGTGAACACCAATGGCGGCGGCCTGTCTTGCGTCCATCCCGGCATGTACGGGACCTTCATTCTGGTGGAGGCCATCCGCCAGCTGCGCGGCGAGGGCGGCGACCGTCAGGTGAAGGACGCCGAGACCGCGATCGTCCACGGCAATGGCGGGGTGCTGTCGAGCCAGGTGACGAGCATCTTCGGCACCGAAGCCACCCTCTAGAACGAACAAGGAGCAAGGAACCCATGGCCAGGATGGTGGATGGCAAGGTCGCCCTGGTGACCGGGGCCGGGCGCGGCATCGGTCGCGAGATCGCGATCATGCTGGCGCAGCACGGAGCGAAGCTGGTGGTGAACGATGTCGGCGCCTCGGTCGCCGGCGAAGGCGCCGACCAGAGCCCCGGGGCGGAGACGGTGGAGGCGATCCGGGCGGCCGGCGGGCAGGCCGTCCTCAACACCGACAGCGTCACCGAGCGGCGGGGGGCCGAGACGATGGTGCAGACCGCGCTCGACGCATTCGGGCGCATCGACATCGTCGTCAACAATGCCGGCATCCTGCGCGACCGCATCTTCCACCGCATGAGCGAGGATGAGTGGGACGCGGTCATCGCCGTCCACCTGAAGGGCAGCTTCAACGTCAGCCGGGCCGCCGCCAACCACTTCAAGGAGCAGGGTGCCGGCGCCTATGTCCACATGACCTCGACCTCCGGCCTGATCGGCAATTTCGGGCAGGCCAACTATGCGGCGGCCAAGATGGGGATCGCCGGCCTGTCGCGGTCGATCGCGCTCGACATGTCGCGCTTCGGCGTGCGCTCCAACTGCATCTCGCCCTTCGCCTGGAGCCGGATGATCGGTGCCATCCCCACCGACACGCCCGAGCAGGCGGCCCGCGTCGAGAAGCTGAAGCAGATGACCCCGGACAAGATCGCGGCCGTCGCCGTCTACCTGGCGGCCGACGCGGCCAAGGACGTGACCGGGCAGATCTTCGCGGTGCGCAACAACGAGGTCTTCCTGATGAGCCAGCCGCGCCCGCTGCGCGGCCTGCACCGCGACGGCGGATGGACGCCGGAGACGCTGGCCGAGGAGGTCGGGCCCGCCTTCCGGTCGATGCTGGTGCCGCTGGAGCGGTCCGGCGACGTGTTCTCCTGGGACCCGGTATAGGCGGAGGGCGGACGATGGCGATCGACTACGACCGGCTGATGGCGCGGCCCTTCCCGGAGCGGCGGCACAGCTTCACGCGGCAGGACTCGATCCTCTACGCGCTCGGCATCGGGCTGGGCGGTGACCCGGTCGATGCAGGCCAGCTGCAGTTCGTCTACGAGGATGGCCTGCGCGCCTTCCCCACCATGGCGGTCGTGCTGGGCTATCCCGGCTTCTGGATGCGCGATCCCGACAGCGGCATCGACTGGGTCCGGGTCGTCCATGGCGAGCAGCGGCTGGCCCTGCACGGCGAGATCCCAGCCGAGGGGACCGTCATCGGGCGCACGCGGATCACCCATGTGATCGACAAGGGCCGGGATCGCGGCGCCCTGGTGATCGCCCAGCGGACCGTGACCGACGCCGCATCCGGGCGCCTGATCGCCACCATCGACCACACCACCTTCTGCCGCGCCGATGGCGGGTTCGGCGGCCCCAAGGTCGACGCCCCACCCCCGCACCGGCTGCCGGAGACGCCGCCGGAGGCCCATTGCGACATCGCCACCCTGCCCCAGGCGGCCCTCATCTACCGCCTGGCCGGCGACGACAACCCGCTCCACGCCGACCCGAAGGTGGCCCGGGATGCGGGCTTCCCGCGGCCGATCCTGCACGGGCTCGCCACCTACGGGGTGGCGGCGCACGCCGTGCTGAAGACCTATTGCGGAATGGACCCGGCGCGCCTCCAGGGCTTCGACCTGCGCTTCTCGGCGCCGGTCTTCCCCGGGGAGACGGTGCGCACCGAGATGTGGCGGTCGGGCCAGACTGTCTCATTCCGGGCACGGGTCCTGGAGCGGGACGCGGTCGTGCTCAGCAACGGCCGGGCGACCATCGCCGCCTGACCGCGACTTCAGCCGGGCGGCGCCACGGAGGGGACCGGCCCGCGGTCCACCGCCCGCCCGGCCAGCAATCCGTCCAGGAGGGCCGCCAGCTTGCGCGACACGATCGCCATCGCGAGCGTGTCATGGCCGAGATAGCCCGGGATGCCGATGGTCTTCAGGTTGGGCAGCTCCGCCATCCGGAGGGCGGCCTCGGTGTCGGTCTTGTTGGCGCCGCCATAGACGATGGTCGCCCTCGGCAGACGAGGGGCCTGCTGGAAGATCGGCAGCAGATCCTCCGCCATGCCGGGGCGATGGCGGTGGAAATCGCGGATCATCTGGTGCAGATCGGGATCCTCGGGATCGGCGTCGAGCCTGGTCGGCGGCGAGAAGGCCAGCACCCCATCCGCCTCCAGCGCGATCGCGTGCCGCAGCGCCGCGTAGCCGTTGCCCGAGAAGCCCAGGCAGTAGCGCCGGGCGGCACCGAGCCGGTCCGCGATGGCACGCAGGCCGCGCACGGAAGTGGGAAAATCGCCACCCAGCCCCGGCAGTCCGCCGACGCCGAACAGGTAGGACTGCCCGCTGACATAGACGACGTGGCATGGGCGCGCCCGCAGATAGCTCTGCAGGACGATATGGGCGAACGGCGCCTCATCGCCGCCGGCAAACGCGATCACCACCGCCTCGGCCCCCGGCTTCTCCTTGATGAGCGGGCCGTTGGCCGACGCCGGTATCTGCCGGTCCTCGCGGTGCATGTCGGCCAGCATGGTGGAAACGGCGTCCTCGATCTTCTCTCTCGGCGCGAACCCGAGGCGCATGGCATGAGTCGCGGCGGCGATCAGGCGGCGGCCGACCACACGCAGCTGCGGCCGGCTCGACATGCGCTCGACCGCCGCCATGGCATCGGCGATCTTGCCATCGGCGATCATCTGCCGGACCGATTGGACCATCGCCTCGTCCTCGGGCGAGAGGATGGGCCGGGGCCGGCCGATCACCGGTTTTTCCTTTGTTGGAGGCGTTTCCATGTTCGCCATTCCGCATAGTTACTCCGAAAAAGATTGTCCAGCGCTTGTCGGGCGAGCGGCCACCGGTTCGATGGTGCTGGCCGCTCTGCTGGTGATCGGGGCCGGGCCGCTGCCCGTCCGGGCGCAGGCCGTCCCGGGCACGCCCCCCTCCTACAGCGACCGCCAGCCGGGGCCGGTGCCCAACGCGGCCGCGGTCGACCGCCGCTTCTGGGCGCCGGGGCTGGACGACGGCTATGTCCCGCAAGGGGTCACCATCGTCGACGGCCAGGTGGTGGTCAGCGCCTATCGCAGCACCGACCCCAAGGTCGGCGGCGGCCCGTCGCGCATCTGGGTCCTCGATCCCGACACCGGCACGATCCGCGGCCAGTTCGACCTGCCGCCGGAATTCGCCCATGCGGGCGGCATCGCCGCCGGCGGCGCGGGCCGCCTCTATGTCGCCGACACGCGCCTGCTCGGCCGCTTCGACCTGGCCCGCGCGCTGGCATCGGGCGGGATGGCGGCGCCCGGGAAGACCTGGCCGCTGGCGGCACCGCTGCGCGGGTCCTTCATGTCGCGCCGCGACGGGTCGCTGTGGATCGGCAGCTGGAACCCCGATGGCGAGGGCCGGATGTTCGCCATTCCCGAGGCCGCGCTCGACCGTGCCGATGCGCTGGACGAGACCATGGCGACCCGCAGCTTCGCCATTCCGTCGCGGGCCCAGGGGGCCGCTTTCGATCCGGCCGGCGGCCTCTGGATCACCCGTTCGTCGAGCCGGATCGGGGAGTTGCTGAAACTCGACCCGATGGGCGGGCAGGTGCTGGCGACCTATGCGGCGCCGATCGGCATCGAGGATATCGGCTTCGACGCCGACGGCCGCCTGTGGGCCGTGTCGGAGGCCGGCACCCGGCGCTGGCTCGCCTGGACGACCTTCTACCCGCTGCTGTTCCGCCTCGACCCAACCCGGCTGCGCTAGAGTGCGGCCGGCGCGCCGCGGGCCGCGCGCTGCAGGACGAAGACGCGGATCGCACCGGACAGGTTGCCGGTGCGCCGCCGGTCGATGTCGGCGATGAGCGCGGCGATCGAGCGCCCGTCCGCGGCCGCGATCGCCCGAAGCGCGTCCCAGAACGCGGCTTCGAGCGAGATACTGGTGCGGTGTCCGGCGATGACGACCGAATGCTTGCGCAGCACCGCGTCGGCCGGATCGATCATCGCCGGGCCCTGTTCCCCTCCCGCCGTCGTCAGTAGGACGGGATGTCGGCGAAGAAGTCGTTGCCCTTGTCGTCAACGACGATGAAGGCGGGGAAGTCGACCACCTCGATCCGCCATACGGCCTCCATGCCGAGTTCCGGATAGTCCACCACCTCGACCTTCTTGATGCAGTCCTGGGCGAGGCGCGCGCCCGGCCCGCCGATGGAGCCCAGGTAGAATCCCCCATGGGCCTTGCAGGCGTCGGTGACCTGGCGCGAGCGATTGCCCTTGGCAAGGCTGACGAAGCTGCCGCCCTTGGCCATGAAGTCGCCGACGAAGGAATCCATGCGCCCCGCCGTGGTCGGGCCGAAGGCGCCCGAGGCGTAACCCTGCGGGGTCTTGGCGGGGCCGGCATAGTAGATGATCCGATCCTTGAAATAGTCGGGCATCGGCTGGCCCTGTTCCAGCCGCTCGCGGATCTTGGCGTGGGCCAGGTCGCGGGCGACGATCATCGGCCCGTTCAGCATCACCCGGGTCTTCACGGGGTATTGCGACAGGGTGCGGCGGATCTCGTCCATCGGGCGGTTGAGGTCGATCGCCACCACCGGGCCGGCCGACGCCTTCTCGTCCGGCTCCGGCAGGTACTGGGCCGGATTCTCCTCGAGCTGCTCGACGAAGACGCCGTCGGCGGTGATCTTGCCCAGCGCCTGGCGGTCGGCCGAGCAGGAGACGCCGATGCCGATGGGGCACGAGGCGCCATGGCGCGGCAGGCGGATGACGCGGACGTCGTGGCAGAAATACTTGCCGCCGAACTGCGCGCCGATGCCGTTCATCTGCGTCAGCGCGTGGATCTTGGCTTCCATCTCCAGGTCGCGGAAGGCCTGGCCGCGGGCATTGCCCTCGGTCGGCAGCCCGTCGAGATAGCGCGTGCTGGCCAGCTTCACCGTCTTCAGATTGAGCTCGGCCGAAGTGCCGCCGACGACGATGGCGAGGTGGTAGGGCGGGCAGGCCGACGTGCCCAGCGTCTTGATCTTCTCGTCGAGGAACTTCAGCAGCAGGTCCGGCTTCAGGACCGACGGGGTCTGCTGGTGCAGGAACACCTTGTTGGCCGAGCCGCCGCCCTTGGCGACGAAGAGGAACTTATAGGCGTCGCCCTCGGTCGCGTAGATGTCGATCTGGGCGGGCAGGTTGTCGCCGGTGTTGACCTCCTTGAACATCGACAGCGGCGCCAGGTTGGAATAGCGCAGATTGGTGTCGAGGTAGGTGCGGCGCACGCCTTCCGACAGGGCGGCCTCGTCGCCACCGCCGGTCCAGACCTGCTGGCCCTTCTTGCCCATGATGATGGCGGTGCCGGTGTCCTGGCACATGGGCAGGACGCGGCCGGCGGCGATGTTGGCGTTCTTCAGCAGGTCGAAGGCGACGAAGCGGTCGTTGGCGGACGCCTCCGGGTCGTCGAGGATGCGGCGCAACTGGGCCAGATGGCCCGGCCGCAGCAGATGCGCGATGTCGGCAAAGGCGGTGCGCGACAGCAGGGTCAGCGCCTCCGGCGCCACCGTCAGCATCGGCCGCCCGGCGAACATGTCCCGCCCGACGAAGTCGCCGGTCAGCTTGCGGTAGGGCGTGGCGTCGGACGCAAGCGGGAACATCTCTTGGAAAAGACCGTCGGGCATGGCGCACCTGCGAAGGAAGGCGGGAAGAATGCCCGCCGAACACCATGGATCGATGCCCCCGTCAAGGCCGATAGATTCAAGGCCGATGGCGTCAAGGTCGATGGCTTCAAGGGAGGGCGGTCACTTCAGGCGAGTTCGGCGCGCACCTTCTGCCGCAGCACGTCGATGACGACCAGGCGCTTCTGGCGCTCGACGTGCCAGAAGGTCCAGCCGTTGCAGGCGGGCGCGCCCTGGACCGAGGCGCCGATCTGGTGGATCGAGCCCTTGGCGTCGGCGCTGATGACCATGCCGTCGGCCCGCACCTTGGCGCTCCAGCGGCGGGACTGGTCGAACAGGACTTCGCCCGCGCGCACCAGGCCGCGCTCCACCAGCGACCCGAACGGAACCCGCGGCTCGTCGCGCCTGGAATCGACCTGCACCGATGCCGCGTCGGCGGGTCGCACACCGGCGATGCGCTCCTCGGCGATGGCCGCGTAGTCGGGGTCGCGCTCGATGCCGATCCAGTGGCGACCGAGGCGCTTGGCCACCGCACCGGTCGTGCCGGTGCCGAAGAAGGGATCGAGCACCAGGTCCCCCGGCCGCGTCCCGGCCAGGATCACCCGATGCAGCAGGGCCTCCGGCTTCTGCGTCGGATGGGCCTTGCGCCCGTCGCGCTTCAGCCGCTCGGCGCCGGTGCAGATCGGCAGCGACCAGTCGCTGCGCATCTGCAACCCGTCGTTCAACGACTTCATCGCCTCGTAGTTGAAGGTGTAGCGGGCATCCTGGCGCTTCGACACCCACAGCATCGTCTCATGGGCATTGGTGAAGCGGCGACCGCGGAAGTTCGGCATCGGGTTGGTCTTGCGCCACACCACGTCGTTGAGGATCCAGAAACCCAGGTCCTGCAGCCGCGAGCCGACGCGGAAGACGTTGTGGTAGCTGCCGATCACCCAGGCGGTGCCATCCTCCTTCAGCACCCGGCGCATCGCCGTCAGCCACTCGATGGTGAAGCGGTCATAGGCCGCGAAATCGTGGAACTTGTCCCACTCGTCGTCGACCCCGTCGACGGCGGAATTGTCCGGCCGCCGCAGGTCACCCGAGAGCTGGAGATTATAGGGCGGGTCGGCGAAGACCATGTCCACCGAGCCCGCGGGCAGCCGGTTCATCCAATCGACGCAATCGCCGATCAGAATCGCATCAGCCGCGATGTCTTGAGTGCCCCCCATGGGGGGCACCATCACCAGTTCGGTCAGCAAGGTCAATTCTGCTGCGCGAAACAACCACTTATCGACTCTGGCGAGTCTCGAGACTCAACATCTGGATAATGGGGGCGAAGCTGCGCCGATGATGGCGCGTCACGCCGATTCGCGAAAGCGCATCGCGATGCGCCGGCGTGCCGTAGCCGACATTGGTTTCCCAGCCATATCCCGGGTGTCGCAGCGCCAGCCGCACCATCATCTGGTCGCGCAGCGCCTTGGCGACGATGGAGGCCGCCGCGACCGACAGCGACAGGCCGTCGCCGCCCACCACGGTCACCACGCGGCAGCCGAGCGGCGGCGACCGGTCGCCATCCACCAGCGCCGCATCGGGCCGCACCGGCAAGCGCGCCACGGCGCGCGCCATCGCGGTGAAGGTGGCGCGCAGGACGTTGTCGCGATCGACCTCGCGCGCGCTGGCGGCGCCGATTCCGACCAGTGCGTGGGCACGGATCGCCACCGACAGTTCCACCCGCCGCGCCGGCGTCAGCTTCTTGCTGTCGTCGATGGAATCGCGCAGGGCCCGCGGCAACCGTCGAGGATCGATGATCACCGCGGCCGCGACCACCGGCCCGGCCCAGGGGCCGCGGCCGACCTCGTCGATCCCGCAGACGATCCCCCCGAGGTCGGTCTCCAGGCGGAAATCCGGCATTCCCTCGCGCTCCCCGCTGATTTGCCGTCGCTTCGACACACCGACATAGCATTAGAATGATGGCGAAGGAGATTCATGGAACTCATTCACCAGATCATCTTTGCCGGCGCGCTCATCGTGCTCCTGAGCATACTGGCCGGTCGATTGTCGTCGCGCTTCGGGGCACCCATCCTCCTCGTCTTCCTCGGTCTCGGCATGCTGCTGGGCGACGAAGGCCCGGGCAGGGTGCAATTCTCCGACCCGAATGCGGCCTATTTCTTCGGCAGCGTCGCCCTGGCGGTGATCCTGTTCGATGGTGGCCTGCGCACCACGCGGGAGAACATGCGCCTGGCGCTTACGCCCGCTGTCTCGCTGGCGACGCTAGGCGTGCTTATCACGACGGCCATCACCGCGACGGCGGTGTCGTTCGCGATCGACTTCTCGCCGCTCGAAGCCTTCCTGGCGGCCGCTGTCGTCGCCTCGACCGACGCCGCGGCGGTGTTCATGCTGATGCATCTGCGCGGGCTCGACGTCAATCGCCGGGTGGGGGCCACGCTGGAGATCGAATCCGGCATCAACGACCCGATGGCGATCTTTCTCGTGCTCGGCGCCACCACCCTCATCGACAACGACCTGGCCTACCCCGACGCGACCCTGATCCTGAACTTCATCTGGGAAATGGGGGTGGGCGCGATCGCCGGGTGGGCCGGGGGACATGCGCTGGTGTGGCTGGTGAACCGGCTGAAGCTGGCGGCCGGCCTCTATCCCATCCTGGCCATCGCGGGTGCGATCTTCATCTTCGGTGCGACCCTGGTCGCCCATGCCAGCGGCTTCCTGGCGGTGTTTCTGGTGGGCTATGTCCTGGGCAACCGGCGCCATCGCGGCAACCAGCTCATCGTTCGCTTTTCGGACGCGCTCGGCTGGCTCAGCCAGATCGCCCTCTTCGTCATGCTGGGGCTGTTCGTCACGCCGTCGTCCCTGCTGCCCTATATCTGGCCCTCACTTGGGATCGCGGCGGCACTGCTGCTGGTGGCGCGCCCGATCGCCGTCTGGGTCAGCCTGTGGCCATTCCGCTTCCACCCCGCCGAGAAGCTGTTCATCGCCTGGGTGGGCCTGCGTGGCGCGGTGCCGATCTACCTCGCCATCATCCCGCTGCTCCACCAGATCCCCCAGGCGCATGCCATCTTCTCGATCGCCTTCGTCATGGTGATCGTCTCACTGGTCCTCCAGGGCTGGACGCTGCCGATCGCCGCCCGTCTGACCGGCGTCGAGATTCCGCCCGAGACCGAGGCCGACGACCGCCTCGACCTCGACCCGCTGCACCGGCAATCGCGGGAGCTGGTGGGCTATCGGGTGGCGGAAGGCAGCCCGGCGATCGGCATGGCGCCATCCGAGCTGAACCTGCCGGCGGCGGCGTCGGTGGTGACCGTGCTGCGCGACGATCGGGTGCTGCGGCCGGAGACCCTGGAGCCGCTGGTTCCGGGCGACCTGGTCCTGGCGCTAGGACCGACGGAATCCCTCTATCGGCTCGACCGGCTGTTCACCGCGCGGGTCCGGCCGATACACAAGGACCTGACCTCGGTCCTCGGCGACTTCCCCATCGACCCCACCGCCACCATCGGTGCCATCGTCGATTTCTACGGCCTGCCGGCCAGCGTCGACAATCGCGGGCGCACCGCGGAGGCCTATGTCGCCGAGCTCCTGGGCCGGTCCGCCGTTTCGGGCGACGCCGTGCCGCTGGGCGCGGCCGAGCTGGTCGTTCGGGAAATCAGCCAGGGACGCATCGAACGGCTCGGGCTGCGGCTCGATCCGGAAGCGTCGCGTTCGCCGGCGGCGCGGCTCGGCCGGCGCCTGCGCCGGCTGGCCGGCGGCGCCGCGGGCCGCATCCGTCGCGGCCTCCGGCGCCGTCAGTCGAGCCCGTAGCGGCGGTCGGTGGCACAGAAATAGGTGGTCCGGCGCGGCCCGGCCACGCGTTCCAGGCGGGCCTCGCCATTGCCGTGGCGAAACTCGAAGCGGACTTCCTCGCCAACCATGGAATCGACCCAATGGAGGGTGACCTTGGGGCTCCCGAGCGCCTTCTCGCAGCATTCGCGGCCACACCCGGCGCCGGCGCAGCAGCCCCAGGGCCGGGCCGGGTCAGCGACGCAGGAATGGAGCTCGGCCGGCATCGTGACCTCGACCCGCGGTGTCTGGTCGAGAACGCGGGCACGCGCGAAACCGCCCTCCAGCACGACCAGGCGCGCCCTCGCGAAGCGGTGCTCCAGGCCCTCGACCAGCGCGGTCAGTGGCGTGCCGCGCACGACCTTGCGGAACTCGTCGCCGGTCATCACGAAGCCGACCAGGTAGCCCCGCGGCGGCGCCCCTTGCAGCGCCGTGGCGGCGAAAGCCTGGCCGGCCCCGACGGCCGGCCCGCCGCAGGCGACGAAACCCGATCGCCGGCAATCGGGACAATTGTCGTCGATGGTATCGATCAATGCCTGGCGGCGGTCGGGCGGCATGGATAGTCCCTGGCCCGCCGCCGGCAGCACCCAGCACAGGGCCGCCAGCAGCAGGGTCGCCAGGGCGGACCTGGTCACGGCACGCCGAGATGCGGATCGATGGCCGGCTTGTCGGTCGGCGCGGGGATGATCAGGAACTGCCACAGCGAATGCTGGAAGCCATAGGGCCCGCGGTTGACGAAGGCCTCGATATGCTTGGCGGCAGCCAGCGTGTCGACATCGGCCCACAGCGTCTGGCCGGGGCGGACCGTGTCGGTGTCCTTCTTGCAGTCCAGTTCGAGCTCGATCGGCGTGCCGACCGCGACATTGCCACGAAACACCCGCTCGATCTTGCCGGTGACCACGCACAAGCCCGGCGTCGGCGTCGGTGGGCGGACCTGCTCGACCGCCATCTGGATGTGGAATTCCGACTTCAGCCGAGCATCGCGATATGCCCTGGGCGGAAAGGTCTGGGCGGCCGCGGGCAGGATGCACGCGGCCGCCACCAAGCCAGAAAAAACCGTCGCGACGACCCCGCGGGCCGCGCGGCGGGACATCACTCTGCCGCCTGGGCGGTCACCGGCGGACGCCAGCGCAGCATGGGCTTGCGCGCCGCGCCCGTCTCGTCCAGGCGGCGACGCGGGGTGTAACGCGGCGCCTCCTGGAACCATTCCGCGGCACCCTCCAGGCGGGTCCGCTCCGCGAGCGCCCGGACGACCGCGATGAACTGGTCGAGGCTGTCCTTGCTCTCGGTCTCGGTCGGCTCCATCAGCAGGGCGCCATGCACCACCAGGGGGAAATACATCGTCATCGGATGATACCCTTCGTCGATCAGCGCCTTGGCGAAGTCGAGCGTGGTGACGCCGGTGTCCTTGAGGAAGCGATCGTCGAACAGGACCTCGTGCATGCAGGGGCCGTCGAAGGACAGCGTCAGCAGGTCGCGCAGGCCCGCGAGCAGGTAGTTGGCGTTGAGGACGGCGTCGTTCGCCACCTGGCGCAGCCCGTCATTGCCGTGGCTCATCATATAGGCCAGTGCACGCACGAACATGCCCATCTGGCCGTGGAAGCCCTTGAGGCGCCCGATCGTGCCGGCGGTGCCGGTTTCGGCACCGGCATGCTCGACCAGCCGGAAGCCGTCCGGTCCATGCACCACCCAGGGCAGCGGTGCGTGCGGCGCCAGCGCTTCCGCCAGGACCACCGGCCCTGCGCCGGGGCCGCCGCCGCCATGCGGCGTGGAGAAGGTCTTGTGCAGGTTGATATGCATGCAGTCGATGCCGAGGTCGGCTGGCCGCACGCGTCCGACGATGGCGTTGAAGTTCGCCCCGTCGCAGTAGAAGAAGGCGCCGGCGCGATGGACCGCATCGGCGATCTCGATGATCTCGTCCTCGAACAGGCCGCAGGTGTTGGGGTTGGTCAGCATGATGGCGGCGACGCCGCCATCAAGCTTGGCCTTCAGCGCCGTCAGGTCGACCCGGCCGCGGTCGTTGGCCGGGATCGCATCCACGGCATAGCCGCAGGCCGCCGCCGTCGCCGGATTGGTGCCGTGCGCCGATTCCGGCACCAGGATGCGCTGGCGCATGTCGCCGCGCGCCTCCAGGGCGGCACGGATCGTCATGATGCCGCACAGCTCGCCATGGGCGCCGGCTGCGGGCGACATCGCCACCGCCGGCATGCCGGTCAGCGTCTTCAGCCAGGTCGCCAACGTGTCGATCAGCTCGAGCGCGCCCTGGATGGTGCTGGTCGGCTGCAGCGGATGGAGATCGCCGAATCCCGGCAGGCGCGCCATCCGCTCGTTGAGGCGCGGATTGTGCTTCATCGTGCAGGAGCCGAGCGGATAGAGGCCGCTGTCGATGGCGAAGTTCTTCTGGCTGAGGCGGGTGTAGTGCCGCACCACCTGGGGCTCCGACAGGCCCGGCAGGCCGATGCCGCCCCGGCGTGCGAGCCCGCCCAGCCGATCCGTCGCCGCCGGCGGGTTCGGCAGGTCGACGCCGGTGCGGCCGTCCGCTCCCTGCTCGAAGATCAACGGCTCCTCGATCTGGAGGCCGCGATTGCCGCTGGTGGTGTCAGTCCCGGCGCCTGCCGCCTGGAAGCGGGAGAGGGCCTTGCTCCAGTCGCTCATTGCAGGGTCTCCTCGAGGGCCTTGGCCAGGGCTTCGATGTCGGCGTCGGTCACGGTTTCCGTGGCCGCCACCACCAGCAGGTCGTCATGGCCGGTCGCGAAGCGCGAGACCGGGACGCCGGCGATGATCGGGCGGGTGGCGAGCTGGTCGACCACGGCCGCCGCCGGCCGCGGCAGCCGCACCGTGAACTCGTTGAAGAAATGATCGTTCAGCACCGAGACGCCGGGAATGCGCGCCAACCGTTCGGCCAGCTGCACCGCCTTGGCGTGGTTGATGGCGGCGAGCCGCGTCAGCCCCGCTTCGCCCAGCAGCGACAGATGGATGGTGAAGGCCAGCGTACACAGGCCCGAATTCGTGCAGATGTTGCTGGTCGCCTTCTCGCGCCGGATATGCTGCTCGCGGGTCGAGAGCGTCAGCACCCAGCCGCGGCGGCCCTCCGCGTCCACGGTCTGGCCGACCAGGCGTCCCGGCATCTGGCGCACGAACCGTTCCCGGGTCGCGAACAGGCCGACATAGGGGCCGCCGAAATTGAGGCCATTGCCGATCGACTGGCCTTCGGCGGCGACGATGTCGGCACCCATCTCGCCGGGCGGTGTCAGCGCGCCCAGCGCCACCACTTCCGTCACCACCACGACCAGCAGCGCGCCCTTGGCATGGCACGCCTGCGCCAGGCCGCGCAGGTCGCGCACCCGGCCGAAGAAGTCGGGGTACTGCACCACGACGCACGAGGTCTCGCCGTCGATCAGGTGGGCCAGGTCCTCGGTCGCGGCGGGATCGAGCGGCTGGGCCTCGACGCCAAAGCCGACGAAGCGGGCCAGCGTCTCCACCACCTCGCGGTAGTGCGGATGCAGGCCGCCCGACAGCACCGCCTTCCGCCGGTTGGTGACGCGGTTGGCCATCGTCACCGCCTCGGCCGTGGCCGTGGCGCCGTCATAGAGCGAGGCGTTGGCGACCTCCATGCCGGTCAGCAGCGCCACCTGGGTCTGGAACTCGAACAGGTATTGCAGCGTCCCCTGGGTCACCTCCGGCTGGTAGGGCGTGTAGGAGGTGAGGAACTCGCCGCGCTGGATCAGGTGGTCGACCGAGGCCGGGACGTGGTGGCGGTAGGCGCCGCCGCCCAGGAAGAAGGGCACCGAGCCGGCGGCGACGTTCTTCGCCGCCATCGCCGTCAGCGCCCGCTCGACCTCCAGTTCGCCCTGGTGCGGCGGCAGGTCGAACAGTTCCGAGCGGCGCGCCTTCTCGGGCACGTCGCGGAACAGCGCGTCGACCGAGGGCGCGCCGATGGCGGCCAGCATGTCGCGCCGGTCCGCCTCCGTCAGCGGCAGGTAGCGCATGTCAGTGCTGCCCGTCCGCGAATGCGGCGTAGCCGGCCTCGTCCATCAGGCCGTCGAGCTCGGCCAGGTTGGCCAACCGCACCTTGAAGAACCAGGCGTCGCCCATCGGGTCGCTGTTCACCTTGGCCGGCTCGTCGACGATCGCCTGGTTGATCTCCACGACCTCGCCCGTCACCGGCGAGAAGACCTCGCTCGCGGCCTTCACGGATTCGACGACGGCGGCATCGCCACCCTTCGTCAAGGCGCGGCCGACCGCGGGCAGTTCCACGAACACCACGTCGCCGAGCTGGCTCTGCGCGAAGTCGGTGATGCCGATCGTGCCGACGTCGCCTTCGATCCGGATCCACTCATGC
Source organism: uncultured Rhizobiaceae bacterium (assembly GCA_964594715.1). GTDB lineage: Bacteria > Pseudomonadota > Alphaproteobacteria > ATCC43930 > Allostellaceae > Allostella. The sequence continues at coordinate 16,788 of CAZQOA010000009.1, read as the reverse complement.
TCTTCGGTGAACTTGATCGTGCTCATAGGGCTCCTCATGGCCGGTGATAGCGGTGCGGGACGAAAGGCATGGGTGCGACGACGGCCGGCCGGGACTGGCCGCGCACGACCACCTGGAGGGCCGTGCCCTCCTTGGCGTGGTCGGTTGCGACATAACCCATGGCGACCGGCGCGCCGAAGCTGGGGCCGAAGCCGCCCGAAGTGATGGTGCCGGCCGGGTTGCCGGCACCGTCGACGAGGGGCGTGCCCTCGCGGGCGGGCTGGCGGCCCTCGGGCAGGATGCCGACGCGGCGGCGGCGGGTGCCGTTGGCAATCTGGTCGACGATGACGGCATGGCCGGGAAAGCCGCCCTCGGCCCGCCGGCGCTTGCCGATGACCCAGGACAGGCCGGCCTCGATCGGCGTCGTGGTGGTGTCGATGTCGTGGCCATAGAGGCAGAGCCCGGCTTCCAGGCGCAGCGAATCGCGGGCGCCCAGGCCGATCGGCTTCACTTCCGGCTGGGCCAGCAGGCGCTGGGCGATGCGGGATGCGTGCTCGGCCGGGATCGCGATCTCGAACCCGTCCTCGCCGGTATAGCCCGAGCGGGTGACGAAGCAGGGAACACCGTCGACCGATATGGTGCGCCCGGTCATGAAGCCGACCGCGGCCGCGCCCGGCGCCAGGCGCAGCAGGACGGCTGCCGCCTGCGGCCCCTGGAGGGCGAGCAGAGCGCGGTCGAACTGCGCCTCGACCTTCACCCGGCCGCCGAGACCGGCCTGGAGATAGGCCAGGTCCGCGTCCTTGCAGCCGGCATTGACGACGACGAAGAGATGATCGCCGGCGTTGGTCACCATCAGATCGTCGAGGATGCCGGCCTGGTCGTTGGTGAAGAGGGTGTAGCGCTGCCGGCCAGGGGCCAGGCCCGTGATGTCGCCCGGCACCAGGGTCTCCAGCGCTGCGGCGGCATCGTCGCCGACCAGGCGGATCTGGCCCATGTGCGACACGTCGAACAGCCCGGCGCCGCTGCGCGTGTGCAAATGCTCGGTCAGGATGCCGGTCGGGTACTGGACCGGCATGGCATAGCCCGCGAACTCCACCATGCGCGCACCGAGTGCGACGTGCAGCGCGTGGAGTGGCGTTTCCTTGAGTGCTTGTTCGGTCATCGGCCTCGGAACCCGACAGTTGTTCGTACCGCCGCCACACCGGCGCCAGCATCCGCCCCCTCTGTCCCGAGAACCTGAAAGATTCACCACGGCAAAACGGACGCGGCTTACCTCGTCGGTGGGACGGTCGCCCGTCCGCTTTCCAGAGTGTCCTACCCCTCGCGGTCCTTTTGCCTGAGCGTTTCCGGGGCGGTTGCGCCTTCGGCTCCGACGATGGCCGCCTCTCCCAAAGGGAGAAATGGCCCGCCGATCTCTCCCGCGGGGGGTCTACCAGACTGGCAGCGAAGCTAGTCGCTCAGGCGGCAAAGTCAATGTCGGAGTGGCCCGTCCCGGGCCAGGTCGGAGATAGCCCGTCACCGGCCTAGCGTCGGGTCTGGCTGCGATTGTATTCGAGCTGCTCCTCGGTCAGCGGGAAGCCGACATAGATCTTGTAGCCGGCGCCGGTGCCGCCCGAGAGCTGGATGATCTGTTCGATGTCTTCGCTGGCGCGCATCCGGGTGACGTTGCCGTCGAACTTCACCGGCACGGTGAAGGTCTGCCGCGCCAGGATCTGGTCGGCGGGATCGGCGACCGCCACGAAATAGGTGATCGCGGCCTGGCGGCTGCGGTCGGCCGGCCCGCGCTCGACCAGCAGGTTCACGACCGCCTGGACGGTGACCTTGCGCCGGCGGTCATACTCGCAGGTCGAATCGACCCGCTCCACCTGGGCCGCATGCACCACGTCGGACAGGTCGCGCCCGGCGCCGGGGCGGAACTCGGTCACTTGCGACAGGTCGGAGACGACGATCGCCTTCGGGCATGCGGGCGGGGTCTCGCCCTTGCCGAAAGGGTTCCAGCTGCCGCAGCCGGCGAGCAGGAGGGCGGCCGCGGCCAAGGCCGCGCCGTGACGAACGAACGAAATCATGGAGCCCCCTCGTGGCTGCCGTCGCAGAGCGGCATGCCCGCCGTCCGCTTGCAGCCGCAAAACCACACTTCCTCGTCCGCCGTCGCCCGCCATTGCAGGGGCGAGATACCGGTTCCGGAATGGGACCCGTCGCAGAACGGCTGCCGGCCGGACAGGCCGCAGGCACACCAGAAATAGGCCCGCCCCGCCTTCACCGTCACATTGTAGGGCGCGAGCTGCGCCGACACCGGCCCTGCCGCGAGCCTGTCGTCTGCCATCGACTGTCCTTCGAATCCCCAACCCGGGCCCGGTCCCTCGGGCGACCGCTTTGCAACCCGGGAGGCTTCGTCTAAGTTCCGCGGCCCGAGCCGCGGCGGCGACTGTAGTCGAGCCGGCGGAGCCGGCACAAGCATCGGGGCTCGGCCCCGGCACATGCACCGGGGGCCGGCCCCCGGCGCGCCACCAGCCCGACGGAGGCCGCTTGGCCGTCTATACCGACGTTCCCGACGAAGACCTGGCCGCTTTCGTCGGCGAATACGACCTGGGGGCCGTCACCGCGGTCAAGGGCATCGCCGAGGGGGTCGAGAATTCGAACTTCCTGCTGCGGACCGAGCGCGGCAGCTACATCCTGACGCTGTACGAGAAGCGGGTGCAGGCGAGGGACCTGCCCTTCTTCCTGGGGTTGATGGAGCACCTGGCAGCGCGCGGATTTGCCTGCCCGACGCCGGTGAAGGGTCGCGACGGGGTGGCGCTGCGCCGCCTCTGCGGCCGGCCGGCCGCGATCGTGACCTTCCTGGAAGGCCTGTGGCCGCGCCGTATCCAGCCCTTCCATTGCGCCGGCGTGGGCGACGCCATGGCCCGCCTGCACCTGGCCGGCGAGGGCTTCGCCATCCAGCGCCCGAACAACCTGTCGGTGGCCGGCTGGCGGCCGCTGCTGGCGGCATCGGCCGCGCGTGCGCACGAGGTGCGGCCGAGCCTGGCGGAAGAGCTGTCCCAGGCGCTGGCCCGGCTGGAGGCGGAATGGCCGGCCAGCCTGCCGGCCGGGGTCATCCATGCCGACCTGTTCCCCGACAATGTCTTCTTCCGCGACCAGAACCTGACCGGGGTCATCGATTTCTACTTCGCCTGCAACGACGCCTTCGCCTATGACGTGGCCATCTGCCTCAACGCCTGGTGCTTCGAGGCGGACGGCAGCTTCAACATCACCAAGGCGCGGGCACTGCTGACCCGCTACGAGGCGGTGCGGCCGCTGACGCCAGCGGAATACGCGGCCCTGCCCATGCTGGCCGCCGGCAGTGCCCTGCGCTTCCTCCTGACCCGCCTCTACGACTGGCTCCACCAGCCGCCCGGTGCTTATGTGAAACCCAAAGACCCCCTCGAATATCTCCAGAAGCTGCGCTTCCACCAAGGCGTGCGCGACGTGGGGTCCTATGGCCTCCGATAGGATCCCCGACGACGCGCCGGCGGAGGCGGTCGACCTCTATACCGATGGCGCCTGCAGCGGCAATCCCGGCCCCGGCGGCTGGGGCGTGGTCCTGCGCTGGCGCGGGTCGGAGAAGGAGCTGGCCGGGGGCGAGCCCGTCACCACCAACAACCGGATGGAGATGATGGCCGCCATCGCCGGCCTGGAATCGCTGACCCGGCCGATGACCGTGCGCATCCACACCGACAGCACCTACCTGCGCGACGGCATCATGAAATGGATCCATGGCTGGAAGCGCAACGGCTGGAAGACCGCCGATCGCAAGCCGGTGAAGAACGTCGACCTGTGGCAGAGGCTGGAAGCGGCGGCGGCGCGCCACCAGATTTCGTGGCACTGGGTCCGCGGCCATTCCGGCCATCCCGAGAACGAGCGCGCCGACCTGCTGGCGCGCACCGCCATCGTGCGCCCCCCACGCTGACCTTGCCGGCCGGCGCCCACGACCCCATCCTCTCGCCTATGGCCGACCCCACGCCCGAGGACGCCGATCCCTTCCGCAGCTTCCAGCGCCGGATCCCCGACGGGGATTCGATCGAGCGGCTGGTCTGCGAGGGCTGCGGCTTCGTCCATTACGAGAACCCCAAGCTGGTGGTCGGCGCCGTCGTCACCTGGCAGGACCGCTTCCTGCTGTGCCGCCGCGCGATCCATCCCAGGCGGGACTTCTGGACCCTGCCCGCCGGCTACATGGAGCTGCACGAGACCACCGCCGAGGGCGCCATGCGCGAGGCGTGGGAGGAGGCCCAGGCGCGCATCACCATCGACGCGCTGCTGGCGGTCTACGAGATCCCGCGCATCAGCCAGGTACAACTCATCTACCGCGCCCGGCTGGCGGACCCGGCCTTTGCCGCCGGGCCGGAGAGCCTGGAGGTGCGGCTGTTCGCGTGGGATGAGATCCCCTGGGACCGGCTGGCCTTCCCGTCGGTGCGCTGGGCCCTGCATCACCACCGCGAGGCCGCCGGCGAGGCCGTGCCGATGCCGCGGCGCAACCCGCCGGGCGAGGTCGGCGACCAGCGTTGATTGCCCCCTACCGGGCGGGCTTGGTCTCTTCCGGCGCCGCGTGGCGGCGCATGTAGGGGAGCTGGGTCAGGGTGAAGGCGATGGTCAGCGCGATCAGGCCGAAGACCTTGAAGTTCACCCAGAGCTCGGTCGGCTGGGTGCGCCACACCGCCTCGTTGAGGGCGGCCATGGCGAGGAAGAACCCGGCCCAGCGATAGCCGAGGCCGCGCCAGCCCTGCGGCCGAAGCTGCATGAAGCTGCCCATGATCAGCTTCAGCGGATGCTTACCCAGCGCGCTGCCGACCACCAGGACGGCCGCGAACAGCAGGTAGACCAGGGTCGGCTTCATCTTGATGAAGGTCTCGTCGGCGAGCAGCAGGGTCAGCCCGCCGAAGACCATGACGATGATGCCGGTGACCAGCGGCATGGTCGCCAGCCGCTTCTCCACCACCCAGGCCAGGATGAGGACGATGATGGTGGCGACCATCACGGCTGCCGTCGCCGCCATGATGCCGCCCAGGTAATAGGCGACGAGGAAGGCCGCCAGCGGCCCGTAATCGACCAACGGCTTCATCGCACGGACTCCAGTCCCATCAGGCTCCTGGCGAAGACGCCGGCATCGAAGGCGCGGAGGTCGTCCGCGCCCTCGCCGACGCCGACGGCATAGACCGGCAGACCGAAGCGCTGGGCCAGCGCCACCACCACGCCGCCCTTGGCGGTGCCGTCGAGCTTGGTCATGGCGAGCCCGGTGATGCCCACCATCTCCTTGAAGATCTCGACCTGCTGGTGGGCGTTCTGGCCGACCGTCGCGTCCAGTACCAGCACGCAATCATGGGGGGCGTCGGGGTCGAGCTTCTTCAGGACGCGGACCACCTTGCGCAGCTCTTCCATCAGGCCGGCCTTGTTCTGCAGGCGGCCGGCAGTATCGATGACCAGGATGTCGGCATCCTCGGCCCGCGCCCGGACCAGCGCGTCGTAGGCGAGGCCGGCCGCGTCGGCACCGGGGGCAGCCGACATCACCGGCACCCCGGCGCGGTCGCCCCAGACCTGGAGCTGCTCGACCGCGGCCGCGCGGAAGGTGTCGCCGGCCGCGATCAGCACCCGCTTGCCCTCGGCCCGCCAGTTGCGGGCGAGCTTGCCGATGGTGGTGGTCTTGCCGCTGCCATTGACGCCGACCACCAGGACGACGTGCGGCCGGCGGGCCGGCTGCGGGGCGAGCGGGCGGGCAACCGGGGCCAGGATCTTCGCAATCTCCCGCGCCAGATGCTCGCGCACCTCCTCGGCCGACACCTCCTGGCCGAAGCGTTCGCGGCGCAGGCCGGTGGTCAGCTGCTCGGCCGTGTCGACGCCGAGGTCGGCCTGGATCAGCAGCGTCTCCAACTCCTCCAGCGTCGCGTCGTCGAGCTTGCGCTTGGTGAAGATGGCGCCGATGCCATCGGCGATCCTGGTCGAGGTGCGGGCGAGGCCGTCCTTGAGGCGGCGGAACCAGCCCTTCTTTTCAGGGGTCTCGGTGTCGGTCATGCGGGCGGTCGGCCGATCGGGTCAATGGCGGTGAGGGAACTGGTTCGAGCCCGGGTGAGCTCTCTCCGGCCGTTCAGGCGGCCACGGCCAGCAGGGTGTCGTCGCGGGTGCCGGTGATGCGGGCGGCGACGACGCGGCCGTCGAGGGTGTCGGTGGCGGCGCCCTCGATCGCGACCGGGGCGAAATGGGCGTCGTGGCCGCGGCCGTCGGCTTCCACCAGCACGCTGGCGGTGGAGCCGACGCGGGCCGCGAGGTAGCGGCGCGCGGCGGCCGAGCCTGCCTCGCGCAGCAGGCGGGCGCGCTCACGCACCAGGGGGCCCGGCACCTGGGGCATGCGCGCGGCCGGGGTGCCGGGGCGCGGCGAATAGGGGAAGACGTGCAGCCAGACGAGGCCGAGGTCGCCGACATGGGCCAGCGTGTTGGCGAACATCGCGTCATCCTCGGTGGGGAAGCCCGCGATCAGGTCGGCGCCCAGCACCAGGCCCGGGCGCAAGGTGCGCGCGCGATCGGCTGCGCGCAGCGCGTCGGCCGGGGAATGGCGGCGCTTCATCCGCTTCAGGATCATCTCGTCGCCGGCCTGGAGGCTGAGATGGAGGTGCGGCATCAGGCGCGGTTCGTCGGCCAGGAGGCGGTAGATGTCCTCGTCCATCTCGGCCGGGTCGAGGGACGACAGGCGCAGGCGCGGCAGCTCCGGCACCAGGGCCAGCAGGCGGCGGGTCATCTGGCCGAGCGTCGGCCGGCCCGGCAGGTCGGCGCCATAGGCGGTGAGGTCGACCCCGGTCAGCACGACCTCGCGATAGCCGGCCCCGACCAGGGCCCGCACCCGGTCGACGATGGCGCCGATCGCGACCGACCGGCTGGGGCCGCGGCCGAAGGGGATGATGCAGAAGGTGCAGCGATGATCGCAGCCCTGCTGCACCTCCACGAAGGCGCGGGCGCGGCCGTCGAAGCCGTCGACCAGGTGGCCCGCGGTCTCGCGCACCTGCATGATGTCGGCGACCGCCAGCTTCGGCCCGCCGGCGGCGAACGCATCCGGCAGCAGCTTGTCGGCATTGCCCAGCACGCGGTCGACCTCCGGCATCGCGGCCCAGCGGTCGGGCGCGATCTGGGCGGCGCAGCCGGTGACCACGATGGTGGCCTCCGGGCGCTCGCGGCGCAGGCGGCGCACGGTCTGACGGGCCTGGCGCTCGGCCTCGGCGGTGACGGCGCAGGTGTTGACGACGACCGTGTCGGTGACGCCCGCGGCGGCCGCGTGGGCCCGCATCACCGTCGATTCATAGGCGTTGAGGCGGCAGCCGAAGGTGACGATCTCGACCGTCATGCCGCGAGCAGCGAGGGGTCGATGGTGCCGGTGAAGGCGGTGGCGACGGGACCGGTCATCACGACATGGCCGTCGCGCAGCCACTCGATCTCCAGCGTGCCGCCATCCAGCACCACGTCGGCCCGGCGGTCGACGAGACCGCGGCGATGGGCGGCGACGAGCGCGGCACAGGCGCCCGACCCGCAGGCCAGCGTGATGCCGGCCACGCGTTCCCACATGCGCAGGCGGATGCGGCTGCGCGACAGCACCTGCGCGAAGCCGATATTGGCGCCCTCGGGAAACATCGGGTGGCGCTCCAGCACCGGGCCCAGGTCGGCGACCGCCACCCGGTCGAGGTCTGCGACGAAGAAGGTGGCGTGCGGGTTACCGATATTGGTCGCGGCCGCGTCCGACACGGGGCCCAGCGCGACGGGCACATGCAGCGTGTCGCAGGCCTCGGCCAGCGGGATCTCGCGCCAGTCGAGCCGGGCCAGGCCCATGTCGACCGCGATCCGGCCGTCACCGGTCGCCTCGGCGTCGAGCAGGCCGGCCACCGTTTCCACCACGGCCTGGCCCTGCCCGCGTTCGCCCATCAGCAGGTGCGCGACGCAGCGGGTGGCGTTGCCGCAGGCCTCGGCCTCGCTGCCGTCGGGGTTGCGGATGCGCATGAAGGCGTCGGCGGAGGTGGAGGTCGGCGGCTCGATGACGATGAGCTGGTCGCAGCCGATGCCGGTATGGCGGTCGGCGATGGCGCGCGCGCGGGCGGCGTCCATGATGATGCCACCGGCACGGGCATCGATCACAACGAAGTCGTTGCCAAGCCCGTGCATCTTGATGAAGGGCAGCGCCGTAGCCGGCGACCTTGTGTCCATGGTGCTGTTATTAGAGCGGGGGCGTGCCTGGTTCAAGGCGGCCGGGCTCTATAGCGGCTCCCCCCGGGCGAGGCGCGGCAAATCGCCGACGGTGCCCATGGCGTGGCGCATGAAGAGGCGCTTCAGGGTGGGCAGCCGGTCGACGGCGGCGAGGCCGAGGCGGCGGGCAGCGCGCAAGGGGGCGATTTCGTTGGAGAAGAGGCGGTTCAGCCCGTCGGTGACAGCGCCCAGCGCCACGGTGTCGAGCTGGCGCCAGGCGGCGTAGCGCCGGAGCGCGTCCGGCTGGCCGATATCGAGGCCAAGGCGGCGGACATCGACCACCGCCTCGGCCAGGGCCGCCAGGTCGCGGATGCCGAGATTGAGGCCCTGGCCCGCGATCGGGTGGATGACGTGGGCGGCATCGCCGACCAGGGCCAGCCGGTCGCCGACCATGCGGTCGGCCCATTGCAGGGCCAGCGGATAGGCAAAGCGCGGGCCGGTCGGGTGGACCCGACCCCAATGGTCGCCGAAGCGCCGGGCCAGCTCGGCCGTGAAGCGGTCCTCGTCCAGTGCCAGCAGGCCCGGGACCAGTGCTGCCCGCTCTGTCCACACCAGGGACGAGCGGTGGGGCTGATCGGATGCGGGGACGAGCGGCAGGATCGCGAAGGGGCCGGCGGGCAGGAAATGCTCGATCGCGACGTTGCGGTGGGGTGCCTCATGCACCGCCGTGGTGACGATGGCGGTCTGGGGGTAGGCGTGCTGGCGGATGCCGATGCCGGCGGCGGCGCGCACCATCGACCCCTTACCGTCGGCGGCGACCAGCAGGCGACCGCGCAACGTCACCCCGTCGGCCAGGGTGACGGTGACGCCGTGGGCGTCGGTCGCGACCCCGGCCACCGTCCGCGGCGTCAGGTGCCGGAGGTTGGGGAGGCCCGCCGCCAGCCGATGCAGGCCGTGGCGCAGCACCCGGTTCTCGACGATATGGCCGAGCGGCTGGTCGCCGACCTCGCGATGGTCGTAATGCAGGAACAAGGGCGAGCCGCCATCGACCACCCGGATGTCGCAGATGGGGGCGGCCTCGTCGGCCACCAGCGGCCACAGGCCGATGCCCTCCAGGATGCGCCGCGAGCCATAGGCGATGGCCGAGGCGCGGCCGTCGAAGGCCGGGTCGAGGACGGTGGCCGGCGGCTCGCGGTCGACCACCAGCGTGTCGATGCCGGCGCCGGCGAAGGCGGCGGCCAGCGACAGGCCGACCAGCCCGCCGCCGACGATGATGGCCTCGGCCGAATGGAGATGGGTCATGGCCCTCGGATCAAAGAGATACCTGGATGGCAACTGCCATCGGCGGCCGGAGAGATGTCTCGCCCGGGCTCAGCATTCCCGCCCGCAGGGCTTCTGTCCAGCCGGCCATCGGCCGCAAGCGCCCGGCATGGCTCGCGCCGGCGGCGGCACGGTTCTTGAATGTTCCTGGGGCAGCGGCCCCGAAGGCGTGAGGAACGACCATGAAGCTGGTGATGGCCATCATCAAACCCTTCAAGCTCGACGACGTGCGGGAGGCCCTGACCGCGCTCGGCGTGCAGGGCCTGACGGTCGGCGAGGTGCGCGGGTTCGGCCGGCAGAAGGGCCAGACCGAGATCTATCGCGGCGCCGAGTATGCCGTCAGCTTCGTGCCCAAGATGAAGCTCGAAGTGGCGGTCGACGACGACCTTGCCATCCCGGTGGTCGACGCCATCCGGAAGGCGGCCAATACCGGCCGCATCGGCGACGGCAAGATCTTCATCCTCGACATCGCGCACGCCGTGCGCATCCGCACCGGCGAGACCGGGGTCGAGGCCCTGTAGTCCCCGGCCCCACACCGCTTCGTCGCTTGGCGGGGGCCTGCCCCGTCGGGCGGCGGCCCCACGCCCCGCCGGCCACCGCCGGCGGGGCGTCCAATTTTCCGGACCCGGAAGATTGGGGGCCAAAAGAAAGAGGCCGGCGATCGCTCGCCGGCCCCCGATCGAAGCGGTGGGTGGGTGCCTCGCGGCACCCACTCCACGCCTTTATGCCCAGAAGATGAAGTCGTCGGCTTGCAGGTTGCTCTTCAGCATCCCACCGACCGTCACCGAGTTGCCGTCGGCGAAGTCGAACCGGACCGCGTCGAGGACAC
>CAZQOA010000009.1:0-6367 GCA_964594715.1 uncultured Rhizobiaceae bacterium | reverse complement strand
CCGACCGTCACCGAGTTGCCGTCGGCGAAGTCGAACCGGACCGCGTCGAGGACACTGTTGCCGTCGCGATCGATGTCGGTCGCGATCAGCAGGGCGTCCTCCAGGCTGTCGAAGGCCGACCCGCCGAAGCTGGCGCCGGAGATGTTGAACGACAGCTTGTCGATGCCGTCCTGGAAGTCGACCACCAGGTCATCGCCGTTGTTGGCGAGGAAGATGAAGTGATCGACGCCGCTGTTGCCGGTCAGCGTGTCATTGCCGAGATCGCCGAGGAGCATGTCGTCCCCGTCGCCGCCGCTGACATTGTCGTTGCCCTGGCCGCCACGCACGGTGTCGTTGCCGCCACCGCCGAAGACGAAGTCGTCCCCGAGCTCGCCGTTCATCCAGTCATTGCCGCCATCGCCGTTGATGGTGTCGTTGTCCTGGCCGCCGCGGACGGTGTCGTCGCCGTCCCCGCCATTGACGCTGTCATTGCCCTTGTTGCCGTTGACCTCGTCGTTGCCGGCATCGCCGCTGACGGTGTCGTTGCCGTCCATGCCGATGATGAAGTCGTTGCCCGACCCGCCATTCAGCACGTCCGCGCCATCGCCGCCGTCGATCAGGTCGTTGTCGGCATTGCCGTTGACCGTGTCGTTGCCGGCCCCGGCATTGATGGTGTCGGCCCCGTCCTCGCCATTGATGCTGTCGTTGCCTTCGCCGCCGCTGATGGCGTCGTTACCCGAGCCGCCGGCGATGGTGTCGTCGCCACCCTCGCCATTGAGGGTGTCGGCATCGGCACCGCCGGAGATGAGGTCGTTGCCGTCACCGCCATTGACGGTGTCGTTGCCCTCGTCGCCGTTCAGCGTGTCGTCGCCGGGCCCGCCATTGATCAGGTCGTTGCCGGCATTGCCGCTGAGGACGTCGTCCCCACCCAGGCCGTTGATGGTGTCGTCGCCACCGAGGCCGCTGATGGTGTCGTCGCCTTCGGTACCCGTCAGGCTGTCCGGGCCCTCCGTCGCACCAGGAACCACGACCGGCTCCGGAATGGTGATCTGGAACGAGCTGGACAGGGCCGATCCGTTGTCGGACTGGGCCGTGTAGCTGTAGGTGCCGTTGGCCAGGTCCGCACCCGGATGGGCGAGGGTCCAGTTGCCGCCGGCCGAGGCCTGGGCCGTGCCGATCTCCACCCCGCCACGATAGACGGTGACGATGCTGTTCGCCCCCGCCGTGCCGCTGATCGCCGGAGAGTGATCGTCGGTGGCGTGGTTGCCCGCGACGCCGGTGTCATCGGTGAACGAGGTGATGACGGTCGGCGTGGGCGGCGGCGGCGGGACCGGATCGAAGGTGCCCTGGATGGTCACCACGACCGTGCTGCCGACGACGGTTGCCTTGGCGACACCCGTCACACCCGGCAGGTTGATGACCGGGTCGCCGTTCTGCGGGACCGTCAGCGAACCCTGGACGATGCGGTCCTGGATGATCCCCGCCGTCACCGCCGGGTCGGCGGCATCGGTGATGATGATCTGGTCCACCGCCGGGTCGAAGTCCGACCAGGTGTCGCCGTTCAGTTCGCTCAGCGTGCCGATGAGGACATCGCTGCCGTCACCGCCTTCGATCGAGTCCTTGCCCGGACCCGCGTAGATGGTGTCGGAGCCACCGCCACCGATGAAGGTGTCGCTGCCGTCCTCGTCCTGGCCCGTCGCGTTGCCGAGCACGTCGTTGCCGGCACCGCCGGAGACGCGGTCGCTACCCTCGCCGCCGACGACCGTATCGTCGCCGTCCCCACCGTCGAGCGTGTCGTTGCCGCTGCCGCCGAGAATGGAGTCGTCGCCGTCGCCACCGACGATGGAGTCGGCCCCCGCCTCGCCCAGCAGCGTGTCGTCGGACCCCGGCCCGCCACCGTCGATGGTGTCGTTGCCATTGCCACCCAGCGCGCTGTCGTTGCCCGGCCCGACGTCGATGAAGTCATTGCCGTTGCCGCCGAGAACGGTGTCGTCGCCGATCCCGCCATAGAGGCTGTCATTGCCTTCGTCGCCAAAGACGCTGTCATCGCCGTCGCCGCCACCGGCGGTGTCGTTGCCGCCGCCCGCATAGATCAGGTCGTCGCCGGCATCGCCGAAGATGCTGTCGGCATCGGCATTGCCCTGGATGGTGTCGGCATCGGCACCGCCGTTGATCGAGTCGGCACCGGCGCCGCCCTCGATGGTATCAGCGCCCTTGCCGCCCAGGATGATGTCGTTGCCGTTCTCGCCCAGGAGCGTGTCGTCGCCATCCTCGCCGACGATGGAGTCGTTCCCATCCCAGCCGAGGACCGCGTCGTTGCCGGCACCGCCGAAGAGCAGGTCGTCGCCTTCCCCGCCATCGACCGAGTCGTCGCCGTTGCCGCCGTCGACCGTGTCGTTGCCGGCATCGCCGTGGAGGAAGTCGTTGCCCTCGCCGCCGAGGACCACGTCATTGTCGGCACCGCCGTCGATGAAGTCGTCGCCGGCATCGCCGTCCAGGCTGTCATTGCCCTGGCCGCCGAAGACCACGTCGTCATCGGCACCGCCGTGGACGACGTCGTTGCCCTGGCCGCCGAGGATGCTGTCGAAGCCGGCATTGCCGAGCAGGCTGTCATTGCCCGCTTCGCCCAGGATGGTGTCGTCGCCTTCGGCACCCAGCAGCGTGTCGTTGCCGGGAGTGTCGTTGGCGGCAATCGTGTCGCCGAAGCCGAACAGCGTCGAGTCGCCGATCAGGTAGTCGTCGAAGGTGCTGCCGGTGACGCTGTCGTGGCCCGCACCACCGGTGAAGGAGTCGACCGCCAGTTCGGCGAAGCTCGAGAGGAGGACGCGGTCGTCGCCTTCCTGCGCATCCACCCGGTTGGCCACCAGCGGATCGACATCATCGAGCGCGACGGTATCGGCATTCGGCGTGAACACGCCGTCGCCGACGATGCGGATGATGGTCTGGTCCTTGATCGCATCGTAGGTCGTGGTGACCGCCTGGCCGATCAGGTTCGGGTTGGTGAAGTAGATCTCGCCGCCGACATTGACCGTGTCGGTGTCGAGGACGCCGACATTGGTGTCCGCGCTGGCGACGATCAGGCCCGAAACCTCGAACTGAATATCGGTCTCCACCACGATGCGATCCTCGTCGGCCGTGAAGGCCTGGATCGTGTCGCCGGTGAAGTCGGTCTGGGACCCGTAGAAGGTGTCGGCCCCCTTGTCGCCGAAGGTCAGGTCCGCGCCGGCACCGCCGATGATCGAATCCGGGCCGTCGCCGGCGCGGATGGTGTCGTCGCCGATATCGCCGTAGAGGGTGTCTTCGCCCTTGCCGCCGAGGATGGAGTCGTTGTCGGCACCGCCATAGGCTAGGTCATTGCCGTCGCCGCCGATCAGCAGGTCGTCGTCTTCATTGCCGACCAGCGAGTCGTTGCCGAGACCGCCGTCGACCGTGTCCTTGCCGACGCCGCCGATGACCGTGTCGTCGCCGTCATTGCCCAGCACGCTGTCGTCGCCGTCATTGCCGAAGACAGTGTCGTTGCCGAGACCGCCCTGCGCGGTGTCGTTGCCGACCCCGCCATCGATCGTGTCGGCACCGTCGCCGCCGAGCAGGCTGTCGTTGCCGTCGACGCCCAGCACGGTGTCGTTGCCGTCGCCGCCCTCGGCCGTGTCGTCGCCAAGGCCGCCGATCAGCGAGTCGTTGCCGTTGCCGCCGAGGATGCTGTCATTGTCGTCGCCGCCGTCGATGGTGTCCTGGTCGTTGCCGCCGAACAGGGTGTCGGCACCGGCATCGCCCAGGATCAGGTCGCGGCCGTCGCCGCCGTCGACGTTGTCGTCCTCGAGGCCGCCATCGACAGTGTCGTTGCCGTTGCCGCCGGTGATCAGGTCGCGGCCACCGTCGCCGAGGATGGAGTCGTGGCCTTCGCCGCCGGCGATGGTGTCGTTGTCGGCCCCGCCGTCAATGGTGTCGTCACCATTGCCACCGAGGAGCGAATCGGTGCCGCCTTCGCCCAGGATCGAATCCTGGCCGTTGCCGCCCTCGGCAACGTCGTTGCCGTTGCCGCCGATGATCGAGTCGTTCGACTCGTCGCCGGAGAGGAAGTCGTTGCCGTTGCCGCCGACGATCGAGTCCTGCGCGTTGCCGCCGTAGAGACTGTCGTTCAGCTCTTCGCCGAGCAGCGTGTCTTCCTGGTCATCGCCGTAGAGCAGGTCATTGCCGTCACCACCGACCAGCTCGTCCTTGCCGTTGCCGCCGAAGATCAGGTCGTTACCCTGCTCGCCATTGATCGATTCGGCATTGTCGCTGCCATAGATCGTGTCCTTGCCGTCGCCGCCCGCAAAGGTGTCGTCGAGGATGACATCTGGATGAAGGAGAGCATCGCCACCCTTCAGCGTCACGATGTCGTCGCCACCCAACGCGTCGCTGACATTCCCGATCTGCGAGAGGTCGTAGAGGCTGAGATCTACCGTGTCGCTCTGCTCGGTGAAGATCGCCTGGATCAGGTCGATGTTGGTGTTGCCACCATCATTCGTGTAGCGCCAGAAATAGCCCTTGCCACCCGTCCCGGCGACCGAGACATCGGCGACGTTATCGAGATCGAGATCTAGTCCGTCGGTCAGCGCCGCGACAATCGTGTCGGCAGGGACGTTCTGCCCCTCAACGACGATCAGGTCGACATCGGTGTCGACGAAGCTGGTGTTGAAGTCGCTAATCGTATCGGTGTCGAGATCACCAAACGTGCCGAAGACAGTGTCGCTGCCAGTTCCGAGCGTGATCGAATCATTGAGGTCGAAAACGCCGCCGCCGGGCCGGATCGAATCATTCCCGGCCCCACCATCAATCACGTCTTTACCGTCGCCGGCATTGATCGAGTCGTTGTCGTCACCGCCAAGCACGCTGTCATTGCCGTCGCCGGTGGAGATGTCGTCGTTGCCGGCACCGCCGTCATAGGTGTCGTTGCCGTCGCCGCCCTGTTCGCTCAGGAAGTCGTCGCCATTGCCACCGCTGACTGAATCAGGCCCGGCACCACCGTAGAGCTCATCTTCGCCCTCGCCGCCGAGGAGCGTGTCCTGCCCTGCCCCACCCACGATGGAGTCGTTGCCGTCACCGCCGGAAACAGAATCGGCACCATCAAAACCATCGATCGTATCGTCGCCACCATCGCCGCTGATGGTGTCCTCACCGATATCGCCAAACACGCTGTCATTCTCGGAGCCGGCTACGATCGAGTCGTCTCCGCCTCCGCCATTGATCTCGTCTTCGCCTGCATCGCCAAGGAGAGTGTCATTGTCTTCGCCACCCTCTAGGGTGTCGTCCGCGCTGCCGCCATCGACGTAATCGGCGTCGTCACCCGCCTTGATATTGTCGGTGCCGGTCCCGCCGAACAGGGTGTCGCGGCCCGTGCCGCCGTCGATCGTGTCGGCGCCATCCTCGCCATAGACGAGGGCCCCATCCTCGTCCCCCGGGGCGGCGATATTGACCGAGTCGTCGCCGGCGCCGGCAAAGATCGTGTCGGCGCCCGTGCCGGCGTTGATGCTGTCGTTGCCGTCGTCGCCATAGACGAGGTCGTTGCCCGCTTCGCCGTCGAGCGTATCGTCGTCCTCGCCGCCGAGGATGGTGTCGTTGCCGGCGCCGCCGAGGATCGAGTCGTCCTGCGTGCCGCCATCGAGATAGTCGTTGCCCTCACCGGGGACGGAATCGCCGGTCAAGGGCGGCGTCAACGGGTCGGCGTAGGTGTCGTCACCGGAGATGGTGTCGTCGCCCTCGTTGCCGAAGACCGTGTCGTCGCCCTCGTTGCCGAAGAGCAGGTCGTTATCGAGGCCACCAATGATCGAGTCCGAATTGGTGTTGCCTGCCAGCGTATCGGCGCCAAGACCGCCGATCAGGGTGTCATTGTCGGCGCCACCTTCCACGAAATCGGGAGATCCGTTGTCCGGTGCGCCGAAGGTGTCGTTGCCAGCGCCAAGATTCAGATTAGCCATCGATAGCCCCCTTGGAGTGCATCTCCCGGGTGTGTCCGAGACACCCGGGGCGCGTATGCGGATTCGGACCCCCTCCGCCCACGCAAATTCTCGACCGTCAATCAACGCAACTCTGCGGGCAAAGTCAACGCGTTATTGGTTTCTGTTCAGCGACGTTGCTTGGTTGCAACGTTTGCGCGTGGGCCCGCCCGGCCGGAAAGCACAATTTATGCGGCATGGAACCCGGCCAACCCCAGGATGTAGGTCGAGGCCGGGCGGCGTCGCAATGGGTGGGTTTTGACCCAGGCTGGTGTCACCGACCCCGGACGAGTGCCGGTCCAAGAAGAAGGGGCGGCCTTGTTCGGCCGCCCCGGGTGTTTTCCGGCCCCCTGGAGGGTCGGTTCAGATGATGTAGAGCAGGATGGACCCGTCGGAGCCCAGCACCGTGT
>CAZQOA010000008.1:55950-87561 GCA_964594715.1 uncultured Rhizobiaceae bacterium | reverse complement strand
CGAAGCGGACAACTCACTTGTTACCAACACCGGCCAACTTGACTTGTTACCGACAGCCGGGCGCCGCCTGCGGACAGGCCCCTGGGCATCATTTCCATCACGCCGGAGGATCGGCGGGCCACTTCTCGTCGGGCCAATTCCGCGCGGTGTGGATCACGCGAAGGATCGACACAACCTCGCGGTCGCCCTGCCGGGCAAGGACGTAGGCCATGATGTAAGGCAGGCCGGCAATCGACTTTTCATAGGTTCCGTCGACGCGTCCGCGTCTACCGGTCGCCATCGCCCCTAACTCCGCACCGGCCATGCGGATCCGACCTGCGATACGGCGCGCGGCGACCGGATTTTCGGCAGCTACATAGGCAATTTGCTTCGAGAGGTCGTCCAATGCCGCCTGGGACCATTGAACCGGCCGCTTCACGCCTTTCGATTCCGGGCCGAAGCCTCAACCACCCGGTCGATCTCATTCATCGCCTCGTCATGGGAAACGACCCGCCCCGCCTCGACATCGTCGAGCGCGCGCCCAATCCCCTCGATGATCTCAAGTTCACGCTCGACATAAGCCGAGACGGCCTCGGCGGCGAGGTAGGACTTGCTACGACGGGTGTCGTGCGCCAGCCGCCCCAGCTTTTCCTTCACCTCGCTGCTCAGGCGGATGGTCATGGTGGTGCTGGAAGTCATAGCGATCGCTCCGTGCTGGTTTGTACACATATTAACACAAATCAAGGCCCGCCGGTCGGCTACAGGAGGCGTTCACGTCCTGGTGATTTCCGCAGCATCCGACGGCAACCGATATTCAACGGCGGACGGAGTTGCTGGCGGAGGATGACAATGCGGTTCGACCGGACGGCCGCCACGCGGCCGGGGTTACTGCTCATCGGGCGCCGGCGGCTGCTGGTCGCCGGCTCCGCCCTGGCAGTGGCGGGCATCGATCTACCGGCATGGGCGGCCGGCGTCGCGACGCCGCGGCAGACCGAAGGCCCCTTCTATCCGACGACCCTGCCGCTCGACACCGACAACGACCTGGTGCGAATCCAGGGCACGGCTGCCCGGGCGGTCGGGGTGGTGACGCATGTCGCCGGCCGGGTGACAACGCTGGCCGGCCAGCCGGTCGATGGCGCGCGGATCGAGATCTGGCAGTGCGACGCCCAGGGCATCTACCTGCATCCGCGGTCGGGCGACCAGGCGCGGCGCGACCGCGGCTTCCAGGGGTTCGGGGCGACCGTGACCGATGCGGACGGCGCCTATCGCTTCCGCACCATCCGTCCGGTGCCCTACAGCGGACGGACCCCGCACATCCATTTCGCGGTCATCGCCCCCGGCCGGCCGCGCCTGGTAACGCAGATGTATGTGGCGGGCGAACCCGGCAATGCCCGCGACATGGTCCTGCGCCAGATCGATCCGGCCGCGCGGGCGAGCGTGCTGGTCGACCTGGCGCCGGCCCCGACGATCGAGCCCGGCGCGCTCGCCGGCCGCTTCGACATCACGCTCGGCTAAGGTAGCGCCGCTCGAGGTGGCGGCGGAAGATCGCGACGTCGAGCGGCCCGCCGGTGGCGCGGCGCAGGATCTCGTCCCAGGACAGGGTGGCGCCGGCCGAATGAACATGGCGGGCGAGCCAGCCGAGGAGCGGGGAGAAGTCGCCTTCCGCCAGCCGGGCGGCGAGCTGCGGCTCGGCCCGGCCGGCGGCATCGAAGAGTTGGGCCGCCATCAGCGCGCCGAAGGTATAGGTCGGGAAATAGCCAAAGGCGCCGTCGTACCAATGGATGTCCTGGAGGCAGCCGTCACGGTCGTCGGCCGGCGTCACGCCGACCAGGCGGGCCATGCCGTCGTTCCAGGCCGCCGGCAGGTCGCGCAGCGCCAGGTCACCCGACAGCATCGCCTGCTCCAGCCGGAAGCGCAGCATGACATGCATGGGATAGGCGATCTCGTCGGCATCGACCCGGATCAGGCCGCGGGAGACGCGGGTCACCAGGCGGTGGATGTTGCCAGCCTCCCAGGCCGGGCCGGAACCGCCGACGGCCGCACGCGCCCGGGGCGCCATCCAGCCGGTGAATTCCGGCGTGCGGCAGGCCTGCATCTCGATGATCAGCGACTGGCTCTCATGCACTGCCATGCCCCGCGCCTCGCCGGCCGGTTGGTGGCGAAGCGCCGTCGGCAGGCCGCGCTCGTAGAGGGCGTGCCCCGTCTCATGCAGGACACCCATCAGGGCCTTGAGGAAATCGTCGCCGTCGTAGCGGGTGGTGATGCGCACATCCTCGGGCGTACCGCCGCAGAACGGGTGGGCGGAGACGTCGAGGCGGCCATGGTCGAAATCGAAGCCGAGCGCCGTCATCATGGAGCGGGCGAGCTCGGCCTGGACTGGGATCGGGAACGGCCCGGGCGGCGCCACCGGCGGCGGGTGCCTGGCCTGGTGCTCGATCGCCGCCCCCAGCAGGTTCGGCAGGAAGCCCTCGAGCTGGTCGAAGACCGCCCTGCAGTCGGCCGCGGCCAGCCCCGGCTCGAAGCCGTCAAGCAGGGCGTCGTAGGGCTCCATGCCCAGGGTCTCGCCGATGGCGGCCGCCTCTTCGCGAACCCGGTCGAGCACCTCGGACAGGTACGGCAGCACCGCGGCGAAATCGTCCTCGGCCCGCGCCGACCGCCACGCGGCCTCGCAGCGAGAGCAGGCCCGCGAGATGGCGGCGACCAGGTCGCCCGGCAACGCAGTCGCCCGCCGCCAACGGCGATGCATGAGGGCAAGGTTGACGGAAGGCCCCTCGCCTCCCTCCGCGGCGGCGGCGAGCAGTTCCCCGGTCTCCGGTGCGGCGAGCAGGCCGTGGGACAGCTCGCGCAAGGTGGCAAGCTGCTCGGCGCGGGCCTCGGCGCCGCCGGACGGCATCACCGCGGCGGCATCCCAATGGAGCATGGCCGCCGCCTCGCCCAGGATGGCGATGCGGCGGAAGCGGTCGGCGAGGCGATCTTGAACGGACATGGAACGAGGCTTTGCCCGCCCGCCCCCGCGGCTGTCAACGGCGGTGTAAGGTAGCGCCTGGACGGTGGCGCCCGGAGGGACCGAAACTTTGCGCGGAAGAAACGCTCGCCGGAAGATGGCCTTCGTCCTGGCGGCGACCGACCATGGCCCACTCATCGTGAGCAGGCTCGACATGCATCCGCTCGGCGGCGGAGTGTTCGCCGGCGTCGGCTACCAGTTGCTGGAATGGGGCGCCTACGAGACCGACGAGGTCGCCCTGACGCTGGCCCTGCTGGCATTGCGCCGGCGCCACCACGGCAAGGGCGTGGTCGCAATCGATGGCGGCGCCAATGTCGGCGTCCTCACCATCGAATGGGCCCGGGCCATGACCGGCTGGGGCTCAGTGCTGGCGATCGAGGCGCAGGAACGGCTCTTCTATGCGCTGGCCGGCAATATCGCGCTGTCCAACTGCTTCAATGCGCGCGCGATGCATGGCGCGATCGCGGGCAACGACGGAACGATCGCGGTGCCGGTGCCGGACTATTGCGTGCAATCCAGCGTTTCCAGCCTGGAGCTGCGGCCGGGGCCGGCCAACGAGTTCATCGGGCAGGCGATCGACTATGCCGCGGATCGTACGGTGCCGGTGGCCGGCCTGCGCATCGATACGCTGGCGCTGCCACGCGTCGACCTCCTGAAGCTCGACATCGAGGGCATGGAGCCGGAGGGGCTGGAGGGCGCAGCCGGCACGCTGGCCCGCGATCGCCCGATCATCCTGCTGGAATGGATCAAGTGCGACGCCGGCGCGCTGGGCGACCGGCTGCGCGCCGTCGGCTACCGGGTGTTCATGGCCGGCAACAACCTGCTCGGCGTGCATGAGAGCGATGCCGTCCTGAACCACGTCGAGCCGATGGCCCCGCCGGTGCGCGGCTTCGCCTTCCGCCTGCATCAACCCGGCGG
This sequence comes from uncultured Rhizobiaceae bacterium, assembly GCA_964594715.1. Lineage (GTDB taxonomy): Bacteria > Pseudomonadota > Alphaproteobacteria > ATCC43930 > Allostellaceae > Allostella. The sequence continues at coordinate 83,660 of CAZQOA010000008.1, read as the reverse complement.
GCGCGGTCCCTACTGATTTCCAGGTGGCTGATCGCCCGATGATTCGTCCTCGGGCGGCTTCGGCCGGTGGTAGACGATGTAGATCACCGCCAACGCGATCGCCAGCAGGAACCAGGTCGCGGCATATTGCAGATGGTCGTTGGGCAAGCTGACGCGGGTCTGCCCGCCCAGCGGATAGATACCGGGATTGGGCGCCGGACCCGCCTCGACATAGACCGGCGCCACCTCGGGCAGGCCAGCCGCCACCGCCATCGCGGGCAGGTCCATGGTGAACCAGAGATTGCGGTCCGGCTGGTTCTCGGGAACCAGCCCGCGGCGGACCTGGCGCAGCCGGGCGATGCCATCGACGCTGACGATGCCGCCGACCTGGCCCTCGGCACGGGTCGCGGGGTCGCGGCGGTCTTTCGGGACCCAGCCGCGGTTGACCAGGACGGGCGGGCCCTCGGCGCGGACCACGGGCGTCACGACCTGGTAGCCGTCATTGCCACGGCGCGACACGGCGGCGACGAAGAGTTCGCGGTCGTGCCGGAAGGTGCCGGTGACACGGACATGGCGGAAGGACAGCGGATCGGGGTCGTCGATGCGGACCGGCAGCTCGATCGGCGCCGCCGACATGCCGGCCTCACGCTCGGCGATCAGGGCGGCCTTCCACTCATGGCGCTGCATCTGCCAGACCGACAGCGCCAGCAGGATCAGCAGCGACGGAATGACGACCAGGGTTGGGCCGCGTTGCGGCTTGAAGCGGAACGGCCAGGCGTCGGTGCGGCGGTCAGCCATGGCGATCGCCCGCCATGCGGTGCCGATAGTCGAGTGCCACCATGATCCCCTTCAGCGGCCGCATCATGGCAAGTGCCACCCCCAGCGTGAACGGCGTCCAGAGCACGGCATGGACCCACAAGGGCGGCTGCCAGCGCACCTCCACCCAGAGCGCCAGGGCGACGACGACGGCCCCCAGGACCAGGATGATGAAGACCGCCGGGCCGTCCCCGGTGTCATGGCGCGACAAATCCAGCCCGCAGGCCGGGCAGCTGTCGCGAACGGCGAGAAATCCCTTGTAGAGGGCGCCCTTGCCGCAACGCGGGCAGCGCGCGGCAAGGCCGGTGGAGAGCGGTGTACGGCCCGTGCTCAGGACCCCCACCAATAGATGCAGATGAAGAGGAACAGCCAGACCACGTCGACGAAGTGCCAGTACCAGGCAGCCGCCTCGAAGCCGAAATGATGGTCGGGCTTGAAGTGGCCGAGCCAGGCCCGGTACCAGCAGACCGCCAGGAAGATGGTGCCGACCATGACATGGAAGCCGTGGAAGCCGGTCGCCATGTAGAAGGTCGACGCGTAGATGTTCTGGGTGAAGCCGAAGGCGGCGTGGCTGTATTCGTAGGCCTGGAGGCCGGTGAAGCACAGGCCGAGCAGCACGGTGATGCCCAGCGCCTGCAGCAGCCTCTGGCGGTTGCCCTCGATCATCTCGTGATGGGCCCAGGTGACAGTGCAGCCGGACAGCAACAGGATGAGCGTGTTCAGGAACGGCAGCTCGAAGGCATTGAAGGTCTGGATGTCGGTCGGTGGCCAAACCCCGCCGATGCCTTCCTTCGGGTAGAGGCTGGCATCGAAGAAGGCCCAGAAGAAGGCAACGAAGAACATCACCTCCGAGGTGATGAACAGCGCCATTCCATAGCGCAGGCCGATCTGCACGACGGGCGTGTGATGGCCTTGGTACTCCGCTTCGCGGACCACGTCGCGCCACCACAGCCCCATGATCAGCAGGAGGGGGACGAAGCCGGCGACGATCTTCCAGGCGCCCAGCGACTTCACACCTTCGGCATGGGCATCGCCCAGCATCTCGGGATGCATGTAGAGCAGCGCCATGGAGGCCAGCCAGAGGGCGGCCATCGCGCCCCAGAACGGCCACGGGCTGGGGTCGACCAGATGGTAGGGATGGGTCTTGGCGTGGGCGTCGTGGGCCATGGCGTATTCCCGCTCGCGGAGATCGTCGTTCAATTCGAAGCCGTGCCGGCCGGCGGCCGGGCCGCGCTCGCGCCGGGCGCCGCCAGGGCGCTGGTGCGTTGCGGCTTGCCGTCGGCGACGCGGAAGAAGGTATAGGACAAGGTGATGTTCTTCACGTCGCGCGTGGCGGGGTCGTCCCGGATGGCCGGGTCGACGAAGAACGCCACGGGCAGGTCCGCGGTCTGGCCCGCCTCCAGCCGCTGCTCGGTGAAGCAGAAGCATTCCATCTTGGCGAAGTAGGGGGCGGCCTTCTCGGGTGTCACGTTGAAGCTGGCGGTCCCGATCAGGGGCTGCGACGACAGGTTGGTGGCGCGGAAGGCCATCAGGCCGTTCTCGCCGATCTTCAAGGTCATTGTCGGCACTTCCGGCTCGAAACGCCATGGAAGCTGGCTCTGCACCGTGCCCGAGAAACGCACGGTGATGGACTGTTCCAGTGTGTGCTGGCTGGGCGCGTCAACCCGCATCGGCGTGCCGGCGAAGCCGGTGACGCGGCAGAACATCTCATAGAGCGGGACGGCCGCGTACGAGGCCCCGAGCATGGCGACGACGACCCCGGACAGGACGAGTGCAGTGCGGCCGTGGCGCGTCATCACAGCTTGCCCATGCGCACGACGGTGACGGCGTAGAACAGCGCCACCAGCCCGACCAGCACGACCAGCAGGGCGATGTTCTTGGCGCGTTGGCGCTTGCGCTGTTCGGGGGTCATGACGGCTGCCATATCCGGCTTCAGGCCACTGTCCGATGGTCGACCAGGACCAGGGCGAACAGCAGGAAGAGATAGAGGATGGAGTAGGCGAACATACGCACGGCGCTGCGGTCGCTGTCGTCGCGCATGACCCGCACGGCGCACAGCACGAAGAGCGCATCCAGCACCACGGCCGAGATACCGTAGATGTCGCCGACGAAGCCGAGCGCCCAGGGGGCCAGCGTCACCGGAACCAGGGCCAGCGTATAGAGCAGGATCTGGCGCTGGGTCTCGCGCGGGCCGGCCACGTTGGGCAGCATCGGCACCCCGGCGCGGCCATAGTCGCCCGAGCGATAAAGCGCCAGCGCCCAGAAATGCGGCGGCGTCCAGAAGAAGATGATGGCGAACAGGAGGACCGGGAACAGCGCCACATCACCGGTGACGGCAGCCCAACCGATCATCGGCGGGAAGGCGCCGGCGGCGCCACCGATGACGATGTTCTGCGACGTCCGCCGCTTCAGCCACATGGTGTAGACGAAGACGTAGAAGGCGATGGTCAGTGCCAGCAGCGCCGCCGCGGCATAATTGACCGCCAGGCCCATGACCACCACCGACCCCGCCGCCAGCGCGACGCCGAAGGCCAGCGCCTCCTCGGCCGACATGCGGCCGGCGGGAATCGGCCGCTTGCGGGTGCGCTCCATTACCGCGTCGATGTCGCGGTCGTACCACATGTTGATGGCGCCCGACGCGCCGGCGCCGACCGCGATGCACAGCAGCGCGACGGCGGCCAGCAGCGGATGCAGGTGTCCCGGCGCCACCGCCATCCCGACCAGGCCCGTGAAGACGACGAGCGACATTACCCGCGGTTTCAGGAGCTGCAGGAAATCGCCGACCCCCGCCTCGTTGGCGGGGGCGACGGCGGTCGCCTCGGTCGAGATATCGGTCACTTCAAGCACCCGTCAGAAATGGATCGCCGGCGACGATGGCCGACATCAATGGCCGGCCGAGGCCGTGATGTGCGGCGGCTCCTCGAAGGTGTGGAAGGGTGGCGGCGAGGGCACGGTCCACTCCAGCGAGGTCGCACCCGGGCCCCACTGATTGGCGCCGACGCGCGCACCCGACGTCAGGGTCTTCCACACGATGTAGATGAACAGGATCGAGCTCGCCCCGGCGATGTAGGACCCAATCGACGCCACCAGGTTCCAGCCGGCGAACGCGTCCGGATAGTCGGCGATGCGCCGAGGCATGCCCTGCAGCCCGAGGAAATGCATCGGGAAGAAGGTCAGGTTCACGCCGATGAACGTCGTCCAGAAATGGATCTTCCCCAGCGTCTCGGGATACTGGCGGCCGCTCATCTTGCCGATCCAGTAGTAGAAGCCAGCGAACACGGCGAACACGGCGCCCAGCGACAGCACGTAATGGAAATGGGCGATGACGTAGTAGGTGTTGTGCAGGGCCACGTCCATGCCGGCATTGGCCAGCACCACGCCGGTGACGCCACCGACCGTAAACAGGAAGATGAACCCGATCGCCCACAGCATCGGCGTCTTGAAGTCGATGGAACCGCCCCACATGGTCGCGATCCACGAGAAGATCTTCACCCCGGTCGGCACCGCGATGACCATGGTGGCCGCCGTGAAGTAAGCCCGGGTGTCGACGTCGAGGCCGACCGTGTACATGTGATGCGCCCACACCACGAAGCCGACGACGCCGATCGAAACCATGGCGTAGGCCATCCCGAGATAGCCGAACACGGGCTTGCGCGAGAAGGTTGCCACGATGTGGCTGATGATCCCGAAGCCGGGCAGGATGAGGATGTAGACCTCGGGGTGGCCGAAGAACCAGAACAGATGCAGGTACAGCACCGGGTCGCCGCCGCCGGACGGGTCGAAGAAGTGGGTGCCGAAGTTGCGGTCGGTCAGCAGCATGGTGATGGCGCCGGCCAGCACCGGCAGCGACAGCAGCAGCAGGAAGGCCGTGATCAGCACCGACCAAACGAACAGCGGCATGCGGTGCAGCGTCATGCCCGGCGCGCGCATGTTGAAGATGGTCGTGATGAAGTTGATCGCCCCCAGGATCGACGAGGCACCGGCCAGATGGACCGAAAGGATGGACATGTCGACGGCAGGGCCGGAGCTGTAGGGCACGCCCGACAGTGGCGGGTACATGGTCCAGCCGACGCCCGCGCCGCCCTGGAAATACGAGGACCCGAGCAGCAGCAGGAAGGCCGGCACCAGCAGCCAGAAGCTGACGTTGTTCATGCGCGGGAAGGCCATGTCCGGGGCGCCGCACATCAGCGGCACGAACCAGTTGCCGAACCCGCCGATCAGCGCCGGCATGACGAAGAAGAAGATCATGATCAGGCCATGACTGGTGATCAGCACGTTGTAGAGCTGATGGTTACCACCAAGAACCTGATCGCCGGGCGCCTGCAGCTCCGCGCGGATGATGATCGACGCGGTCATCCCGACGAGGCCGGCCACCACGGCGAAGATCAGATAGAGGGTGCCGATATCCTTGTGGTTGGTCGAATACATGAAGCGACGCCAGCCACGCGGATGGTCGTGCGCGTGATCGTCGTGCGGTGCGTGGGCGGTATGGGTCGCCATGGCGCGGTTCCTCGCAGGAAGCAGGGCTTGCGGGCGGACGCTAGTCGGCGTTCCGGGCGAGCTGAACGGTGGAAGGCGCGTGCGGCCCGTCCGGGGCCGGCGCCTGGGCGAACTTGGTCTTCGCCTCCACCATCCAACGCTGGAACGCCTCCTTCGACACCCCTTCGACGGCAATCGGCATGAAGGCGTGATTGACGCCGCAGATCTGGTTGCACTGGCCGAAATAGACGCCTTCGCGCTCGATCCGGAACCAGCTTTCGTTGGTGCGGCCGGGGTAGGCGTAATTCTGCACGCCGAGCGACGGGACGAACCAGCTATGCATCACGTCGTTGCCGGTCACCAGCACGCGGATGGTGGTGCCGATCGGAACGACCAACCGGTTGTCGACCTCGAGCAGGCGGCGCTGGCCGGGCTTCAGGTCCGCTTCCGGTATCAGATAGCTGTCGAACTTGACGCCGTCATAGTCGGGATACTCGTAGGCCCAGTACCATTGGTGGCCGACCACCTTGATGGTCATCTCCGCGTCCGGGTTACGGTCGAGGAAATAGAGCAGCCGGAACGACGGGATCGCGATGATCACGAGGATGAGAACGGGAACCACCGTCCACACGACCTCGATCAAGGTGTTGTGCGTCGTCTTGGACGGCGTCGGATTGCGTTTCGCCCGGAAGCGCAGGATGACCCAGCCAAGCAACGCCATCACGAAGATCGTGATCAGGGCGATGACCACCAGCAGCATGTCGTGAAAGCTGTGCATCGCCGCTTTGACCGGCGTTGCCGCCGGCTGCAGGTCGAGGCCCCATTGCTTCGGCTCGGTCGCCCAGGCTCCACCTGCGACCAACGCGCCGACCATTGTCGCCGCCGCCGCCGCCCACATTCGCATGAACTTCATTTCGTGCGCCTCGTTCCGCCTACCCGCGCGGCCCCATCGGCGCGGGGCGGGTCGGCGGTCGTTAGACCATCCGCCCGTCGTCCGCGCGGACCGTACACCCAACCCCCGACCGCCTCAACCCTGGCGCCCGAAGTGCCCTGGTCGGGCGCCCGAGGGGCCTTGGGATCGCCATCCGAATTCCATGTTTTCTCCATAAAATCAATGTGATGCGGCTGAATGTCGCATCGCGCGCGAGGGGCCGGAAGGGGTGCCGATTGACCACGGGCACGGGGGGTCCGATATGTTCATTGCAGCCCGCCCGATGCCCCACCCAGGAGTTCCCATGACCGACCGTGCGCTCGTCGACGACATCTTCTTCACCCGCACCGGCATGGATCGCGCCCGGGTCGAGGGCGCGGTGGCCGATGCGCTGCAAGGAATGGAGGATGGCGAGCTGTTCCTGGAGCATCGCCAGTCCGAAAGCCTGGCCTTCGACGATGGCAAGCTGAAGAGCGCCAGCTTCGATACCAGCCAGGGCTTCGGCCTGCGCGCGGTGTCCGGGGAGGCAACCGGCTATGCCCATGCGGCCGAACTGTCGGAGGCGGCGATCCGCCGCGCCGGGGAAACGGTGCGCGCGGTGCGGTCCGGCCATGCCGGGGTCCTGGCCGGACCGCCCGCCGGCACCAACCGGGCGCTCTATGGCGACTTCAACCCGCTGTCCCAGGTGCCGTTCGCCGACAAGGTGCGACTGCTGGCGGAGATCGATGCCTACGCCCGCGGCCGCGACCCGCGGGTACGCCAGGTGATGGTGTCGCTGGCGGGGTCGTGGCAGGCGGTGTCGATCGTGCGGCCGGACGGCACCAGCGTCGCCGACATCCGGCCGCTGGTGCGCCTGAACGTGTCCGTGGTGGCGGGCGACGGCGACCGCATGGAGACCGGCAGCCATGGCGCGGGTGGGCGCCTGCCCTATGCGCGCTACATCGACCCCGCGGCCTGGCAAGGCCAGGTCGACGAGGCCCTGCGCCAGGCACTGGTCAACCTGGAGGCGGTCGACGCGCCGGCCGGCGAGATGACCGTCGTGCTGGGCCCGGGCTGGCCCGGCGTGCTGCTGCACGAGGCCGTCGGCCACGGGCTGGAAGGCGACTTCAACCGCAAGAAGACCTCGGTCTTCTCCGGCATGATGGGCCAGCGCGTCGCGTCGCCCGGGGTGAACGTGGTCGATGACGGGACCATGCCCGATCGCCGCGGATCGCTGTCCATCGACGACGAAGGCACGCCCAGCGGTCGCACCGTCCTGATCGAGGACGGCATCCTGGTCGGCTATATGCAGGACCGGATGAATGCGCGCCTGATGGGGATGAAGGCGACCGGCAACGGCCGGCGCGAGAGCCACGCCCACGTCGTCATGCCGCGCATGACCAACACGGTGATGCTGGCCGGCGACAAGGACCCGGGCGAGATCCTGGCCAGCGTCCGGAACGGGCTCTATGCGGTGAATTTCGGCGGCGGCCAGGTGGACATCACCTCGGGCAAGTTCGTCTTCTCCTGCACCGAGGCGTACCGCATCGAGAATGGCCGCCTGGGCGCGCCGGTGAAGGGCGCGACGCTGATCGGCAATGGCCCCGAGGCGATGACCCGGGTCGGCATGATCGGCAATGATCTGCGGCTCGATGACGGCGTCGGCACCTGCGGCAAGGACGGCCAGTCGGTGCCGGTCGGGGTCGGCCAACCGACCTTGCGCATCGACGGATTGACGGTGGGAGGTACCGCCGCGTAATACTCGACGTTGGCCGAGTCAGGCGCCGAAAATGCGATATCTGGCGTCCGCGCCGGCCACTAGCAAGGTGAACTCCGATGCTGCTCTCCAAGTCAGTGCGCGCCGCGACGATTGCCGTCTGCGGCGCTTTCCTGTTGTCCGCCCTCCCAGCCGCTGCGGCGCCCGTGCTGCCGACGGCCAAGCCGCTCGGCATCGAGCAGTCCAAGGCCTTCGAGCTCGCGACGACCGCGAAGAAGAAGCCGAAGAAGAAGACGGTCGCGAAGAAGAAGGCCCCCGTGAAGAAGCACACGGCCTGATACGCAGCCCGCGGACAACGGATCGGGGAAGTACGCGATCCGGTCGATCCGGTCCCCGCCGGCGGCCCCAGGCCGCCGGCGGGGCGCCGCCGGAAACCACCTCTTGAACCTCACCCTCCGCGACGCGACCGCGGCCGATGCCGGGGTGATCGCGCGCCTGCATATCGCAAGCTGGCGTGCCGCCTATCGCGGCATCCTTCCCGACGCCTACCTCGATGGCCCGGTCGAGGCCGAGCGCAGCGCCCACTGGCGGGATGCGCTGGCCCGCCGGCAGCCGGGCGACTTCGTCCTGCTGCTGCATGCCCCCACCCTGTTCCAAGGCGGCCCATCCCAAGTCGGCGAGCCTGCCGGCTTCCTGGCCGCACGCATCCCGGGCGGCGAGGGCTACGGCGCCTATATCGACAATCTCCATGTCCGTCCCGATCTGCGGGGCGGCGGGCTCGGCCTCGTTCTCCTGGCGGTGGGTGCCGCGCGCATGGCCGCCGCCGGGGCCGGGGATGCCTTTCTCTGGCTATTCGACGGCAATGCGCAGGCGGGCCGCTTCTATGCCCGCCTGGGCGGCATCGCCGCCGATCGCGGACTGGATGAGTTCGCCGGCGCCCGCATACCCCATACGCGCATCATCTTCCGCGACCTGGCAGGGTTGGCCGAACATTGCCGGGCGGCCTTTCGGGAACTTCACGGCGCCGACCTGCGTTCGCTCTTTCGTTGAACCGCGAAGGAGAGTTGCGATGCGTAGCTTGCGTATGCTGGTGCTGCTGGCGCCCTTGGTGGCCCTGGCCGCGTGCGGCCGCGGCGAAGACCGGACGGTGGTGGTGAACCCGCAACCGGCCCCGGCCGCAGCCCCCGTGGCGGTGCCGATGGGCTCCACGGTCGTCGTCCCGCAGTCGACGACCACCACGACCACCCGGATCTGCCCACGCGGCATGGTGACCTGCTGATCCCGTCCGGTCCCGGGCCGGCCGGCCGGCCCGGGACGGACCGTAGCGGGCGTCAGTAGGCCTCTTCGGTATAGACCGGGTCGACCGACCCGCCCCACCGCTTGTGGTAGGATTCCAGCAGGTCGTCGGCGGGCGTTCGGCCGCTCTCGGCGATCGAGAAGAGCGCGTCCAGATGGACCGCCTCGCCCTCGCCGCCGGTGCTGAGGCGGCCACGCTTGTTCAGCCCCTCGCGCGCGATCTCCAGTACCCGGAGCGAGATGTCGCGCACGCTTCCCTTGCGGAACGGCGTCGCCAGCGCCTGGCGCGGCACGCCGAGGCGGAGTGCGTCATGCTCCTCCGGCGTCCAGTCGCGGCACAGGTCCCAGGCTGCGTCGAGCGAGGCCTGATCGTAGAGCAGCCCGACCCACAGGGCCGGCAGCGCGCACAGGCGGCGCCACGGGCCGGCATCCGCCCCCCGCATCTCCAGGAACTTCTTCAGCCGCACTTCCGGGAAGGCGGTCGTCATGTGGTCGACCCAGTCGCTCATCAGCGGGATCTCGCCCGGCAGGGCGGGCAGGCGGCCGGCGATGAAATCGCGGAAGGATTGCCCGCTGGCGTCCAGGTACTCGCCGTTGCGGTAGACGAAATACATCGGCACATCGAGCATCCACTCGACATAGCGCTCGAACCCGAAGCCCTCCTCGAAGACGAACGGCAGGATGCCGCAGCGGTCGGGGTCGGTATCGGTCCAGATATGGCTGCGATAGCTGAGGAAGCCGTTCGGCTTGCCCTCGGTGAAGGGCGAGTTGGCGAAGAGAGCGGTCGCGATCGGCTGCAGGGCCAGCGAGACGCGGAACTTCTTCACCATGTCCGCTTCGGAGGCGAAATCGAGGTTCACCTGCACGGTACAGGTGCGCAACATCATGTCGAGGCCGAGCTTGCCCCTCTTGGGCATGTAATCGCCCATGATCTTGTAGCGCCCCTTGGGCATCCACGAGACGTCCTCGCGCCGCCACTTGGGATTGAAGCCGAGGCCCAGCATGCCGGTGCCGAGCGCGTCGCCGACGGCGCGGCACTCCACCAGGTGGGCGTGGACCTCGTCGCAGGTCTGGTGGATCGTCTCCAGGGGCGCGCCGGAAAGCTCGAACTGGCCGCCCGGCTCCAGGCTGATCGAGGCGCCGTTCTTGGCCAGCGCGATGACGTTGCCATGCTCCTCGATGCGACTCCAGCCATAGGCCGTCAGCCCTTCCAGCAGCGCGCGGATGCCGCGCTCGCCGCCATAGGGCAGCGGACGCAGGTCATCGAGCGCGAAGGCGAACTTCTCGTGCTCCGTGCCGATCCGCCAAGCCTCGGGCGGCTTCGAGCCACTGGCGACATAGTCGACCAGTTGGCGAGTGTCCGTGATCGGTGCGCCGCTCGCGGCAGGAGGTGCAGCCATCGGTCTTCCCAGGGGGTCGTGGATTTAAATCGGACGCGCGTCGGTGCTCGGGTGTCGGCTACCCGTGCGGCGGAAACCGCGGGCGGCCGGCACGCCAGTCGCCACGCAACGCCTGCAGGATGGCGAGGCCGGCGATGGCTGCGGTGTCGGCGCGGAGCACGCGGGGCCCGAGACTGGCGGCGCTAACAAACGGCAGTTCGCGCAACCGGTCAAGCTCCGCCGGCGCGAAGCCGCCTTCCGGGCCCGTCAGCATGGCCCAGGGCGGCGCCGGCGTGCCGGCGGCCGGCAAGTCCGCCGCCAGGACGTCGGCGATCGGCGGCGAGACACCCGATTCGTCGCCGAGCAGGATGCGACGGCCCGCCGGCCAGGCCGCGAGCGCAGCGGTCAGGTCGCAGGCGGGGCGGATTTCGGGGACGCTGAGGCGCCCGGTCTGCTCTGCCGCCTCGCGGGCATTGGCGCGCAGACGATCCTCGTTCACCCGCTCGACCGAGGTGTGGCGGGTGAAGACCGGCCACAGGGCCGAGACGCCAAGTTCCGTCGCCTTTTCCGCCAGGAAATCGAGCCGGGCCCGCTTGATCGGGGCGAATACCAGCCAGAGGTCGGGTTCCGCGGTCTGCGGGCGGAGCTGGGCCACCAATGCGGCCGACGCCCAGCCCTTGCCGATGCCCTCGATCCGCGCCAGCCATTCGCCGTCGCGCCCGTTGAAGAGCGCGACATGGGCGCCGCGCTCCAGGCGCAGCACCGACCGCACCAGGTGCGCCTGTCCCTCGTCGAGCCCGACCGTGCAGCCGCGGCCGAGATCGGCTGCGACGTGGAGGCGGGTCTGCGGGCGGGGGTGGTCGGCCATGGGCCAGGGATACTGCCGCCAGCGACCCGGCGCCACAAGCCTGCCCGCTTGCCGCGCGGCCCCGGCCCGATCACATTCGCGCCATGAAGGAAGTCCCGTCCGCCATCGCCGACGCCGCCGATATCCGCCGCGACGGCTGGATCGAGCGTTGCCTGCCGTCGGCCGCCAGGCCCTATGCGCGCCTGGCGCGGCTCGACCGGCCGATCGGCACCTGGCTGCTGCTCTTTCCGGGCTGGTGGGCGATCGCGCTGGCGCCGCCGCGGGGAGAGGCGCCGGACTGGGTGCTGGTCGTGCTCTTCGCACTGGGTGCGGTGGTGATGCGGGGGGCCGGCTGCACGCTCAACGACATCGTCGACCGTGATTTCGACGCCAGGGTCGCGCGCACCCGCACGCGGCCCATCCCGGCGGGCGAGGTGTCGGTCCGCCAGGCCGCGGCCTTCCTCGGCCTGCAGCTCCTCATCGGGTTCCTGGTGCTGGTCGCCCTGTCGCCGACCGCCATCTGGCTCGGGGTCGGCGTCCTTGGGCTCATCGCCATCTACCCCTTCATGAAGCGCATTACCTGGTGGCCGCAATTCTTCCTCGGGCTCACCTTCAATTGGGGGGCGCTTCTCGGCTGGGCCGCGGTCGCAGATACGGTCCCGGCCGCCGCCATGCTGCTCTATGCCGGCGGCATCGCCTGGACGCTCGGCTACGACACCATCTATGCGCACCAGGACAAGGAGGACGACGTCCGCATCGGCGTGAAATCCTCTGCGCTGGCGCTGGGTGCGGCCACCCGGCCATGGCTATTCGCCTTCTATGCGGTGGCGCTGGCCCTTTTCCTGGCCGCGGGCATGCTGGCCGGCACCGGCTGGATCTATGCCGCGGGGGTCGCGGTCGCCGCCCTGCTGCTGCTGCACCAGGTGGCCACGGTCGACATCGACGACCCCGCCGACTGCCTGCGGCATTTTCGTGCCAACCGCTGGGTCGGGTGGGCGATCTTCCTCGCCGCCATGGTCGACCGCATCGTCGGCTGACCGCTGCCGCGGAAATTCCACGCCCCCGTCATGAACCGGACGGTCGGGTGGCGCGACCTAGGGGCAATCCCGTTTCCTTCCATGCCCCACGAGACGCGCCATGACCCGCTGGATCCTCGCCACCCTCGCCCTGGTCCTGTCCGCCGCCCCGGTCGTCGGCGACGGCAGTGCCGCCGATCGCGCGCTGCGCCAGGGCAATCGGGCCGAGGCAATGCGGATCTGGACGGCGCAGGCGGCCCATGGCGACCGCGACGCGCAGCATCGGCTGGCCTATGCCCTGGAAGAAGGGATCGGCGTCCCGGCCGATGCGGCCAGGGCCGCGCGGTACTATCGGGCAGCCGCGGCCCAGGGCCATGTCGGCGCCCAGGCGGCGCTGGCCGCCCTCTACCATGAAGGCCGCGGCGTCGAGCGGGACTATGCCGAGGCCAGGTTCTGGGCCGCGGCGGCCGCCGCCCGGGGAAGTGCCGGCGGCGCCCACCTGCTGGGCCGGATCCATGTCCATGGCGAAGGGGTGGCCGTGGACCCGGCCGAGGCCTTCCGCTGGTTCCTGGTCGCCGAGCGGCGCGGCCATGTCTCCGCCGCCCATGACCGCCGCCATTACGGCCGGCTGGTCGGCCTCGAAACCCGCCGCGGCATCCGCGCCGAAATCATCCAGCAGATCGCCTACTGAACCCGGTCGGGCCGGGCGGAGACGCCGAGCCTGCGGACCAGCACCAGGCCGCCCAGGGTGATCAGGGCCAGGTGGCCGAAGCCGAGCCCCCAGCCAAGGGCGGGATTCGCTGCGGCCAGATCGAGCAGCAGCCCGACGCCGAGGGGGCCGATCAACCCTCCTGCATAGCCCGCCATGCTGTGCAGCCCCATGGTGGCACCGCGCATCTCGCGTTCGGCTGCCTGGACGGTGCCGGCCGTCAGCGCCGAGCTGTCAAGGAAGACGACGGCCATCCACAGGATGAGCAGGAGCGTCGAAAGCCACGGGACACCGGCGCCGAGCCAGCCGACGATCAGGGACAGCACGGCGCCCGCCAGCATGGCGACCGTGACGAGGCCCAATCGGCCGAGACGGATCGCCGCCTCGTTGCCGCAGAGGGACGCCATGATGCCGATCACACCGGCCAATGTGAAGATCAGGGTCGGGCTCGCCCAAACTTCGTCGGTCCCCGCCAGGACCATCGTCAGGAAGGTGACGCCCCAGGCGCGCAGCGCCGCCATTTCCCAGGTATGGACGGCGTAGCCGGCGATCCAACCCATGGCGCGACGGTTGCGGAGGACCGGCCCGAAAGCGAGAAGGCGACGCGAACGGAAGGAGGGCTCGGGCGTGGTCGTGGGAAACCACAAGGCCGCGACGAGGAATGCGACCGACGCCGCCGCGAAGGCGAAGAGGAAGGCGGCCTCCGGTCCACCGGCGGCCGCCATCAGCCCGGCTACGGCAAAGGACAGGGCGCTCGCGGCGCCGACACCGGCTGCGTGCCAGGAAACGGCGCGGGCCTGCCGGTCGCCGTCGAGCCCGTCCGCCAGGAGCTTCAGCCCCGGCATGTAGGCCCCGGCCCAGCCGATCCCGGCCAAGGTGCGAAAGAGCAGCGCCGGCCAGAAACCGTCGGCCGCGATGGCGAAGCCCAGATGCGACAGGGCCGTCAGCCCGGCGCCCAGCAGATAGATATGGCGGGCCGCGATCCGGTCGGTCAACGCCAGCAGGATGGGGACGCTGACGACATAGCCGGCGAAGAAGACCCCGACCAGAACCCCCGCCTCGGTCTGGGTCAGGTCCCAGCGGGCGATATAGCCCGGCAGCAGGGCGGGCAGCGCGAAGGCGCCGATCTGGGTCAGCATCTGTGCTGCGACCACCGTCGGCAGCAGCCGGCCGTCCCGGCCCGCCATCATGGTTCCTTCGCGCCGCGATCGCGGCGGCCGGCGAATGGACCCGCCGGCTCGACATGGATTGGGCGGACCCCCGGCCCGCCCAATCCCGCCAACTTCGGATCCACCGCGATCAGTGCAGGCGCTGGGGAAGCTCCTGCGCGGCCTGCTCGATCAGCGCATCGGCCTTGGTGCGATCGATGTTGTCGACCAGCAGCTTGCGCGTCGCGGCCATCGCCACCTCGACGGTGGTTGCCCGCACCTCGGCCAGGGCCTGCGCCTCGGCCTGGGCGATGCGGTCCAGCGCCAGCTGCCGGCGGCGTGCGATCTGCTGCGTCAGCTCCTGCTCGGCCGTGCGCTTCAGGCGCTCGGCGTCCATCTTGGCGTGGGCCACGATCGCATCGGCCTCGGACAAGGCTTCGGTCTGCTTGCGCTGAAAATCGGCCAGCGTGCGCTGCGCTTCCTCGCGCAGGCGGCGGGCCTCTTCCAGCTCCGTCCGCACCTTCGCGGAATGGCCGTCGAGGCCGGCGGCGATCGCCTTTCCGGCCGGCTTCCAAACCAGCGCCACGAAGATGACGAAGGCGACCAGGACCCAGAATTCAGGGGTGGAGAACATCAGGCTCGGCCCCCAGTTCCCGCATTGGCGATCCCGGAATTGGCGGCCACCGCATCGACCGCCGCGGTGGCCCGTGCCGCGTCGACGTCGATGTTCCCGATGCGCCTGGCCGCGGCCATCGCCACCTCGGATGCCACCGACCGGACGTTGGCGAGCGCTGCGGCCTTGGCCTCTGCGATCTTGCGCTCCGACTCCGCCGCCTCGGCCGCGAGCGCCGCATCGACTTCCCGCTGCCGGCCCTCGGCCACGGCCGCGGTGGCGTCGGCCGCAGCCTTCGCCTCGCCCTGGGCCTTGCCGCGCGCCTCGGTCAGGGCCTTCTCGTAGGCCTGCATGACCGCTTCGGCTTCCGCACGCGCCTCTTCGGCGCGGCGCAGGTCATCGTTGATATGGTCGGCCCGCGTCTCCAGCACGTCGGCCACGCGTGGCAGCGCCACCTTGGCCATCAGCACATAGAGGACGACGAAGGTGATGGCGAGCCAGATCAGCTGCGGCGCGAACTTGGTCGCGTCCAGCTGCGGCATGCCGCCCGACTGTCCTTCGGCCGCCAGCGCCGCGGACGCGGCGAAGGAATGGGCCAGGAACAGACCGGCTGCGAGGAACCGACCGCGCATCAGCGGAGGCCTCTTCCCGTCGATCAGGCGAAGAGGATGAGGAATGCGATCAGCAGCGCGAACAGCGCAACCGCTTCCGTCAGCGCGAAGCCGAGAATGCCGATCGGGAACACCTGGGCGCGGGCGGCCGGGTTGCGGGCGATGGCGGCAATCAGGTTCGAGAAGATGTTGCCGATGCCGATGCCGACCCCGAGGAGGGCGATGACGGCGATACCGGCGCCAATGGCCTTGGCGGCTGCGACTTCCATGATTCTGGTCCTTCTGGCTCAGGTGAACGGTGCAAGACAGGCCCCGGGCGAAACGCATTCGCCCGGGTGCGCCGTCAGTGAAGGTGGACGGCGTCGTGAAGGTAGAGGCAGGTGAGGATCGTGAAGACGTAGGCCTGGAGTACCGCCACGAGGACCTCGAACCCGGTCAGCGCCACGTTCACTGCGAGTGGTGCTACGCCGAAGACGCCCATGCTGACGGTGAAGAGCGCGAACACCTTCAGCATCGTGTGCCCGGCCATCATGTTGGCGAACAGGCGGATCGACAGGCTGACCGGGCGCGACAGGTAGGAGAGGATCTCGATCGGGATGATCAGCGGGGCCATCGCCACCGGCGCGCCCTCGGGGAAGAAGTAGGTGAAGAAACGCAGGCCGTGCCGCACCACCGCCACAACGGTCACCAACAGGAAGACGAACGCCGCCATGGCGAAGGTGACGATGATATGGCTGGTGAAGGTGAAGCTGTACGGAACCAACCCGAGCAGGTTGCCGAGCAGGATGAACATGAACAGCGAGAAGATGAAGGGGAAGTAGCGGCGGCCCTCGCTGCCGACATTTTCCCGGACCATCCCGGCGATGAACTCGTAGGACAGCTCCGCCATGGATTGCCAGCGGCCGGGCACCAACGCCCGCCCGCGCATGCCCCCGACGACGAAGACGGTGACCGCGACCACGGCGATCGCCATGAACAGCGACGCATTCGTGAAGGAGGCATCCAGGGTCCCGACGCGAATCGGAACCAAGGCCTTTATCTCGAACTGCTCAAGCGGACCCGCCACCTCAACGTCCCCCTTCAGTCGCGACCGTCACGGTCGCGAACGTCGCCCTGACCCGACATCATTCCCATCCTCACGACCAGCCGCCAGACGTTCAACGCGCCGGCGGCGGCGCCGAGGAAGAAGAACAGCACCAGGAACAACGGCATCGTCCCGAACGTATGATCGAGAAGCCAGCCGATGCCGACCCCCACAACCAGTGCCGCTACGAGATCGACCCCGATGCGAAATGCCCATCCGAGGGGCGAGGCCACCTTGTCCGTTCCCGGCCCGGCGTTCCCATCCTGTGCCTGTTGGCCGCGGGCCTTCTTCAGGCGCTCGGCCAACTCTGTCAGCGACAGGGAACGTCGGGGCTCGGTCATGGAAGACGGCACCACTACCCCTCACTCGAACAAGGGACATCCCTCGCCGAGGCGGGCGGACACTAGGGACGGTGGTTTCACCTGTCAAGCAACAAAACCGGACCGGCAAAGGCTTGAAAGGATGGACTTATCGGGCTGCAGCCGCGGGCGATTGCTGCACCGCGGCAGCTCGTCGCAGCGGCGGCAAACGGGCGCCGGGGCGAAGCGGAGGGTCAGGCGGTCTGCCGGATCCGCTCCGCCGCCTGGAGATCGACCGACACCAGCTGCGAGATGCCGCGCTCGACCATGGTCACCCCGAACAGCCGGTCCATCCGCGCCATCGTGATGCGGTGATGGGTGATGATAAGGAACCGCGTCCCGGTGATGCCGGCGACACGGCCGACCAGGGCGCAGAAACGGTCGACGTTGGCGTCGTCGAGCGGCGCATCGACCTCGTCCAGCACGCAGATCGGCGACGGGTTGGTCTGGAACACCGCGAACAGCAGCGCCAGCGCGGTCAGCGCCTGCTCGCCGCCGGACAGGAGCGACATCACCTGGAGCTTCTTGCCGGGCGGGCTCGCCATGATCTCGAGCCCGGCCTCCAGCGGGTCCTCCGCATCGGTCATCGCCAGATGGGCGCGGCCGCCGCCGAACAGGCCGACGAACAGCTCCTGGAAGTGAGCGTTGACCTTCTCGAACGACGCCAGCAGCCGTTCGCGCCCTTCCTTGTTGAGGGCGGAGATGCCCTGGCGCAGCCGCTGGATAGCGCCGGTCAGGTCGGCACGTTCGGCGATCAGGCTCTGGATGCGGGTTTCCAGCTCGCCCGCCTCCGCCTCGGCCATCAAGTTGACCGGGCCGATCGATTCGCGTTCCCGCAGCAGGCGCTCCAGCCGCCGCGCGATGTCGGACTGGTCCGGCCCCGGCTGGTCCGGCCCCGGCTGGTCGGGCCCCGACTGATTGGGCCCCGACTGATTGGGTTTGGCGCCGTCGGCTTCGGCCAGTCCCGGCAGGTCTTCGGGTGCGGCGTCCACCCGCTCGCGGATGCGCGCCAGCAGCATGGCCCGGCCCTGCACCGCCTGCTCGGCTGCCGCCTCCCCGCGCACCCGGTCCTCGCGCGCGGCGGCGAGCGCGCCGTCGGCCGCCTTCAGCTGGCGCTGCGCCTCTGTATGCTCGGCCTCGGCCACCGCCAGGGCCGCGGCCACCGTCGCCCGCTCCTCCTCGGCCGCCATGGTCCGGACCGTGATGTCCGCGCGGTCGGCGGCGATCTCCGCCGGGCGGGCGGCCAGGGCCTCCTCCTCGCCGCGCGCGGCGGCCGCGCGCTCGCTCAGGACCGCGATCTGGGCGGCCGCGCCCTCGCTGCGGCCGCGCCAGGTCACCGCCTCGGCCTCGATCCGCCCCAGCCGCTCGCGCCGGGCGGCGGCTTCGCGCAGCACCCGGTCATGGGCGCTCTGCCGTTCCGCCTGTTGCAGGCGCAGCTCCGACAGGCGGCTGCGCAGCCGGTCCGTCTCCTCGCGGCCGGCGCGCGAATCCGGCAGGGCCGCCCGCTCGGCCGTGATCGCGTCGGCGGCCGCCTGGGCCTCGACAGTGTCGGCCGCGATCCGTTCCAGCCGGGCTGCCACCGCGGACAGGCGGCTCGCCATCTGGGCCGCCTCCCGCTCCAAGGTCGCCAGGCGGTCGCGGCTGCGGCCGAAGGTCGAGATCGCCGCGGTCTGGGCGTCACGCTGGGCGCGCTCCGCCGACTGCGCCGCCGCCCGGCCGGCATCCGCCGCCGCCGATTCCTGGCGCCGGGCCGCCGCCGCCTTCTCGGCCGCGGCATGGAGACGGGACACCTCGGCCAGGCGGTTGCGCTGGCTGAGGCGCTGGGTTGCGGCCGACGGCGTTCCGGCCGCCACCGCCACCCCGTCCCAGCGCCAGAGGTCGCCGGCGCGGGTCACCAGGCGCTGGCCCGGCCAGAGTAGCGGCGCGAGGCGTTCGCCCGCGGCCCGGTCGGCGACCACGCCGATCTGGTTCAGCCGGCGCGCCATCGCGGCCGGGCCCGAGACATGGCCGGACAGGGGCTCCGCCTCGGCCGGCAGCAGGGGCGGCACCGGATAGGGTGGAAAGCCCATCCAGCGCGCGGCCCCGACGCCTTCGGCCGGAATCTCGAGGTCGTCGCCGAGGGCGGCGCCCAGCGCCGCCTCGTAGCCGACCGCCACCGTCATGGCATCGACGATCGGCGGCCCGCCCGGCGTCGTCCGGGTCAGCAGGCGCTCCAGCGCGGTGCGCTCGGCGTTGAATTCGGTGCGCTTGCCCTCGGCTGCGCGCAGTGCCGAGGAGGCTGCGGTCTGCGCCGCTTCGGCCGTGGTCCGCGCCGTCTCCGCGGCGACCACCTTCTCGCGCGCCTCGGCAACCAGCCCCTCTGCGGCCGCGACCGCCTGGCGCGCGGCCTCGATGTCGCTTTCCGCCACCGCCGAGGTGGCCCATTGGGTGCGCTCGCGGTCGGCGGCGTCGCGATCCCGCCCAAGCCGACCCAGGCGCTCGGCGGCGCCGGCCGACTGGCGCTCCAGTGCGGTTCGCCTGGCGTCCTCGGCGGCGGTGCGCTGGGTCGCCTCGGTCAGGCGGCGGTCCTGCTCGGCCACCAGCTCCTTGGTTTCGCGCAGCGCCGCCAGGGCCGCTGCCGCGACCTCCACCTCGCCGGACTGGGCCGCGCGCAGCTCCGCCGCCTCGACTTCCAGGCGGCCGAGCGCGGCACCGGCGTCGGCCGCGAAGCCGCGCTCGCGCCGTTCGTCGGATGCGAGCTGGGCCAGGCGTTCGGCCAGCTGCGCCCGGGCGGCGGTCACCCGGGCCTCCTCCTCTTCAAGGGAGCGCATGGCGGCGAGCAGGACGAGCATGAGGTTCGCCGCCTCGGCCGCCGCCTCGCGATGTGTCGGCAGGACGCCCGCGGCCTTCTCCTCGCGGTCGGCGGCCAGGCGCTGGGCCTCGGTCCGCTCGGCAACCGCCCGGGTCGCCAGCTCCAGCGCCGCCGCCGCGGCCGTCTCCGCCGCCAGCGCCGCCTGCCATTGCAGCAGCAGCAGCAGCGCTTCGGTGCGCCGGATCTGCTCGCCCACCCGCCGGTAGCGCGTCGCCTGGCGCGCCTGCTTACGCAGCTGGTCGAGCTGCCCCTCCAGGGTGGTGATGACGTCGTCGAGCCGCGACAGGTTCTGTTCGGCCGCGCGCAGGCGGAGCTCGGCCTCGTGCTTGCGGGCATGCAGGCCGGAAATGCCCGCGGCCTCCTCCAGGAGGCCGCGCCGTTCCTCCGGTTTGGCATTGATGATCGCGCCGACCCGCCCCTGGCTGACGAGGCTGGCCGATTGCGGTCCGGTGGCGAGGTCGGCGAACAGCGTCTGGATGTCGCGCTGGCGGGTTTCCCGGCCATTGATGCGGTAGACCGAGCCACCGCCGCGCTCGATGCGGCGGGTGACCTCGATCTCGGGCGTGTCGGCCAGCAGGCCGGGGCCGGCCCGGGCCGAATTGTCGAGGAGGACCGTCACCTCGGCCACGTTGCGGGCGGGCCTCGCAGTGGTGCCGCCGAAGATGAGGTCGTCCATCTCGCCGCCGCGCATCCGGCGGGCGGAATTCTCGCCCATCACCCAGCGCAGCGCTTCCACGAGGTTCGACTTGCCGCAGCCATTGGGCCCGACGATGCCGGTCATCCCAGGCTCGATCCACAGCTCGGTCGGGTCGACGAAGGATTTGAAGCCGGCCAGCCGCAGTTTGGCGAACTGGATCGCGGCGCGCCCGCCATCCTCTGGCCCGCCACCCTCTAGCCGGCGGGCCGGCGGGCTCGCGCCCTGGACTTCGGCGTCGCTTGCCTCGCCGTCCCTGACCCCGCTATCGGCCATCGGCGCGATCAGCCTCCGGGGGAGACTTTCTTGAGGACGCGGTCGAGCTCTTCATAGGAGGCCGCGCCGCGGAAAAGCTCGCCCTGGACGACGAAGCTGGGCGTCGCCTCGACCTTGTATTGCTGCTGGCCCTCGAAGGCGCGGGCGAGGATGGCTTTCTGCAGCTCCTCGTTCTTCATGCAGGCGTCGAACGCCTCCTGCGACAGGCCGGACAGGCGGCCGATGCCGCCGAGCGCCGCCAGCGGGTCGCGGGCCCTGGACCAGTTGTCCTGGTTCTTGAACAGGATGTCGACGACCGGGAAGTAGCGCTCCTGCGGCAGGCAACGCGCCATCATCGATGCGCGCAGCGCCAGGCCGTCGAGCGGAAAGTCGCGGAAGACCAGCTTGGCCTTGCCGGTGTCGAGCCAGTTCTCCTTCAGCTTGGGCAGCGTGTCCTTGTGGAAGGCCGCGCAGTGGCTGCAGGTGAGCGAGGCGAACTCGATGATCGTGACCGGCGCGTCGGGCTTGCCGATGACGCGGTCGGCCAGCATCGCCTCGACGGGCGCCTGGGCACGCGCCATTGCCGCCGGAAGCACCAAGGCGAGAAGAACGACACAAAACCGCACGACCACCGCAAATCGCGTCAATGCTGCCTCCGATCCACGAAATGTAGGGCCCAATATAGGCCGGGGGTCACCTCCAGGCAACCGAGCGACGACCGCCTACGCCTTTCCGCCACCGGCACCCCTGCGCTGCAGCATCGCCGCGCCGAGGCCGGCCAGGGCCGCGTTCAACTCCGCGCTCGGGCCGCCGGAGACCTCGGGCGGCGGCAGGTCCAAGGACTGGAAGCGGGCGACCTGGGGTCGTCGCGGCATCGGCCCGTGGCGCAGCGTCACCCGGGCGACGGCGCTGAAGCCGAAATGCCCGTTGATGCGCTCGATGATGCGGTGCGACAGGTGCTGCACCTCCAGGGCCCAGGCCGATTCGACCCGCAGGTGCAGCGTGCCGTCCCGGCGCTGGCCCTTGGGGAAGGCCAGCCGCTCCGGCAGCGTGTGGTCGGCGAGCGGCACCCCGACGATGGTGCGCCATTCCGTCAGGATGGCCGCGACCGCGAAGCCGTAGCGGGCGAAGACGCCACGCGCCAGCACCGGCACCATGCGGCCGACCGGGGAGAGGCCGGCGGCCTGCCTCGCGTCCTTCATGGAAAATCGTTGCCTGGCATCGAAGCGATTCCCTGGGGCTGGTGCGGCGGCGACATTATAGTCCGCCGCGATGGCGATTTCCCGACCCGAGAAACCGGATACGTCCGAAGGCCGCGAGCCGGATACGGCCGAAGGCCGCCAGATCGGCCACCGCCTGCTCGACTGGTACGACCGGCACCGCCGGGTCCTGCCGTGGCGTGCCCTCCCGGGCCGGCCCAACGACCCCTACCTTGTATGGGTGAGCGAGGTGATGCTGCAACAGACGACCGCGGCGGCGGTCGCCAATGCCTTCCCTGGGTTCATCGGCAAGTTTCCGACGGTGGAGGCGATGGCGGCTGCCCCGCTGGATGCCGTGCTGCACGCCTGGCAGGGCTTTGGATACTATGCCCGGGCGCGCAACCTGCACCGCGCCGCCGGTGTTGTGGTCGCGGGGGAAGGGGGCCGCTTTCCCGATACCGAGGAGGGGCTGCGCGCGCTGCCCGGGGTCGGCCCCTATATCGCGGCCGCGGTAGCCGCCATCGCCTTCGACCGGCCGGCCACCGTGGTCGATGCCAATGTCGAGCGGGTGGTGGCCCGCCTCTTCGCCATCCGCACGCCGCTGCCGGCCGCCAAGCCGGCGATCCGCGCTGCGGCCGCCCTGCTGACCCCGGTCCAACGCCCCGGCGACCATGCCCAGGCGATGATGGACCTGGGCGCCACCGTCTGCACCGTGCGCGAGCCCCGCTGCATGGTCTGCCCGCTGGCCTCCCACTGCCTCGCCCGCGGCCAAGGCATCGCCGCCGCCCTGCCGGCGAAGGCGGCCAAGGCCGCCCGCCCGGTGCGCCACGGCATCGCCTACTGGGCGGTCGCGGAGGACGGCGCGGTGCTGCTGCGCCGCCGGCCGGAGAAAGGGTTGCTGGGCGGGATGATCGAGGTGCCGACGAGCGACTTCCGGGCCGGCCCGCCGACATCGGCCGAAGCCGCCGCAGCGGCACCCTTGCCCGGGACATGGCGGGCGCTGGACGGCACCGTCGTCCATGTCTTCACCCATTTCGAGCTGCGATTGACCGTGATGACCGCCCGCATCGGGTCGCGGGCGGGAACGCCCGGCATCTGGTCCACGGTGCCCGGGCTGAAGGACCACGCGCTCCCGACCCTGATGAAGAAGGTGGTGCGGCACGCCCTGGCCGCATCGGACCGCTAAGGGCGACCGATTGCCCGCATCAGCTCGGGCGGCAGCGCGCCGTCGCGCCAGCGCAGCTCGACCGCCTGCAAGGTCGCCAGGCTGAGCGCGTCCCGGATGTCACCGGCGCGGGCCAGGGCGAACACGTCCTTCAGCGGCAGGCGGTGCACCTCCAGCCGCTCGGTCGGCTCCGGCTGCGACGGTCCCTCGGTCAGGTCCCAGGCGAGATAGGAGATCGAGCGCTCGTCGGAGACGCTGTTGGAAAGGTCCATCTCCAGCACCGCCAGCCAGGACCGCGCGACCAGGCCCGTCTCCTCCACCAGCTCGCGGGCGGCCGATTCGCGCGGGTCGACGCCGTGCGGGCCGCCGCCTTCGGGTATCTCCCAGCTATAGGCGCCGAGCGGAAAGCGGTACTGGCCGACCAGCCAGGTCGCGCCGTCGGCCGCCACCGGCACCACGCCGATCGCCAGGTTCTTGTAGTGGACGGTGCCGTAGATGCCGGGGGCGCCGGCCGGCGTCAGCACGTCGTGGTGACTGACCCGGATCCAGCGATTCTCATAGCGGATATCGGCCCGGCGAACCGTCCAGGGATTGCCATCACCGGGGGCAGGCGGGGCGGCGGGGGGCCGGCTCACTTCTTGCGGCCGGCTCACTTCTTGCGAAAGGCGTCCAGGGTCACGACCTCACCCGTCTTCGGGGCGGGCGGGCGCTCGTCCGCCTGGTCGCCGGCGCTGCTGTCGGCATCCGGTCCGTCGCCGGCCGCCGGCGCGGGGACCGGCAGGGCATGCAGCTGGGCGGAGCCCGCGGGCTTGGCGGAGCCGGCTGGCGCCGGGGCGCTGCCCGCGTCCTTGGCCTCGAACTGCAGGCCGAAGCTGACCGAGGGGTCGGCAAAGCCGGTCATCGCCGCGAAGGGCACCACCAGGCGCTCATGGATGTCGCGGAAGCTGAGGGTGACGGAAACCTTCTCCTCGTCGACCTCCAGCCCCCAATACTGGTGCTGGATGACAATCGTGATCTCCTCCGGATACTTCTCGCGCAGATAGTCCGGAATCTCGACGCCGGGAAAGCCGGTCCGGAAGCTGAGATAGAAGTGGTGGGAGCCGGGGGTACCGCGTTCGGCGGTTTGCGCGAGAACCGTGCGCACGATGCCACGGAGCGCGGCGTCCATGAGCGCCGGGTAGTTAAAATGGTCCTTCGCCATACGCTCCGGCTTTCCCCGCCTTGCTGTCAACCCAGGACCCCCGGGCCATATCCGAACCGGCCGTCCCGGCCAGATCCATAGCGGGGCCGGGGAATTCAGTGGGGGGCTTCTGTTGCCCGGTGCCCCCCGAACCGCGCTTACCGGTTAGGCAGCGAGTGCGACCTTATTGTCATTCGCACTTAGAAATTGACCCGATAACGGCGGTATCATGCCGGGCAAAAATATCGCCTTTACTACGCGCGTCGATCCTGGTTCGCCCCCATCGGTCGAAGCCCCAAGGGGGCCTCTGAGAGGTTGGTGGAGGCGCCGGGCACTGCCCCCGGGTCCGCTACGCCTATTCCGCGTACCATTTATCGCCATAGTCGGTTTCCCGACGGGCTGAATATAAGGGCGCCCGCGGCCGGGCGCCAGGGGGTCCGGGACGTAGAATCGCCGCGGGCGAAATCGGCCGCGGCCTTATCAGCGGCGGGCCTTCATCGCCGCCGCCAGCGTCCCGTCGTCGAGATAGTCGAGCTCGCCGCCGACGGGGACGCCGTGGGCCAGGCGCGACACGCGAATGCCCGATTCCGCCAGCCGCTCGGCGACGTAGTGCGCGGTGGTCTGGCCGTCGACGGTGGCGTTGAGGGCCAGGACGACCTCCAGCACCCCTTCGTCGGCGACCCGGCCGCCGAGGCGATCGATCGCCAGATCCTCCGGCCGCACCCCGTCCAGGGCCGACAGCAGCCCGCCCAGCACGTGGTACTGGCCGCGGAAAGCGCCCGACCGCTCCATCGCCCAGAGATCGGCGACGTCGGCGACGACGCAGATGATGGTCCCGTCGCGGCGCGGGTCGCGGCACAGCGAGCAGGGATCGAGGGTATCGAGGTTGCCGCAGCGGCTGCATGACCGCACCTTGTCCGCCGCCGCCGCCATCGCCGCCGCCAAGGGCTCCATCACCAGGACGCGGCGCTTCAGCAGGAACAGGGCGGCGCGGCGCGCCGACCGCGGCCCCAGGCCCGGCAGCTTGGACAGCAGCAGAACCAGCCGCTCGATCTCCGGTCCGCCGGCCATGGCGAGGTGGGCTTTCGGGCGCCGGGGGTCAGAAGGGCAGCTTCATGCCGGGCGGCAGCTTCAGCCCACCGGTGACCTTGGCCATCTCCTCCTGGGAATGCAGGTCGACCTTGGCCTTGGCGTCGTTGATCGCCGCCACCAGCAGATCCTCCAGCACCTCGGTCTCCTTGGGCTCCAGCAGCACCGGGTCGATGCGCACCCGCCGCGCGGCGCCCTTGCCGTTCAAGGTGACCTCGACCATGCCCGCGCCCGAGCTGCCGGTCGCCTCCATCTCGGCCAGGCGCTCCTGCATCTCCTGCATGCGCTGCTGCACCTGCTGCGCCTGGCGCATCATCTCGCCGATGTTCTTCATGACTCGTCGTCTCCTTCGTAGGGCTCCGCGTCGGCATCGCCCACCTGATCTTCCAGCTGATCGTCCAATAAATCGTCGGGCAGATCGTCGGGGGCGGCGTATCCGGAAGCGGGATGGTCATAGCGCGCCGGGCCAACGCGGGGCGCCGCGGCCGGCTCGGGCGGGCCCAGCGAGCGCACCGTCTCGATGACCGCGCCGGGAAAGGCATCGAGGGCGGCCCGCACCAGCGGATGCTGGGCCAGCTGGGTGCGCAGCGCCGCGTCGGTCGCTTCGGCCTGCTCGCGCAAGGTCGGCTCCCCCGGCGCATCGGACACGCTGATGAGCCAGCGGCGCCCGGTCCATTGCGACAGCAGGGTACCCATGCGATTGGCGATGTCGCGCGAGGCGCGTTCGCGCAGGCGCAGCTCGATCCGCCCTTCCTCGAACCGCACCAGGTGGACGTCCTGGAGCAGCTGGGCGTGGAGGATCGCTTCCCGCTGCTCGGCGAACAGGGCAATGGCCTCGCGGAAGCTGGCGGGGGCGGGCAGGCCCGGCTGGGGCGCGGCGGCGGCCGGGGCCGCCGCCGGCACCGATGCTGGCGCCGACACAGGGCGGCCGCGCCCGCCCGCCTCGGCACGGAAGCCGCCATTGGGGGCGGCCGGCGCGGGGGTGGGGGCGGCACCACCGCCGGCCCGGGTATCCTCCAACAGGCGCACGAGCTGGGCCGGGTCGGGCAGGTTGGCGACATGGGCCAGCCGGATCAGCACCATCTCGGCCGCCTGGCGCGGCACCGGTGCGGTCTGGGTCTCGCCCAGCCCCTTCAGGAGGATCTGCCAGGCGCGGGTCAACACCGGCACGGCCAGGTCGGCGGCCAGGGCACCGCCTTCGACGCGCTCGATCTCGGGCAGGCTGGCGGCCGCCACCGATTCGGGCGCCGTCTTCAGGCGGGTGACCATGTGGACCACGGCCAGGAGGTCCTGGAGCAGGGCGACCGGGTCGGTGCCGCCGCGGTAGGCCTGGTCGAACAGGTCCAGCGCCTCGGTCACCTGCCCTTTCATGACGGCGGCGAAGAGGGCGAAGATCTGCCCGCGGTCGGCCAGGCCCAGCATGTCGCGGACACGGGCCGCCTCGACCGGCCCCTC
Organism: uncultured Rhizobiaceae bacterium; assembly: GCA_964594715.1. GTDB lineage: Bacteria > Pseudomonadota > Alphaproteobacteria > ATCC43930 > Allostellaceae > Allostella. Next base: position 56,809 of record CAZQOA010000008.1, on the reverse strand, counting down.
GCCCAGCGCGATCGCCTGGTCCAGCAAGGACAGCCCGTCGCGCACCGACCCGTCGGCCGCGCGCGCGATCAGGCGCAGCGCCTCGTCCTCGGCCGCCACCCCCTCCTCGACGGTGATGCGGCGGAAATGCTCCAGCAGCCGGTCGGCTTCGATGCGGCGCAGGTCGAAGCGCTGGCAGCGCGACAGGATGGTGATCGGGACCTTGCGGATCTCGGTCGTCGCGAAGACGAACTTCACGTGGGCGGGCGGCTCTTCCAGCGTCTTCAGCAGGGCGTTGAAGGCGGGCATCGACAGCATATGGACTTCGTCGATGATGTAGATCTTGTAGCGCGCCTGGACCGGCAGGTAGCGCACCCCCTCGATCAGCTCGCGCATGTCGCCGACGCCGGTGCGCGACGCCGCGTCCAGCTCCAGCACGTCGACATGGCGGTCGTCGGCGATGGCGCGGCAATGGGTGCAGACGCCGCACGGATCGATGGTGGGCCCGCCCTGGCCGTCGACGCCGATGCAGTCCAGCGCCCGGGCGATGATACGGGCGGTCGTCGTCTTCCCGACGCCGCGCACCCCGGTCAGCATGTAGGCGTGGGCGATGCGGCCGGTGCGGATGGCATTGCCCAGCGTGCGCACCATCGCCTCCTGGCCGATCAGGTCGGCAAAGCGGGCGGGGCGGTACTTCCGGGCGAGGACGCGATAGGGCTGGGGAGGGGCGGCTGGTTCGGTCATGGCGCCGGCGGCCGGCTCGAGCCCCTGGTTGGCGGGTGGGAATGCCCAACCGGTGCGCCCGCCCCGTTGCGAAGGTGGGGTACCGGTGGGAGGCTGGACGAACGACCCGAACCGAAACTCGTTACGGCTGCTTCCT
>CAZQOA010000008.1:48451-55850 GCA_964594715.1 uncultured Rhizobiaceae bacterium | reverse complement strand
ACCGGTGGGAGGCTGGACGAACGACCCGAACCGAAACTCGTTACGGCTGCTTCCTTCCGGATCTGACCGGGTTGGCGAGGGATTCGTCCGCCGCCAGCCTCCCGGGGGCACTATATCAGACTTGGCCCCTGCCGGGGCAAGAGGTGTTCACCCGCGTTCGTACCAGCCGCGCGAGCGCCGCACGATGTGGACCACGGACAGCATCACCGGCACCTCGATCAGCACGCCGACCACGGTCGCCAGCGCCGCCCCCGACTGAAAGCCGAACATGGCGATGGCGGCGGCGACCGCCAGCTCGAAGAAGTTGGACGCACCGATCAGCGCCGACGGCCCGGCCACGCACCACGCGACCCCGAGCCGGCGGTTCAGCCAATAGGCGAGGCCGGCGTTGAAATAGACCTGGATCACGATCGGCACGGCCAGCAGCGCTATGACCAGCGGCTGGCGGACGATCTGCTCGCCCTGGAGGCCGAACAGCAGGACCAGGGTCGCCAGCAGCGCCGACAAGGACCAGGGGCCGAGCGCCCGCAGGGTGCGGCCGAGCAGGGGTTCGCCGCCGCGGCGCAGCAGGGCGCGGCGCCAGAGCTGCGCCGCCACCACCGGGACCACGATGTAGAGCACGACCGACAGCAGCAGCGTGTCCCAGGGCACCGTGATCGCCGAGAGGCCGAGCAGCAGCCCGACCACCGGTGCGAAGGCCACGATCATGATCAGGTCGTTGAGCGCGACCTGGCCCAGGGTGAAATGCGGCTCGCCGTCGACCAGGTTGGACCAGACGAAGACCATGGCGGTGCAGGGAGCCGCCGCCAGCAGGATGAGGCCGGCCATGTAGCTGTCGATCTGGTCGACCGGCAGGTACGGCCGGAACAGGGTGCCGATGAAGAGCCAGCCGAGCAGCGCCATCGAGAAGGGCTTCACCAGCCAGTTGACTCCGACCGTGGCGGCGATGCCGCGCCAGTAGCCGGCGACCTGGCCCAGCGCCGCCAGGTCGATCTTCAGCAGCATCGGCACGATCATCAGCCACACCAGGACCGCGACCGGCAGGTTGACCTCGGCGACGGTGGCCGTACCCAGCGCGTGGAAGACGGGCGGCATCGCCTGGCCGAGCAGGATGCCGGCCACGATGCACAGCGCCACCCACACCGACAAATAGCGCTCGAACAGGTTCATGGCCGGCGGCCTGGCGGCGGCCGGCGTGATCGCGGCGTCGCTCATGATCCGGGCGCCCCGAACGCACACTGATGCGGCATCCTCAGGCGGCCTTCTCGCGCTTCGGACCGCAGCAGCCGCCGGCTGCCGGTTCCGGCTCTGCGACCACGGGCGCGGGGCAGCAGGAGGAAACGGCATTCGTCGGGGCGGCGACGCGGGACGAGGGGCGGACATTGCACACCCCGGTTTCCGGCAGCTCCAGCTCCACCCGGCCGGCCGCGTCGAGGTCGCCCGCCAGGGCGGCGGCGATGGAGCGGACCTGCTCGTGGCCGGTCGCCAGCAGGAAGGTGGGCGCCCGGCCATAGCTCTTCATGCCGGCGATATAGAAGCCCTCCTCGAGATGGGCCAGCTCGCGCGCGCCGTGCGGGCGCACCGTGCCGCAGCTATGCAGGTTCGGGTCGATCAGCGGGCCGATGCCGGCGGCACATTCCAGCCAGGGGTCGAGCGACAGGCGTAGCTCGCGCAGCATGGCGAGGTCCGGCCGGAAGCCGGTGGCGACGATCATCTCGTCCGCGGCAACGACGGCCGCGCGGCCGCCATGGTCGCCGTGGATGGCGAGCCCGCCTTTCTCACCCAGGCGCAGTTCGACGATGCGGAACGACGAGAGCACCTGGACGGCGCCGCCTTCGACCAGCGTACGGCCCTGGATGCCGAGCTCGCCTCGCGCCGCCAGCCCGTCGGCCGCCTCGCCGCCGAAGGCGGCCTCGACCTGGTCCTTGCGCATCAACCAGAGGACGCGGGTCGCCGGCACTTCCGCACGCAAGGCCGCCAGCTCGATCACCGCGTTCAGCGCCGAGTGGCCGCTGCCGACGACGGCGACGGTGCGGCCGGCATAACGGTCACGGGCATCGCCCAGCACGTCGGGGATGCCGGTCGCGATCCGCGCCGCGACCGCTTCCTCGCCGAGCGCCGGCAGGCCGTCGGCGCCGGCCGGGTTGGGCGTGTTCCAGGTCCCCGACGCGTCGATGACGGCGCGCGCCTCGACGACGCGGGCCGCGCCGTCCGGGCCGGCGACCCGCAGCACGTAGGGCAGCGCCGCGCGGCCGGCGGTGCGCACCTTGTCGCTGCCCTTGCGGGTGACCGCGACCACGCGCGCGTTCAGGTGGATGTGCGGCGCCAGTGCCGGCAGGGCCGCCAGCGGCTCCAGGTAGGCGGCCACCAGCTCGGCCCCGGTCGGCACGTCGTCGGCCGGCGGATGGGTCCAGCCGGCGGCCGCCAGCAGGGCGGCGGCGTGGCCGTCGACGCAGTAGCGCCACGGCGTGAACATCCGCACATGCCCCCAGCGGCGGACGCTGTCGGCGACGGCAGGGCCGGCCTCGAGCACCAGCGGCACCTCGCCCCGGCCGAGGAGATGGATGGCGGCGGCCAGCCCGACGGGCCCGGCACCGATGATCGCGACCGGCAGCTTGGATGCAGTCATGGCGAAACCTTCCGCGAGGGGTTGGCGGGCGCGTCGGCGATGCAAAGTGGGGCAGCCGCGGGCACGCAGGCCGCGGGGTCGCCCTGGCAGCAATTCTCGGTCAGGAAGCCGACCAGCGCGTTCATGGCGCCGTACTCGGCGGCATAGATCAGCTGGCGACCGTGGCGCGTGAAGGTGACGAGGTCGGCCTGGCGGAGCTGCGCCAGGTGGAACGACAGGGTGGCGGACGCCAGGCCCAGGCGCCGGCCGATCCGGCCGGCCGGCAAGCCCTCCTGCCCCGCCTGCACCAGCAGCCGGAAGATGTCGAGGCGGGTCTCCTGGGCAAGCGCCGCCAGGGCGGCTACCGCGACTCTCGTTTCCATATCTCCAATAATATGGAAATATCGGAGATGATCAAGTGGCGATTACCAACCCCGTCACACCTGGCCCATCCCCTGGCGCCGCGTGGCCAGGGCCGCCACCAGCCGTTCGCCCGTACCTTCCACGTGCCGACGGCAGAGGCGGGCCACGGTTTCGGCGTCGCCTGCCTGGTATGCAGCCAGGATTTCCCAATGCTCGGCCTGGGCATTGCCGAGCGAGCCGGCCACGGCCGCGGTGACCCGCGCATAGCGCTCGATCGAGCCGCGCAAGGTGGCCATCAGGCGCATGAGCCGCTGGCGGCCGCAGGGGGCGAAGAGGCGCTCGTGGAACGCGAGGTTGTGCGCCGCGAAGTCGCCTGCTCCGATCCCCTCATCCGCGTCGAGGCGATCGATCTCCTTGAGGACCGCGCGCACGCCGGCGACATCGTCGTCGGTCCGGCGCAGGGTGGCCAGGTAGCCCGCACGCTCTTCCAGCAGCGCCCGGATGTCGCAGAGATCGACGATCTCGTCGATGTCGAGGTCGGTCACGACGTAACCGCGCCGCGGCCGCAGCACCACCAGCCCCTCGGCCTCCAGGCGCGCCAGGGCCTCGCGGACCGGCAGACGGCTGATGCCGAACCGCAGGGCGATCTCCTCCTGTCGCAATGGCGCGCCGGGACCAAGCGTGCCCGCCAGGATCGCCTCCTTCAGATGGGCGAACGCGATGTCCGGAAGGCTCGGCAATGCCGCAACCGGAGCCGGGGCCGGGGCTTGCCGCCCGGCCGCAGAATCCTGCATCCCTTCCCCCTTTGAATATTGTATCCAATTCTATAGACTCTTCCGGAACGAACTTCCAGGGAGCGGGCCCGTGACGCCGAACGCCAGTACAGGGATCCTAGCCCGAACGCTCCGCCTCGGGACCAGGGCGTCACTCATGGCCGTGGCCGCGATGCTGGCATTCGCGGCTGCGCCGGAAGCGAAGACGCTGCGCTGGGCGCACAGCACCGACGCCACCACGATGGATCCCTACGGCGCCTACATCCCGGTCAACGCGTCGCTCCTCAACAACATCTACGAGCCGCTCGTCCGCTACGACCGCGAGTTCAAGTTCGAGGCGTCGCTGGCGACCGAATGGACGATGCTGGCCCCCGATCGCTGGCGCTTCGCGCTGCGCCGGGGGGTGAAGTTCCATGATGGCGACCCCTTCACCGCCGACGATGTCGTCGCCTCGCTGAAGCGCGCGAGCGACCCCAACTCGCCCTACCGGCCGGCCACCCAGATGATCAAGGAGGTCATCGCAGTCGACGACCACACGGTCGAGATCGTGCTGCAGGGGCCCTATCCGATCCTCCTCAACGACCTCGCCGGCGTCTACATCATGGACCGGCAGTGGATGGAGAAGCACGACGCCCTGCGCGCGGTGAACCCTGCCAAGGGCGAGGAATCCTACGCCACCCGCAATACCAACGGCACCGGGCCGTTCCGCCTCGTCACCCGCCGCCCCGACGTGGAGACGGTGATGGAGGTCAACCCCGACTGGTGGGACAAGCGCGGCCACAACATCGACCGCATCGTCTACCGGCCGCTCGGCGCCGACGCCACCCGGGTGGCGGCCCTGCTGTCGGGCGAGGTCGACCTGGTGACGCCGCTCGCGGTCCAGGACGTCGACCGCATCCGCCGCAGCCCCGACCTCCAGATATTCGAGGCCTCCGAACTCAAGTTGAACCTGTTCGGCCTCAACATCGGCGCGCCGGAGCTGAACGACAGCGACGTGAAGGGCAGGAACCCGCTCGCCGACATCCGCGTGCGCAAGGCGCTCTACCAGGCGATCGACCGCGAGGCCATCACCCGGCGCCTGCTGCGCGGCCTGACCCAGCCCAGCCATGCGCTGGTGGCGACCGAGATCCAGGGCTACGACCCGGCGATCGCGGTGGAGCCGGCGCCGTTCGACCCGGAGGCCGCCCGGCGCCTGCTGGCCGAGGCGGGGTATCCTGACGGGTTCCGCGTCGGCTTCGACTGCCCGACCGAGCGCTTCGTCAGCGGCGAGCAGGTCTGCCAGGCGGTGGTCGGCATGTGGGCGCGCATCGGGGTCAAGGCGGCGTTCCAGACCCATCCCTACGCGCCCTACATCAAGAAGGTCCTGAACGGCCAGTCCGACATCTTCATCCTGGGATGGGCGAACACCCCCCAGATCGACGCCTTCTCGATCCTCAACAACGTCTTCCACACCAAGGCGCCGCGCAGCGGCACCTGGAACCCCGGCCGGTACAGCAATCCCGAGGTGGACGCCCTGGTCGACCGGATCGCCGTCGAGGTGGACCGCCCGCAGCGCCTGGCGCTGATGAAGGACGCGTTCCTGAAGTTGAAGGCCGACTATGCCGCGGTGCCGCTCTATCGCGAGCCGATGGTACTGGGGGCGCGACGCAATGTGGAGATGTGGGTGGCGCCGGACTCCAAGGTCCGCGTCTGGCTCATGCGGCTGAATTGAGGCGCCGGACCATGCCCCGGGCCATGCGCTGGATCGTCGCCTGCATCAGCCACGAGACCAACAGCTTCTCGCCGGTTCCGACCACGCTCGACCGGTTCGGCATCGGCGCCGGTCCGTTCCACGGGCAAGAGGCATACGACGCCCTCCGCCACGCCCGCATGCCCATGGGGGCCTTCCTGCAACGCGCGGAAACGCTGGGCGTGGAGGTCGTCACCCCGATCGTCGCCCGCTGCAGCCCGAGCGGCCCGGTCGACGACGCGGCCTTCGAGGCGATCGCCGCCCCGCTGGTGGCGGCGGCCAGGCAGGGGGCCGACGCGCTCTTCCTCGACCTCCACGGCGCCATGATCACCGATCGCTACGATGACGGCGACGGCGAGCTGCTGCGGCGGGTGCGGGCGGCGGCGCCCGACCTGCCGATTTGCCTGGCGCTCGACCTGCATGCCAACATCAGCCCCGCCATGATGGCGGCGGCCGACGTCGCCGTCGGCTACCGGACCTTTCCCCATATCGACATGTACGAGACGGGCGAGCGCGCGGCCGACATCATGCTGGCGCGCATGGACGGCCGCCGGCGGCCGGAGATCGTCTGGGGCAACGCCCCCATCCTGCCGCTCGGCATCCGCACCAACACCTCCGAGGAGCCGCTGCGCACCCTGGTCGCACTCGCCCGCGAGGCCGAGCAGGAGCCGGGCATCCTGGCGGTCAGCGTCTTCAGCGGCTTCTGGCTCGGCGATTCGCCGGACACCGCGCTCTCGGTCGTGGTCATGACGGACGGCGACCGCGCCCACGGCGAGGCGGTCCGCGACCGCATCCTCGCCGCCGGCTGGAAGCAACGGGCCGATTTCGACTTCCAGTCGGCGCCGCTGGCCGATTCGGTGGCGCTGGCGAAAGCGTTGGCGGACGGGCCGGGAACCGGCCCGGTCATCCTGGTCGACCATGCCGACAACTGCAATTCGGGCGGCGTCTGCGACTCGATGACGGTGATCCGCGAGGCCCTGGCCCAGGGGCTGGCGGGGCTGGCCGCGGCACCTTTATGCGACCCGGAGGCGGCGGGCATCCTGGTCGCCGCCGGCGTCGGCGCCACGGTGACGGTCGACCTCGGCGAGAAGCTGCCGGCCGCCGCCCTGGCCGTCCGTGGCCGGCCGATGCGCCTGACCGGGGTGGTCCGGGCCGTGTCCGACGGGCAGTTCACGGTCGAGGGTCCGGTCTATACCGGCACCCGGATCAATCTCGGCCCCACGGTCGCCTTCGACATCGGGCCCATGACCATCGTCGTCTCGTCGCGCCGCACCGAGCCCTACGACCATGGGGTCTTCCGGACGGTGGGCATCGACCCGGCCCGGCAGCGCTTCCTGATCGTCAAGTCGAAGACCCAGTTCCGCCCGACCTACCAGCCGATCGCCAAGGACATCGTCTATTGCGCGGGCGTCGGCGTGGCCACTTCCGACCTGTCGCTGTTCCGTTTCGAGCGCCTGCAGCGGCCGATCTATCCGCTCGATCCCGACGCCCGGTTTGCGGCGCGCTGAACCCCGACCACCACCCGACAGGAGCTAGCGATGGCCGAACCCGTGCATGTCGACGAGGCGCTGATGCATGAGATCCACGACGCCTTCAACTGCCGCGACGTCGCCCGCATCTGCGACCTCTTCGCCGAGGACGGGGTCTTCGCGACCGCCCGCGGCCCCCATTCCTATGGCGAGCGCTATGTCGGCAAGGCCGCCATCGGCAAGTTCCTGGCCGAGCGCTTCGCCAACATCCCCGACATGGCGTGGCAGCATGAATATCGCTGGTTCCACGGCACCCGCGCCGTGTCCTACTGGACCGTCACCGGCAAGGATGCCCGCGGCGAGGCGCTGGAGCTGAAAGGCTGCGACCTCTACGAGTTCGAGAACCGGAAGATCAAGTACAAGGACACGTTCTGGAAGCAGCGCGCCTGAAGGCGCC
>CAZQOA010000008.1:11975-48351 GCA_964594715.1 uncultured Rhizobiaceae bacterium | reverse complement strand
GCAGCGCGCCTGAAGGCGCCAGGCTGGAGGCAGCGCACCTGACGATCAGTCGTCGCTGTCGCGGTCCGGGCCAGGCTCCCGATCGGGAAATGCGATCCGCGCCAGCTCGACGTTCTGGCGATAGCGGAACAGCTCGATCTTGTGGAGGAAGCGGTCGGAGCGGACATGGAGGTCCGAATAGTAGATCGGCTTGCCCTCGATATCGAAGTAGGTGCGTTGCAGGAGCAGCAGCGGCGCACCCGCCTCGACGTCGAGGCGCTCCACCATCTGCTGGTCGGCCGCCACCGCCGACGACACCTGCTGCACCCGGAAGGCCTGCACGCCGCAATATTTCTCGACCAGCGGAATGGTGCGCGAGGTGTGCAGGAGGTCGGCCAGGTCGGGCGGCAGGCGTTCGGCCAGTTCGCCCGGCAGGTGGGCGGCGCAGAACGCGATCGGCCCGTTCGGCCGGATCCGGCTCCAGGAGATGCGCATGATGCGCCCGCCGGGCGGGACGTGCAGCATGGCCGCCACCCGCTCGGCACCTTGCGGCTCCAGATACTCGATGGCATGGAGCTCGAACCTGGCCTCGGGATCGAGGATCTGGAGATCCTCCAGGGCGCGCGCGCTCCAGTCCGGCTTGCCGGGATCGCTCTCCTGAATGAAGGTGCCACGGCCGGGAAAGCGGCGGACGATCTGGCGCGAGACCAGCTCCTCCACCGCCGAGCGCGCCGTGTGCCGGCTGACCGCGAACTCCATCATGATGTCATGGTCGGTCGGCAACTTGGTCCCGACGCGATAGACGCCGGCACCGATGCGCTCCCGCAGGGTCTGGTAGATCCGGTAGTAGGCGGGCACCGGGTCGCGACGCATCAAGTTCCTTTCACTGGGCGGCAATTGGCCCGCCGCCCGTTTCGCCGTCAGGCGGGTACGCCGGGAGGGGGAACCTAGCGGTCGCCAGGATGCGCGTCGAGCGCGCGGGATTTCTGCCTGCCGGCCGCGGCCGGCAACCATCTACCGGCGGTCGGCCCGCCTGGGGTCGAGGGTCTCGCGCAGGCCGTTGCCGAGCAGGTTGACGCCCAGCACCAGGAGGATGATGGCGCCGCCGGCGAGATTGGCGATCCAGGGCGCCACCAGCAGGCGGTCGCGCCCCTCGGCCAGGATGTTGCCCCAGGTCGCGGTCGGCGGCGGCAGGCCGAGGCCGAGGAAGCTGAGTGCCGTCTCCTGCAGGATGAGCTGGGCCACCTGGAGGGTCGCGATCACCGTCAGCACCGGCGCCATCTGCGGCAGGATGTGCCGCCACATGACGTAGCGTCCGCCGGCCCCCGATGCGATCGCGGCCTCGACGAACGGGCGTTCGCGCAGCGAGCGGGTGAGGTTGAAGACGACCCTCGTGTAGGTCTCCCACCCCGCGAAGCCGAGCACCAGGATCAGGACCCAGATGCCGCCGCCGAAGACGGCGACGACGACGATCGCGAGCAGAATCTCGGGGATCGCCTGGTAGGCGTCGGCGAAGCGCATGATGACCTGCTCGACACGGCCGCCGAGATAGCCGGCCAGCAGGCCCAGCAGGGTGCCGATGGTGAGCGCCACCAGCATCGCCAGCATGCCGACCGCGATCGACAGGCGCGACCCGTACATCAGGCGCGACAGCAGGTCGCGGCCGAAATTGTCGGTGCCGAGCGGATGTGCCCAGGAACCGCGGTCGGCCCAGACCGGCGGCCGCAGGCGCAGCATCAGGTTCTGCGAATAAGGGTCATGGGGCGCCAGCAGGCCGGCGAAGAGCGCGACCAGGCACATGCCCACCACCAGCGCGACGCCGATCTGGATCTTCAGCCGCGGACCGAACAATTTCATCGCCGGGTCACCGCAGCCGGATGCGTGGATCGATTGCCGCCTGCACCAGGTCGACCAGCAGGTTGGCCAGGACGATGGTAACGGCGACGATGAAGACGGAGGCGATGACGATCGGCACGTCGCGCTGGAAGATGGCGCTGACCATGAGCCGGCCGACGCCGGGCCAGGCGAAGACCGATTCGGTGATCACGGCGCCGCCCATCAGACGGCCGAGCTGCAGGCCGACCAGGCTGACCACCGGGTTGATGGCGTTGGGCAGGACGTGCAGCCAGAGCGCGCGGCCGGCGCCGGCCCCGCGGGCCCGCGCGGTGACGACGAACTGCTCGCGCGTCGTCTCCAGCACGCTGATCCGCGTCACCAGGATGAAGTTGGGTACCAGGAACGTGGCCAGGGTGACGGTCGGCAGGACCAGGTGTTCCCATCCACCGCGGCCGGAGGTCGGCAGCCAGCCGAGTTCCAGCGCGAAGAGCTGGATCAGCAGGATGCCGAGCCAGAAGCTCGGCATGGATTGGCCGGCCACGGCCAGGATGGAGATGACGAAGTCGGGCAGCTTGTCCTTCCACACCGCGCAGGCGACGCCGCCCAGTACCCCCAGCACGATCGCCAGCGACAGGCCCAGCGCCAGCAGCTGGACGGTGGCGCCAAGGCGGCTCGCCACCACCTCCATCGCCGCGGTCTTGAACTGGATGCTGGTGCCGAAGTCGCCGCGCAGCAGGTCGAGCAGGAAGTACCCGAACTGCACCAGGACCGGATGGTCCAGGTGCAGTTCGGCGCGCAACAGCGCCTCCTGCTCGGGCGTCGCGTCGAGGCCGAGATAGATCGCCACCGGATCGCCCGTCAGCCGCAGCACGACGAAGACGAACCCGACCACGAACAGGAGCGGGATCGGCACCAGCAACAGGCGCCGCAGGACATAGCGCATCGGTCGGGGTGCCTACTTCACCTTCACCTTGTGGAGGCGCAGCAGCGAATCGCGCGACGGCTGCCAGCCTTCGACATTGGCCGACCGGGCAGAGATGCGCGGCAGGCCGAAGAGGAACACCGAGGGCACCTCCTCATGCATGATCGCCATCATGCGGTGGTAGATCTTCCGCCGGGCCTCCTCGTCCAGGGTCGAGCGGCCTTCCTGCCAGAGCCGGTTGAATTCGGCATTGCTCCAGTAGTTGCGCTTGCTGGCGTCGGTGTACCAGACGGTATTGAAGTCCGCGTCGCCGACGCTGAACCAGCCGATCTGGTACATCGGCCCCTGTTCCTTGTTGCGGTCGAGCTGCGACCAGACGCCGCCTTCGACGACGTTGACGCTGGCCCGGACACCGACTTCCGTCATCATCCCGGCCGCCGCGTTGGCGATGTCGACGTCCGACAGGTAGCGGCCGGACAGCGTGTTGATCTTGATGTCGAAGCCCTTGGCGTGGCCGGCCTCGGCCAGCAGTGCCTTGGCCTTCGCCGGGTCGAACGGGCGCGCGGTGATGTTGGGGTTATGGCCGAAGGTGGCGCGGGTCACGAGCTGCCCGTCGAGCACCGAGCCGTAGCCGCCCAGCATCTGCTGCAGCAGGGTCTTCTTGTCGATGGCGAAGTCGACCGCGCGGCGGACGCGGACATCGTCGAAGGGCGGCTTGCGCGTATCGAAGGTCAGCACCAGGCTGACCGAGGATTCGATGGCGTCGACCTTCAGGTTGCGGCGGCGCTCGATCGACGGCAGCAGGTCGACCGGCACCTCCTCGATGACATGGGTCTCGCCCGCGATCAGCGACGCGACCCGGGTGGCGCCTTCCGAGATGGTCCGGATGCGCAGGCGCTTCATGGCCGGCGGGCCGCCCCAGTAGTCGGCATTGGCGGTCAGGTCGTAATGGTCGCCGGCCACCCACTCGCCATACTTCCACGGGCCGGTGCCCACCGGCTTGCGATGGGCCTCCTTCTGGCCCAGCTTCTCGGTGATCGCCTTCTGCTCGATCGGGATGTCGGCCAGGCCGCGCAGCAGCAGCGGGGCCGGCGCCGCGGTGCGGATGTCGACGGTATTGGCATCCACCACCTCGGTCGCCACCAGGCCGGCGATCCGGCCCTTGCGGACATAGACGGTCTTCGGGTCGGTGACATAATCGAGGGTGAACTTCACGTCGGCGGCGGTGAAGGGCGTGCCGTCATGCCATTTCACGCCCGGGCGCAGGTGGAAGCGCCAATGGGTCGGGCTCAGCGTCTCCCAGCGCTGGGCCAAGGCCGGGACCAGCTTGTCCTCCGCGTCGCGGGCGACCAGCGGCTCCCAGGTCTGGTAGACGAGGCTGAGGGTGATGTAGCCCCCGGCCGCGGGGCTGATGGAGTCGGTGAAGACCGCCGCGCCCACCACCAGCGTGTCGTCCTGGGCGTGGACCGAACCCGCGCCGGCCAGCATCGTTGCCGCCAGCGCCGCCATGCCAAGAGAACCGAAGAACTGTCGCATCCCGCACCTCCGATCAGATTGCCCGTGCCCTGATTGCCCGCGTCGCGCCGGCTAGCGCTGCTGCGAGCGCCAGCGGTCGTCCCGCGGCAGCCGCGGGTTGTAGGGCCGCTCGCTGTAGTAGGGCAGCAGCGGCCGGAACCACTCGAAGATCCGCCGCAGCTCGCCGATCGGCTCCTCATGCACGTCGACGCGGAGGTCGATATAGGCGAAGGGCTCGTCGCCATAGACCAGGATCGAGGACGAGAAGTGCCCGTCCGCCTGGCCGCCGGCGGCCCCGCCGGCCTCCACCGCACGCACCAGCCGCTCCTCGAACACCTCGCCGCCGGTCGCACGCATGGAGGCGGCCATGCCCTCGGTCACCTGCGGGCCGACGATGCCGTTGCCCATGACGAGCCAGCCGTCGCCCAGGATGTGGCCGGCATAGGCGCCGTTCTCGGACCCGGTCATGGCGGCGGCATTGCCCCAGGCATCGACCACGCCGATCTGGCGCAGCGGCGCGTTGGGATCGCTCGCCTCCAGGTCCTGGATCACCTTGCCGGCGTGGTAGCCCAGGCCGATCAGCTTGGTGCACAGCAGGGTCAGGCGCGGGTCGGCGATGGATTGCACCGAGGCCGCACCCATGCGCGGGATGACCACGGGGCAGCGATTGCCGACGGCCGGGGCATGCGTCGCCATGGCGACGCCCAGCATCTTCGTCTTCGGGCAGCGGGCGACGACGGCGAAGGTCATGAGCGGCCTCCCTTACTGGCACGGGCCGCGACCCATTCCTCAGGCGAGCCCAGGGCGGCCGGCTGCCACGGACGGGTCTCGTAATAGCCGATCTGCGGCCGGTAGATATCGAACAGCCGCCGGAGCTCGCCGATCGGCTCGACATGCTCGTCGACGCGGAGGTCGACCAGCGGGTAGAGCTGCTCGCGATAGACGATGAGGGCCGCGGAATGCTGGCCGCCATGCTGGCCGCCGGCGTCGCGCCCGGCCTCCAGCGCCGACATCAGGCGCGCCTCCAGGTCGTCGCCCTTCATCCGGCGATAGACGTCGGCCATGGCCGAGGCCGTGCGCTCGGAGATCAGGCCATTGCCCATCGCCACCATGTTCGGTTCGCAGATGTGCCCCGACCAGTCCTTGTTGTCGGCGCCGGTGCGGGCGACCGCGTTGCCGTCGCGATCGATCACCGAGATCTGGCGATACTCGATATGCGGGTCGCTGGCGGCGATCTCATCGACGACGCGGGCGGCGGAATAGCCGAGGCCGAGCAGCTTCAGGCCGAGCGGCCCGAGGCGCGGATCGGTCACCGCCATGGTCACCACCACGCCCAGACCCGGCGTGATGAAAGGGCAGCGCGCGCCCACGCACATCGGCCGGGTGGAGATCGCCACGCCGTACTTGCCGGTGTCCGGACAGCGCGCCGAAATGGCGAACGTCGAGAATTCCTCGCCGAATGGCCCCAACATTGCTTTCTCCGCATTTGCCTTCTGCCGAAACGATAGCGGAGCCGGTTGCGGGACACAATGTCCGAATGTATGGTCATGCGGACATTTGGTCCGGCAGCCTGCCGGGCAGAGGAGACGAGATGACCTTCACCGTCGCGGCCCGCTGTCCCACCACCGGTTCCCTTGGCATCTGCATCGCCACCAGCTCGCCCGCGGTCGGGTCGCGCTGCGTCCATGTGATGCACAATGTCGGCGTCATCGCCCACCAGGCGACGCCGGAACCGCGGCTGGCGCGGCTGGGGATGCGGATGCTGGAAATGGGCTACAAGGCGCCCAAGGTGATCCGCGAACTGGAGGACAGCGACGTCGACATCGAGTACCGGCAGATCGCGGTGATCGACATCCACGGCACCGCCATGGCGCGCACCGGCCTGCAGAACCGCGACTGGGCCGGGCACATCGTCGGCGACGGGTTCGTGGCCCTGGGCAACCTGCTGGAGGGTGCCCATGTCGTGCAGGCGATCCATGACGGCTACCTCGCCAACGCCGACCAGCCGTTCGACGAGCGGCTGATGCGCGCGATCGAGGCGGGCCGCGATTCCGGCGGCCAGGTGGAGGGCCAGACCTCGGCCGCGATCCTCGTCTACGACCATCAGTCGGTGGCCCGCATCGACCTCCGCGTCGACCTGTCGCTGGAGCCGATCGCCGAGCTGCGGCGCCAGTTCGACTGGTTCCAGCCGCTGGTGCCCTTCTATGCCGAGCGCTGCAACAACCCGCGCGTCGGCCGCCACAAGGACTACCTGAAGGGCAAGGGCATCGACCGCCAGTTCGGCGTGCCGCCGGCCCATGTCGCCGCCGCCCGGGCGGCCGGCAAGCGCCCCGCCTGAAGCCCGCAACCGCCAGGAAGACCCCAAGCTCCGCCATGCCGCTTCTCGAAGTCCAGGATCTCTCCATCGCCTTCGGGCCCGCCCGGCAGCCGGTGACCGTCGTCGACGGCATCGGCTTCTCGGTCGATGCGCGCGAGACGGTGGCCCTGGTCGGCGAGAGCGGCAGCGGCAAGAGCGTGACCGCGCTGGCGGTCATGCGCCTGCTCCAGGAGCCGGGGCGGGTGGCATCGGGCGCCATCCGCTTCGAGGGCCGCGACCTGGCCCGCCTCAGCGAACGCGAGATGGCGGCGATCCGCGGCGACCGCATCGCCATGATCTTCCAGGAGCCGATGTCGTCGCTGAACCCGCTGCTGTCGGTGGGCGGGCATGTCGCCGAGCCCTTGCGCCTGCACCGCCGGCTGTCGCGCCGCGACGCGCGGGCCCAGGCGATCGCACTCCTCGACCGGGTCGGCATTCCTTCGGCCGCGCAGCGCTTCGACGACTATCCCCACCGCCTGTCGGGTGGCATGCGCCAGCGCGTGATGATCGCGGCCGCACTTGCCTGCGAGCCCGCCCTGCTGATCGCCGACGAGCCGACGACCGCGCTCGACGTCACCATCCAGGCCCAGATCATGGACCTCCTGTCCGACCTCCAGGCCGAGTTCGGCATGGGCATCCTCTTCATCACCCATGATCTGGGGGTGGTGGCGGAGCATGCGCACCGGGTGGTGGTCATGTATGCGGGCCGGGTCGTCGAGCGCGCCGACACCGTCACGCTCTTCGACGCCGCCGCCCATCCCTATACGGCGGCCCTGCTGCGCTGCATTCCCGACGAGGAGGGCGGCGACCGGCTGGCCGTCATCGAGGGCTCGGTGCCGGCGCCGAGCGCACTGCCGCCCGGCTGCCGCTTCGAGCCGCGCTGCCCGCGGGCGGTCGATGCCTGCCGGGCCGCCGACCCGCCGCTCGCCGCCATCCGCCCGGACCGCGAGCCCGGGCACGAGGCCGCCTGCATCCGCCCGGTCGGAGCCGACGCATGAGCGAGCTGCTGCGCGCCCAGGGCCTGACCAAGCATTTCCCGGTACTCGGCGGGCCGCTCGGCATCAGCCAGGTGGGCACGGTCCGCGCGGTCGACGGCGTCGACCTGACGGTCGCCCGCGGCGAGGTGCTGGGGCTGGTCGGCGAGAGCGGCTGCGGCAAGTCCACCCTCGGCCGCCTGCTGATCCGCCTGCTGGAGCCGACGGCGGGGACGGTGCGGTTCGACGGCAGCGACGTGATCGCCGCCCAGGGCGCCGCCTTGCAGGCGCTGCGCCGGCGCTTCCAGATGATCTTCCAGGATCCCTACGGCTCGCTCAACCCGCGCATGCGGGTCGACGAGATCGTCACCGAGCCGCTGCACCTGGCCGGGCGGTCCCGGGCGGAATGCAAGGCCAGGGCCCCGCAGCTGCTGACCATGGTCGGGCTCGCGCCGGAGCACGGGCTGCGCTACGCGCACCAGTTCTCGGGCGGGCAGCGGCAGCGCATCGGCATCGCGCGCGCGCTGGCGCTCGACCCCGCGCTCATCGTCTGCGACGAGCCGGTGTCGGCGCTCGACGTGTCGGTGCAGGCCCAGGTGGTGAACCTGCTGCGCGACCTCCAGCGCGAGCGCGGCCTGAGCTACGTCTTCGTGTCGCACGACCTGCGGGTGGTGCGGCACATCTCCGACCGGGTGGCGGTCATGTATCTCGGCCGCATCGTCGAGATCGGCGACAAGGAGACCATCTATCGCCGTCCGCTGCACCCCTACACCGAGGCGCTGCTGGCGGCCGCCCCGCGGCCACGCCCCGGCCGGGCGCGCACCCGGGCCGCCGTCCGCGGCGAGATCCCGAGCGCCATGAACCCACCGCCCGGCTGCCCCTTCCACCCGCGCTGCCCGCTGGCGGTCGACCGCTGCCGGGTCGAGGTACCGCACCTGCGGACCATGGCCGGACGCGAGGTCGCCTGCCACCTGGCCGACGCGCGCGCCTAGCCAGTACCTGCTGCGCCCGCCCCGCCCAGCCGCTTGCGCAGGAAGAGGCGGCGGCGGATCCGGAGTTCGATACCGGATCGCGGAAGGGTCCGGAGCGCATCCGGCGACGATTGCACGCCCGGCGGCGGGCATGCGAGTTTCCCACCATGCAACGCCCCAATTTCTACGCTTCCAGCGGCCTCGACCGGGTCAGCCACCTGCGCCGCGACACCACCTGGCTGGCGGCACGCCTGGCGGACGCCCATTGCCGGGTGCAGCCGGTCTGGCGCTCGCGAAACTTCATCATCCACGGCGACCATCCGGCGGCCGGCTGGCTGCCGGTCGCGATGCTGCGCGACCAGCTCGATGCCGGGGCGACCCTGGCCCTGCTCGGCATCTTCGAGGGCGTCCCCCACTTCGCCATCGACCTGTCGGCGCTGGAGAACCCGCTGGCCCTGCCCGGTATCGCCGGTCTCGGCGAGTTCCTCGACCTGCGCCGGGTCGGCCCGGCGCTGGGCCATGCCGACGGCGGCCTGCTGGCCTATGCCCGCGGCATCCTGCACTGGCATTCGCGCCACCGCTTCTGCGGCGTCTGCGGCAGCCCGACGCGGGCGACCGATGCCGGCCACCAGCGCCGCTGCGCCGACCCGGCCTGCAACGCCAGCCACTTCCCGCGCACCGACCCCGCCGTCATCATGCTGGTCCATCGCGGCGACCGCTGCCTGCTCGGCCGCCAGCCGCAGTTCCCGCCCGGGATGCATTCGACCCTGGCCGGCTTCGTCGAGCCCGGCGAGAGCCTGGAGGACGCGGTCGCCCGCGAGGTGCAGGAGGAGACCGGCATCCTGGTCGACGATGTCCGCTACCACTCCTCGCAGCCCTGGCCCTTCCCGGCCTCGATCATGCTGGGCTTCCATGCCCGCGCCGTCACCGACGAGGTGCTGGTCGACACCAACGAGCTCGAGAGCGCGGCCTGGTTCGAGCGCGACTGGATCCTGAACCACGTGGCCGATGACGACTTCCGGCTGCCGCGTCCGGATTCGATCGCCCGGCGACTGGTCGAGGACTGGCTGAAGGGGGACGTGCCTGCCTGACTTCGGCGGGAAGGCCGCTCAGTCGGCGTCGGCCGAAAGGTTGGCGGCGCGGTAGGGGTGGGCCGGATAGACGCCGAGGATGCGCAGGTCGCGGGAGAAGAATTGCAGCTCCTCCAGGGCCAGGCGCAGCGGCCGCTGGTCGGGATGGCCCTCGACGTCGGCATAGAATTGCGTCGCCTCGAAGCGGCCTTGCAGCATGTAGCTTTCCAGCTTCGTCATGTTCACGCCGTTGGTGGCGAAGCCGCCCATCGCCTTGTAGAGGGCGGCCGGCACGCTGCGCACCCGGAAGACGAAGGTGGTGACCACCAGGCCGGCATGGACCGTCGGCACCACCGGTTCCTTGGCCAGGATCACGAAGCGCGTGGTGTTGTGGGCCGCGTCCTCGATGTTGGCGGCCAGCGACCGCAGGCCGTAGATTTCGCCGGCCAGCGAGGACGCGATGGCCCCGACCGTGGGATCGCCCAGCTCGGCCACGTCGCGGGCGGCCCCGGCGGTGTCGGCGGCGACCACCGGCTCCAGCCCGTGTTCGCGCAGGAACGTGCGGCACTGGGGCAGTGCGTGGATATGGCTGCGCACCCGGCGCAGGCCCGCCAGCGTCGCCCCCGGCAGCGCCAGCAGGTGATGATGCACCGGCTGGAAATGCTCGCCCACGATATGCAGGCCGGAATGGGGCATGAGCTGGTGGATATCCGCCACCCGGCCGGCGACGGAATTGTCGATCGGGATCATGGCCAGCGCGGCCGTCCCGTCGGCGACCGCCGCGAAGGCATCCTCGAACCCGGTGCAGGGCATGGGTTCATGGTCCGGCCGGGCATTGCGGCAGGCGAGGTGGGAATAGGCCCCGAGCTGCCCCTGGAAGGCGATGCGCCCGGCGGACTTGGCGGCAGGCTCGGCAGCGGCGGTTGCAGGCATCAGCTCTCTCTCGTCAGGCGCGGGGCGTCAGGCGCGGGCGGGCGGCTTGCCGCGGTCGGGGGCCAGCATGGCACGGGCGCGCTCCAGATCCTCCGGCGTGTCGACCCCCAGCGGCACCGTGTCGACCAGGGCCACGTCGATGCGCATCCCGGCCTCCAGCGCGCGCAACTGCTCCAGGCTCTCGCGCCGCTCCAACACACCTTGCGGCAGCGCCACGAACCGCGCCAGCGCCGCCCGGCGGAAAGCATAGAGCCCGATATGGTGATAGAGCGGGCCGTCGCCCGACGGCGCCGTGGCGCGGGTGAAATAAAGCGCGCGGGCGACGCTGACGCCGGGGGCGAACGGCACCACCGCCTTCACCACGTTGGGGTTGGTGCGTTCCTCGGCCCGGGTGATCTCGGTCGCGAGCGTGGTGATGTCGACCGCGGCGTCGGCGAAGGGCGCGAGCGCGCGGCGAACCAGGGCCGGGTCGATGGTCGGAAGGTCGCCCTGCACATTGACGATGGCGTCGTGCCGGCCGGCCGGGTCGAAGGCCTGCAGGGCCGCCCACACCCGGTCGGTGCCGCGCGGCAGATCGGGATCGGTCAGGACCGCGGCACCACCGGCCGCCTCGACCGCGTCCACGATCGCACGGTCGCCGGCGGCCACCAGCACGGGGCCGATCGCGGCCTCCATGGCCCGGCGCCAGACATGCACGATCATCGGCTCGCCATGGATGTCGGCGAGCGGTTTGTCGGGCAGTCGGGTGGCCGCCAGGCGGGCGGGAATCACCACGATGGGGCGGGCTGGAATGGTCACGTCAAGCCGTCGTGCGTCGTTATGCCGCATCGGAAAACCCGGCCATTCCAGTGGCTTGGCAGTCCATGCGCGACCCGATGAAGCACATTTTCCTGATGCTGTCAGCGGCTTTCGCATGTATCTCATGGCCGGTCCTCCGCCCACGCACCGTATGGTCCGGGCGGCGGACCGGCTGTGTTCGACCGCAGCCACCCTTTCGGTCAAGCCAGCGGAGTACGAGGTCGCGGCCATGAGCATGGAGATGAACAAGATCGCGGCGTCGGTGCTGCTGGCGGGCGTGATCGCGATGTCGACCGGATTGGTCGCCAACATTCTCGTCCATCCGCACAAGCTGAAGGAGAGCGTCTACAAGGTCGAAGGCGTGGCCGAGACGCAGACCGCCGCCGCCGCCCCGGCACCGGCCGCGCTTGCGCCGATCGCGCCGCTGCTGGCGGCCGCCGACGTGAAGGCAGGCGAGGCCCAGTCGAAGAAATGTGCGGCCTGCCACACCTTCACCCAGGGCGGACCCAACCGGGTCGGCCCCAATCTGTGGAACATCATCGGCGCCAAGCACGCCCACGCCGAAGGCTTCGCCTACTCCAACGCGATCAAGGAGAAGCCGGGCGACTGGAATTACGAGGAGCTGAGCGCCTTCCTCGCCAATCCGCGCACCTATGCGCCGGGCACCAAGATGGCGTTCGCCGGCCTGCCGAAGGCAGAAGACCGCGCCGCCCTCATCGCCTGGCTGCGGACGCTGAGCGACAGCCCCAAGCCGCTGCCATAGCCCAGGGAAGTCGGATGACGATGACCGGGGCCATGAGCGGGCTGCGCTTCCCGCCGGAAGCGTTCGAGCTGGCCTCGCGGCTGGCCGACGCGGCCGGCGAGGTGATCCGCCCGCATTTCCGCAGCGGCCTCGCGGTCGACGACAAGGCCGATGCCAGCCCCGTCACCATCGCCGACCGCGACGCCGAGGCGGCGATGCGCCGGCTGATCGAGGATGTCTTTCCCGGCCACGGCATCCTCGGCGAGGAGCATGGCGCCGTCCGCCTCGATGCGGAATTCGTCTGGGTGCTCGACCCGATCGACGGGACCAAGGCGTTCATCTCCGGTGTGCCGGTGTTCGGCACCCTGATCGCGCTGCTGCAGGGCGGGCAGCCGGTCCTCGGCGTGATCGACCAGCCGATCTCGCACGAGCGCTGGATCGGCGCCACCGGCCGCGGCACCACCCTGAACGGTCGCAAGGTGCAGGCCAGGGCCTGCGAGCGCCTCGATCGCGCGACCCTGTTCGCGACCTCGCCCGACATGTTCAAGGACGAGGAGGTGCCGGCATTCGAGCGCGTGCGCCGTGCGGTCAAGCTGATGCGCTGGGGCACCGACTGCTACGCCACCGGCATGGTGGCGTCGGGCTATGCCGACCTGGTCGTCGAAGCCTCGCTGCAGCCCTATGATTTCTGCGCCCTGGTCCCGGTCATCGAAGGGGCGGGCGGGATTGCCACGGACTGGGAGGGGCGGCCGCTCGGCCTCCACTCCGGCGGCCGGTCGGCCATCGCCGGCGACCGGCGAGCCCATGCGGCGGTCCTGGAGCGCCTTGCCGGCTGATGGCTCGCGTCGCGCCGGGCGGGCCTGGCTGAACGGGTTTTCATCCGCCGGCGACCACCCGGCGACTTGCTGTCGGCCGATGCGCGCCACAGGTAAGGTCGGACAGGAACCGGGACCAAGAGGCCGCCGATGACCATGTTTGCCCGCATCCTTGCCGCCCCGCTTTTGATGGCGGCGCTGGTCATGGCCGGCCCGGCTGCCGCCGACGACCAGCCGCGCCACGCCATGTCGATGTTCGGCGACCTCAAATACCCGCCCGGCTTCAAGCAGTTCGACTATGTGAACCCGGACGCGCCCAAGGGCGGCACGGTGCGGCTGGCGGCGATCGGCACCTACGACACCCTCAACCCGTTCACCCTGAAGGGGGTCCCGGCAGCCGGCGCGGGGCTGCTGTTCCAGACCCTGACCGTCAATTCCGGCGACGAGCCCTTCTCGGAATATGGCGTCATCGCCCAGTCCTTCATCGTGCCGGAGGACCGGTCCTGGGTCGCCTTCAACCTGCGGCCGGAGGCGCGCTTCAACGACGGCAGCCGCATCACGCCGGAGGATGTCGTCTTCACCTTCGACATCCTGAAGACGAAGGGCGCGCCCAATTACCGCAGCTACTATGCCGACGTGGTGAAGGCCGAGGTGTCGGCCCCGGGCCAGGTGAAGTTCACCTTCCGCGCCGGCGACAATCCGGAGCTGCCGCTCATCGTCGGCCAGCTGCCGGTATTGCCGCGCGCCTATTGGGCGGAGCGGGAGTTCGACCGGACCACCCTCGATGCGCCGCTGGGCAGCGGCCCCTATGTCGTCGAATCGGCCGATCCCGGGCGCTCGATCACCTACAAGCGGGTTGCCAACCACTGGTCCGAGGCGATCCCGGCGATGAAGGGCCAGTATAATTTCGACCGCATCCGCTTCGACTATTACCGCGACTCGACCGTGGCGCTGGAGGCGTTCAAGGGCGGCGAATACGACTTCAGGCAGGAGAACGTGGCCAAGGACTGGGCCACCGGCTACGACGCGCCGGCGGTCTCCGAGGGCCTGATCAAGCGCGAGGAGATCGTCAACGAGCAGCCGACCGGCATGCAGGGCTTCGTCATGAATGTGCGTCGGCCGATCTTCGCCGACCGCCGCGTCCGCGAGGCGATCGCCTATGCCTTCGACTTCGAGTGGACCAACCGCACCCTCTTCTATGGGGCGTACAAGCGCACCCGGAGCTACTTCTCCAACTCCGAGCTGGCGTCCAGGGGGCTGCCCGGCCCGGCCGAGCTGAAGATCCTGGAGCCGTTCCGCGGCCAGATCCCGGACGAGGTCTTCACCAAGGAGTATGTGCCGCCCGCCACCGACGGCAGCGGCAACCTGCGCGACAACCTGCGCATCGCCTTCGACCTGCTGAAAAGCGCGGGCTGGGTGGTGAAGGAGCGCCGGCTGGTCAACGAAAAGACCGGCGAGCCGATGAGCTTCGAGATCCTGCTGTCGCAGCCGACCTGGGAGCGCATCTCGCTGCCCTTCGCCAAGAACCTGGAGCGGCTGGGCATCCAGGCCCGCGTGCGTACGGTCGATTCGGCGCAGTACCAGAAGCGCATGGAGACCTTCGACTACGACATGACGGTCGAGGTCTTCCCGCAATCCCTGTCGCCCGGCAACGAGCAGCGCGACATGTGGTCGTCGGCGATGGCGAAGGTCGAGGGCAGCCGCAACACCATCGGCGTCGCCGACCCGGCCATCGACAAGCTGGTGGAGCTGGTGATCAACGCGCCCGATCGCCAGGCGCTGATCGACCGCACCCGCGCCCTCGACCGGGTGCTGCTGTGGGGCCACTACACGGTGCCCAACTGGCACATCCAGACCTGGCGGGTGGCCTATTGGGACCGCTTCGCGCGGCCGGCCGTGACCGCGAAATACGCGCTGGGGTTCCTCAACACCTGGTGGGTGGACCCGGCCAAGGACGCCGCCCTGCGCATCCGGCGGCCGAACCGGCCCAACTGAGCGGGTGAACGGCAAGGCAGATGGGCAAGTCTTCGGAGGATGGCCGCAGCCATGGGCCGGCGCCGCTGCCGGACGGGTATCACGTCTTTCCGCGCGGCAAGATCCTCAACGTCGTGACATGGCTGGAGATGCGGGCGCCGCCGGCCGTGCCGATCGCGACCCCGCTCGACCTGCGGCCGGTGCCGCGGCCGGACCTCGACTGGTATCGGGCGCTGTTCCGGCGCGTCGGCACGCCGTGGCTGTGGGCCATGCATCTGGGGATCGGCGACGCCGAACTGGCGGCCGACATCCATGACCCTAGCATGCCGGTCTTCGTCGCCCGCGACGGCGAGGCCGAGGTCGGTCTGGTCGTGCTCGACGCCCGCCAGCCGGGCGCCGTCGAGATCCTCGATTTCGGCCTGGTGCCGGAGGCGACCGGGCGCGGCCTCGGCCGGCCGATGATGGCCGCCACCCTCGACCGCGCCTTTGCCCTGAGCCCCGAGCGCGTATGGCTGCACACCTGCACCCACGACCATCCGGCCGCGGTCGCCTTCTACAAGTCCTGCGGCTTCGTCGCCTACGCCACCGGCGTCGAGGTCCTGGATGATCCGCGCCTCGCCGGCATCCTGCCCCGCGAGGCCGCCCCCGGCGTCGCCCTGCTGCCGCCGATCGCGGCCGGTCCGGGCGCCTGACGGGGGGGTCCCCCGCGGCTACTCGATGGCGCCGCGCCGCATCTCGCCGTCGAAATAGGCGATGGTCTTGGCGAGGCCGGTGTCGAGCGCCACCGACGGCTCCCACCCCAGCACGTCGCGGGCCTTGTCGATGACCGGGCAGCGCTGCATCGGGTCGTCGACCGGCAGCGGCCGGAACTCGATGGTCGAGCTGGAGCCGGTCATGGCGATGACCCGCTGCGCCAGCTCCAGCACCGGGATCTCGACCGGGTTGCCGATATTGATCGGCCCGGTCACCTCGTCCGGGGCATTCATCAGGCGCCAGAGTCCGTCGACCAGATCGTCGACATAGCAGAAGGCGCGCGTCTGCATGCCGTCGCCATAGACGCTGATGGGCGCGTTCTTCAGCGCCTGGACGATGAAGTTCGACACCACCCGGCCGTCGTTCGGGTGCATGCGCGGCCCATAGGTGTTGAAGATCCGGGCGACCCGGATACGCACCCGATGCTGCCGGTAATAGTCGAAGAACAGGGTTTCGGCGCAGCGCTTGCCCTCGTCGTAGCAGGCGCGCGGGCCGATCGTGTTGACGTTGCCGCGATATTCCTCGGTCTGCGGATGGACCAGCGGGTCGCCATACACCTCCGAGGTCGAGGACAGCAGGATCTTCGCCTTCAGCCGCTTGGCCAGCCCCAGCATGTTGATGGAGCCGAGCACGCTGGTCTTGGTCGTCTGCACCGGGTCGAACTGGTAGTGGATCGGCGATGCGGGGCAAGCGAGGTTGTAGATCTCGTCGATCTCGACGTAGAGCGGGAAGGTGATGTCGTGGCGCAGCGCTTCCAACCGCTTATTGTCGAACAGGTGGGCGAGGTTGGCGCGCCGCCCGGTGAAGTAATTGTCCACCGACAGCACCTCGTGACCTTCGGTGAGCAGACGCTCCACGAGATGGGAGCCGAGGAAGCCCGCCCCGCCGGTCACCAGGATACGCTTGGTCATGTTCGGATACGCCCGCTCGAATGAGGAACGGGTCCCAGATAGCCGATCCGGCCCCGCCCGTCACGTCCCCAGCCCGCGCGACGCCCGGGTCAGGTGCGCAGGAAACGGCGCCCGGTTCCCGACAGCACGAGGCAGGTGAGCACGCCGGTCGCGTAGGCCCCGGTGTCGATGCCGATGCGGTTGGGGCGGATTTCCGGTATCTGGGTGATGGTGTGGCCATGGACCACCACCGGCCCGAACGGCTGGTCCCAGTCGAGGAAGGGCTCGCGGATCCACAGGAGGTCCGCCTCTGCCTGGCGGTCGAGCGGCGCCCAGGGGCGGATGCCGGCATGGACGAACAGATAGTCGCCTTCCTGGTGCAGCAGGCGCAAGTCCTCGAGGAATGCCCGGTGCCGGCGGGGCAGCGCCGCCGCGAGCCCGGCCCGGGCCCGCTCGACATCCTCGTCGTCGCCGGGATCGGGTGGGGCCACGCCATAGCTGCGCAAGGTCGCCCGCCCGCCATTGGCCAGCCAGCCGTCGACGGCCTCCGCACCCCGCAGGAAGGCGAGGAGGAAGGCCTCGTGGTTGCCCTTCAGCGCCACCCCCTCGAAACCCGCCGGCGGGCCGGCGGCGAGGCGGTCGACGACCTGCCGCGAGGTCGGGCCGCGATCGACATAGTCGCCGAGATGGACCAGCACGCGGCGCCCGGCGGCGGCGGCGGCCGCGTCCGCCACGATCCGGCGATGCAGATCCGCCAGCAGGTCGTCCCGGCCATGCACGTCGCCCACGGCATAGACGACCGTTCCATCGGGTACCCGCGGATCGGCCGATGCCATGGCCTGCCCGTCGGTCAGTCGCGCGGCGCGTGCTTGTTGAGGATGCGCTGCAGGGTGCGGCGGTGCATCCGCAGGCGGCGGGCCGTTTCAGATACGTTGCGATCGCACTGCTCGAAGACGCGCTGGATATGCTCCCAGCGCACGCGGTCGGCCGACATCGGCTGTTCCGGCGGCTGGGGCAGCTTGTCGCCCTGGGCCTTCAGCGCGGCCTCGATGGCATCGGCGTCGGTCGGCTTGGCCAGGTAGTCGACCGCCCCGGCCTTCACGGCGGCGACCGCCGTCGCGATATTGCCGTAGCCGGTCAGGACGACGACGCGGGCATCGGGCCGGGCGGCGCGGACGGCCTGCACCACCTCCAGCCCGTTGCCGTCGCCCAGCTTCAGGTCGCACACGGCATAGAGCGGTCGGGTCGCGCGGGCGGCGGCGATGCCGGCGGCGACGCTTTCCGCGGTCGTCACCTGATAGCCGCGCCGCTCCATGGCGGTGGCGAGCCGGGTGCGCAGCGGGGCATCGTCGTCGACGATGAGGAGGGTGGGGCCGGCCGGCAGTTCGGCGCGTGGGTCGGTTGGTTCGTTCATGATGGCGGCGGCTGCAGCCCCTCCAGTCTGTCGCGGTTCCAGCGGATCGCGACCTCGGCACCGCCGGAAGCCGCATTCTCCACCGTCAGGTCGGCACCGGTGCGGGCTAGCAAGGTCTCGGCTATGAAAATGCCGAGCCCCATCGACCCCCCGGGACGTTCCCTGCCGGAAACATAGGGCTCTCCGATCCGCGCGAGAACCTCCGGTCGAAAGCCCGGCCCATCGTCGCGCACGATGATGCGTGCCTGGGCCTCGTCCCAGGCCACCGTGGCACGGACTTCCGACCGGGCGAACTGGAAGGCGTTCTGCAGCAGGTTGCCCAGGGCATGGCGCAGCTCCGGCCGCTCCGGCACCAGGGGTTCCGGCAGCTCTTCCGGGCCCTCGCGGAGGATACGGAAGTCGATATGGGGCGGCAGGTGCGGGGCGGCCGACAGTTCCACCAGCACCGACAGGGGGATGCCGTCGAAGGGGTCGGTCCGTACCGGGCGCTGCGCCAGCTCGGCCAGGATGGTCCGGCAGCGCGCCACCTGGCTTTCCAGCAGTGCCAGATCCTCGCGCCAGGGGCCGTCCGGCGGCAGTTCGTGGGACAGTTCGCGGACCACCACCGCGATGGTGCCGAGGGGCGAGCCCAGCTCGTGGGCGGCGGCCGCGGCGAGCGCGCCCACGGCCGAGAGCTGCTGCTCGCGGGCGAGCGCCAGCTGGGTGGCGGCCAGCGCGTCGGTCACGCGCCGCGCCTCCGCCGTCACCTGCCATGTGTAGGCGGCGATGAAGACCGTCGCCAGCGCCAGCGCGGCACCGACCCCGAAGCGGTAGGTCGGCGGCAGGACCAGGCCCGGCGGCGGCCAGGGCAGCGGCCAGCGGAAGAAGGCCAGCATGACGATGGCCAGCAGCGTGAAGAGGCAGAGCCCGATCGTGGTCGGCCGCGACAGGATGGTGGCCGAGACCGTGACCGGCGCCAGGATGAGGACCGCGAAGGGGTTTTCCAGCCCGCCGGTGAGGTAGAGGAGTCCAGCCAGCTGGAAGACGTCGAAGGCCAGGTAGGCCGCCGCATCGCGGTCGGTCAGGCGGGTCTGGAGCGGGCGCTGCAGGCTGGCCACGATGTTGACCGCCACCGACGCACCCACCACCAGCAGCGCGATCGCCAGCGGCAGCGGATAGTTCAGTGAAAAGTGGACGATCAGCAGCGTCGCCACCTGCCCGATGACGGCCAGCCAGCGGATCGCGACCAGCGTGCGCAGGTTGACCCAGCCGCGGCCATCGGGCCAGGGCCGGTCTCCACCCATCAAAGCGGCGAGCCCCATACGCTCCACATGCCCGAAGCCGCGGGCCGCGTCGAGTCCCGCTCTCGCGATCCGGTCCTTCCGGCCAACCTAATTCAAGCCGGCCTAATTCAAGCGGGGCCGCTGACCCCGGCTTCGCCGAAGGTGGCCATGCCCGCGTGGCAGGCGGCGGCGGCCTTGACGATGGCGATGGCGAGCGTGGCGCCCGAGCCCTCGCCCAGGCGCATGCCGAGGTCGAGCAGCGGTTCCTGCCCGATCTGCCGCAGCAGCCGGGTATGGCCGGGCTCGGCCGAGCGGTGCCCGACCAGGCAATGATCGAGCGCCCGCGGGTCGGCCGCGTAGAGCACGGCGGCCGCGGCGGTGGCGGCGTAGCCGTCCAGCAAGACCGGGATGCGGGCGAGCCGGGCCGCCATCACCGCGCCCACGATCGCCGCCAGCTCGAAGCCGCCGACGCAGCGCAGGGTCTCGAAGGGGTCGGTCATCGCCGCCCGGTTGGTCGCCACCGCGCGGTCCACCGCCGCGGTCTTGGCCGACAGGGCGTCGCCGGCGACGCCGGTGCCGGGCCCGACCCAGTCCGCGGCCTCGCCCCCGAACAGCGCCAGCGCCAGGGCGGCGGCGGCGGTGGTGTTGCCGATGCCCATCTCGCCCAGCGCCAGCACGTCGACGCCCGGCTCCACCGCCATCATGCCATAGGCCAGCGCCCGCGCGCAGGCCTCCGCCGACATCGCCGGCCCCTGGGTGATGTCCGCGGTCGGATGCTCCAGGTCCAGCTCATAGACCCGGAGATCGGCGTCCATGGCCGTGCAGAGCTGGTTCACCGCGGCCCCGCCGGCCGCGAAGTTCGCCATCATCTGCTGCGTCACCGACGGCGGATAGGCCGAGACGCCGCGGCCGGCCACGCCATGGTTGGCGGCGAACACGATGGTGCGCGCCCGCCGGACCTCGGCCGGGTGGCGGCCCTGCCAGGTCGCCAGCCATTCCGCGACCGCCTCCAGCCGGCCGAGCGCGCCCGCCGGCTTGGTCAGGAGGGCTTCGCGCGCCGCCGCCGCCGCCTGCGCGGCAAGGTCGGGGCCGGGCAGCACGGCCAGGATGCGCCGCATCTCGTCCAGGGTAGCGATCGGCTCGGGCATGGGTACCTGGGGTCAGGGTTGGGGAGTGACGTTTCGGGGAAGGAGGCGGTCGGCATAGGGCCGATGGGTGCGGCCGGTCAACCGTGCGGCGGTCGCCCGAACGGACGCCACCCCTGCCGCTCACGGCCGGCCCGGTCTATAAGCGGGCCTGTGGACCCCGCCGCATCCGAGGATTTCCGACCCGCCGCCTGGCTCGCCGACCTGCGGCGGGCCGGGCAGTTCCTGACCCGCATCCCGCTGCCGGACGATCCCACGCCACCGGCGCCGGGCGCGCTGGCGCGGGCGCTGCGCGTCTTTCCGCTGGTCGGCGCCGCGGTCGGGCTGGCGTGCGGGCTGGTGCTGGTCGGCGCCGCCCAGGCCGGCCTGCCGGGCCCGGTTGCCGTGCTGTTGGCGCTGGCGGCCGGCATGGTCCTGACCGGCGGTCTGCACGAGGACGGCCTCGCCGACACCGCCGACGGCTTCGGCGTCCGCCGGCCGGCCGCGGAACGGCTGGCGATCATGCGCGACAGCCATATCGGCACCTACGGTGTCCTGGCGCTGGGCATGGTGGTGGCGATCAAGGCGGCCGCCCTCGCCGCCCTCGACCCCTGGGTCGCCGGGGCAGCACTGGTCGGCACCGGGGCGGCCTCGCGCGCGACCGTCCCCGTCCTGGCAATGATCCTGCCGCCGGCGCGTGCCGACGGGCTCGGCGCCGGCATGGGACGGCCCTCGGCCGCGACCCTGGCGGTCGCACTGGCGCTGGGCGCGGCTGCCGCGCTGGCCGCGCTCGACCCCGCACCGGCGCTGGCGGCTCTGGCGGCCGCGGCGATGGCGGCTGCGACCCTGGCATGGCTTGCGCGCCGGCAGGTCGGCGGGTACACCGGCGATATTCTCGGCGCGGCCCAGCAGACGACGGAAACGGCGATGCTCCTTGCCGTCGTCGCCGGCCCCTGGGCCGCCGGCGCGTAGCGGCGAACAATCCGCAGGCGGGTGAACCCTTGGACGACACAGCAATGAATACGACGACACGGTGGTGGTGGGTGCGTCATGCCCCGGTACGGGTGAATGACGGCCGCATCTATGGCCAGTGCGACCATCCTTGCGACTGCGGCGACGAGGCGCTCTTCACCGCGCTCGCCAAGCAGTTGCCGACCGATGCCGTGTGGATGACCAGCACCTTGCTGCGCACCATCCAGACCGCCGACGCGCTGCGCGCCGCCGGCGCCGTCGGGCCCGACCCGGCCCGGGAGCGCGCCTTCGTCGAGCAATCCTTCGGCGACTGGCAGGGCGTGAAATATTCCGACCTGCAGACCCAGCGCGGCGACGCCTGGCATCGCTTCTGGCTGGCGCCCGCCCATGAGGCGCCGCCGGGCGGCGAGAGCTTCGTCGACCTGGTCGGCCGGGTGGCGCCGGTGATCGACCGTCTGACCGTCGAGCACCGCGGCCGCGACATCGTGGCGGTGACCCATGGCGGCACCATCCGGGCCGCGATCGCGCATGCCCTGCAGCTGCCGCCGGAGACCGCGCTCGCCTTCTCGATCGACAATGTGTCGCTGACCCGACTGGAGCATGTCGACGGGCCGGGCCTGGGGCATGGCTGGCGGGTCGCCGTCGTCAATCACATGGCGGCGTGACATGGCCCGCCGCCCGCCGCCCGGCATCCTGGGGTTCGTACCGCTGCCGCGGCTGACCCTGGTCATGGGCGGCGCGCGGTCGGGCAAGAGCAGCTATGCCGAGACCATGGTCGAGGAGGCCGCGGCGACCGGCCTCTACATCGCCACCGCGACCGTGACCGACCGCGAGATGGCGGCCCGCATCCAGCACCACCGCGACCGGCGCGGCCCGGCCTGGACGACGGTGGAGGAGCCGATCCACCTCGCCTATGCGATCGAGGCCCACACCCTGCCCGGCCGCCCGATCCTGGTCGACTGCCTGACCCTGTGGCTGTCCAACCTGATGCTCGAGGGCCGCTCCGTCGACGCCGAGACCGAGCGCCTGCTGGCGACGCTGGACGAGGCCGGCGTGCCGCTGGTGCTGGTCGCCAACGAGGTCGGCCAGGGCATCGTCCCCGACAACGCCCTGGCGCGCGCCTTCCGCGACCATGCCGGGCGCCTCAACCAGCGCATCGCCGGCGTCGCCGAACGGGTCGTGATGATGGTGGCCGGCCTGCCCCTGACGGTGAAGGGCGAGGGCGCGGTGCGGCCGAACTGAAGCCGACCTGCCACCAAAGCCGGCCCGCTACCGAAACCGGTCAGCTACCGCCCGACGCGGCCTCCGCCGGGCCGGCGACCAGCGGCGGCGCCACGCGGATCTGCCATTTCAGCCCGTCGACGGCACCGCAGGCGGGGCATACCGCGCTCCATCCCGGTGCCGCGGTGCCGCAGGTGCCGCAGGTCCAGGCTTCCGACGGCGGGGCGTCCGCCGCCAGGCGCAGCCATTTCTGCCCGGCGGCAGGGTCGCCGGACTGGCCCTCCTCGACCTGCGCCAACATGCGGTAGGCACGCGCGCTCGGCTGCAAGGCGACCGCCGCCTCCAGCTGCTGGCGCGCCTCGCCCCACAATCCCGCGCGCAGTGCCGCCGCCGCCGTCACGAGGCGGCTTTCGACATGGTCCGGCAGCGCCGCCACCAGGCGTTCCATGCGCTGGGCCGCCGCGACCGGGTCGGTCGAGGGCATCAGCTCGCCATAGGCGGCGGCGAGGTCGGGATGGGGCGCCAGCGCCCATGCCTTTTCGGCCACCCGCTCGGCCTTGCGGACGCGGTCGGCCACGCCCAGCAGCCGGACATAGGCGATGGTGGCCGGGACGAAGGCCAGGTCCTCATCATGGGCGCGCGCCGCCAGGTCGAGCGCTTCCCGCGGCTTGCCATCGGCCTCCGCCAGGCGAGCCTGCTCGGCCAGGACGGCGGCGCGGCGATGGCGAGCGGCGGCGACGGGCAGCACCCGGCGCTTCTGCGCTTCGGCCAAGGTCGCCTCCGCCCCGCGCCAGTCGCCGGCCCGCGTCTCCAGCTCGAACAGCGTCGTCAGCACCCATGGCGTATCCGGCCGCAGGCGGCGGGCACGGCGCGCCAGCACCAGCGCGCCCTCGCGGTCGCCGGTGCGCATCGCCTGCATCAGCAGCCCGCGCAGCCCCAGGAACTCGGTCTCGCGGCGATCGAGCATGGCGGTGAAGTAGCGACGCGCGGCGGCCTCGTCGCCGTTGAGCTGCGCCGCCTGGGCCGACAGCAGCATCGTCAGCGGCGGTTCGTCGAGCAGCACGTCGGCGCGGCGGGCCTGGCGCCACGCCTCCTCCGGGTCACCGGCCGCCACCGCCACCATGCCCTGGGTCAGGGCCTGGTAGCCGCGGCGACGGCGGCGCTCCTGCGCCCAGCGCCGCCAGCGCCGCGGCACCCGCACCAGCCAGCCGACGAGGCGCAGGGTCAGCGCGAAGAGGAAGGCGGTGGCCGCGGTGGCGAGCAGCAGGATCGCGACCGAGGTGTCGACGCGCCAGCCCTGCCAGACGATCGAAATCCGGCCCGGGCGGTCGGCGACCCAGACGGCAGCCGCGACCACCAGCGCCGCCAGCGCGACGAAGATCAGCAGGCGCCGCATGCGCTCAGCGTTCCTGGCCGAGGATGGTCGCCACCCGTCGGGAAACCCGCATGCTCGCCGCATCCAGCGCGCGCCGCGCCTCCGCCACGGCCAGCCAGTCGGGGGCGGCCCGGGCGACCGCGTCGCGGATCGGCGCCAGCGCCTCCAGCGCCGCCGCCACGTCGCGTCCCGCCAGCGCCTTCTCGGCCGCGGCGACATGGGCGTCCGGGGTGCCGGCGACCGGCGCCTCCACCCGGCGCACCGTGACGACCGACGACAGGCGCTCGACGGTGCGGTCCATCCAGTCCCCGTCCACGGCGCGGCGGGCAGCCTGCATGATGGCCGGGGAAACCGCGTCGAAGCCGCGCGCGACCGCGCCCGCATCCGGCACGCCCTTGTCGGCATAGGGCGCCAGGCTCTCCAGCGCCTCCTTGGCAGCGGCGTCCTCGGCCAATGCCGCCCGGGCGGTCTCCAGCTCGGTCGGGAAGGGGCCGCCGCGGTCGGCGGCAGTGCGCAGCGCGGTGGCGGCGACCAGCGCGCGCTCGCCGATGCGGTCGCGCAGGCGGTTGTCGCGCATCGCCGTCTCGGTCTCGGCCAGGCGCCGGGTCAGCCCATCCACCATGCCTTGCAGGCGCTGGATCTCCGCCCCCAGGGCGGGATCGGCGGCCGGGCGTTCGGCCAGGCGGGCGAGGTCGGCCTGAAGCCGGCGGATGGCGTCCGACAGGGGGGCGGTATCCGGCGGCGGCCGCCGCTCCAGCGCCGCCAGGCGGGCCTCGACCGGCGCCATGTCGGCCGGCACGGCCAGCGGCCGCGGATCCATCCCGAGCCAGCCCCGCCACAGCGGCGCCGAGAGGCCGATCAGCACGGCAACGATGGCAGCCACGATCACGGTCGGCAGGAGCGGCAGGGCGGGGTAGGGCGGGGCCGCCGGCTGGGAAGACTGGCCGGCGCCGCTGTCCGGCTTGCCCGAGGGCGGGACATTCATGGTCGGCTTCTCGTACCTCACATCCTCTCCGGTCGACCGATCGCCTTCGACGAGGCGGAGGAGGGATTCCGCGTTGGGCTCGGCCGAGACCCGCACCGCCCGCCACGGCACGCCGGCGGCGGCGGTGGCCACGGCCGCGCTCAGGCAATAGGCGACAGGGCCGGGGGTGGCAACCGGCAGCCCGCCCTTCGCATCGCCCCCGCCCTTGGCATCGCCGACGACCAGGCGGCGGAAGGCATCCGCCGTCCGCGGCGAGAACAGCAGAACCCCGTCCAGGGTTCCCTTGCGCAGGGCGTCGCGGGCGGCGGCGGGCAGGACCTCGACCGGCTCCGCCTTGTACAGGACCACCCGGCGGACGGCGTAGCCCGCCGCCTCCAGGGTGCCCTTGATGTCGCCCGCCACGTCGGCGCCGGACGGATGCAGCAGGACGCCCGGGCCCGGTGCCAGCCGATCGCGGACCAGCGCCACCAGGGCAACGGCATCGCCATCGGCGCTTTCGACGGCGGCGAAGCCCGCCTCGCGCGCAGCGGCCGCGGTGGCGGCGCCCACTGCATAGACCGGCAGGTCGCGGCCCAGTGACAGGTGCGTGGGCGACAAGCGTGTGAAGGCGGCGACGCCGTTGATGCTGGTGAACAGCAGGGCCCGCACGTCCGCCAGCTCGGGCATCGCGCCGGCGACGGGCAGGATGCGCAGCAAGGGTGCAATGACCGGGACGATGCCGGCGGCGGCCAGGCGCGCGGCCAGCGCCTTCGATTCCGCCTCCGGCCGGGTCAGGAGGATCCGCATTACCGCCCCAGGAAGTCGGCGCGCGACCGCAGCTCGGCCCCGGCCTCCGTGCCGATGCGCGCCGCGTCGCCCGCCGGCCCGTTCCAGGCGCCGGATGCGAGTCGCGACCCGTCGGGGGCGGCCACCAGCCCGCGCAGGCCAAGGCCGCCATCGGCGTCGAGGACGGCCAGCGCCGCGATCGGGGTGCGGCACGACCCGTCGAGCACCGCCAGCATGGCGCGTTCGGCCGACACTGCGATCATGGTGGGCCGATGGCCGATCGCCGCCAGCAGGCCCCCGGCCCGGTCGTCGGCGGCCCGGCGCTCGACCCCGATCGCGCCCTGGGCGACCGCGGGGAGCATGATCTCCGGTTCCAGGATCTGGGTCGCGACCGCCGCCTTGCCGAGCCGGGTCAGCCCTGCCAGCGCCAGGACGGTGGCCTGCGCGGTGCCGGCGGCGAGCTTGCCCAGGCGCGTATCGACATTGCCGCGGAAGGGAATGATGTGGAGATCGGGGCGGAGATGAAGGAGCTGCGCCTGGCGCCGCAGTGATGCCGTGCCGACGATGGCGCCCCGCGGCAGCGCCTCGATGCCGCCCGGCGTCAACGCCACCAGCGCGTCGCGCGGGTCGGCGCGCGGCAGCATGCCGTCGATCACCAACCCGTCCGGCAGGACGGTCGGCATGTCCTTCATCGAATGCACCGCGAGGTCGATGGCGCCGGCGAGCAGCGCCTCCTCGATCTCCTTGGTGAAGAGGCCCTTGCCGCCGATCTCGGCCAGGGTGCGATCCTGCACCCGGTCGCCGGTGGTGCGGATGACCACGATCTCGATGGCGTCGGGATCGGCCAGGCCGGGATCGGCGGCGGCCAGCGCCGCCTTGACGGCGGCGGCCTGGACCAGGGCGAGCGGGCTGCCACGGGTGCCGATGCGCAACGAAACCATACGGGGTGAAACCATAGGGGACGAAACCATGCGGGCCGGTTTAGGCGTCAAAGACAGGGTTGAAAAGGGCGGTCTGGTGCCGCATGTCGAGACGGGCGCCAAGGGACCCTCCCGGCCTCGTCCATCCGAAAGGCATTTCCCGATGATCGAACTCTACACCTGGCCGACGCCCAACGGCCAAAAGGTCCATCTGATGCTGGAGGAGACGGGGCTTCCCTATACCGTCCACCCGGTCAATATCGGCACCGGCGAGCAGTTCGATCCGGATTTCCTGAAGATCAGCCCGAACAACAAGATGCCGGCCATCGTCGACACCGACGGGCCGGACGGCAAGCCCATCCCGGTCTTCGAGTCCGGCGCCATCCTGATGTATCTGGGCGAGAAGACCGGCCAGTTCTATCCGCAGGATGCCCGCCGACGCTGGACCGTGGTGCAGTGGGTGATGTTCCAGATGGCCAGCGTCGGGCCGATGTTCGGCCAGCGCGGCCATTTCCGCAACTATGCGCCGGAGAAGATCGCTTACGCGCTCGACCGCTATTCCAACGAGGCCCTGCGCATCTGCGGTGTCATGGACCGCCGCCTCGGCGAGAGCGCCTACCTGGCCGGGCCCGACTACACGATCGCCGACATGGCCTGCTATCCCTGGCTCGCCTCCTTCAAGGCCGGCGACGGCCCGGTCGCGGAGTTCGCCCACCTGACGCGCTGGATGGACGCCATCGCCGCCCGCCCGGCCACCGAACGCGGCATGAAGATCCTGACCGAGCGCCGCCGCCAGGGGCCGATCGACGAGAAGCAGCGCGCCATCCTGTTCGGCCAGGAGCAGTACGCGCGACGATAGGGCGATTCTTACCGGGGCCGCATCCGGGGTGGTGTGCTTACCCACCCTGGACGCGGTACCAGTAGCGGTGGCTCTCGCGGAACCCGAGGCCGGCATAGAGGGCGCGGGCGGGGGCGTTGCCCGCCACCACCTGGAGGTAGGCGGTGTCGGCGCCGAGCGCCCTGCCCCAGGCGAGCAGCGAACGGGTCATGGCCAGGCCGAGGCCGCCGCGGCGCAAAGCCGGGTGGACCGCGATCTCGAACAGCCCGACCAGGTTGCCTTGCGCCACCGCCAGGCCGCAGGCGGCCGGGACGCCGTCGCGCAGCAGCAGGCCGAAGCAGGGGCGCGGCACCATGCGTTCCAGCATCGCCTGCAGGATGGGCCGGGTCGCCTCCGGCTCCTGCTGCAGGGTGCTGGCGGGCTCGACCCATTCGGCCGGCGAGGCGGCGCGGACGAAGCCGGGGTCGGTCGCCAGGTCCATGGTGGCCAGGGATGCCGTTTCCACCACCGTTTCGTCGATCCGGCGGTAGCCCCGTCCGTCGAGCCGGGCGTCGAGCGCCTCGGGGGCGAGCGGCGACAGGCGGAAGATGGCGCGCTGGCCAGCATCGCCATAGAGCCGTTCCGCCGCCGAGATCCGGTCATCCAGTCCGGCATCCAGGCCGGACGCGTCGCCGTAGATCGCATTGACCGAGTTGGCCCGCTTGGTGAAGCCGTCGGCGAAGCGCAGGACCCAGCCATCGACCAGCGCCACGCGGAGCGCGGGCCACGCATTGAGGCCGGCCTCCTCCAGCCGTTGAATGGACGCCGGCGGCATCAATAGGTCATGCAGGCGGCATTCAGGATGCCGGCGGTGATGGCGATCGCGGCCAGCACGGTACCGTGCGCGGTGTCGCCGGCCTCGATCTTGCGGCTGAGGCCGGGCTTCAGGACGCGCGCGACCAAGTATGCGCCGATCTGCACCACCAGCACCACGATCGCCCAGATCGCCATGTCGAGCAGGCTCTGGCTCTGCATGATGACGCTGGCGAAGGGGATGGCGAAGCCGATCGAGGCGCCGGCCAGGCTGATCGCCGCGGCATTGTTGCCGGCGCGGATCAGCTGCCATTCCCGGTGTGGCGTGACCAGCGTGTAGAGGAACAGGAAGAGCGCCGTCAGCGCCACCGCCGTGCCGAAATACATGAGGAAGCTGGGCAGTGTTTCCAGGTAGTTGCTTTTCAGCGTCAGCATCGTCCGCCCCCGTCCGGATGGTCGCGCGTCTCAGGTGAAGTAGTGCGGCACGAAGCGGCTGGTGTCGCGGGTGATCGGGCTGTCATCCTCGCGGATGCCGATGCCGGCCGACTGCGACGCCACCACCCAGGAGCCGATCACCGGATAGCCGCCGTCGGTCTTGGGCAGGGAATGGAAGGCCTGATAGACGAAGCCTTCCGCCCCATAGGGCCCGTCGGAGGCTTCGGCGCCGACGATCTCGACGTTGGCGCCCTCGCGGCCGAGGATCGGCTTGCGCACCTTCCGGCCCGGGATGTCGGCCTCGTCGAAGGAGGCCGGGAGCAGGTTCGGATGGTCCGGCGCCATCTCCCACAGCAAGGGCAGCATCGCCTTGTTGGACAGCACCATCTTCCAGGCCGGCTCGATCATCTGCAGCCGGGAGGGGCCGATATTGCGACCGAAATCCTCCGCCAGCAGCCATTCCCAGGGATAGAGCTTGAAGAGGGTGCGGATCGGCTGCTCGTCGAGATCGACGAAGCCGAGGCCGTTCCAGCCGATCTCGTCGACATGCAGGAAGGCGGTCGCCAACCCCGCCTGGGTCGCGGTGTCGCGGAGATACTCGGTCGTGCCGAAATCCTCCTTGTGGTCGCGCACGCAGGTGAAGTGGATGGCGTTGCGGATGCCGATCGCCCCCCATGCCTCGATCAGCCGCTCATGGATCGAGTTGAACTGGTCGGCCCCCTTCTTCACCGTCTCCAGCCACTCCCACTGCACCACCGCGGCCTCGAAGAGCGCGGTCGGCGTGTCGGCATTGTATTCGAGCATCTTGGGCGGCCCTTCGCCGTCCCAGGAGAGATCGAACCGCCCGATCAGGTTCCTGTCGCCGCGCTTCCAGCTCGCCTCGACCAGGCCGGCGGCCTCGTCCGACAGGCGCAGCCGCTCATAGTCCCCGGCCGCGACCACCCGGTCGACCAGGGCCAGGCACATCTGCTCCAGCTCGTTGGTCGCATCCTCGATCTGGTCCACCCCGGCCGCGGTCAGGGCGTAGCAGGCGGTCTCATCCCAGTAGGGCAACCCGTCGATGGTATGGAAGGCAAAGCCGATCTCCTCCGCCCGGCGGCGCCAGTCGACCCGCGGCACCAGCCGTTCCCGGCGCAATCCCGACATGGCCGCTCAGGAGCCGGAGCCGGAAGACATCCTGCTCGCGGTGGAGCCGAAGCCGCTGCGCTGCGAGGTCGCGGCACCCGACGTCGCGACCGAGCCGCCCGCCGGGTTCCAGTTGCCGATGCTGCGGCCGGCCGCGGCCCCGTTGCCGGTGTAGGCCCTGTTCTGGGCGTCGCGGTAGACCGGCTGCGGCGTCTGCCCCATGCGGCTCATCATCTGGCCGCCGAGATAGCCCAGCATCAGCGGCATGAAGAACCCGCTGCCGCCGGACTGGGCGGTCTGCTGGCCCTGGGCGGGGGTGGTCCCCGTGGCGGCCTGCCCCGGCGCCGTGGTGCCTGGCGCGGTGGTACCCGGCGTGGTGGCGCCGGGCGCCTGGGCCGTCTCATAGGTGCCGGCGGTGGTGCAGTTGGCCGCGCCGAACTGGGCCTCGCACTGTTCCTTGGTGGTGAAGCGCGGCGCGGACTTCACATGCTCCTGCCTGGCGGCGGCGAACTGGCTCTCGCAGCTCGCGGCATCCAGCACCTTGCGGCATTCGGATGCGTCGCGGAAGAACTGCCCCTCGCTCGCCACCGGCGTGTCGTCGCATCCGGCCAGCCCGACCAGACCCACCGTTCCCAGCAGCGCCAACCGGATCGATCGTGAGCGCTTCATGACGACTCTCCCTGCTTTGGGCCTGTTGCCGGCCGATGTCCGGTCAACCCAGGCCCTTGAATGCTTCGGTGGCGGCGACGAGCTGGGTGCGGATGCCGGGCTCCATGGCGGAGTGCCCGGCGTCGGGAACCACGACATAGCGCGCCTCCGGCCACGCCCGCGTCAGCTCGTCGGCGGTGACGATGGGGCACACCATGTCATAGCGGCCCTGCACGATCACCGTCGGCAGATGGCGAATCCGGTCGATCTGCCGGATCAGGTCGTTCTCTGCAGTATACACATGGTGTGTGAAGTAGTGCGCTTCGATACGCGCCAGACCCAAGGCCTTGCGGTCCTCGCCGAAGGACGCGATCGTCTCGGGGCTCGGCAGCAGGGTCGAGCAGGCGCCCTCGTAGATGCTCCAGCTCCGCGCAGCCGGCATATGCACCGCCGGGTCGGGATCGGTCAGGCGCCGGTAGTAGTTGCCGAGCAGATCGCCCCGCTCCTCCGGCGGCAGCCCCTCGACGAAGGTGCGCCAGGCTTCCGGATAGACGGTGCGCATACCATAGAGGAACCAGTCGATCTCGCTGCGCCGGCACAGGAAGATGCCGCGGAGCACGAGCCCCAGGACGCGGTCGGGGTGAGCGGTGGCATAGGCGAGCGCCAGGGTCGACCCCCAGGAGCCGCCGAACACCACCCATTTCTCGATCCCGCGATGGACCCGCAGCCGCTCCATGTCGGCGACCAGCGCGTCGGTCGTGTTGCCCTCGATCGAGGCCAGCGGCGTCGAGCGGCCGGAGCCGCGCTGATCGAACACCACGATCCGGTAGTGGCCGGGGTCGAAGAAGCGCCGGTGGGTCGGCGTGGCGCCGGCCCCCGGACCGCCATGGACAAAGACGGCCGGCATACCATCGGCCCGGCCGCTTTCTTCCCAATACATCGAGTGGGGCGCGTCGAGAGCGAGCATCCCCGTGGCGTAGGGCGCAATCTCCGGGAAGAGATCGACGCGCGCGGTTCCGGTGTCAGCGTTCGGCATGGTTCATCTCTTAGCGCAAGCGATGGCCCGGTGTCCAAGTCTGGAACACCCTATTTCGCGGCTTGCGCATGCACCGCCAGGATTCGGGCGAGACTGCGCAGCACCGGCTTCTCGATCAGCTTCCCTTCGAACACGAGGAGGCCGCCATCGCTTTCCGCAAACGCATCCAGCACCCGCCTGGCATGGGCGACGGCCTCCGCGTCGGGCGTGAAGGCGGCATTGATGTCGGCGATCTGCCGCGGGTGGATGGCGCCCTTGCCCGTGAAGCCGAGCTCAGCCGCCTGCGTCGCCTCGAGCAGCATGCCGGCCTGGTCCTGGAGGTCGAGGTAGGGCACGTCGATCACGTCGAGCCCGGCCGCGGCTGCGGCATGGACGATGCGCGACCGGGCGTAGAGCAGCGCCATCCAGGTCGATTTGCAGCGCAGGTCGGCCGCCATGTCGACGCCGCCGAAGAACAGCGCCTCGACGCGGGCGCTGGACCGCGCGACCTCGTAGGCCGCCTCCAGCCCCTCGTTGGTCTCGATAATGACATGCAGGCGGGTCGGCAGCCGATGCTCGTCCAGGAGGTCGGAGAGATTGCGCACCTCCTCCGGCCCCTTGACCTTGGGCAGCATGACGGCCTCGACGGCGACCGGCGAGCCCAGCATGGCCTGGACGTCGGCCATGCCCTCGGTCGTCCGCAGGCAGTTCAGCCGGATGATGCGCTCCACCCTGGCCGGGCCCTCGGCGGTCGGCAGATGCGCGAAGGCCAGCGCCCTCGCCGTCGCCTTGTCCTTGGGCGCGATTGCGTCCTCGAGGTCGACGCAGACGATGTCGGTGCCGCTGCGCAGCGCCTTGGGAAACATGTCCGGCCGGGTGCCGGGGGCGAAGATGAAGCTGCGACGGGGGCGGATGGTGGGTTCGACGGCGTCCAAGGAAGGCCTCTCCAATCAGCCGGCATGGGCGCCCGGCCTGGCCATCCTACCCCGCCACCCCTGCCCGGCAACAAGGGTCAGGTCTCGACGAACAGCTCGTCCGTGGTGACGACATGGGCGCGCATCGCCTGGCGCAGCTTCGCCAGCGCCCGGCTTTCGAGCTGCCGCACCCGCTCCTTGGAGACGCCGAGCGCGCGACCGAGATCCTCCAACGTCGCGCCTTCATCCACCAGCCGGCGCTCGCAGATGATGCGGCGCTCGCGCGGCGACAGTTCCTCCAGGGCCTCCGCCAGCCAGCGCGACCGGGAGGCGGCGTCGCGTATGCCGATCACCACCTGCTCGGGATCGGGCCGCGGGTCGGACAGGAAGTCCTGCCAGGATTCGTCGCCGCTCTCGCCGACCGGGGTGCTCAGGGACTGGTCGGCGGCCGACAGGCGCATCTCCATCGACTGCACGTCGGCCAGCGACACCTTCAGCGCCTCGGCGATGCGGCGGCCGGTGTCCCCGGACATGCCGTTCAGTTCCGTCTCGGCGATGCGCGCGCGCAGCCGGCGGAGGTTGAAGAAGAGCGACTTCTGCGCCGCCGTCGTGCCGGTGCGGACGATTGACCAGTTGCGCAGCACGAAATCCTGCATGGCCGAGCGGACCCACCAGGCGCCATAGGTCGAGAAGCGGACGTCGCGCGAGCAGTCGAAGCGCTCGGCCGCCTGCATCAGCCCGACATTGCCCTCCTGGATCAGGTCGCCCATCGGCAGGCCGTAGTGCCGGAAGCGCCCGGCCATGCTGATGACGAGGCGGGTGTAGGCGGTCACCAGCTCGTGCAGGGCGCGGTCGTCGCGGTCGTCGCGCCAGCGCCGGGCGAGGCCCGCCTCATGGTCGCGGCTGAGGATCGGCACGCGCATGGCGGCCTTGATGAAGGATGCGTTCGCGCGCTGCGTGTCGGAATCGTCGAGATGGGCCATCCGTCGTCCTCCGCATCCTATACGCGGAGAGCGGGTCGCCGGATCCATGCCGCGCGATCAATTCCGCGGGCGCTGGCCCCCGTTGCCGCAGCCGTCGGGGGCGAAGGCGGCCCGCCCCCTGCCGTCGGCAATGGGCGTAACCACCTTCATCCTCGAACAAACCGAGCGATTCCCGTCATCACACCGGAATCACGTTCGCGTTATGCGATGGGCGAACCATCGCGTGGGGCGCGGCTACTCCGCGGCGGCGGCGATCGCGTCCGCCACCGTTTCCGGCGCGGTCGCCTCTGCGGCCAGGGCAGCCACCGCATCGGCGAGCGACATGGTTTCCTGATCGGGACGCCCGAGGCGGCGGATCGAGACCGTGCGCTCCTCGGCCTCGCGCTTGCCGACGACGAACATCACCGGGACCTTGGCCAGGCTGTGCTCGCGGACCTTGTAGTTGATCTTCTCGTTGCGGCGGTCGAGCTCCACCTGGAGGCCGCGGGCCCGCAGCAGCGCCGCCACCTCCCCCGCATAGGCGTCGGCATCCGAGACCACGGTCGCGACCGCCACCTGGGTCGGGGCCAGCCACAGCGGCAGGCGGCCGGCGTAATGCTCGATCAGGATGCCGATGAAGCGCTCGAACGAGCCGAAGATGGCGCGATGCAGCATCACCGGATGGTGCTTCTGGCCGTCCTCGCCGACATACCAGGCGCCGAGGCGCTCCGGCATCACGAAGTCCACCTGAAGGGTCCCGCACTGCCATTCGCGGCCGATCGTGTCGCGCAGCGTGAATTCCAGCTTGGGCCCATAGAAGGCGCCTTCGCCGGGATTGAGGACATAGGGCAGCGCCGAGGCCTCGCAGGCCGCCGCCAAGGCCGCCTCGGCCTTGTCCCAGACCGCGTCCGACCCGTGCCGCTGCGGCGGCCGGTCGGCCAGCTTCACCAGCACGTCGGTGAAGCCGAGATCGCGATAGACGCTGAGCAGCAGGGCGCAGAATGCCTTGCCCTCGGAGATGATCTGGTCCTCGGTGCAGAAGATGTGCGCGTCGTCCTGGACGAAGTTGCGCACCCGCATGATGCCGTGCAGCGCGCCGCCCGGCTCGAACCGGTGGCAGGACCCGAACTCCGCCATCCGCATCGGCAGGTCGCGGTAGCTCTTCAGGCCCTGGTTGAAGATCTGGACGTGGCAGGGGCAGTTCATCGGCTTCAGCGCGAAGATCCGCTCCTTCGGATTCGCGGCGTAGGCCTTCAGTCCCTCCTCGTTCTCCGCGATGTACATGCTCTCGTGGAACTTCTCCCAGTGGCCCGACGCCTCCCACAGCTTGCGGTCGACGAGCTGGGGGGTCTTCACCTCGAGATAGCCCGTGGCGTCGAGCCGCCGGCGCAGCCAGCTTTCCAGCGTGCGGTAGAGCCGCCATCCCTTCGGATGCCAGAAGATCATGCCGGCCGCCTCTTCCTGCTGGTGGAAGAGGCCCATCTCCCGGCCAAGGCGGCGATGGTCGCGCTTCTCGGCCTCCTCGAGCTGGGTGAGGTAGGCCTTCAGGTCCCTGTCGCTGGCCCAGGCGGTGCCGTAGACGCGCTGGAGCTGGGCGTTGCGATGGTCACCGCGCCAATAGGCGCCGGCCAGCTTGGTCAGCTTGAACGCCTTGCCGAGCCGCCCTGTCGACGGCAGATGGGGGCCGCGGCAGAGGTCGATGAAGGCGCCCTGGCGATAGAGCGTGATGACCTCGCCCTCGGGCAGGTCGGAGATGATCTCGGCCTTGTAGTGCTCGCCGATCGACTGGAAATAGGCGATGGCGTCGTCGCGGCTCCACACCTCGCGCTGGATCGACTCGTCGCGGTCGACGATCTCGCGCATGCGCTCCTCCATCCGCGCCAGATCGTCGGGCGTGAAGGGGGTGGCGCGATGGAAGTCGTAGTAGAAGCCGTTCTCGATCGACGGGCCGATCGTGACCTGGACGTCGGGATAGAGCTCCTTGGCGGCCTCCGCCAGCACATGCGCGGCATCATGGCGCAGGAGGTCGACGCCATCGGGCTGCTCCCGGGTGACGATGGCGACCGTGGCGTCGGTGTCGATGGTGCGGGTCAGGTCCATGAGCGTGCCGTCGACGCGCATGGCGACCGCCGCCTTGGCGAGGCCCTTGCCGATGCTCTCTGCGAGCGCCAACCCCGTCGGGGCCGCGTCGAATACGCGGACGGACCCATCGGGAAGCGTGATCTGCACCATCTCCGTTACTCCTGCGCCGGCCGTCCGGGCCCCATCGCCGGGGCTGCCGTCACACGCGCATCGTGTCGGGCAGGCCCTTGGCCGGGGCGTCCTCGGGCCGGTGGCCTTGGATGTCGTCGAGCGCCGCGACCACCGCATCGAAAGCGAGAAGGATCGATCCGTGGCGCGACTTGAACCGCTGCGCCGGGGCAAGGACCGCAAGTTCGGCCCACTCGCCCTCGGGTGGCGTTGCCCCCTCCTTTAGCATCGCCCTGAGCGTCTTGGCCACCGCCCGCAGTTCCCCCGCCGTCTGGCCGACGACGTGGCGGGCCATCAGCGAAGCCGACGCCTGCCCCAGGGTGCAGGCCCGCACCGTCTGGCCGAAATCGACGATGCGGTCGCCGTCCATGGCCAGGTCGA
The DNA here is from genome assembly GCA_964594715.1 of uncultured Rhizobiaceae bacterium. Taxonomy (GTDB): domain Bacteria; phylum Pseudomonadota; class Alphaproteobacteria; order ATCC43930; family Allostellaceae; genus Allostella. The sequence goes on along the minus strand of CAZQOA010000008.1, from coordinate 12,425 downwards.
CCGCGACCCGGCTGCCACAGAGCGGGCTGGTCATGGTGACGGTGGCGTCCGGCGCGTCCAGCCGCCGGGTCCGCGGGATATCCGCGGCCAGTGCCTTGACCCGGTCGCTGTAGAGGGATTCGACGCCGCTTGCCGTCATCGAGCTCGTCCGCTTGCTTGGCCGGCCTCTTAAGTGGCGCGGCCGGGCGCCGGGGTCAATTCACCCGGCCGGAACCGCCGCCGGCCGCCGAACGTTTCGGGTTCATGACGCGAGGCAACGCCACCAAGCCGCCACCCGCCCCGAAGCCGGACCAGGCGCCCAAGCCGGCCGAGGAAATCCGCCGCCACGACCCGGACGCCCCCGACGAGGAAGAGCACCAGCAGGTCAGCCGGCGCGACCTGGAGAAGGGCCGCCCGACGAACACCGGGCGCGCAGGCGCCTGACGGCTCGGGTCATACGGCTCGGGTCAT
>CAZQOA010000008.1:0-11875 GCA_964594715.1 uncultured Rhizobiaceae bacterium | reverse complement strand
ACGGCTCGGGTCATACGGCTCGGGTCATCCCGCGCTTGGTCCCCGATAGGGGTGGTGCTGCAGCCAATGCCGGGCGATGTCGGCCCGGCGGCACACCCAGACGTCGCCATGGCGGCCGATATGGTCGAGCAGGCGCAGCAGGCCGGCGGCCCGGGCCGGGTGGCCGATCAGCCGCATATGCAGCCCGACCGACATCATCTTCGGGCTGGTCGCCCCCTCCGCATACAGCACGTCGAAGGCGTCGCGGACATAGGTGAAGAAATCCTCGCCGGTGCCGAAGACGCCGCGGCCGAACTTGGCGTCGTTGTTGGACAGCGAATAGGGCACCACCAGGTGCGCCCGGCCTTCCACCGTCGTCCAATAGGGCAGGTCGTCGTTATAGGCGTCGGAATCGTAGAGGAACCCACCTTCCTCCACCAGCAGGCGACGGGTGTTCACGCTGGGCGCGTAGCGGCAGTACCAGCCGAGCGGGCGCTCGCCGATCGTCTGCTTCAGCGAGGCCACCGCGCGGCGGATATGCTGGCGCTCCTCGTCCTCGTCGAGCTCGAAATGCTTGATCCAGCGCCAGCCATGGGAGCAGACGTCCCAGCCGGCGTCGCGGATCGCGGCGGCGGCCAGCGGATTGCGCTCCAGCGCCAGCGCGCAGCCGAAGACGGTCAGCGGCAGGCCGCGCTCCTGGAAGATGCGGCGGACGCGCCAGAAGCCGACCCGGCTGCCATATTCGAACATGCTTTCGCCGGCGAGGTCGCGCCCCTTCAAGGGGGCGGTCTGGCTGGCGCCCTCGGTCAGCGCCGTCTCGGTGAAACCGTCGCCGTCAGCGATCGAATATTCCGAACCCTCCTCGAAATTGAGGACGAAGTTGACGGCGAGCCTGGCGCCGCCTGGCCATTTCGGGTCGGGCGGGTTGGGGCCGTATCCGACGAGGTCGCGGGGTTGGGATTCGGCCATGACCGGGTTCCTCTTGAGGGAAGGCGGGTTCAGTTCCAGGGAAGGTAGCCGAGGCCGGCCAGCCAGAGGAGCGCCAAGAGGAGAGAAACCAGCGTCATCGGCACGCCGCAGGCGGCATGGGTGCGGAAGGACAGGCGGACCCCGGCCGCGGCCGCGCGCTCGACGACGATGAGGTTGGCGAGGCTGCCGACCAGCAGCAGATTGCCGGCCAGGGTCGACAGCAGGGCCAGGGCGTAGAGCGTGCCCGGCCCACCATCGGGCAGCGCCGTCAGGAACAGCATGACGGCCGGGACGTTGCCGACGGTGTTGCTGCCGCCGACCGCCAGCAGGGCCAGTACCCCGGGATCGGCCACGGTCAGGCCGCGCTCGGCCAGCCAGGCCACGGCGGCGGCCGGCAGCCCGGTCGCGGCGAAGGCGGCGGTGACCACGAAGAGGCCGGCGAAGAGGACCAGCAGCGACCAGTCGACCAGCCCCAGGATCTGCCGCGTCGCCAGGTTGCGCGACAGCAGCATGAGGCCGCCGATGATGAGGACCGATTCGGCCTGCGGCAGGGGGCTGGCGAAGAGCGCCAGCAGGGCCAGGGTCGCCGTGCCGGCCCAGGCCAGCTCCAGCCGGTCGATCCGCGCCGGCACCGGCATTGCGGGCCGCCCGACCGCCGCCACCGACCAGCGCCCGCGCCAGACCAAGGCGACCGTCAGGTGGACCGCGGCCAGGGCCAGCACCGCCGGCGGCCCGCAGGCAAGGAGGAAATCGAAGAAGTCGAGGCGGCCGGTCTGGCCGATCAGGATGTTCTGCGGGTTGCCGATCATGGTCGCGGCCGACCCGGCATTGGCCGCGCCCGCGAGCGCGATCAGGAAGGGCCGCGGGTCGAGGCCACGGGCGAGCAGGCCCTGGCACAGCAGCGGCGTCATCGCGAAGACCACCACGTCGTTGGACAGGACCGCCGCCAGGAGCCCGGTCACCGCCACCGTCAGCCCGAGCAGGGCCGCCGGGCCGGCCCGGGCGGCGGCGATGCGGGCCACGCACCAGTCGTAGAAGCCGCTTTCGGCGAATCGCGCCGACAGGATCATCAGCCCGAACAGGATGAAGAGCGTCGGGAAGTCGATCGCCTCCAGGGCCGCGTCCGGCGTCACCGCGCCGGCCAGGCCGAGGCCGATGCCGCCGATGAGGGCGATGCCGGTGCGGTCGAGGCCCAGCCCCGGCCAGCGCCCGAGCGCCATGCCGGCATAGACCGCGACGAAGACGATGACGACGAGGAGGGTCACGGGGCGATAGGATTGATCCTGGGACCGGCAGACGGAACGCCGGCGGCACCATATCATCAACATGATGTCCGATCCGCCGGCCGACTTCCTGCTCGCCCACGAACCCTGGGTCCGCGTCACGGCGTTCGCCCTGGTCCTGGCGACGATGGCCGCGCTGGAGGCCTGGCGGCCGCGCCGGCGACGGGGCCATCCGCGCCGCCGGCGCTGGCCGTCCAACCTGGGTATCGTCGTCCTCGACACGGCGGTCCTGCGGCTGGCCTTCCCGATCGCGGCGATCGGCGTGGCCTTCTGGGCCGAGGCCAACGGGATCGGCCTGCTGAACCTGTTGCCGCTGCCCTGGTGGATCGCGGTTCCGCTGGCGGTGGTCGCGCTCGACCTGGCGATCTGGGCCCAGCACGTCCTCTTCCACCACGTCCCGGCCCTGTGGCGGATACATCGGATGCACCATGCCGACCTCGACATCGACGTCACCACCGGCATCCGCTTCCACCCGCTGGAGATCCTGCTGTCGATGGCGATCAAGCTGGTGGTGGTGGCGCTCCTGGGCGCGCCCGCGGTGGCGGTGCTGGTCTTCGAGGTGCTGCTGAACGCCACCTCCATGTTCAGCCATGCCAACTGGTGCCTGCCGGCGCGGGTCGACCGGATTCTCCGCCGGATCCTGGTCACGCCCGACATGCACCGCGTCCACCATTCCATCCGCCGCGAGGAGACGGACAGCAATTTCGGCTTCAACCTGCCCTGGTGGGACCGCCTTTTCGGCACCTACCGGGCCGGGCCGCAGGACGGGCATGACGGCATGACCATCGGCATCGACCGCTTCCGGGACCCCGGCGAGCAGCGCCTCGACCGCATGCTGACTCAGCCGTTCCGCACGCCGGCACCCGGTCCCGGTCGGGACTGACCCGCCGGTTTCGGTTGCGGGCGGTGCCGCATTCCATTAGCGAAGCCGCCAGACCACCCCCCGCAGGAGCCCCATGGCCGCGTTCGACGCCGATGCCTATCTGGCGGCAGAGTTCGCCGAGCACCACGCCGTGCAGCAAGCGACCGAGTCGGCGGTCCGCGACGGGCTGCTGCGGCTGGTCGAGATCTGCGCCACCTCGGTCGAGGCGGGGGGCAAGATTCTCTTCTTCGGCAATGGCGGCAGCGCCGGCGACGCCCAGCACCTGGCGACCGAGCTGGCCGTGCGCTACCAGCGCGACCGCGCGCCGATCGCCGCCCTGGCGCTCACCACCGACAGCTCCGCCCTGACCGCGATCGGCAACGACCTGGGGTTCGAGCAGCTGTTCGCCCGCCAGGTGCGGGCGATCGGGCGCCGGGGTGATGTCGCCGTCGGCATCACCACGTCGGGGCGCAGCGCCAACGTGGCGAACGGCCTGCGGGCCGCGCGGGAGATGGGGATCCACGCGGCCGCCTTCTCCGGCGGCACCGGCGGCGAGCTGCCGGGCCTGGCCGACCCGCTCATCCTGGTGCCGTCGACCACCACCGCGCGCATCCAGGAAATGCACATCACCATCGGCCAGATCCTGTGCGGGGCGCTGGAGCGGCGCCTCGGGCTCGTCTGATGACCGAAGCCCCCAATGCCGACCTCGCCCGGCGGATCGACGCGCTCGGCCGGGTGCGCGTGCTCTGCGTCGGCGACGTCATGCTCGACCGCTACATCTATGGCTCGGTCGAGCGCATCTCGCCCGAGGCGCCGATCCCGGTGCTGCGCATCGAGCGCGAGGCCGACACGCTGGGCGGCGCCGGCAACGTGCTGCGCAACCTCCTGGCGCTGGGCGCCGAGGTCTGCTTCCTGTCGGTGGTCGGCGAGGACCCGGCCGGCCGCGAGATCCAGGCGATCATCGCGGCCGAGGAGCGGGTCGAGCCGCATGTCTTCACCGAGCGGGCCCGGACCACGCCGATCAAGACCCGCTATGTCGCCGGGACCCAGCAGCTGCTGCGGGCCGACCGCGAAACCGTCGACCGGATCGGCGACGCGCTGCGCGAGGACCTGATCCACCTCGCGCGCTCGGCCGCGGTCGAGCAGTCGGTGGTCGTGCTGTCCGACTATGACAAGGGGGTGCTGCGCGAGGGCGTGGCCGCCGGCGTCATCGCGGCCGCCCGCGCCGCCGGCAAGATCGTCGTCGTCGACCCCAAGGGCACCGACTATGCGCGCTATCGCGGCGCCAACGTGCTGACCCCCAACCGCCGCGAGCTGGCCGAGGCCTCGGGCATGCCGGTCGGCACCGCCGACGAGATCGTCGCCGCCGCCCGCCGCCTGATGGGCCGGCTCGACCTCGACGCCGTGCTCGTCACGCGCAGCCAGGACGGCATGACGCTGGTCGAGCGCGAAGGTGCCGTCCACCACCTGCCGGCCGAGGCGCGCGAGGTATTCGACGTGTCGGGGGCCGGCGACACCGTGCTGGCCACCTTCGCCACCGCCATCGGTGCCGGCTTCTCGCTCCGCGATGCCGCCCGGCTGGGCAATGTCGCGGCCGGCCTCGTGGTCGGCAAGATCGGCACCGCCGTCGCCCATTCGGTCGAGCTGGCCCGCGCGCTCCGCGCCCGCGAGCTCGGCCGCAGCGAGGTGAAGGCGCTGCCCTTCACCGCCGCCCTCGACCGGGTACGCTCCTGGCATCAGGAGGGGCTGACGGTCGGCTTCACCAATGGCTGCTTCGACCTGCTCCACCCCGGCCACATCACCATGCTGAAGGCGGCGCGCGCGACCTGCGACCGGCTGGTGGTGGGCCTGAACGCCGACGAATCGGTGGCCCGCCTGAAGGGGCCGGGGCGGCCGGTGCAGAGCGAGAGCGCGCGCGCGACCATCCTGGCCTCGCTGTCCGACGTCGACCTGGTGGTGATCTTCACCGAGGATACGCCCCAGACCCTGATCGAGGCGGTGCGCCCGGACGTGCTGGTGAAGGGGTCGGACTACACCGTCGACCAGGTGGTCGGCGGCGATTTCGTCCAGGAGACCGGCGGCCGCGTCGTCCTGGTCGACCTCGTGCCCGGCTTCAGCACCACGGCCACCGTCGCCAAGCTGACCGGCTGAAAGGTGGCCCAGCCGAGGCCGCGCGTCACGACGAACGCGCGCGCCAGGCCCAGATGGCGGCGATGAAGAGGCCCTTGGCGCGCGGCAGGATCGCCAGGCACAGCGCCAGCGCCGTGGCCGCCAGGATCGCCGACAGGAGCCAGTCCGGCAGGTCGCTGTGCCGGATCATGATCAGCACCAACGGCGCCATCAGGTGGGCGACCACCAGGATCGTCAGCCATGGCGGCGCGTCGTCGGCCCGGATCTCGCCCCATGGCTCGCCGCATGCCGCGCAATGGTCGACCTGCCTCAGGTAGCCGCGGAACAGCCTGCCCTCGCCACAGCTCGGGCAGCGGCCGCCGAGGCCGCGCCGGATGGACAAGGTGGCGTTGCGCTCCACACGCTCGGTCATTCGCACTGCTTTCGTCAGGTCGTCAGCGCCGGTTCCAGGTCGTTGCGGCCCGGGTCCTCCAGCCGGCCGAGGCGCAGGCTGGCGGCGAGCGCGTAGCGCAGGGTGACGGCGCGGCGGCGGGCCGCCACCATGGGATGGCGCGGGGCGGCCCGCACCAGGGCCGCCCCGAAGCCGTCGGCGACCAGGAGGCCGGTATCCTGCGGCAGGGCGGCCAGGGGAAAGCCCGCCGGCACCGCGAAGAAGAGTGCATCGCAATATTCCCGGTATTCCGGCCATTTCTGGTCGGCGCGGAGGTCGGCCAGCGAGGTCTTGACCTCGACGATGACGATCTCGCCGCGGCGGTCGATGGCGGCGACATCCGCCCGCCGGCCGGACGCCAGCACCAGCTCCGTCACGCTGGCATAGCCGAGGTCGCCCAGCGCACGCCGCACGCCGCGCGCCAGCAGGCGGGCGAGGGCCGGCTCGGGCAATGGACCTGACGGCGGATCCGGAGGGCCGGCCATGCGGAGGGGGGCCGGTCAGCCCGGCTGGCGCTCTGCCGCGGAGCGCCGGTAGCGCCAGACCGCGGCGGGCGGCATGTTGCCCCACACTCGGCGGACCCGACGCGCATCGACCGCGAAGTGCCGCAGCGGGATCGGCGACACCATGCCATAGGTGAACTGGATCAGGCAGCCGTCCGGGTGCAGCAGTTCCAGGCTGCCCTCCACCACCCGGCGCACCAAAGCGCGCGGCAGCGAGACGAGCGGCAGGCAGGAGACGACCGCCGACACCGTCGCCACCCCCTCTGCCCGCATCAGGGCCGGCAGTTCGCCCGCATCGCCCTCGATCACCCGCACCTGCGGCAGGCGCTGGCGCAATATGGCAGCCAGTGCCGGGTCGCGTTCGACCGCGAAGAAGCGCTCGACGGGCACCCCCGACTGCAGCAGCGTGGCGGTGATCGGCCCGGTCCCGGCCCCCAGCTCGACGATGGCGCCCGGCACCTCCAGGTCCACTTCCGCGGCCATGGCGCGGCCGAGGCTGCGGCTGCTCGGCCAGACCGATCCGATCCGGGTAGGCGCCTGTATCCATTTCCACAGGAAGAGGGCGGCGTCGCGGGATTGGGAACCATGGGACATCGGGCGGCAGGGCTTCCAGTTGTCGGCTGTGGCCCAACCTAGCTGCCGCATGATGAAGGAACAACGATGCCGCCGGCCCGCCGTTCCGCCCGGAGGCCGGCCGCCGGGGCGACAGGCGGCCGAATGCCGCGTCGTCACGCTGCCGCATTTTTGCCCTAGGATGACCAGCTTAGGGAGATGGCCAGAGGGTCATGGCCGGGCGATCATAGCCCGGCCATCATCAGGCCAGACGGGACGAACCGAGGACGACCATGCCGCAGCAACCAGAACGGCTGAAGGAAGAGCGGATCGATCAGGCGGCGGCGCTGGCGGCCCGGCGGCTGTCCGGCCCGCAGGCGGAGGCGGGCGCCCGGTTCGTGCGACTGTTCGCCCAGAACGTGGCGCCCGAGGATGTCGCCGCCTTCGCGCCGGAGGACCTCTACGGGGCGGCGCTCAGCCTGTTCGCCTTCGCGGGGCAGCGCGAGGCGGGGGTCGCCACGGTCCGGGTATTGAGCCCGCGGGCCGATGCCGAGGGCTGGTCGTGCCGCCACACGGTGGTCGAGATCGTCAACGACGACATGCCGTTCCTGGTCGATTCGGTGGCGGCCGAGCTGCAGCGCCAGGGGCTGGGGATTCACCTGGTCGTCCACCCGATCGTGACCGTCGAGCGGGACGCCGGGCGGCTGGTCGCGGTCGGCAGCGGCCCGACCCGCGAGTCGATGATGCATATCCAGGTGGGCGCGCTGGCCGGCCCCGCGGTGCGCGAGCAGGTCTGCGCCGGGCTGCTGGAGGTGCTGGCCGACGTCCGCGCGGCGGTCGGCGGCTGGCCTGCGATGCGCGCACGGATGGTGGAGGCGCGCACCGCGCTGGGCGCCGAGGCGCGGAACCTGCCGGACGCCGAGCGGGCCGAGGCGGACGAGTTCCTGGATTGGCTCGTCCGCGACCATTTCACCTTCCTCGGCTGCCGCGACTATGATTTTGGCCCCGCTGAATTCGGACCGGCTGAGTTCGACCCCGCCGGCAGCAACGAGGCCGGCATCGCCATCGTTCCCGGCTCCGGCCTCGGCATCCTCCGCGAGGACGAAGCGCCGATCTTCGACGGGCTGCGCCACTTCACGGCGCTGCCGTCGGAAGTGCAGATGTTCCTGCGCCAGCCGACCGCGCTCGTCGTCACCAAGGCCAGCCACAAGGCCCGCGTCCACCGGCCGATGCCGATGGACGTGATCGCGGTCAAGCGCTTCGACGACGAGGGCACGCCGATCGGGCTGCGTGTCTTCACCGGCCTCTACACCTCGGCCGCCTACAGCGCCGGCGCCCGGACCATCCCGATCCTGCGGCGCAAGGTGGCGCGCGTGCTGGACCGGGCCGGCTTCGACCCGGCCAGCCATGACGGCAAGGCCCTGCTCCACATCCTCGACACCTATCCCCGCGACGAGCTGTTCCAGATCGACGAGGACCAGCTCTTCGTCATCGCCCGCGGCATCCTGCATCTCGAGGAGCGCCCGCGCGTGGCGCTCTTCGTCCGCCGCGATCCGTTCGAGCGCTTCGTCTCCTGCCTCGTCTACGTCCCGCGCGACCGCTACGACACCGAGCTGCGCCAGCGCTTCCAGCGCATCCTGGCCGACGCCTTCGCCGGCGAGATGGTGTCCTTCCACACCCACCTGGCGGAATCGCCGCTGGCGCGCGTGCATTTCGTCATCCGCACCACGCCCGGCGCCATTCCCGCCTTCGCGACCGAGGATGTGGAGACCCTGCTGGTCGATGCCGGCCGATCCTGGCGCGACCGGCTGAAGGAGGCGCTCGATCAGCGCATGGGCGAGGCCGAGGCGCAGGCGCTGCTGATCCGCTGGGGCGACGCCTTCCCGGCCGGCTATCGCGAGCGCTTCTCGGCCGCGGTGGCGGTGCTGGAGATCGACCGCACCCTGGAGGCGCGCGCCCGCGGCCTGTCGCTGCATATGTTCCGCCCGGTCGACACGCCGGCCCGCGAGGTCCGCCTCAAGGTCTATCACCCGGCCCACGCCATGCCGCTCTCCGACGTCATCCCGGTGCTGGAGAATCTGGGCTTCCGGGTGCTGAACGAGATTCCCGACATCATTCGCCCGGCCGATGACGGCAGGCCCGTCTGGATGCATGATTTCGGCCTCGCCGCCCCGGACGGGTCCGACCTCGACATCGAGGCGCTGCGGCCGCTGATCGAGGATGCCTTCCGCGCGGTGTGGACCGGGCTCGCCTCCAACGACGGCTTCAACCGCCTGATCCGGGTGGCCCGCCTGGCCTGGCCGGAGGCCCGCATCCTGCGCGCCTATGCCCGCTATCTCCGCCAGGTCGGCTTCTCCATGAGCCAGGCCTTCGTCGAGGACACGCTGATCGGCCATCCGCGCATCGCCCGCCTGCTGGTCGACCTGTTCGTCGCCCGCTTCGATCCCGCCCCCTCCAATCCGGCCCGGGGGACCGACCGGCTGACCCAGGTGGCCGGCGTCGTCGAGGCCATCGAGCATGCGCTGGATGCCGTGCAGAGCCTGGAGGAGGACCGCACGCTGCGGGCCTTCCTGACGCTGCTCCGGGCCAGCCTGCGCACCAACCACTACCGGCACGAGGCCGATGGCAACCCGAAATCCTATCTGTCGATCAAGCTCGACAGCCAGGCCATCGACTTCCTGCCCTTGCCCAAGCCGATGGTCGAGGTCTTCGTCCATTCGCCGCGGACCGAGGCCATCCACCTGCGCGGCGGCAAGGTCGCCCGCGGCGGCATCCGCTGGTCGGACCGGCGCGAGGATTTCCGCACCGAGATCCTGGGGCTGATGAAGGCCCAGATGGTGAAGAACGCGGTCATCGTCCCGGTCGGGTCGAAGGGCGGCTTCGTCGTCAAGCAGCCGCCCGCGACCGGCGGCCGCGAGGCCCTCCAGGCCGAGGTGATCCATTGCTACCGCACCCTGATGCAGGGGCTGCTCGACATCACCGACAATCTGGTCGAGGGCGCGGTGGTGCCGCCGCCGGACGTGGTGCGCCACGACATGGACGACCCCTACCTGGTGGTCGCCGCCGACAAGGGCACCGCCACCTTTTCCGACATCGCCAACGACGTCGCCGCCACCTACGGCTACTGGCTGGGCGACGCCTTCGCGTCGGGCGGGTCCAAGGGCTACGACCACAAGGAGATGGGCATCACCGCCAGGGGTGCGTGGGAGGCGGTGAAGCGCCATTTCCGCGAGCAGGGGACCGACATCCAGGCGACGCCCTTCACGGCGGTCGGGGTCGGCGACATGTCGGGCGACGTGTTCGGCAACGGCATGCTGCAATCGCGCTGCACCCGCCTCCTGGCGGCGTTCGACCACCGGCACATCTTCGTCGACCCCGATCCCGACCCGGCCGCCAGCTACGACGAGCGTGCCCGCCTCTTCGCCCTGCCGCGGTCAAGCTGGGCCGACTATGACCGGACCCTGATCTCCAAGGGTGGGGATGTCTTCGAGCGCGGCGCCAAGTCGATCCCGGTCAGCCCCGAGATCGCGGCGCGGCTGGGCATCGGCCGCGAGCGGGTGACGCCGGCCGAGCTGATGCGCGCCATCCTGCGCGCCGAAGCGGACCTGCTGTGGTTCGGCGGCATCGGCACCTTCGTCAAGTCGACCGAGGAGACCAATGCCGACGCCGGTGACAAGGCCAACGACGCGGTCCGCATCGACGGCGCCGAGGTACGTGCCCGCGTCCTCGGCGAGGGCGCCAACCTGGGCGTCACCCAGCGCGGCCGCATCGAATATGCCCTGAAGGGCGCCGGCGGCCGGGGCGGCGCCATCAACACCGACGCCATCGACAATTCGGCCGGCGTCGACACCTCCGACCATGAGGTGAACATCAAGATCCTGCTCGACGCCGTGGTCGCGGCCGGCGACATGACCGGCAAGCAGCGCGACCGCCTGCTGGGCGAGATGACGGACGAGGTGGCCGGCCTGGTCTTGCGCCACAACTACCTCCAGACCCTGGCCCTGTCGCTGGAGCAGGCCGAGGCGATGGCGCAGCGGGCCGGCCATGGCCGCGCGATGCGCGCCTTCGAGCGGCGTGCCCGCCTCGACCGCGCGGTGGAGGTACTGCCCGACGATGCCGCCCTGGCACGCCGTGCGCAGGAGGGCGTGCCCCTGTCCCGCCCGGAGCTGGCGGTGCTGCTGGCCTATTCCAAGATGGCGATGTTCAACGCCATCGTGCCTTCCGCCCTGCCCGACGATCCGGCGCTCGACGACGACCTCCTGTCCTATTTCGCAGCCCCCATCCGCGAGCGGCTGAACACCGCCGCCCGCGGCCACCGGCTGCGGCGGGAGATCGTGGCGACGGTGGTGACCAATGCGCTCGTCAACCGTTCCGGCATCGCCTTTGCCGCCACGGTGGAGGATGCGACCGGGGCCGACTGGCCGGCGGTGGCGCGCGCCTGGCTTGCCGCCCGCGACATCTTCGCGCTCGATTCCTACTGGATGGCGGTGGAGGCGCTGGACGGGCAGGTGCCCGCCGCAGTCCAGACCGCGCTCTTCCTGATCGCCCGCCAGCTGGTGGAGGCGTCGATGCCCCACCTGCTGGTCGCGGTCGCCCACGAGGCCAGCATCGGCAGCGTGGTCGCCCGCTACCTGCCGGGCTCCCAATCGATCGCGGCCACGCTGCCCACTCTGCTGCCGGCCACCCAGTCGGAGGCGCTGGCGGCCAAGGTGGCCGAGTTGACGGCGTCCGGCGTGCCCGCCGAACTGGCCCGCCGGGCCGCCGCCTTCGGGCGGCTGGCGGCCGCCCTGCCGATCACCGACCGGGCGCTCCAAGCCAAGGAACCCTTCGAACTGGTGGCGCGCCTGCATTTCGCCATCGATGCGCGCTTCCGCCTCGACCGGCTGGCCGCCGCCGCCGACGCCATCGCCGACGGCGATGCCTGGAGCCGGCGGGCGGCCTCCGCGGCACGCGAGGACCTGGCCCAGGCGCAGCGCGGCCTGCTGGCCGGCGTGCTGGGCACCGGCGGGCGCGACACCGACCCGATGGACGCGCAGGCCGCCTGGATCGCATCGCACGCCCCGGCGGTGCAGCGGATCGATGCCCTGCTGGCCGAGCTCGATGCCCAGCCGCGCATCGACCTGGCCATGCTGACGGTCGCCACCCGCTCCTTGCGCGACGCGGTCGA
>CAZQOA010000007.1:78572-98605 GCA_964594715.1 uncultured Rhizobiaceae bacterium | reverse complement strand
CCGCCATGCGCATCACCGGGCTCACCGTCTACATCACCGACATCCCGGTCCTCATCAAGCGCCGCCACGGGTCGGGCGACGTCGAAGGGTCGGTGCGCAACGCCATCCTGAAGCTGGAGACGGATGCCGGCATCACCGGCTGGGGGGATGCCGCACCCTGGGCCGTCTTCACCGGCACGGTCGAGGCGGTGGCGGCGGCGCTGCACGTCTATCTGCGGCCGATCCTGGTCGGGGCCGACCCGACCAGGATCGAGGCCCTGATGCAGGATGCCGACCATGCCGTGGTCGGCCATCCGGAAGCCAAGGCGGCGATGGAGATGGCGCTGTTCGACATCGTCGGACAGGCGTCCGGGCTGGCGGTGGCGGAGCTGCTGGGCGGGCGCTGCCGCGACAGCATCCCGCTCTCCTTCTCGGTCGCCGACCCGGACTTCGACCGCGACATGGACATGGTGCAGCGCCTCTATGGCGAGGGCATTCGCCTGTTCAAGATGAAGACGGGCTTCGCCGGCCATGCCGGCGACCTGAAGCGCATGGAGCGCTTCCGCAAGGAGGTGCCGGCCGATGCCGAGCTGCGCATCGACTATAACCAGGGCATGGCGGCCTATGACGCCATCCGGCAGTTGCGCGACGTCGAGGCGTTCCGGCCGACCTTCATCGAGCAGCCGGTGCCCGGCCATCAGCGGGCCGCACTGGCCGAGATCACGCGCGCGCTCGACACGCCCGTCCTGGCCGACGAGAGCGTGTTCACGCCGACCGATGCGCTGGCCGTCGCCGCCGGGCGCGTGGCCGACCTGGTCAGCGTCAAGATCATGAAGCATGGCGGCATGCTGGCCGGCCGCAAGGTCTCGGCCATCTGCGAGGCGGCCGGCATCGCCTGCTATGGCGGCGACATGTTCGAGACCGGCATCGCCCATCTGGCCGGGACCCACATGATCGCCGCCACGCCGAACATTTCGCTCGGCTGCGAGTTCTACCAGGCGACCTATTTCCTGGAGCGCGACCTGCTGGCCGAGCCGTTCCCGATCGCCGACGGCCGGGTCGTCGTGCCCCGGACCCCCGGCCTCGGCATCCGCGTCGACGAGGATCGCGTGCGCCACTATGCGGTCGAAACGCTGAGGTGAGCGTCCCTCTGGCCCGAGGCCCCTGCTGATCGTTCGCTTGACACCCGCGAAGGCCCGTTCCTACGCTTTCCCGTCATGCGCGCATCTTGCCCCTGATGGCCGCGCGCCGTGACGCTAGCCTCGACTACGATCGGATAGGAACGCGACGAAAAGGGGAACCGAAATGGGCATTCGCCGACTTCGCGGCGCCGTCTTGCTGATGGCGACCGCCGTATTCGCCTTGCTGCTCCACGCGGCAACGGCCGAGGCACAGCAGAAGGGCGAATCGACCTGGGACCTGATCAAGCGGACCGGCAAGGTCCGCATGGGGGTGTTCGAATACCCGCCCTACTTTCTGCGCGACAAGTCGACCGGCGAATGGGTCGGCGCCATGGTCGAGATGGGCAAGGACATCGCCAACGAGCTCGGCGTGAAATTCGAGCCGGTCGATGCCGGCGGCTTCGGCGAATCGATCCTGGCGCTGCAATCCAACAAGATCGACTTCCAGTGCGGCCTGCAAGCGACGCCCAAGCGCTCCACCGCCGTCGATTTCGCGGGCCCGATCTACTGGATCGAGTGGGTGACGGTGAACAACCCGAAATTCAAGGGAACCACCTGGGCCGACTACAACAAGCCCGAGGTCCGGGTCGCCGTCATGACCGGGTCTTCGGACGAGGTGCTGCTGCGCAAGATGGCGCCCAACGCCACCCGCATCGAGCTGAAGGACCTGTCCCAGATCGCACTTGCCGTGTCCTCGGGCCGGGCCGACGCCTTCACCACGACGGTGCTGTCGAGCATGGTCGCCAAGTCGAAGAATCCCGGCCTCGGCGACTTCGTCAACCCGACCCCGCGGGTGGCGCTGCCGGGCTACATCGCCATCCGGCTGGAGGATGATGCGCGCTGGCAGAAGTTCCTCAACCGCTGGGCCGAATGGAACATCCTGCTCGGCCACAATGAGCAGCGCATGAAGGCCTCCCTCGGCACACTGGGGATCACCGAGATCCCCTCCACGGTGTCGTTCCAGCCGAACTGATGGCGGAGGCGCGACCGGCCTGAAGGGGAGGAGGGGCGTCGATGGGCTATCGCTGGGACTTCGGCGTCATCTCCTCCTACCTGCATTTCTGGGCCAAGGGCCTGGGCATCACGCTTGCCTACTCGGTCGGGACGATCCTGGGCGGCCTGCTGGTCGGCGTCATCTGCGGCATGTTGCTGCTCTATCGCCGGCGTTGGATCACCTTGCCGATCCATTTCTATGTCGAGCTGTTCCGCTGCACGCCCTTGGTGGTGCAGATCATCTGGTTCTATTACGCGCTGCCCATCGTGCTCGATGTCGAGCTGCCGGCCTGGCTGGCGGCGGGACTGGGCCTCACGCTCTACATGGGGGCGTTCGCGACCGAGATCTTCCGCGGCGGCATCATCTCCATCGACCGCGGGCAGTGGCAGGCGGCCCGCGCGCTCGGCATGACCAGTGGCGAGCTCATGCGCCACATCATCCTGCCCCAGGCGATCAAGCGGATGGTGCCGCCCTTCGTCAACCAGTCGATCATCCAGTTGAAGAACACCTCGCTGCTCTACGTCGTGGCGGTGCCCGACCTCATGTACACGGGCTCGATCATCGTCTCGGACACTTTCCGCCCGCTGGAGGTCTATACCAGCGTCGCCGCGATCTATTTCATCATCCTCTATCCGCTGACCCTCTGGGCCAAGCGCATGGAGGCCCGGGTTGACCAGTAGCCAGCCTGCCGCCGGCGAGGTCATGGTGCGCCTCGACGGGCTGCGAAAGAGCTATGGCGCGGTCGAGGCGGTGCGCGGGGTGTCGCTGGAGGTGCGCCGCGGCCAGGTGGTGGTGGTCATCGGTCCCTCGGGTTGCGGCAAGTCCACCCTGCTGCGCTGCATCAACCTGCTGGAGACGCCGTCCGCCGGTACCCTCCAGGTGGGCGAGCGGCGGATGCGGTTCGGCGACCACGGGACCATGCCCAGGGGCCACACGCTGGCCCGGTTCCGCTCGCGCATCGGCATGGTCTTCCAGCAGTTCGACCTGTTTCCGCACATGACCGCGCTGGAGAACGTCATGGCCGGGCCGGTCATCGTGAAGAAGATGCGGCGGGCCGAAGCCCTGGAGATCGCGAGCGAGCTGCTGGGCAAGGTCGGGCTCGGCGCCTTCCATGCCCGCTATCCCCGTGAGATGTCCGGCGGCCAGCAGCAGCGCGTCGCGATCGCCCGGGCGCTGGCCATGGCGCCCGAGGTCATGCTGTTCGACGAGGTGACCTCCGCGCTCGATCCGGAGCTGGTCGGCGAGGTGCTGGACGTCATGCAGCAGCTGGCCCAGGACGGCACCACGATGATCGTCGTCACCCATGAGATCGCCTTCGCCCGCGACGTCGCCGATCATGTCGTCTTCATGGAAGCGGGCCAGGTGGTGGAACAGGGGGCCGCCGAAGATGTCCTGCTGCGCCCGCAGAACCCGCGTGCCGTCGCATTCCTGGCCCGTTTCCACGGCACCATCGGCAACCGGCCAGCCTGAAGCCGCTTCCTATTCCCGGTGGTAGGGGTGTCCCGTCAGGATCGTGTGGGCACGGAACAGCTGCTCGGCCAGCATGGCGCGGGCCAGCAGGTGGGGCCATATCATCGGCCCAAACGAGAGCATCAGGTGGGCGCGCCGGCGCAGGTCCTGGCCGAGCCCGTCCGCGCCGCCGATCAGGAAGGCGAGGTCGCCCACGCCCTCGTCGCGCCAGCGGCCGAGGCGCTGGGCGAAGTCCTCGCTCGACAGGACGCGGCCGGCGGGGTCCATGGCGACGATGGTGGCGCGGGCCGGGATGCGGGCGGCCAGCAGCGCTTCCTCGCGGGCAGCCCGCTGCGGTGCCGCCGCGGCCTTCGCCTCGACCTCATGCAGCGTCACCGGCCACGGCAGCCGGCCGGCATATTCATCGAACAGGGTGGCGGTCGGCCCGCCGCGTGCCCTTCCGACGGCGATCACATGGATGCGCATCGGCCAGCTACGTTGAGACCGGCGCGAAAGCCGCGGACAGCCGGCGTCAGGCGGTCGCCGCCTCGGCCGGCTTCTCGGGCAGGTCCACGCCCCACATCTTCTCCAGGTTGTAGAAGGCGCGAACCTCCGGCCGGAAAAGATGGACGATGATGTCGCCGGCATCGAGCAGCACCCAGTCGCCCTGGGTCATGCCCTCGATGGCGACGCGCTTGATGCCGGATTCGATCAGTTTCAGGCGCAGATTTTCCGCCATGGCGCCGACCTGGCGGGTCGAGCGGCCGGTGGCGATGACCATGAAGTCCGCGATCGTGGACTTCCCGGCAAGTTCGATGACGACCACGTCTTCCGCCTTGTCGTCATCGAGGGATGCCCGGGTGATCTCCAGCAGGTTCCGGTCGGGTTCGCTGGAAACGGGCTTGCGGCGTCTTATGGTGTTACCTCCCATCGGTCTTTCTGTCTTGTGCAGCGCGGGCCTCCTGCAGCCGGCGCTTGAACGGCGCGCGGCGGTTGCGGATCCGGGTGGCGGAGGCCGGGTGGAGCGGCATCGTCACGAACGTCCAGGCCGGGGCCGGGCGGTCCGCGAGCGATCTCGCCGCCGATGCCGGAATGCGCGCCGGCCCGAACCGGCGCGCCGCCAGACCGGATAGCGCTCCTAAAGCATAGGAAGGCCGGTCGAACACCGCAACCGGCAGCGTCTCGAAGATTGCAGTCCAGCGGTCCCAGCGACGAATCTGCCGCAGGTTGTCCGCCCCCATCAGCCAGACGAAGCGCGCGCGGGGGAACCGCCGCACCAGCGCCGACAGGGTATCGGCGGTATAGCGGGTGCCGAGCGCGCGCTCGATGTCGGTCACCCGGATCGCCCGGTGCCGGGCCACCCGGCGGGCCACCGCCAGGCGCTCGGCCAGTGGCGCCATCCCGTCGCTGGCCTTCAGCGGGTTCTGCGGCGAGACCAGCCACCACACCCGGTCGAGGCCGAGGCGCCGCATCGCCCACAGCGACAGATGGCGATGGCCTTCGTGGGCGGGGTTGAACGAGCCGCCGAGCAGGCCGATCCGCTGCCGGCCGGGTGCCAGCGCGGCCAGCCGGTCCGGCACCGGTTCCGGGTCGGGTGCGGCCATGTCAGGGCCGCAGCTGGCCCGTGCCGCGCACGACATACTTGTAGGAGGTGAGCTGCTCGGTGCCGACGGGGCCGCGGGCATGCAGCTTGTCGGTGGAGATGCCGATCTCGGCCCCCATGCCGAACTCCGCCCCGTCGGTGAACTGGGTGGACGCGTTGTGGAGGACGACCGCGCTGTCGACCGCGGCCAGGAAGCGGGCGGCGGCGGCCTCGTCCTCGGTCACGATCGCATCGGTGTGGTGCGAGCCGTACCGGTTCACATGGGCGATCGCCCCCTCGACCCCCTCGACGATGCAGGCGGAGATGACCCTGTCGAGATACTCGGTCGACCAGTCCGCCTCGCCGGCCGCGCGCACCCGGCGGTCGATGTCTTGGACTGCGGCGTCGCCCCGCACCTCGCAGCCGGCATCGAGCAGGTCGCGGATGATGGGGGCGAGGTGGGTCGCGGCGGCGCCGCGGTCGACCAGCAGCGATTCCGCAGCGCCACAGACGCCGGTCCGCCGCAGCTTGGCATTGCCGACGATGCGGCGCGCCATCTCCAGGTCGGCCGCCTTGTCGACATAGACATGGCAGTTGCCGTCGAGGTGGCGGATGACGGGGACGCGGCTTTCCGCGATCACCCGCTCGATCAGGCCGCGCCCGCCGCGCGGCACGATCACGTCGATGACCCCGGACATGCCCAGCATGATGCCGACCGCGGCCCGGTCGGCGGTGGGGACCATCTGGGCGGTGGCCGCCGGCAGGCCGGCCTCGGCCAGGCCCTCATGCAGCGCCGCCATGATCGCGCCGGACGAGCGGAAGCTTTCCGACCCCGGGCGCAGGATGGCGGCGTTGCCGGACTTCAGGCACAGGCCGGCCGCATCCGCGGTGACGTTGGGGCGGCTCTCGAAGATGATGCCGATGACGCCGAGCGGCACCCGCACGCGCGCGAAGTGCAGGCCGTTGGGCCGGGTCCATTCGGCCATGACGTCGCCGATCGGGTCGGGCAGGGCGGCCACGTCCTCCAGCCCCCTGGCCATGGCCGCGATGCGCGGCCCGTCCAGCATCAGGCGGTCGAGCATCGCGCCCGACAGCCCGCCCTCGCGCGCCGTCGCCAGGTCGGCCGCGTTGGCGGCCAGGATCGCCGGTTCCGCGCGCCGGATGGCGGCGGCGGCGGCGTGCAGCGCCCGGTCCTTGGCGGCGGCGGGCGTGGTCGCGAGCGCCAGGGCAGCCGCGCGCGCGGCCCGGCCGAGCTCGGCCATGCGTCGGTCGAGATCGCCCCCGATGTCCATCGATGCGGATGCCGCCGTCACTGGGTTTCCTCCGCGAGCGCCAGGTCGTCGCGATGGACCATCTCCTCGCGCCCCTGGTAGCCCAGGATGGCGGCGATCCGGTCGCTCTGGTGGCCGCGGATGCGGGTGGCGTCGGCGCTGCCATAGGCGGCGAGCCCGTGGCCGAGGTCGCGTCCGGCGGCGTCGCGGATGATGACGGGATCGCCGCGCTCGAACCGCCCCTCGACGGCGACGACGCCGGCCGGCAGCAGGCTGCGGCCCTGGACCAGCGCCCGTGCGGCGCCAGGGTCGACCACCAGGGTGCCGCGCGGCTTGACGGAGCCGGCGATCCAGCGCTTGCGCGCGGCCCTGGCGCCGCTGCCGGCGAGGAACCAGGTGCAGCGCTGGCCGGCAGCGATGGCGGCGATCGGATGGTCGCACCGGCCCTGGGCGATGATCATGCGGCAGCCGGCGGCGACCGCGATGCGGGCGGCGGCGAGCTTGGTCACCATCCCGCCGGAGCTGTAGCCGGGCAGGGCGTCCCCGGCCATCGCCTCGATCTCGGGCGTCAGGGCGGCCACGACCGGGATATGGCGCGCGTCCGGGTGGCGCTTGGGATCGGCCGTGTAGAGGCCGTCGATGTCCGACAGCAGGATCAGCGTGTCGGCGGAGATCATCTGGGCGACCCGGGCGGCCAGCCGGTCATTGTCGCCGAAGCGGATCTCGGCCGTCGCCACCGTGTCGTTCTCGTTGACGACCGGGATGGCGCCCAGGCCCAGCAGCGTGTCCAGGGTCGCCCGCGCATTGAGGTGGCGGCGGCGCTCCTCGGTGTCCTCGGGCGTCAGCAGGATCTGGGCGACGGTGACGCCGTGGCGGGCGAAGGTCTCGGCATAGGCATGGGCGAGGCGGATCTGCCCGGTCGCCGCCGCGGCCTGCTTTTCCTCCAGGCGGATGCGGCTGCGGGTCAGGCCCAGATGGCGCCGGCCGACGCTGATCGCGCCGGAGGTGACGATGACCACCTCCCGCCCGTCCGCGCGCAAGTTCGCGACATCGTCGGCCAGCCGGTCGAGCCAGTCGTGCCGGATGGCGCCGGTCGCGTCGTCGACCAGGAGCGCCGAGCCGATCTTGACGATGATCCGGCGGGCCTCGGCGAGGTTGGGGGTGTCGACCATGGGTGCCGGCGTCGCTTCCTAGGCTGCCTCTTCGGTGCCGCCCTTGGCAGCCTGGACCGTGGCATTCAGGGTCCGCAGCACCTCGGTGACGCCGGCGCGACTGACGCCGGACATCAGCATCGGCTGCCGCTTCAAGATGCGGGCCAGCGCCTGCTTCTTCTTCTTGACCTCTTCCGGGGTCAGGGCATCGATCTTGTTGAGGCCGACGATTTCCGGCTTTTCGGCCAGGCCGTGGCCATACTCGATCAATTCCCGGCGGACGGTGCGGTAGGCGGCCCCGACATTCTCCTCGGTGCCGTCGATCAGATGGAGGACGACGCTGCAGCGCTCGACATGGCCGAGGAAGCGGTCGCCCAGCCCGACGCCCTCGTGCGCGCCCTCGATCAGGCCGGGCAGGTCGGCGATGACGAACTCGTCCTCGTCGACCCGGGCGACACCCAATTGCGGCTTCAGGGTCGTGAAGGGGTAGTCGGCGATGCGCGGCTTGGCGGCGGTCACGGCGGCAAGGAAGGTCGACTTGCCGGCATTGGGCAGGCCGACCAGCCCGACATCGGCGATCAGCTTGAGGCGCAGCCAGACCCAGCGTTCCTCGCCGGGCCAGCCCGGTCCGGCCCGGCGTGGCGCCTGGTTGGTGGAGGACTTGTAGTGGGTGTTGCCGAAGCCACCGTCGCCGCCCTTCAGCAGGACCACGCGCTGCCCGGGCTCGACCAGGTCGTGGAGGACGGTTTCCCGGTCATCGTCGATGATCTGGGTTCCGGCCGGGACCTTCAGGGTGATGGTGTGGCCCTGGGCGCCGGTGCGGTTGGCGCCGGCACCGCCGCGGCCGTTCTGGGCGCGGAAATGCTGCTGGTAGCGATAGTCGATAAGGGTGTTGAGGTTGGCCACGACCTCGACGACGATATCGCCGCCGCGCCCGCCGTCGCCGCCGTCGGGCCCACCGAACTCGATGAACTTCTCGCGCCGGAAGCTGGCCGCGCCGCGGCCGCCGTCACCGCTCTTCAGGTAGATCTTGCACTCGTCGAGGAATTTCATGGTTCCATCCTCCGCATGCGGCGCTGGGACCAACAGAGGCAGAGTTCAAGAAAAAAGGGGGAACGGCCCAGCCGTTCCCCCCTTTGTTCGGGCCGGGTGGGTCTGGCCGCTACTCGGCCGGAGCCGCCTCGATCGCCACCGGGACCACCGAAATCAGGGTCTTGCCGTGCCGGATGCCGAAGGCGACATGGCCTTCCATGAGGGCGAACAGCGTGTGGTCGCGGCCCATCCCGACATGCTCGCCGGCATGGACCTTCGTCCCGCGCTGGCGGACCAGGATGTTGCCGGCCAGGACATGCTGGCCGCCGAAGCGCTTCACGCCCAGGCGCCGGCCGGCGGAATCGCGGCCGTTGCGGGAGCTACCGCCTGCTTTCTTGTGTGCCATCGCGAATTCTCCGTCAGGCCGCGGCGATGCCGGTGATCTTCAGCACCGTCTGCATCTGGCGATGCCCGCGCTTGCGGCGGTAGTTCTGCCGCCGCTTCTTCTTGAAGATGATGATCTTCTCGCCCTTGCCCTGGCTCACGACCTCGGCCGTGACGGCCGCGCCGGCGATCAGGGGGCTGCCGACGGTGACACCGGCTTCGCCGCCCACCATCAGCACATCGCCGATCGTGATGGCGGAGCCAGGCTCGGCTTCCAGCTTCTCGACGACGATAACGTCGTCCTTGGCGACTTTGTATTGTTTGCCGCCGGTGCGGATGACTGCGTACATGGCCAGTTAGGCTCGTCTCGACAATGATTGCGGGCGGCCCGAGGGGACCGTCCGGAAGCGCGGCACTATAGTCGGCGCGACCGGGGAGTCAATCATTTGGTCCAGGCTGTCCGCCATTTCCCGGTTTCCGGCCTGGGGCGAAACGCCGAGCCCGGGCGAACCATGAAATCTCTGCGGCCGCCGACGGCGGTTTCTATTTAGCATATCTCTTTGATGGCACTGAGCGTGCGGCGTGGCGGAGCAGTCGAAGGACGCTGCGTCGCCCGATCAAAAAGCTCCAATTCCTTCACAAGCTCAGAGTTCGACGAATCAGGGTCTCGCCCGGGCCATGACGCCGCTACAGATCCAGCCCCCGTACCGCGGCCGCCAGCCAATCCGCCAGCCACCGCTCCGCCGCCCGGTCGACATGGAGGTGGAAGAGCGGGGCGGAGAGGAGCGGGCCGGCATCGGCCAGATAGAGGGTGGCGCCGAGCCGGCCGAAGAGGGTGCGGACGACGCGGCCGGCGGGAAAGGCATCCGGGTGCAGGTCGATGCCGGTGCCGACGGCCAGCAGCGCGCGGGCGCGCGGGCCCTCGACCGTCAGGACCAGGCGGGCATCGGTGACCTCGATGGCGCCGATCCGCTCCAGTGCGACCTCGGCCTCGCGGTCGCCGGATTCGGCGAGCCAGGTGGTGGGGTCGAGCCATAGGCAGCGGGCCGCATCGCACTCGGTCGCGGTGCAGGGCAGGGCGGGGGGGCGCACGCCGAAGGCCCAACGCACCTCGTCGGCGAAGAGCGCGTCGTCGGCCGCGGCACGCAGCAGCAGGCGCCGGCGCGGCGGCGCCTCGGCGACGCGCAGGTCGGGGACGTCGATCCGGATCGTCATTTGAGGCGTGCTCCCTCGGGATCGACGAACACCGGCGACACGATCCGCGCCCGCACCCGCCGGCCGAGATCGTCGACCGTCACCAGCTCGTCCATCCGCGCCCGCCCGTCGCGGACCATGGCGAGGCCGATCGAGCGGCCGAGCGCCGGGCTCCAGCAGGCCGACGAGACATGGCCGTCGCTGCCCTCGTCGGGTGCCACGACATGGGCGCCCGCCGCCAGGACGTCATCCGGCCAGTGCGGCAGCAACCCCACCATCTGGAGCCGGCCCGCGCGCACCGCGTCCGGCCGGCGCATCGATCGCCGGCCGACGAAATCATCGGTGCGCCGGGCGACCGCGTCGGCGAACCCGCAGTCGGCGGGGTAGGTGGTGCCGTCGGTGTCGGCCCCGACATGGAGATAGCCCTTCTCGATGCGCAGCGTCATCAGGGCCTCGATCCCGAATGGGGTCGGCGCCGCGCGGCCGGCGGGCAGGGTGGCGCCGGCCAGCGCATCCCACAGCTCGGTCGTGCGCTGCGCCGCCACTGCGACCTCGTAGGACAGCTCGCCGGTGAAGCTGACGCGCGAGACGCGGGCCGGGATGCCGGCGACCATGCCTTCGCGGAACGACATGTGCGGAAAGGCGGCGGGCGCCAGGTCGATGTCGGTGCCGGCGGCAGCCAGCAGGTCACGCGCATGCGGGCCGGCGACATTGACCACGCCCCATTGCTGGGTGACCGGCGTCACGAAGACCGCAAGGTCGACCCATTCGCATTGCAGCCATTCCTCGAAGGTCTCCGCCATGCGGGTGGCGCCGCCGCTGGTGGTGCCGACGAGGAAGCGGTCGTCGGCCAGCCGCACCACGACGCCGTCATCATGGACGATGCCATGCTCGGTCGTGGCCAGGCTGTAGCGCAGGCGCCCCGGCTTCAGGCTGGACAGGCGGTGGATATACATGCGGTCGAGGAAGCGTCCGGCGTCCGGCCCGCGCACGTCGATCTTGCCGAGCGGCGATGCATCGAACAGGCCGACGCCTGCGCGTACCGCCGCCGCCTCCCGCCGGGTCGCGGCCTCCTGCGTCTCGTTCGCCCGCGGATAGGCGGCGGGACGGACCCAGCCGCCATATTCGTCCATCCGCGCGCCCAGGCCGGCATGGCGATCATGGGCCGGCAGGTGCAGTACCGGACGCAATTCATGGCCGCGGTCGCCGCCGACCAGGGCCGCGATCGGCACCGGGTCCCAGGGCGGGCGGAAGCGGGTGGTGCCGACCTCGCCCGGCGCCCGGCCGGTCTCCCGCCCGAGCAGGGCCAGGGCCACGACGCCGCTCGCCTTGCCCTGGTCGGGCGACATGCCGCTGGTGGTGTAGCGCTTGTAGTGCTCGACCGAGGTATAGCTCTCGCGCGCGGCCAGCCCGACATCGGCGACCGTGACATCGCTCGCGCGGTCGACCCAGCTCCGCGCCGGGTCGCCGCCGGCATGCCACAGGGGCAGGATGGTGCCGACCGGGGTATCCGTCGCCGCCGGGGCGGCGCCGGCCGCCGCGCCGGCGACGGCCGCACCCGCCGCGTGGCCGTGGGCGAGCGCGCTGCCCAGTCCGAACAGGCCGCCCGCCGCTCCGACGGCGACGCTGTAGCCACCCTCGCCGGGGATAAGCGCGGAGATGGCGTCGTCCCAGGCAAGGCGACCGCCGGCCTGCACGAAGAGGCCGACCGTGGGGTCATGGCCGCCCGACACCGCGATGGTGTCGCAGGCGACCCGGCGCTCCTGGCCGGTGCCGTCGCGGATGACCGCACCCGTCACGCGCCGCCTGCCCGTCGCGCGTTCGACGACGGCATTGTGGGTAAGGGCGATACCGGCCGCCCGCACCGCATCGGGCAGGGCGCCTTCGGTGCTGCGGCGGGCGTCGACGACGGCTGCCACCTCCAGCCCCCGGCCGTGCCAGGCGAGCGCGGTGCGATAGGCGTCGTCGTTGTTGGTGAAGATGACCAGCCGGCGCCCGGCCGCGGCGGCCCAGCGCGCCAGATAGGCGCGGACCGCGCCCGCCAGCATCACCCCCGGCCGGTCGTCGTTCTCGAAGGCGATGGCGCGCTCGAAGGCGCCGGTCGCCAGGATGACGCGGGCGGCGCGGATCTTCCACACCACGCGCTCGCGTTCGACCACCGCCACCAGGCCATGATCGTAGCAGCCGAAGGCGACGGTCCGGCGCATGAGGCGGGTTTCCGGGCGGGCGGCCAGGATGGCGGTGGCTTCCGCCAGCCAGGCATCCGAGGGCTTGCCGTCGATCTCGCCCCCATCCACCAGCAACGAGCCGCCGAGGAGCTCGTCCTGCTCGACCAGGACCACGCGGCCGCCGTCGGCGCCCGCGGCCAGGGCGGCGGCGATGCCGGCCGGCCCGGCGCCGACCACCAGCACGTCGCAATGCAGGTGCCGGCGCTGGCCTTCGCCAGCGGGTGCCGCGGGATCGACCCGGCCCAGTCCGGCGGCGCGCCGGACGATCGGCTCCCACCAGTTCCAGTCCGGCCATTTGAAGGTCTTGTAATAGAAGCCGGCGGGCAGGAAGCGCCGGGCCAGGCCGATCGCCGCCCCCAGGTCGAAGCGGGTGCCGGGCCAGCAATTGACCGGCCCTGCCACCAGCCCCTCTTCCAGCCGCACCTGGGTCGCCTTCAGGTCGGGGCGGGGGCCGAGCTGGATGATGGCGTTGGGTTCCTCCGGCCCGGCGGAGAAGAGCCCGCGCGGGCGGTGGTATTTGAAACTGCGGCCGATGATGGAGACGCCGTTCGCCAGCAGGGCCGACGCCAGCGTATCGCCGCGGAACCCCTGGTAGCGGCGGCCCTCGAAGCGGAAGTCGATCGGCCGGTCGCGGTCGATGCGGCCGCCCTCGGGCAGGCGGAAGCCGGTCATGGGCCCAGCTCCGGCTTGGGGTCGGTCATGCCATAGACGGCCAGGATCTCGTGGCTGACATTGTCGCGGGCGACGTTGAACCAGCGGCCGCAACCATGGCGATGGTGCCAGCGCTCGAAGCTGGTCCCCTTCGCATTGCGCCGGTCGAACAGGTAGGCGGCCCATTCGGCGTCGCCGGCGGCGTCGGGGTCGGGGCGGACGATGTGGCTTTCGCCGCCGCAGCGGAACTCCGGCTCGTCGCGCAGGCCACACCAGGGGCAGGGGATCAGCAGCATCAGTGGGCGATCCCGGAAGCCGCCGCCTCGTCGACCAGCGCGCCGGTGGCGAAGCGCTCCAGGCCGAAGGGGCGGCCGATCGGATGGTCCTCGCCGGTCGCCATGACATGGGCGAGGAGGGTGCCGCCGGCCGGGATCGCCTTGAAGCCGCCGGTGCCCCAGCCGCAATCGAGGAACAGCCCGTCGACCGGGGCTCGACCGATGATCGGGCTGGAATCATGGACGACGTCGACGATGCCGGCCCAGCTCCGCATCAGGCGCAGGTTGGCAAAGCAGGGGAACATGGCGACCAGGCCCGACAGCACATTCTCGGCCACCGGCAGGTTGCCGCGCTGCGAATAGGACGGATGGAGGTCGAGGGCGCCGCCGACCACCATCTCGCCCTTGTCGGACTGGCTGACATAGACGCCGGTGGCCGGCGACAGCACCACCTCGTCCAGGATCTGCTTCACCGGCTCCGACACGAATGCCTGCAAGGCATAGCTGGTGATCGGCAGCCGGAAGCCGGCCTTGGCCGCCAGCACGCCCGAATGGCCCGCGACCGCCAGGCCGACCCGGTCGGCGCGGATGGTGCCGCGCGAGGTCTCGACGCCGACCACGCGGCCGCCCTCGATCAGGAAGTCGCCGACCTCGCAGTTCTGGATGATGTCGACCCCCAGCCGGTCGGCCGCGCGCGCATAGCCCCAGGCGACGGCGTCGTGGCGGGCGACCCCGCCGCGCGCCTGGCGGTAGCCGCCGAGCACGGGGAAGCGCGCATCCGGGGACAGGTCCAGGATCGGCACCCGCCGGGCGATTGCATCGCGATCGAGCAGCTGGCAGTCGATGCCGTTGCGCCGGATCGCATTGGTGGTGCGCCGCGCGAACTCCATGTCGTGGTGGCTGTGGGCCAGCATCAGCATGCCGCGCTGCGATAGCATGACGTTGAAGTCGAGCTCCCGCGACAGGCCCTCATAGAGCCGGAGCGCAAGGTCGTAGAGGGCACCGCTCGCGGGAAAATAATAGTTGGACCGCACCACCGTGGTGTTGCGCCCGGTATTGCCGCCGCCGAGCCAACCCTTCTCCAGCACCGCGACATCGGTGATGCCGTGGTTCCGGGCGAGGTAGTAGGCGGTCGCCAGCCCGTGGCCGCCGCCGCCGACGATGATGGCGGCGTAATGGCTCTTCGGCTCCGGCATCCGCCATGCCGGTTGCCATCCGCGATGGCGGGCGAAGCCCTGGCGCAGCAGGGAAAGGGCAGAGTAGGCGATGCGGGACAAGGGCTTTTCCGTTTCCGTACAAGAATGTATGGCAGCCGCAGGACGAAGGGAACGACGATGGTCCGCAAGGCGGCAGGGGCGCGAGGCGGCGGGCGCGGCGGGTTCCGCCGCGACGGCCCCCTCGCCCGGGGCGACTGGGTGGATGCCGCGCGCCGCGCCTTGGTGGCGGGCGGCATCGCGTCGGTCAAGGTCGACCACCTGGCGGCCGACCTGTCGGTGACGCGCGGCAGCTTCTACTGGCACTTCACCGGCCGTGCGGAACTGTTGTCAGCGCTGCTCGCCCACTGGGAGGCGACCAACACCGCCCCGATGGAGCAAGCGGTGGCCCAGGCGGGGGCGGACGGCCATGCCCGGCTGGCCGCCCTGATCCGCCTGTGGATCGACGAGGTCGCCTTCAGCCCGGCCTATGACGCCGCCGTGCGCGACTGGGCGCGCCACGATCCGGCGGCGGCGGCGGCGGTCGCCCGCATCGACCAGCGGCGCGTCGCATTGCTGGCGGGG
The DNA here is from genome assembly GCA_964594715.1 of uncultured Rhizobiaceae bacterium. Lineage (GTDB taxonomy): Bacteria > Pseudomonadota > Alphaproteobacteria > ATCC43930 > Allostellaceae > Allostella. The sequence goes on along the minus strand of CAZQOA010000007.1, from coordinate 83,456 downwards.
ATCTTCGCCGACCTCGGCTATGCCGACACCGATGCCTTCGTGCGCGCCCGCGTCACCTACTTCCATCAGGTCGGCTATTACGCCCTGGCGATCCGCGAGCCGCGCACCCGGCGCTTCGACCTGGTGCCCTACTATTATCGCGTGCTCACCGGCTTCGAGATGCCCGATCATCTGCGCGGCATCACCGGCAGCGTCAGCGAGGAGGCCCGGCCCGGTTCGCGCAGGATCGTCAGCAAGGGCGACTTGCCGAAGGGCAGCCGGGCCAGGTGATCGCGGTCGGCCGCCGCCAGCGCCAGGCGGACGCGGTGGCCCGGGCCGAACAGCCACGAGGTCGGCATCAGCTGGATTTCCAGCAGCGCCGGCTCCCCCGGCTGCAAGGGCTGGGCATCGGCCGCACCGCTCGGATGCCACGGCCCGACATGGGGATAGTCCGCCGGCGGCGGGGCGGTCTTGCGGAAGAGGGCGCGCAGCATGCCCTCGGTGACGTAGCGCGTATGCCCATCCGGGTCGACATCCTCGAGATAGAGGATGATCCCGGCGTCCCGCGCCTCCGACGCCAGCCAGATGCGGGCGACGCCATGGCCGGTCACCTCCATCGGCCGGTCGAGCGGCGGGCTGGTCCACACCGCCATCCGCTGGTCGCGGCCATGCCAGTCGCCGTAATATTCCTCGACCGGCTGGCCGGAGATGCGCTCGTAGCGGGTGTTGGTGCCGGTGCCGATGCCCTGGTCGGTGCGGTAGCGATCGGCCCCGGCGACGATGGGGGCGTCGGGCGACAGGGCGGACCCGTCGGCCAGGTACCAGCGCTGCGGCGCTGCCTCTGGCGGCGGCCAGGTGTCGGCGGCCTTCCACGCCTCCTCGATCATGGTGAAGTAATGCACCGGCCGCTCGCCGGCGAGGCCGGTGTCGCGGCCGCCCAGATGCTCGTCGAAGAAGCGGAGCATCTCGGCGTGCATCTCGAAGCGCGGGCGCGCGCCGACGCGGCCCGGGCTGACATTGGTGCGCGCGCCATGGTCCCACGGCCCCAGCAGCAGCCGCTTGTCCGGGCCGGGCAGGGCGAGGAAGCGGCCGGCCGCGCCGTTGGTGTAGGCCGCGCCATCCATCCAGCCGGACACGCCATAATGCGGCAGGCCGGGCGGGATGCCGCCCAGGTAGGTGCGCGGCGCCACCGTGGTCGCGCGGAAATCCGGATCATGGCCGAAGGCGGCGTCGCGGCTCTGCAGCTGGCAGACGAAGGCGGTGGTGTCGAAATTGGCGGCGTGCTCGGCGATCGCTGCTGCGACCTCCCGGCCGTCGGGATCGTCGTCGACCGGTGCCGGCCCGGCATAGTGCGGACCGGCGAAATAAGGGAACTCCTGCAGCACGTCGCGCCGGTCGAGGTCGAGCGCCTCGATCATCCGGCCATAGCCGCCGATCATGCCGGTGAACAGCAGGCCGCCCGGATAGAACATGTCGCCCCAGGTGTCCCAGACGGAGAAGGTGGGCATCACCGCCTTGATCGCCGGATGCGCGGTCGAGGCCGCGAAGTCGGCCGCCGCCCCGACATAGGAGATGCCGGTGATGCCGACCCGCCCGTCGCTCCAGGGCTGGCGGGCGATCCAGTCGACCACGTCGTGATAATCCAGCCGCTCGGTCGGCGAGCGGAAGCCTTCGCGCGCGCCGAACGACGCCCCGGTCCCGCGCACGTCGACGATCGCCACCGCATAGCCGTAGGGCACGAAGAAGTCGCGATAGACGGCGTAGCTGGGGCTGGCCTCGGTGTGCCCGGGCGCGCCCTCGGTCAGGCGGAAGCGGCGGTAGTAGGGGGTGAAGAGGACGATGGTCGGCCGAGGGACCGCCGCCGCTCCTGCCGGCAGGTGGATGTCGACGGCCAGCCGCACCCCGTCGCGGGCGGCCACATAGAGCGACCGGCGCTCGATGGCGCCCGCGTCGGTCCTGGGCCGGCCCGCCAGGTAGTCGGCGGGGCTCCGGGCCCAGGCGGGGGAACCTTTGGCGCTGTCCGACATGATCTCTCCCTCCGGAAGCACCCTTGCCGGGGTTCCATACAGTACTGTACGGTTTCACCATAACGAGGAGCGGCGATGAGCGCTATTGCATCGGTGCCTGTTACGGCCAACGGGTTGTCTTCGCTGCATCATGGGGCGGTCGTGGTCGACATGACCATGCCGTGGGGCGACTACGCGCAGCGCGCCGAGCTGAAACCCGGCACCCTCGATCGGCTGCGCGCCGCCGGCTATTCCATGGTCTCGTTGACGGTGGCCCAGGACCGCACGTCCTTCGCCGAGGCCATGGCCTCGATCGCCAAGGAGCGGCGCTTCTTCCTGGAGCGGCCCGACGACTTCGTCCTGGTCGACGTCGCCGACGACGTGGAACGGGCGAAGCGAGAGGGCAAGCTGGCGGTCGCCTTCCATTTCCAGGGCTGCAACCCGCTGGAAGGCAGGCTCGAGAACGTGGCGCTCTTCTACGATCTCGGCATCCGCCACATGCTGCTCGCCTACAACATGCGCAACATGGCCGCCGACGGCTGCCACGAGCGCACCGATGCCGGCCTCAGCCGGTTCGGCATGGCCCTGGTCGCGGAAATGAACCGGGTCGGCATGATCGTCGACGTGACCCATGTCGGCCATCGCAGCTCGATGGATGCGATCGAGGCATCGACGGCGCCGGTCGTCTTCTCCCATTCCAATCCGCGGGCAGTCTTCGAGCACGAGCGCAATATCCGCGACGACCAGATCCGCGCCGCGGCGGCGTCGGGCGGGGTCGTCGGCATCAATGGCCTCGACCTCTTCCTGGGCGGGCCGCCCACGGTCGAGCTGTTCATGCGCCACCTGCGCTACTGCCTCGACCTGGTCGGGCCGGACCATGTCGGGCTCGGGCTCGACTTCGTCTACGACCCGGAAACGCTGACCAACGTCCTTATCCGCGGCACCGCGGCCCGCTACCCGACCGGCAGCGGTTACGACCGCGCCCGGGTGCCGCAATTCTTCCAGCCCGAGCAGGTGCCGGCGGTGACCGACGCCCTGTCCGCGGCGGGTTACGGCGACGACGACGTGCGCAAGATCCTGGGCGGCAACTGGATGCGGGTGGCGCGCCAGGTCTGGCGTCCGGCCGGAAAAGGAGAGGTATCATGAGGAAGTTGCTGGCGGGTGCCATCGTCGCGGCATCGCTGGTCGGGCCCGCCGCGGCCGCCGACCTCACCGTCGGCGCGCGCTTCGATCCCTCGATCGACCCGCACTTCCTCTATCTCTCGACCAACATGGCTTACGCCCAGCACATGTTCGAGCCGCTGGTCGCCCGCGACATCAATTCCCAGCCGGTGCCGGGGCTGGCGGAAAGCTGGCGCCCGATCGACGACACCACCTGGGAGTTCAAGCTGCGGCGCGGCGTCCGCTTCCATGACGGGCAGGAGTTCACCGCCGAGGACGTGCTCTTCACCGTGCGCCGGGTGCCGGCCCTGGCGAACAATCCCAGCGCCTACACGGGTGCGCTCCGCTCCGTCGTGGCGACCGAGGCGCCGGACCCCTACACGGTCATCTTCCGCACCGACAAGCCCAATCCGATCCTGCCCAACCAGTTCACGATCATGTCGATCGTCTCGCACAAGGCCGCGGCCGACGCGACCCCGGCCGACTTCGCGTCGGGCAAGGCGGCGATCGGCACCGGCCCCTACAAGTTCGTGCGCTATGCCCGCGGCGAGAAGCTGGAGCTGGCCCGCAACCCGGACTATCGAGGGCCCACACCGGCTTGGGACAAGGTCACCTTCCGCTTCATCTCCAACGCCGCGGCGCGGGTGGCAGCGCTGCTGGCGGGCGACGTCGACATGATCGACTATGTGCCGACGGCCGATCTGCCGCGCCTGCGCACCGATGCCAGGACCGGCCTCTTCACCCGGCCGTCCGACCGGGTCATCTACCTCGTGCCCAATGTCGGCGCCGACACGCTGCCCGGCCTGACCACCAAGGCCGGCCAGCCGCTCGACCGCAACCCGCTGCGCGACGCGCGGGTTCGCCGCGCGCTCTCGATCTCGATCAATCGCACGGCCGTGGTCGAGCGGGTGATGGAAGGGTTCGCCGCCCCGGCCGGCCAGCTCGTGCCGGACGGCTTCTTCGGCTACGATCCCGGCATCGCGGTCCCGGCCTACGAGCCCGACCGGGCCAAGGCGCTGCTGGCCGAGGCGGGCTGGCCGGACGGCTTCGGCATGACCGTCGCCTGCACCACCGACCGCTATGTCAACGACGCCGCGATCTGCCAGGCGATGGCCCAGATGTGGGCCCGCATCGGCCTTGCCATGAAGGTCGAGACCTACCCCTCCAACGTCTTCTTCACCAAGGCCCGCACCGGCAAGTCGGAGGTGCCGATGATGCTGCTCGGCTGGGGCAGCTCGTCGACCGGCGATTCCTCCGGGTCGTTGACCGGCCTCCTCCATTCGATCGATCCCACCCGCGGCTACGGCGCCTATAATTTCGGCGCCTACGCCTCGGCCGAGGTCGACCGCCGGATCGAGGAGGCGACCACCACGATGGATCGCGAGCGGCGCCAGTCCCTGATGCAGGGGGCGATGCGGGCCGCCGTCGAGGACGGGGCGGTCATCGCGCTGCATACCCAGATGACCGCGGTCGCCACCCGCAAGGGCATCGCCTATGCGCCGCGCGCCGACGAATGGACGATGGCGACGCAGGCGACGCCTGCGCGCTGAGGCAAGGGGGGCGACCGGCTCCTCGCAAGCCCAGCGCGCCTGCTTCTCTGGATGGCGAGGCGGACGAACCATGAAGTCTCGCCGGCAGCAGATCGCGCTTTCCGTCTAGGGTCGCTTTCCACACGGCATGGATGATGCGGGTTCGGCCCCGCAGTTTCCGGTAGGGTCGATGCCGGCCACGTTCCATA
>CAZQOA010000007.1:66820-78472 GCA_964594715.1 uncultured Rhizobiaceae bacterium | reverse complement strand
GATGCGGGTTCGGCCCCGCAGTTTCCGGTAGGGTCGATGCCGGCCACGTTCCATACTTGGCGCCCATGACGATCCGGGCCGCCATCCGCCACGTCACCCGCTACCGCTATGACCGCCAGGTCGGGCTGGGGCCGCAGGTGGTCCGGCTGCGGCCGGCACCCCATTGCCGCACGCCGATCCTGACCTATTCGCTGACGGTCGATCCGGGCGAGCATCTCCTCAACTGGTATCAGGACCCGCAGTCGAACTGGCTGGCGCGCGTCGTCTTCCCCGCGAAGGCCGACCATCTGACCGTTGCGGTCGACCTCGTGGCCGAGCTGGCAACGATCAACCCCTTCGACTTCCTGCTGGAGCCGGCGGCCGGGACCTTTCCCTTCACCTATGCGCCGGACCTGCTGGAGGACCTGCAGCCCTGTCTGCGCCGCGCCGAATGCGGGCCCCGTTTCAGGGACTACCTGGCCTCGGTGTCGCGGGAAGAGATGCACACCGCTGGGTTTCTCTTCGGCCTCAACGCCAAGGTCGCGGGCGACATCGCCTACCTCCGCCGCCTGGAGCCCGGCATCCAGGCGCCGGACGCGACCTTGGAGCGGGCGGCGGGATCGTGCCGCGATTCGGCATGGTTGCTGGTGCAGCTGCTGCGCCATTTGGGCCTGGCCGCGCGCTTCGCCTCCGGCTACCTGATCCAGCTTAAGCCGGACATGCAGGCGCCGGATGGCCCCTCCGGCCCCGATCGCGACTTCGCCGACCTCCATGCCTGGTGCGAGGTCTACCTGCCCGGCGCCGGCTGGGTGGGCCTCGACGCCACTTCGGGACTGTTCGCGGGCGAGGGCCATATCCCGCTCGCCTGCGCCGCCAACCCGATGGCGACGGCCCCGATCAGCGGTACGGTCGAGGAATGCGGGATGACGTTCGACTTCGAGATGTCGGCCGCCCGCATCGATCGCCAACCGACGCGAATACGCGATCGAGGTCGGCGCCGACGGGAACGTGATCGGGCGTGAGGTGCGGGCCGGCCGGGGGGCGGCTAGAAGATTCCCCATGACCATTCGCACCTTCCCCCGATTACAGTCCGCCGACCGGCCGCTTCGACTGCCGATGGTCCCCTGGCGGGACCGGGCGGGGCGGGTATCCGCCGTCAAGGCCGTGACCCTGGCCGGCCTCGTCCTGCCCGGCCTGTGGATCATCGTCCAACTGGCGCTGGGCCGCTTCTCGGCACTCGCGACCGAGTTCCTGATCGAGGAGACGGGCGCCTGGGCCATCCGCATCCTGGTGCTGTCGCTGGCGATCACGCCGCTCCGCCGCATCCTCGACTGGCCGCAGATCATGCTGGTCCGGCGAATGGTCGGGGTGGCCGCCTTCGCCTACGCCGCCCTGCATATCGGGGCCTACCTCCTCGACCAGAAGTTCGACCTGCTGCGGGTGGCGTCGGAGATCGTGCTGCGCACCTATCTCACCATCGGCTTCGTCACGCTGGCGCTATTGGCGGTGCTGGCCGCGACCTCGACCGATACGATGGTCAAGCGCCTGGGCGGGCGGCGCTGGCGCCTGCTGCACAAGGCGGCCTATGTCGCGGGCGGGCTCGCCATCCTGCACCAGGCGATGCAGTTCAAGCTGCCGGAGACGGAACCGACCATCCTGGCGGCTTTGTTCGCCTGGCTGATGGCCTATCGCCTGCTTTCGCGCCGCCTCGATATCGGGCGCCGGCCGCTGCGCCTGCTGCTGCTGTCGGTCGCGGTGGCGCTGCTGACGGCGCTGGGCGAGGCGACCTGGATCTGGGCCGCGACCGGCGCCGATCCGCTGCTGGTGCTGGCGGCCAATCTCGACATCGAGTTCGGCTTCCGCCCGGCCTGGTACGTCTTCGCCGCCGGCGCCGCGATGATGCTGGCGGCGGTCCTGCGCTCCACCTTGCGCATGGTGCGACCGTCCATCGTCCATTAACATCGCGTGCCGGTCCGGCGCGACCGGCCCGAGTGGATGGTGGGCGGGGAAATGGCGGAAATCCTGAGGACGATCAGCCCGGTCGATGGCCGGGTCTATTGCGAGCGGCCCCTGGGCGGGGCGGCGGATATCGAGCGCGCCCTGTCCGCTGCCGCCGGTGCGGCCGCCGGCTGGAAGGCGACGCCGCTCGCCCGGCGCCAGGAACTGCTGCTGCTGGCGGTCGATGCGCTGCTCGGTGGCAAGGAGGGGGCGGCCGAGGAGCTGACCTGGCAGATGGGCCGCCCGATCAGCCAGTCGCCCGGCGAGTTGCGTGGCTTCGAGGAGCGCGCCCGCCACATGATCGCGGCCGCGCCGGAAGCGCTGGCCGACATGCGGCCCACCGGCAAGGCCGGCTTCGACCGCTGGATCCGCCGCGATCCGCTGGGCGTCGTCTTCGTCGTGGCGCCCTGGAACTACCCCTTCCTGACCTCGGTCAACGCCATCATCCCGGCCCTGGCGGCGGGCAACACCGTGATCCTGAAGCATTCCCACCAGACGCCCCTGGTGGCGGAGCGCTATGCCCAGGCGATGCAGGCGGCGGGGCTGCCCGCCGGCGTCTTCCAGCATCTCCACCTCTCGCACGCCGACGCGGAGCGGACCATGCGCGACCCGCGGGTCGCCTTCGTCTGCTTCACCGGCTCGGTTGCCGGCGGGGCTGCGGTGCAGCGCGCGCTCGCCGACCGCTTCGCCGGCGCGGGGCTGGAGCTGGGCGGCAAGGACCCGGCCTATGTCCGCGCCGACGCCGATCTCGACCAGGCGGTGGAAACCCTGGTCGACGGGGCCTTCTTCAATTCCGGCCAGTCCTGCTGCGGGATCGAGCGCATCTATGTCCATGCCCGGGTCCATGACCGCTTCGTGGAGGCCGCCGTCGCGCTGACCCGGCAGTACAAGCTGGGCGACCCGACCGATGCCGCCATCAACCTTGGGCCGATGGTGCGCACCTCGGCCGCCGATTTCGTCCGCGCGCAGACCGCCGAGGCCGTGGCGCAAGGGGCCCGGGCGCTGGTCGATCCGGCCGGCTTCGCCGCCGACCGGCCCGGCAGCCCCTACCTGGCGCCGCAGGTCCTGGTCGGCGTCGACCACCGGATGCGGGTCATGCGCGAGGAAAGCTTCGGCCCGGTCGTCGGCATCATGAAGGTGGCCGACGATGCCGAGGCGCTTCGCCTGATGAACGACAGCCGCTACGGCCTGACCGCGGCCATCTTCACCCGCGATGCCGAGGCCGCCGCGGCGATCGGCGACGGGATCGAGACCGGGACCGTGTTCATGAACCGGTGCGACTATCTCGACCCCGCGCTTGCCTGGACCGGCGTCAAGGATTCCGGCCGCGGCTGCACCCTGTCGCTGTGCGGCTACGAACAGCTCACCCGCCCCAAATCCTTCCATTTCCGCCTACCTGCCTGACCTTCTGCTCGCCCGACCAGCCTCTTCCGAACGGAGTTACCGATGACCGAGAATTGGCGCGCCCGCGCCGGGACGGACTTTGCCTGCGAGAAGCGCCCGGCCGCCGGCACGCGCGGCATGGTCGTGACCAACCACCCGCTGGCCTCGGCCGCGGGGGCGGAGATGCTGGCGGCGGGCGGCAACGCCATCGACGCCGCCATCGCCTCGCTGTTCACGCTGACCGTGGTCGAGCCGATGATGGTCGGCATCCTCGGCGGCGGCATGGCGCATATCCGTCTCGCCGACGGGACCCACCGGGTGATCGACGGCCAGGCCTATGCGCCGGCCGCGGCCACGCCCGACCTCTACCGCCCGGTCTCCGACGTGCTGCCGAACTACCTCGATACCGAGGGCCGTGAGAATGCGGTCGGCCCCAAGGCGGTGTGCGTGCCGGGCAACCTGAAGGCCTGGTGCGAGACGGTGGAGCGCTTCGGGACGATGCCGCTGGCCGACATCATGGAGCCGGCCATCCGCCACGCCTCGCGGGGGTTCCGCACGACGCCCTATTTGTGGGAATGCGCCTCCGATGCGGCACCCGACCTTGCCCGCGACCCGGAGATCGCACGCCTGTTCCTGCCCGGCGGCGCGCCGATCGCGGCCGGTACCCGCCTCGTCATGGGCGACTATGCCGAGACCTTGCGGACCATCGCCAAGGACGGTCCGGGTGCCGTCTATGGCGGGCCGATCGGGCAGGCGGTCGCCGACCACATGGCGCGGGCCGGGGGCATCCTCTCGATGCAGGACCTGGCCGGCTATGCGACGATCGAGCGCCAGCCGGTGCGCGGCACCTATCGCGGGTACGAGGTGATCGGCCCGCCGCCGCCATCCTCCGGCGGGGTGCATATCGTACAGATGCTGAACATCCTCGAGGGGTTCGACATCCGGTCCAAGGGCTTCGGTTCGGTCGATACGCTGCACCTGCTGGCCGAGGTGCTGAAGATCGCCTTCGCCGACCGCAAGGCGGCGACCGCCGACCCCGCCTTCACCCCGGTTCCCGTCGAGCGCCTGATCGACAAGGCCTATGCCACCGAACGGCGCGGCCGCATCGACATGGCCCGCGCCCAGGTCTGGGGGTCGGGGGTCGTCTCGTCGGAATCGGCCAACACCACCCATCTGACGGTGGCCGACGGCGCCGGCAACGTGGTGGCCTCCACCCAGACCATCAACAGCCTGTTCGGCGCCCGCTTCGTCGTGCCGGGCACCGGCATCATCCCCAACAACTACATGTACCTGTTCGATCCGCACCCGGGCTTCACCCAGTCGATCGCGCCGGGCAAGCGGGTCACCAGCTCGATGTCGCCGCTGATCGTGCTGAAGGACGGCAAGCCGGCCTTTGCGCTGGGCCTGCCGGGCGGCTTGCGCATCTTCGGCTCGGCCATGCAGGCGGTGGTCAACCTGGTCGATCATGGCATGGCGTTGCAGGAGGCGGTGGAGGCGCCGCGCCTGTGGACCCAGGGCGGCCCGGTCGAGGTGGAGGACGCGGTGCCGGAAGCCGTCCGCGATGCGCTGGCCGCCCGTGGCCATGCGGTCGCCGCCATGCCGCATGTCGCCGGCGGCATGAACGCGATTGGCTTCGGCGCCGACGGGACGCTGACGGGGGCTGCCTGCTGGCGCGCCGACGGGACGCCGATCGGCGTCGCCGGCGGCCTCGCCCGCCCGCATGTCCGCTTCTGGCCGGACCGCCCGAAGGGCTGAGGTCAGCCTTCCCTGGGGGCCAGTGCGGGATCGATGAAGAGGGCGAGCCAGATGGTCGGCTGACCGGGGTCGGTCCAGGCGACGCGGTGCCGGCAACCGGCCGGCAGGAAGACCGCGTCGCCCGGACCCATCTGCCGGTCCGCCGCCTCGCCCGCGATCGCGAGGCGGGCGCGGCCGGACAGCACCATGACCCATTCCGCCTCGCGCTGGTCGTACCAGAAGCCCGGGGGCGATGCCTGCCCAAGGGAAAGGATGCGCTCCAGGCGAATGCCGGCACCGGCCAGCAGATTCTCGCTATATTCGGCCTGCGGCCCTGCCCCAAATTGGGCCTGCGGCCCCGCCTCTGGGGCGGACAGGAGGTTTCGGGTCGTCCGCGCCATCCGATGTCTCCCCTTTCCCGGAATCGGCTGTAGGCTGCGATCGGACCCCAGCCGGGGGTCGCCCGCAACACGCAAAACCTTGGATATCGCCCGCCGATGACACCGCTCGACGCCCTGATCGATTCCCTTGCCCGCCGGGGCGTGCGCCGCATCTTCGGCGTGCCGGGCGGGGAAACCAGCCTGGACGTGATCGCCCGCGCGGCCGACCGCGGCATCGGGTTCGTGCTGGCGCGCCACGAGACCGGCGCCGCCCTGATGGCGCTGGCCACGGCCGAGGTGACTGGCACACCCGGCGTGGTGCTGACGACGCGCGGGCCGGGCCTGGCCAACGCCGTGAACGGCATCGCCTGCGCGGCCCTGGAGCGGGCGCCGCTGTGCGTCGTCTCCGATGGCTTCTCGGCCGAGCATCGCCGCTTTGTCACCCATCAGTTCTACGAGCATGCCGCCCTGCTGGCGCCCGTCGCCAAGGGGTCGACCCGGCTCCAGGGCGAGGACGCCGCCGCCGAGATAGAGCGCCTGATCGATCGCGCCATGGCCGCCCCGTCCGGCGTCGTTCATTTCGACGTGACGGCCGACGCCGCCCGCCGCCCGATCGCCCCGGCCGACATGGCGCCGGCGACGCCACCGGCGCTGGATGACGGCGCGCGCGCGGCGGCGGTCGCCTTGCTGCGCGGCGCCCGCCGCCCGGTCGTCATCTGCGGCCTGGAGGCGGCGGCCGACCCGGCGCTGGCCGGCGCCGTGCGCCGTCTCGTGGCTGCCGCCGGGTGCCCGGCCCTGGTCACCTACAAGGCGAAGGGCGTGGTGGCCGACGACGACCCGGCCTATGTCGGCCTCTTCACCGGCGGCTCGCTGGAGGCGGCGTGCGTGGCCACGGCGGACCTGCTGATCCTGGCCGGCCTCGATCCCGTCGAGCTGATCCCGCAGCCCTGGCGCTATGCCGCGCCGGCGATCGAGATCGCCCGCATCCCGTTCCCGCTCCGCTATGTGGAGCCGGCAGCCGGCCTCTACGGGGCCTCTGGCGAAGCCATGGCGGCATTGGCCGATGCGGCAACTTCGTCACAATGGACGGCGGCCGAGATCGCCGGCCATCGCGACCAGATGGCGGCACGCCTGGCCTGGACCGGTGCCGGTGCGGTGACGCCGCCGGCGGTGGTCACGCTGGCGCAGCAGGCCGCGGACGAGCTGGGGCTGGATGCCCGTGCCACGGTCGATGCCGGGGCGCACATGTTTTCGGCGACGGCCCTGTGGCGGGCGCGCCGGGCGCGCGACCTGCTCATCTCCAACGGCCTCTCGACGATGGGGTTCGCGGTGCCGGCCGCGATCGGCGCCGCCCTGGCCGAGCCCGACCGGCCGGTCCTTGCCTTCACCGGCGACGGTGGCCTGGCGATGGGGTTGGGCGAGCTCGCCACCGCCGCCCGGACGGGTGCCCGTATCGTGGTCATCGTCTTCAACGATGCCTCGCTGTCGCTGATCGACATCAAGCAGCAGCATCGCCAGATGCCGCAGGATGGCGTGCTGCTCGGGCCGGTCGACTTCGCCCGGGTGGCCGAGGGGCTGGGCCTGCGCGCCTATCGCGCGCGGGATGTCGACGGCTATCGCGCCGCCCTGCGGTCGGCCTTGTCGGGCACCGGGCCGGCGCTCATCGACGTCGCGATCGACCCCGACGGCTATCTCGACCAGATGCTGGCGCTGCGTGGATGAAGCGCGGCGGATGAAGCGCGGCCCGGTGGTCCTGCTGGAGCCGGTCGTCCGCGGCAATCTCGACCAGGTGCTGGCGCTCCGCACCGGCCGTGACCAGCGTGGCTTCGTCGCCGACAACGCGGCCTCGCTGGCGCTGGCCTACGCCTTGCCGGAATGCGTGCCGCGGGTGGTGCGCCACGGTGCCGTGCTGGTCGGCTTCGTCATGTGGGCCCTCGACCACGAGGATGGCTGCCCCTGGATCTACCGGCTGATGGTCGACCGGCGCCGCCAGGGACGGGGCTATGGCCGCGCCGCGTTGGCCGCCGCGATCGCTCAGATCCGGGCGAGCTGGCCGGCGGCACCCTTGCTGCGGATCGGCGTCCATCCGGAGAATGTCGCGGCGATCACCCTCTACCGCTCCGCCGGCTTCGTCGAACGGGGGATGATGGGGCGGGAGATCCTGATGGAACTGCACCTGCGATCGTGATGTCGGCATAGCCGCGGGGCTGGAACGCTGGACGACCGGCCCGATTGCGGCGACTCTCCCAGCCTGGATTTCCTGGGAGGCCGGCCATGATCGAACTCATCATCGACCAGCGCCGCCGCGACATCGGCGGCGGCTTCGAGGTCGGGCGCGTGCTGCCCTATGCCAGGCGGCGCATGGTCGGCCCGTTCGTCTTCTTCGACCATATGGGGCCGTCGGTATTCGCGCCCGGGATGCCGCGCAGCATGGATGTGCGGCCGCACCCGCATATCGGCCTGTCGACGGTGACCTATCTCTTCGAGGGCGAGATCATGCACCGCGACAGCGTCGGGTCGGAGGAGGCGATCCGCCCGGGCGAGGTGAACTGGATGACCGCCGGGCGCGGCATCACCCATTCCGAGCGCTTCGAGAAAACCAGGGCCGAGGGCGGACCGCTGCACGGCATCCAGGCCTGGGTGGCGCTGCCGAAGGCGGACGAGGAGACCGATCCCGCCTTCTTCCACTATGGCCAGGCCGCGCTGCCGGCCTTCGCCGAGGGTGGTGCCCGCGGCCGCCTGATCGCGGGCGAGGCCCTGGGGATGCGGGCCGAGGTGCGCACCCACTCGCCGCTCTTCTATCTCCACTGGGAGCTGGATGCAGGCGCCCGGGTGGCACTGCCCCAGGATGTCCCGGAGCGGGCGGCCTATGTCGTCGCCGGCCGGGTCGAGATCGGCGGCCAGGCGCTGCGTGCCGGCCAGATGGCCGTCTTCGCGGCCGGCGTCCCCGTCCAGGCGAAGGCGACCGAGCCGGCCATCCTCATGGCGATCGGTGGCGAGCCCGTGGGCGAGCGCTTCATCGAGTGGAACTTTGTCTCGTCGTCGAAGGAGCGGATCGAGCAGGCCAAGGCCGACTGGCGTGCCGGGCGGATGAAGCTCCCCGACCTCGACCATGACGAGTTCATCCCGCTGCCCGACACCCCGCCGCTGCCGCGCCCGAGTGTGCTGTAGCGGGGGGCGGGAGCGGCGGGTCTTGGAAACCCAATAGTCCGTCTCGCCCGGCATCATGGGAGCCTCGATTGCGCCAGTCGGGGACGATGCGGTAAAAATCGCGGAACTTTCGCCCCTCAATTGCAAGGTCACGGGCGCGGATGCATGACCGGCATCGAGACGGACCATCCTGGCGCGGCCAGGGGCGCGTGGCCGGGCCATGGCGCGCCAGCGCCTGATCATCCTGCTGGCGCCCGCCGTGGCGGCCGGCCTCTCGGCCGCGGCGGCCTTTCTCGTCGATAGCGTTCCCTGGGCGGCGGTGCTGGCGGCCGGGGCGGCGGCCATCGCATTGACGGTGGCGGCGACCCTGACATGGGGCCATTTCGATGCGTTGGCGCGGCTGGCGGAGGTGCTGGCGGGCCTGGCTGCCGCGTCCGGTCAGCGCGCGCCCGCGCCCATCCTGGAAGGGGCCGGCGAGGAGGTCGCCGCGGCCTATCGTGCCGGCCTCGATCTGCACGCCATGCGCCAGCAGGAGCGTCGCGAGCGGGCGTCGGAGGGTGCTGCCGGCCGTCTCGGCCAGGTCATCGGCCGGCTGCCGATTCCGATCCTGGTGGTGACCGGGACCGGCCTCGTGAGCCTGGCCAATGGGGCCGCCCGGCGCCTCTTCGACGCGCATTCGCTGGTGCCCGGCACCAGTGTCTTCGATGTGCTGGTCCGCGACGATGTCGGGACGGCGATGGCGCAGGCGCGGGCGGCGGGGCACCCGCTCGACGTGATGATCGAGGCGGTCGGCGGGCGCAGCCTGGCGGTGCAGGTGACGGCGCTGGATGGGCTCGAGGGGGCCATCCTCTCCTTCGCTTCCACCGCCTGGGAGCCGGGCCTGGATCATGCGCTCGACCTCCATGACCGGCCGCCGCCGCCGCTGCCGATCGAGCCGGGTACGCCACTGGCCGACCTGCCGGCCGTGGCCCTCGATTGCGAGACGACCGGGCTGGTCCCGGCGCGCGACCATATCGTCGCCATCGGCGCGGTGCGCCTGGATGGCGCCCGGCTCTATCGCGGCTCGATGCTGGATCTCCTGGTGCGTCCGCCAGTGGCGATCCCGCCGCGGGCAGCCGCCATCCACGGTATCGATGATGCCACGGTCGCCGCCGCACCGCCGGTCGCGGACCAGCTGCCCGCGGTCGCGGAATTCGTCCGCGGCAAGGTCGTGATCGGTCACAATATCGGCTTCGACCTGGCCGTGATCGAGGCAGAGGCCGCGCGGGCCGGGCTGGACTGGGTCCGGCCGCCGTCGCTTTGCCTCTTCCGGCTGGCCGACGCCCTCGACCCCGGGCGCACCGACCTCGATCTCGAGGGGCTGGCGGCGCGGCTGGCGATCACCATCACCGGCCGGCATACCGCGCTTGGCGACGCGTTGCTCGCGGCCGAGATCTACCAGCGGCTGCTGCCGCGGCTGGCCGCGCTCGGGGTGGCCGATTGGGGGGCGTTGACCCGGCTGGCCGGGCGGTCCCGGCGCGCCGCCCGCCTCCAGGCGGAGGCCGGCTGGTGACCGGGGGCGAGCCCGGGTCCCTGGTGCGGGCCGACGGCTTCGCCTACCGCACCACGGTCGGGCAGGTGATGACCGGCCCGCTGGTCACGGCCGCACCGGGCATGACGCTGGGCGAGGCCGCCCGGCGCATGGCACTGGCGGGTATCAGCTCGATCGTCGTCGCCGATCCGCTACCCGTCGGCATCGTCACCGAGCGCGACCTGCTGCGCCGGATCGGTGAACGCGATGCATCGGCCCTGACCCTGACCCTGGCCCAGGTCATGTCGGCGCCGCTGGTGACGGTGCGGGCCGACGCGCTGGTCGCGACCGCGCTCGGCCGCATGGATCGCCTGGCGATCCGCCACCTCCTGGTGGTCGACGAGACGGGGACGGCGGTCGGCATGGTTTCCGCCCGCGCCGTGTTGCGCCTGCGGGCCCGGGATTCCCTGGTCATCGGCGATGCGATCGCCGCCGCCGGCGACGCCCGCGCCATCGGCGAGGCACGGGCGCGGGTCCCCGGGCTGGCCCGCGCGCTCCGCCAGGACGGGGTGCCGGCCCTGGAAGTGGCCGGCGTCATCAGCGCGACCGTGCGCGAGGCGACCGCGCGTGCGGCCGACCTGGCCGGCGCCGCCATGGCGACCGACCATGGCCCGCCACCCGCCGCCTGGTGTCTCCTGGTGCTGGGCTCGGGCGGCCGCGGAGAAAGCCTCCTGGTGCCCGACCAGGACAACGCGCTCATCCATGCCGGCCAGGCGGGCGATGACGGATGGTTCGCCCAGTTCGGGCGGCGGATCGCCGATATCCTGGATGTCGCCGGGATTCCCTACTGCACCGGCGGCGTCATGGCCCGCGAGGCCCGGTGGCGGCATGATACCCAGGGCTGGCGGCGGACGGTCGACGGCTGGATCGCCGCCAAGGACGGCCAGGCGCTGCTCGACGTCGACATCTTCTTCGACCTGCATCCGGTCGCCGGCGACGGCGGCCTGGCCAACGCCTTGCGTGCCGATGCGGTGGCGGCCGCCGCGCGATCGCCGCTCTTCCTGCGTTTCCTCACCGCCCACATCGAGAGCCTGCGGCCGCCGGTCGGCCTCTTCGGCCGCATCGTCGCGACCGGCGGCAAGGTCGACCTGAAGAAGGGCGGCACGATGCCGATCGTGGCGGCCGCCCGCACCCTGGCCTTGGCCGCGGGCAGCCATTCCGCCGGCACGCCGCAGCGGCTGGATGCCGCGGTCCGGTCCGGCCGGATCGTGGACGAGGACCGGGCGATGCTGCTCGACGGCTTCGAGACCATCCTCGGCATCGTCCTCGACCAGCAGTTGGAGGACCTCGACCAGGGCCGGCCGATGGGCAACTCCATCCAGCTCGCCCGCCTCGACCGGCGCCGGCGTGCCGAGTTGCGGCGGGTGCTGCGCTCGCTAGGCTCCCTGCCGGAGATGGTGGCCGACGGCCTGGCCCGCTGAGGCGCCCCGCCAAAGCTGCCCCGCCAAAGCTGCCCCG
>CAZQOA010000007.1:0-66720 GCA_964594715.1 uncultured Rhizobiaceae bacterium | reverse complement strand
GCCCCGCCAAAGCTGCCCCGCCAAAGCTGCCCCGATTGCGCCCGGCGGTGGCGATGGGCTAGAAGTTTCGAAACTTTCCCCACCGACCTGCAAGACCGCCGCGAGGACGCATGGCCGCGTACCAGTACATCTATGTCATGAAGGGCCTGACCAAGGCCTATCCCGGCAACCGGGAAGTCTTCCGCGACGTCTGGCTGTCCTTCCTGCCCGGCGCGAAGATCGGCGTGCTCGGCGCCAACGGCGCCGGCAAGTCGACGCTGCTGCGCATCATGGCGGGCGTCGAGAAGGAGTATTCCGGCGAGGCCTGGGCGGCCGAGGGGGCGACCATCGGCTACCTGCCGCAGGAACCCGACCTCGATCCGACCAAGGACGTCCAGGGCAACGTCATGGAGGGGCTGGCGGCGACCAAGGCGCTGCTCGACCGCTTCAACGAGGTCAGCGCCCGCTTCGCCGAGGAGATGTCGGACGAGGAGATGAACGACCTCCTCGCCGAACAGGCGGAAATCCAGGAGAAGATCGACCACGCCGACGGGTGGGAGATCGACCGCACCGTCGAGATCGCCATGGACGCGTTGCGCTGCCCGCCGGGCGATTCGCCGGTCGACAAGCTGTCGGGCGGCGAGCGGCGCCGGGTGGCGCTGGCCCGCCTGCTGCTGCAGCGCCCCGACCTGCTGCTGCTGGACGAGCCCACCAACCATCTCGACGCCGAATCGGTCGCCTGGCTGCAGCGCTTCCTGAAGGACTATCCGGGCACGGTCGTGACCATCACCCATGACCGCTACTTCCTGGACGAGGTCGCGGGCTGGATCCTCGAGCTCGATCGCGGCAAGGGCCTGCCCTACGAGGGCAACTACACCGGCTGGCTCATCCAGAAGCAGAAGCGGCTGGAGCAGGAGGGCCGCACCGAGGTCGCCCGCCAGCGCACCATCGAGCGCGAGCTCGAATGGGTGCAGGCTTCGCCCAAGGCCCGCCAGGCCAAGAGCAAGGCGCGCATCAACGCCTTCGAGGCCCTGGTCGAGGAGGCCGCCAACAAGGCGATCGACACGGCCCAGATCGTCATCCCGGCCGGCCCGCGCCTCGGCGACCTGGTGATCGAGGCCAACGATCTGCGCAAGGCCTATGGCGACCGGCTGCTGTTCGAGAACGTGAACTTCCGCATGCCGCCTGGCGGCATCGTCGGCATCATCGGCCCCAACGGCGCCGGCAAGACGACGCTGTTCCGCATGATCACCGGCCAGGAGACCCCGGACGGCGGCAGCTTCCGCGTCGGCGAGACGGTGAAGCTCGGCTATGTCGACCAGTCCCGCGACTCGCTCGACGGCAAGGCGACGGTCTGGGAGGAGATCAGCGGCAAGAACGACGAGATCGACCTGGGGCGGCGCAAGATGCCGAGCCGGGCCTATGTCTCGCTGTTCAATTTCCGCGGCCCCGACCAGCAGAAGAAGGTGGGCCAGCTTTCGGGCGGCGAGCGCAACCGCGTCCACCTGGCGAAGATGCTGAAGTCCGGCGCCAACGTCATCCTGCTCGACGAGCCGACCAACGATCTCGACGTCGACACGCTGCGCGCACTCGAGGATGCGATCTCCGACTTCCCGGGCTGCGCCGTGGTCATCACCCATGACCGCTGGTTCCTCGACCGGGTCGCGACCCACATCCTGGCATTCGAAGGCGACAGCCAGGTCGTGTGGTTCGAGGGCAACTACCAGGACTACGAGGCCGACCGGAAGCGCCGTCTTGGGGCCGAGGCCGACCAGCCCCACCGCATCCGCTTCAAGCCCCTGACCCGCTGACCCGCCGCCGATCGGGCACGCCGTGCGTCCGCCCCGTTCGCGGGGCGGACGTCGTTTTTGCGCCAATCGGCACGCGGCGCTTGGCGTGGCGCACCGGTCGGTGTCAAGATGCTTTCATAAGTACGCCTTTGGAGGGCATCGTGGCCCGGGCTACCCCATAGGGGGTGGGGCGGATCGACTGCATTTGGAGGGGCTAACCATGCGTCGCATCTTGATGATCATGCTGTTCTGCCTGGCGCCGAGCTTGGCGTTCGCGCAATCGGCACCGTCGATCACCATCACGGCGCCGAAGATCGAAACTTCGCAAGCCGTGACGCTGAAGCAGGTCGCGGTGGTCGTCGCCGCGGTTGCCGTGGGCGCGGTTGCCGGCCAATGGATCATCGGCAACACCGTCGGCACCTGGATCGGCGCCGCGGCGGGTGGCCTGGCCGGCCTGTGGCTGCATGACGAGTATGCCGACGAGATCGACGACCTCTGACCGGCCGGGTGGGCACGAGGGGGGAGGACGGAAGGGGGGAGACGGCGATGGCGACGGCATCGAGGATGGCGGATCTGAGGGGCGCGCGGGCTGCGGTCGCCGCCCTGTTCGTGCTGACCGCTGCCGCCGGCGCAAGCCACCCGGCGATCGCCCAGTCGTCCACTTCGGGCACGGCCGCTCCTGGCACTTCCAACCAGGCGCCCACGCTCAGCCAGCAGGTGCGCTTGCTCTCCGCTGAAATGCGGATCCTGCGCGAGCAGGTGGACGGCCTCGGGCGCCAGCTTGAAGAACGGGTGCAGCAGGCCGCCCAGGCGGCCGAGAGCCGCCGGGAGGATGACCGGTCGTTCCGCGACTGGTTCGCCGAGGCGACCCGCCGGACCGAGCGGCTGGAGCAGTCGTCCGCCGTCGCCGACCGCCAGCTCGCCGCCGCCGCGGCCGCGGTGGAGGCCGGCCTGAAGGCATCGATCGACCGCGTTGCCGAGCGCCTGGACCGACTGGAGCAGGAGATCGCGGGCCTGGCGGAGGTGCGCCGGACGGTGGCCCGCCTGGATGAGGGCGAGGCCGCCCGCGCGCAGCAGCAGGCGACGGCCGCCGGCGAATTGCGCGCGCTGCTGGATGAGACCCGCGCTGCGCTTGCCCAGCGGATGGACCGCATGGAGCAGGAGATGGCGGCGCGGGCCGAGGCCCAGGACGCGGCGCTGGCCGACCTGCGGCTGGTGGTCGGGCGCGGCGACGGCGAACTGGCCGAGCGGATGGAACGGCTGGCCCAGGATACGGCCGCCCGCGCGCAGTCGCAGGACACGGCAGTGACCGACCTCCGCACGGTGGTCGGGCGCACCACAGAGCAACTGGCCGAGCGGGTCGCCGGCGTCGAGACGGCGACGGCGTCGGCCGCCGAGCAGCGTGCCGGCATGACCCAGCAGATGGCCCGCCTGGAGCAGGAGCGGGCGGCGCGGGCGGCCGCACAGGATGCCGCCGTCGCCGACCTGCGGGCCGTGATCGGGCGTGCGGCCGGACAGCTGGCCGAGCGGGTCGAGCGGGTCGAGAAGGAAACCGCCACGGCCGCCCAGCTGCGCGCCGGCATCAGCGATGCGAAGCTGGAGCGCCTGTTGGGCGCGTCCGTGCATCTGTCGGCAATCACCCAGACGGCCCGTCCTTTCGGCCGCGAGCTGGCCTATGTCCGGCAGATCGGCGAGGGGGTGCGCGGGATCGAGGCACCGATCGGCGAGCTCCTGGTCCACGCCGCCCGCGGCGCCCCGACGATCACCGACCTGCGCCATTCCTTCGAGGCGCTGGCCCCGATGGTGGTCGCCCGCGCCACCACGGGCGAGGATGGCTGGACCGACACCGCGCGCCGCTGGGCGACGGAGGCCGGGTCGAAGTTCGGCGTGGTCGACCCGCCGCCGCCGACGGCTGCCCGTGCCGCCGTGCAGACGGCCGAGCTGCACCTGGCGCGGGGCCAGCTGGCCCAGGCCGTGGCCGCCCTGGCCCCACTCGACGCGGCCGCGCTGAACCAGGCCGCGACCTGGATCATCCATGCGCGCGCGCGCATCTCGATCGACCAGGCCGGCACCGAGCTCGTCAATCGGGTGATGGCGCAGGTCCTGACGCGCTGACCGTCGGGCCGGGTGAAGCCGACGCCCACTTCGCCCCCCACCTATTTGATCCCCCCGCCTATTTGATCTCCGTGTGGAGGATTCCGGTAAGCCGTGTATGGACGCCGGAATAGCTGATCCCGGCGGTGAACACGACCGCCACCATCACCAACAGTGAAGTGAAGATGGCGCTGACGCTGCCCATGTCGACGATGCCCAGCTCCCACAGGAGCCAGCCCGTCGAGCCGCAGGCGAGGACCACCAGGGTGATTCCGAACAGGCCGATCATGCGCCAGGTGGCGATGACCAGGATGGTGTAGACCCCGATCAGGACCAACCCGACCAGGAGCTTCAACGGCAACTCGCCGGACGTCTGGATCCAGTGGGCATAGGAGATGCCGCTCGGGTTGTAGGCGGCGAGCACGAAGAACAGGCTGAACAGGAAGCGGATGACCACGCTCGAATAGTCGAACCGCCCACCGGACATCGCCATGACCCGCCGCCGTCCCCCGGTTCCGGCTTCAGTGCGCCGCGGCCGGCAGTTCGGCCAGGGCGATGCGGACCAGCATGTCGGTGGCCCGCGCGGCATCCATCCGGGCGCGCACGGCCGATATCCAGGGCTGCATCTCGGCCGATGCGGAGCCGGTCAGCCCCTCGACGGCGGCCAGCGCGCCCGGCAGGTCGTCGTCGGCGGCCAGGCGCTCGGCCTCCTGCAAGGCGGCAGCCGTCGCCGGCATCGTCAGGTCGTGGATCAGCCGGCCGCTGCCGAAGGGCGCGGTCGATGCGAACCAGGTCACCATCTGGCTCACCAGCGGCACGTCGTCGGTCGATGCCTCGGCCATCAAGGCGGCCGCGACCCGGTCCGCGAGGCGCTGGCGCAGCTGCCGCGTCGTCGGGATGCCGGTGGCGGCGTGGGGCGCCAGCAGACGCAGCGCCGGCGCGAACGCCTCCCGGCCCTCAGCGAGGCCCGCCACCACGGCCAGCTCGACCGCGAACGGCGTCGGGCGGATCGTCGCCATTCGCAACTGCGCCACCGCACCCGCCAGGGCGAGGGACCGGATGTCGCCGGAGCGTGATGCGGCCGACGTGGCGTTGGCGGCGGCCAGCCGCTGCACGCTGGCCTCCAGTGCCGTGATGCGGTCGGCCATGGGCGTCGTCCGGTCGGCGATGGTGCGCATGATCTCGGCCGGCGACATGACCTCCGGGGCCGGGGCCGGGGCCGGGGCGCTGCGCAGCCAGGGCACCCACACCGGCGAGGCCGCGGCCAGCACCAGCGCCACCACTGCCGTGCCCATCGCCCAGCCGGCCAGGCTCGAAGCTGCGGCGGGATGGACGGCGGCGGGTTCGGAGACGATCGGCCCGGGGGCGGCGGCTGGCCGATGCTCGGCCGTGGACGCATCGCTCCGCTTAGACTCCGTCACCATCGTCGGCTCCCCGTTCCCCCCGGCTCCCGCGCCGCGAACTGCCTCGCCGCGGGCCGCCACGCAACGCCCAGCATATCGTCCGGCAGGCTATCACGCCCGGGCGGCGACCGCGATCCGGCACCGGGTTCCGTCATCGCCCAGCCAACGCGTCGAGGCGCGCGATCTCCGCCTCGGCACTGGCGGCAAGCGCGTCGGAAAGCGTGTCCAGCATCCCCGCCAGCATCTCCTTCTCGATGTCGGCCACCAGGTCGCGCAGGTCATGCTCCATCTGCTCGCGGTGGAGCAGCGTGTCGCCGTGGTTGATCGCCCAGTCGAGGGTCCACACCGCCCCCAGCGCGCCGACGAAGCCGAGGGCCGAGCCGGTGAGGGCGCCGACGCCGAGCCCGGTGCCGAGCACGACCGCGGAACCGGCCTCGGTGACGCGGGCCAACAGGATGGCGAGCCGGGCGCCGAAGGGGCGGGTCGAGCGGAGGAAGATGGCATTGGCATCGCCGATGCCCTCGAGGCGGTAGAGCCCCTGGATCGGGCTGGCGTCGTGGAGCGGCCGGGCGTCCCGGGTGCGCAAGGGGGCCCCCTCAATGGGGGCGGCGTCGCTGGCCGGCGGCAGGGCGGCAGGTGGCAGGCAATGTTCGGCCAGGAATCGCTCTACCGCCGCGCGCGAGCGCCGGACCGCGGCCTGCCATTCGGACTCCGTCGCCGAGACCGTGCTTTCCCATTCTGCCTGCAGGCGCTGCGGCAGCTCGGCAGGGCGGACCACCAGGGTCTCGAAGTGATCGAAGACGGAGCGGCGCATCTCGGCCACGACCGCACCTCGCACGCCCGCGTCCCAAGGCACCGCGCCCGCCCGGGCGCCGGCGATCAGGCCGCGGAACAGCAATTCGTAGGAGGTGACGTAGCTCTCGACCCAGCCGTAGACCCAATCACCATAGATCGGCACCCGCTCGCGCACCCCGCCGAAGGCAAGCGACACGCCGGTGCCGAGCATCCGGCGGGCCAGCACTTCGGTGCGCTGCCGATCGGCCGAGATGCGGCCTGCCTCCGCCATACGGAACTCCGAGAGCGCTTGCGGCGATACCCGGCAGGCGGGCGTCGCCGTTCCGGTCGCGGTGGCGGGCGCGGCCGCTACCGGCGGAGGGCCCAGGATCGTCATGCAGGCCCACAGCGCGATGCAGCGGAGGCCGGCCGTCACCGCCGTTCGCCGACCGCGTCGCGGCCGGTCGTGCCTGGGCCGATGATTTCCCGGCATCGCTCTAGGCCCGCATCGTTCTATGATGGCGGGGTGATGGTCGCGGGACGAATGCAATATCGCCACCGGTCGGCCGCGCCCCGGGGTCGTACGCGATGCCAGGGAGCCGCCCGGTGAACGGCGCCTTGTTCATGCATGTCGTGGCCTGCATCGCGGCCGTGCTGGTGCCGATCGCCATGGTGACCGTGGTGGCGGAGGCGGTCGACGCCTTCAAGCCGCGCTGGTACCACGCGGTCCCGGCGATGCGCCGGGCGGCGCTGGGATCGGGGATATTGCTGACGGCGGCCATCCTGTGGGCGACGCCGGGCGGCGACATCTACGCGCCCGACCGCATCTTCTCGGTCGACGGGCCGTGGAACATGGGCTTCCCGGAGATGCTGGAGGCGCGGCTCCTGCCGTATCTCGACCATGTCCCGGCGGTCTATCTCGGCTCCTACGACGCCCCCCTGTGGGTCCGCATCGTCATCTCGGTGCATGCGCTGCTGCTCCTGGTGACCGTGCTGGTGCCCTTCCGTCTGTGGACCCCGCGCGAGGCGGCGCGGGCGGCACTCTGCGGCATCCTGATCACGGTGACCGCCGCCTTCGTGACGCTCTATGCGATCTGCACCAGCTACTGGCTTCTGCACCAGCTCAGCTTCTGGGTGGTGGCGGTCGTCGGGCTGCTCTATCAGCGCTTCCGGCACCATCGCCCGCACCGCGCTCTCGGTGGATAGAGAGGGGGATGGCCGGCCCATGCCGCCCCGCATCCGCCCATCTTGCCAGCTTCAGTCCATCTTGCCCGCTTCAGTCCATCTTGCCCGCTTCAATCCATCTTGATGGAGCGGTACCATCGGCGCGAGCGGATCAGGACGCCGCTGCGCTTGGGCTTCCAGTCATGGCTTTCCATGATCGCCTTCACGCGGCGCCGGATCTCGGTGTCGCTCAGCGCGCTTTCCGCCTGCAGCCGATAGAAGGCCACCGCCTGCTCGAACTCGCCCTTGCGGACCTTGTTGCGCCGCTTGGTGGCAAAGCCGCGCAGGATCGCCGTCGTCGCCACGTTCACGTCGCGCTCCAGCGTCACCGACATCTCGTCGGCCACCCCGCGCACGATGTTGCGGCTGTCCGCCAGGCTCATGTCATAGCGGTTGAGCCCCTCCTCGAGCAGCTTGATCTCCTGCTCGCGGGTGATGAACTTGGCCTTCTGCGCGTGCAGGCGCACCAGATCGGCGAATCGCTTCTTGCCGGTGTCTGAAGATGTGGCCACGCTACCGTCCATGGTGCCCCCCGTGGTTCCCTGGGTGCTGTATCAGGGTGCCCCACCTATACGAAAGTTATACCACCTATTGCGGATATGTCGACATTCTGCCACGCCCGTCGTCTAGCCCAGGGGCAGGTCATGGTGGTCGAGACTTCCGGACGCAGACGCTGGTGGCGGTGGGCGCGGCGCCGCCGGCCCGCCGGCCCGCCCGCTCGCCCCGGCCTGCACCCTATCCTGGAGGCGTATGGCTGGGGCGGGCTGATCGCGTTGTATTCCGACCGCATCGAGATCCGCCGCATCGGCTTCCTGCACATCGTCATGGACCTGTTGCCGCTGCACATCCCGCGCGTTGATTCGACGATCTTCCTGGACACCATCACGGCGATCGAAGTGGTGCGCCCCCTGATGATGGTGGAGTTCGTGCGCTTCTCCTACGCGGGCGACCCGGTGGGCCATGGCGGCTATTGGGGTTCCGCCTTCGCCGACAACGCGGTGATGATGAACCTGCTCGACAACCGCAGGTTCTACGGGCTCATCGAGGCGGCCAACGCATTGCGCCGCGGCCAGCCCTTGCCGGGCGGCGCCTCGCCCGCGAGCTAGGCGAGGCCCGACTTGCCGGGGCCGTCGGCTATTCGGCGAGCGGTCATTCGGCGAGTCGGGCGGCGGCCGGCAAGGGCGCCAGCGCCACCAGCTCCCAGCCATAGGCCTCGTAGCCGGCGATAACCTCGCGGTCGCGGCGCGTCCAGCAGGCGGCGACGGTGCGGGCCGGCAGCCATGGCGAGTGCTGGTCGGACAGGAGGTGGCCCAGTTGCGGCAGGTCGGCGCAGGCGCGCTGCCACAGCGTCTCGGCCAGGCGGGGCTGCAGCACGGCCTCGGCATTCGAGGCGGCGGCTATGTAGATGGCACCGCGCAGGACGCGCTGCGCCTTGGCCGGCAGCGGGCTCTCGCCGGTCAGCGCGTCTTCGGCCTCGCGCGCCAGCGCCACCGAGGGCAGGTGGCGGCCGCGCAGCAGGTCGACCAGCGACAGGTTGGCCTGGGCCGCCACCAGGGTGGGCTCCAGGGCGAGCGCGCGCTTGAACAGCGTCTCGGCCCGGTCAATGTCGCCGTCGCGGAAGGCGATGACGGCCTCCAGGTGGGTTAGTTCCGCCTCGTCGCGGCCGGCTGCCCCGGCCTCGCGCGCTGCCAGCTCGGCCGCCAGCTTGCGCGTATCCTCGGGCGAGGTTCCGGCGCGGGCCTGGGCCAGACGGGCATGGTACCGGTCGATGGTAAGCGCGGCCCGCATGGCGGTTTCGCCCAGGAACACCTGCGGCAGGCGGCGGTCGGCCCGGATATCGAACTCGAAGAAGTCGCCGCCAGGCCGGCTGCCGAAGCCGACGGCGCGGACATCCTCGCCGCCCTCGGCGTCGCGCACCGGCACGATGTAGATCTCCAGGCTGATCGGGTCGACCTGGAACAGGTTCCGCAGCGCGAAGCGCAGCTTGTCGGCGCCCAGCGGGTCGGCCAGGGCGGCAGCGACCGACGGTTCGCCGGCGGCCCGCGCGGACACCGCCTTCACGGCCGATTCGTGGCGGAAGATCCGCTTCATCTCGAAGGCGAAGTAATTCTCGACATACTGGCGGGTGTAGCCGGACCGCTGGGCGTCCTCATGCACCTCGACGCGCAGGCTATAGGGGTCCGCATGGATGACGCTGTCGGCGGTGAACAGCGACAGGCCGGACAGCAATGCGTACCCCAGCGTCGTTACGTCCATGACGCTTCATGCCCCTGGCAGCGAAGGTCGAGTCTAGCATCGACGAACCGCATCGCCGAAACTTATGGTCGCGCGACGGCGTCTGACCGGATACCTCAAGAGGGCCGGACGCCTCGAGAGGGGGACACGTCATGCGCATCGACTACTACCTGTCGCACAACTCGCCCTGGGCCTATCTCGGATCGGCGCGCTTCGCCGTCATCGCCGCCCGGGCCGGGGCGGAGGTGAATATCCGGCCGGTCGATTTCAGCCGCATCTTCCCGCAGTCGGGCGGCCTGCCGCTACCCAAGCGCGCACCCCAGCGCCAGGCCTACCGCCTGGTCGAGCTGGCGCGGTGGCGCGACCATCTGAAGGTTCCCCTGACGCTCCACCCGAAGGCATTCCCTTCGCCCGAGGGCGCCCGCGTCGGGATGGTGCTGGCGCTGCGCGAGGCGGCGGGCCATGCCGCGGCGATGCGGCTCTCGCACGGGTTCCTGGCAGCCCTTTGGGCCGACGACGCCGATATCGCCGACGACCGGGTGCTGGACGGGGTGGCGGCGGCGCTGGGCCATGACGGGCCGGCGTTGCGGGCCCAGGGCGCCGACCCGGCGATCGCGGCTTGCTTCGACGCCGATACCGCCCGGGCGATCGAGGCGGGTGTGTTCGGCGCGCCCTCCTACGTCGTCGACGGCGAGATCTTCTGGGGCCAGGACCGGCTCGACTTCCTCGCCCGTAGACTGGGGGTTTGAGGGGGCTCGTTTCTCAAATCGAGAGGGTCGCACTGCAAATTGCGAAGGAATGTCGGGCCGCGGCCGGGCGAAGGGTCCGCCGCCGGCTCGCCCCGTTCCGAATAGAGCTTTGAATACAATCTCCTGACCGGGACCTGCGGCGACGGCCCGCATGGCACATGGTTTGCGTCGGGAAGAAATTGTCGGCAAGGCGCCGATCCGCCTTCTTCCTGTCGAAATCGGCCGCTTTGGTAGCGGCAGCCAAGGGGCCTGCACCATGGGGGAGTCCTTGATCAGACGTCATAGAATGCTTCCGGGTGCCCAGGATGTGGTCCAGGTGGCATGTGCCATGCGCGAGACCGTGGCCATGCTGGACGGGTCGGCCGACATGCTGGAGGCGCTGGCAGGGATGGCGTCGGCGGATGTGGCCGGCGACATCTACCGCCATGCGGAGACGATCCGGGCCATCCGGCGGCAGGTGGCGGGACCGCCCCGCGACCAGTGGGAGGTGGAACGCTCCGGCAGCCTTGCCTATCAGGGTGAAGCGGGATCCGCCGACTGAGCTTCCGGCGGCGATAACTCCAGTCTCTCATTTCGATAGACAAACGATGATTGGAGCGCATCACCCCTCCGCGTAGAAACGGGCGAGTTCTCCCGCCGATCGGAAATCCCGGTCGGCGCAATCGCCAGCTTTCGATCGCGGAGGTCCGGTGCGCGCGCCTTCGGCATTTCGCACAACGCCTTCGACGGATTCGCCCGCCCCGCGACGCCCACCGCCACGCCGTACCGGCATATGGATTCTCGTCACCGCCACGGGGCTGGTGATCGTGGGTATCTGGGTCGCGGTCTGGTTCGAAAGCGGCCGGGCCAGGATGCGCGCCCTCGAACGCGGCGGTGCCGACGTCTCGAACCTGGCCATCGCCTTCGCTGCCCATGTCGAGCGCACCATCCTCGGCATCGACCAGGCGCTGCTGACGATCCGCGACCAGATCCGGCGTACCGAGGGTGGGGTGAAGCTGAAGGGGGCGGCGGACGCGGCGCCGGCGCTTCGCAACCTCGATGCCGCGGTCGCGATCCTGGACCGCGACGGTGTCATGGTCGACAGCAATCTCGGCATCCGGCCGGAGAACGTGTCGCTGGCCGATCGCTTCTTCTTCGCCGCCCACCGCTCGGGGGGCGACCACATGGTGGTGGGCGAGCCGATCGTCAGCCCGATCACCTTCCGCTGCAATTTCTCGGTGTCGCGCCCGCTCATGACCGGCGGCGGCCTCGGTGGCGTGCTCGTCGTATCGATCCCGCCCTCCTCGCTGGTCGATCTGTTCGCCAGCGTGTCGCTGGGCCGGGACGGCGCGGTGGCCCTGATCGGCAATATGGGGGTGACCTGGGTCCGGGCCGGCTCCGCACCGTCGGGCTGTGGCCGGATGGTGCATGACCGGGTGCGGCACGCGGCGGCCCGCCTGGCCGGGCAGGGCGTCATGGACGTGCCGAGCAGGGTCGACGGCATCGACCGGATCATCGGCTTTCGCCCCGTCTCCGGTCTGCCGCTCCAGGTCTTCGTCGGGGCGGCGAAACCCTATCTGCTGGAAGGGGCCCGGCGCGAGGCCAGGCGATACGCGGCCTTTGCCGCCGTCCTGACCCTGGTCCTCGCCGTCGGCGTGCTGCTGATTGCGCGCAACCTGGAGCGGCGGCGGCGTGCGCAGGCCACCTTGCGCGGCCTCAACCGACGCCTGGCGGAGGCCCGGCGGACGGCCGAGGCGCGCTCGCAGCAGCTGGCCGCGTCGCTGTATGGCGTGCGCGACGGCATCAGCATCTTCGACGGCGGCATGCGCCTGGTCCTGTCGAACGCGTCGCACCGCACGATGATGGCCTATCCCGAGGAACTGGTGCGGCCGGGGACCCCGGTGCGGGCGTTCCTGCGTTTCCAGGCCGCGCGCGGCGACTTCGGCCGCGATGTCGATCCCGACCAGGAAGCCGACCGCCGGGTCGCGCGCCTGCGCGAGGAGAGCCTGGAGAAGCCGGAGCGCCTGTCGCCGGCTGGCCGGCACCTCGAGTTGCGGCGGTCCTTCACGGCCGATGGCAGCATGGTCACCGTCTATCGCGACGTAACGGAGGAACGCCGGCAGATGGCCGACCTGGCCGAGGCCCGCCGCGCGGCGATGGCGGCGGCGGAGCGGAAGTCCGAGCTGCTGGCCGTGGTCGGGCACGAGATCCGGACGCCGATGACCGGCATCCTCGGCTTCATGAAGCTCATCGAGGGCACGCAGCTGACGCTGGAGCAGCGCACCTATATCGGCATCGCGACCTCCTCGTCGCAGGCGCTGCTGGCGCTCCTCGACGACCTCCTGACCCATTCTCGGATCGAGGCCGGGCGCCTGGCGCTGCAACTGTCGGAATGGCAGCTCGACAGCCTGCTCCAGGACACCTCCGCCCTGTTCACGCCGGCCGCCGCCCGCAAGGGCGTGCGCATCCGCTGGCGGCGGGGGCCCGACCTGCCGGAATGGATCGTCACCGACGGGGTGCGGCTGCGCCAGCTCGTCGGCAACCTCGTCGCCAATGCCGTGCGCCTGACGCCGGCCGGGGAGATATTGATCGCGGCCGAGCGGCTGCATTCGCCGCCGGGCGATTCTGCCCGACCCGTGGGCTGGGTGCGCATCAGCGTTGCCGACCGCGGCCCGGGCATCCCCCAGTGGGAGAAGCAGCAGATCTTCGAGCCCTATGTCCAGGGTCGGGCGGGCGCGGAGCAGGGTGAGGGCAGCGGCCTCGGCCTGGCGATCTGCCGGCGGCTGGTGGAACTGTTCGGGGGCGAGATCGGGGTGGTCGACCGGGATGGCGGCGGTGTCGAGTTCTGGTTCACGCTGCCCCTGCTGCCGGCGCCGGTGCCCGACCCGGAACCGGACCATGGTGCCGCCGGGCCGCGGCTGCGGGTGCTCCTGGTGGAGGACAACCCGGCCAATCAGTTCCTGGCGCGCCGGTTCCTGGAAAAGCTCGGCCATGAGGTGACGGTAGTATCGGAGGCGGCGACGGCGGCGGCCAGGATCGAGGCCGAAGCCTTCGACCTGATCGTGGTCGACCGCCGCCTCGGCGAGGGCGACGGGCTGGCACTCCTGCGTCGCGTGCGGGCAGGCGGCCATGGCGGCGCCGTCGCGATCATCATGGCCACGGCGACCACGGCCGGCGACGCGCGCGAGGAGGCGCTGGCGGCAGGCGCGGACGAGTTCCTCTGCAAGCCCTATTCGATCCGGATGCTGGCCGAGGCGATCCAGCGGTCGCGGGAAAGGCATGCGCCATGAGCGCCGACGGGCAGGTTCCGGGCGATGCCGCGACGCAGCCGCGCGAGCTGATCGCCGACTACCTCGAGCATCTCGGTCCCGGAGACACCCGCGAGGTGCTGCGGCACATAGCGGCCAATGCAGAGGCGCTGCTGGACCGGATCGCGGCCGCCATCGACGGGATCGAGGTTGGGGCCGGGGACCGGCCGTTCCGGCGCATCGCGCACGATATCGTCGGCACCCTGGGCAGCCTGGGGCTGGCCGCGGACGTGGCCATGGCGCAAGCGATCGAAACCGCACCGCCCGATATCGGGCAGGAGGAGCTCCGGCGGCTCGCGCGGCCCCTGCTCGCGGCCCGCGGCCAGATTGCCGGCTCGGTCATGGCCATCCTCGACGACCTCTTGGCCGAGACCGGGGTCGAGGACGGGGCCAGGTTCGAGGAGAAGCCATGAACGCCGACGACCGCTCCCCGCCCGACATCCTCCTGGTCGAGGACGAACCCAGCCTGTCGCACCTCTATGCCAAGATCCTCGGGGCCAGTGGCTGGAACATCGCGGCCGCGAGCGGTGCCGCGGATGCCCGCATCGCCCTGGAGGATGGCCCGCGCGCCGTGGTCCTCGACCTCAACCTGCCCGACGCCGATGGGCTGGAACTGCTGCGCGAAATCGCGGGCCGCCGCCCCGCCCCGACGGTGGTGGTGGTGACGGCGCGCGGGTCGATCCGCACCGCGGTCGATGCCATGCGCTTCGGCGCCTACGACTTCCTGGTGAAGCCGGTGTCGCCGGAGCGCCTGACCACCACGCTCCGCAACGCGCTCGACCGCTCACGCCTGCAGCGCCTGGTCGACGACCTGACCGACAGCGCGCGCGACGGCATGGGCCGCATGGTGGGGTCGTCGCCGATCATGCAGGCGGTCTATCGCATGATCCCGATGATCGCGCAGAGCAGCGCGCCGGTCCTGCTGACGGGGGAGAGCGGCACCGGCAAGGAGCTCTGCGCCGAGGCGATCCACCGCCTCGGGCGCCGCTCGAACGGCCCGATGGTGGCGGTCAATTGCGGCGCCATTCCCAATGCCCTGGCCGAAAGCGAACTGTTCGGCCATGTCCGCGGCAGCTTCACCGGCGCCACCGTCGACCGGGCCGGGGCCGTCGCCCGGGCGGAAGGTGGAACGCTCTTCCTCGACGAGATCGGTGAGCTCGGGCTCGACCTCCAGGTGAAGCTGCTGCGCTTCACCCAGACCATGACCTATCGCCGGGTCGGCGCGGACGGCGAGATGCAGGCCGACCTGCGGCTGATCTGCGCCACCAACCGACGCCTGGCCGGCGAAGTGGCGGCCGGTCGCTTCCGCGAGGACCTGTTCTATCGCGTGAACGTGCTCAACATCGAGATGCCGCCGCTCCGGGAACGGCAGGATGACGTGATCCTGCTGGCCCACCGCTTCCTGGAGCGCTTCGCGGGCGAGGAGGGCAAGCACTTCGACGGCTTCACCGCGGAGGCGGCGGAGGTGCTGCGCGCCTACCCCTGGCCGGGCAATGTCCGCCAGCTCCAGAATGTGATCCGGGCGCTGGTGGTGCTGGCCCGCCCGGGCATGATCGACGCCGGCACCGTCTCGACCTTCCTCCAGGCCGGGCAGCCGGCCGTGGCCGGCGAGGCGGCTGCCCCGGTTCCGGCGGCCGCGGGCGCCCCCGGCCCCCAGTCCGTCCGGCCGCTGGCGGAACTGGAGCAGGCGGCGATCGAGGCGGCGCTGGCCGCGTTCAGCGGCAACGTCACCCGCGCTGCCCGCGCGCTCGGCATCGGTCCGGCCACGATCTATCGAAAGCGAGGACGCGTCGCCCCGGGACCGGGCCTTCCGGAATGAGGCGGTTCGGGCGATCCTGGAGGCCAAGGCCTCTCATCCTGATCAGGTCGCAGCCGCATCTGCGCCCGATGCCGGTCGCGTGATTCCAGGAAAAACAATCAGTTAGTCGAATCGGGTCAGCCCGGCCCTCATGGCCCGGGCCTTGCGCCAGCGCTTCTCCATCAATTCGGAATGATGGGGATTACGGACAATGGCGCGGATTGGAACGGTTTCACCCGGGGCGGGCGATCAGGGGCTGGATTGCGGCTGCCCGGCCTGCCAGGCGAGCGGCGCCGGCGAAGCGGGGGGCGGGACCGCCGGCCCCTATACCTCCGGCGACCCCTATGACGTGGGCAATGTGGCGGCCCTCTTGTCGGCGAGCGGCGGCTGGGCCGGCCGCACGCTGACCTACAGCTTCGTCACCACGGTGCCCTCCTACTACAAGTCCTCGGCCGCCGAGCGCGCGGGCTTCGCGCCCCTGAGCGCGGCCCAGAAGACGGCGGTGCGGGACGCGCTGGCGGAGATCGCCCGCGTGACCGAGCTGAAGTTCGTCGAGGACACGGTCGAGAAGGACGGGGTGGGCGATCTCGCCTTCGGTGCGGCCAGGCTGCCGGGTGGGGTCGGCGCCTGGGGCTACCTGCCGCAGGCATCGCGGATCGGCGGCGATGTCTGGCTCAGCACCGAGTTCAAGAACAACGCTGCGCCGGAGCCGGGCTCGATCGGCTTCGCGCGGATCATGCACGAGATCGGGCACGCGCTCGGGCTGAAGCACAGCGGCGACTATGACAGCACCGGCAAGGACGTGGCCGGCCCGTTCCTGCCAGGCCCCCTCGACAACCGGCAATACACGATCATGGCCTACGACCCGCATCCGGCCTATGCGGACATCCGGCCCTCCACGCCGCTGGCCTTCGACATCGCGGCCCTGCAAAGCCTCTACGGCGCCAATCGCCAGGCCGACCTCGGCGACACCGTCTATCAATGGCAGCCCGGCCGCCCGACGATCGAGGCGGTGTGGGATGCGGGCGGCCGCGACCGCTTCGACGCCTCGAACCACGCCCAGCCCGTCACGCTCGACCTGCGGCCGGGGCATTTCAGTTCGGTCGGGGTGAGCGATGGGGGTATGCCCGGCCGTGACAATGTCGCGGTCGCCTTCGGCACCGTCATCGAGGACGCGACCGGCGGCGGGGGCAACGATCGGCTGGTCGGCAACGAGGTCGCCAACCGGCTCGACGGTGGCGCCGGGGCCGACACCCTTGCGGGCGGCCTCGGTGACGACATCCTCCTGGGCGGGGCCGGCATCGACGTCGCCCGTTTCGCGGGCGCGGCCACGGACTACGGCTTCACCTGGGATGACGCCGGGGACGATGACTGGCTCATTGTCGCCGGCCCCGACGGCCGGGATCGGCTGGAAGGGGTGGAGTGGCTGCTTTTCGACGACACCGAAATGGTGGCCCCGGCAGCGCCGGTCGCACCGCCCCCGCCGCCGGCCGTCGTCCTGGCACCGCCCAGCCTTCGCTTCGACGACCTCATCGTGACCGAGGGGCATTCGGGGCAGAAGACCGCGACGCTGACGGTGCGCCTCGACCATGTCTCCGACCGGCCGGTGGAGGTGGACTGGCTGACCTGGGGCGTCACCGCCAGGAAAGGACAGGATTATGTCGGCAACGAGGGCACCCTCGTCATCGCTGCTGGCCGGACCGAGGCCACCATCGCCGTCCGCATCGTCGGCGACCGCACCCGCGAGGGCAATGAGACGGTCGAGGTCCGTTTTCGCGACGTCGAGGGGGCGGTCTTCGCCGATGACGACCGGGCGGTCGTCACCATCCAGGACGATGATGGCGGCCTGATCCACCTGCTCGGCGACCGGGGGGACGACGTGGCACCGGTCGCCTACGCCGATTCGTGGCTGGTCTGAAGGGGGCTGGTAGTTGACAGGGGCCATCGGTATGACGAGGTTGCGGCCCATGACGGCACCAGTGATCGTAGGCAAAACCGCTCCGGCGGCCGAACCCTTCTGGAAAACCAAGCGGCTCGGACAGATGACGCCGGCGGAGTGGGAGTCGCTGTGCGACGGCTGTGGCCGTTGCTGCCTGCTGAAGTTCTACGATCCGGACGCCGATGAGTATCTCTTCACCGACGTCGCCTGCAAGCTGCTGGACCTCGATACCTGCCGTTGCTCGCAATATGCCAAGCGGCAGGAGATCGTGAAGGATTGCGTCAAGCTGACGCCGCGCAACATCCGCCGGCTGCGCTGGGTTCCGCCCACCTGCGCCTATCGCCTGGTGGCCGAGGGGCGGGACCTCTACTGGTGGCATCCGTTGGTGTCGGGCGACCCGGACACGGTCCACCAGGCCGGTATCTCCGCCCGCGGTCGGGTGGTATCGGAGGCAACCGTGGCCGAGGACAAGGTCGAAGAGCGCATCGTCGCCTGGCCGACGGAGCGTCCCTGACCCTTCTCGCCTTCGCCCGGCCGCGACCAACCTATTCCTCGGGACTCTTCGAATGACGACCGTCACCACCGAACGCCTGACGCTGCGGCCCTTCACGATGGCCGACGCGCCCACCTATGCCCGCATCCGGGCCGAACCCTCGGTGCGGCAATGGCTCGCCTCCGGCGACGAGGCGCCGGAGGCCATTGCCGACCGGGTCCTGCGGCTCTTCATCAACGAATGGGCCACCCGCGGCTATGGGCCGTGGGCGGTGATCGAGCGGTCGAGCGGCGAGCTGATCGGCCATCATGGCCTGCGCCACATGCCGCAGTTCGACGGCGAGACGGAGGTGCTCTACGCGCTCTCGGAGCGGGTGCGCGGCACCGGCGTCGGCGTCGAGGCCGGCCGCGCGGCGCTGCGCTTCGGCTTCGAGACCCTGGGCCTCGACCGCATCATGGCCATCACGCTGCACGACAACCTGGCCTCGCGGGGGTTGATGGAGCGGCTGGGCCTCACCTATCGCCGGGACGACGTCTACAAGGGCTTCGACGTCGTCTACTACGCGCTGGACCGGGGCGATTGGGCGCCGCCTGCCGGCTGAGCGGTCGCGCCGGGTGTCTTGCGGCCCGCCGCGGGCGCGCCTAACTTCGCGGTTCGCCCCCAGCACCCCGGAGAACCGAGCCATGTCCGCCGTCGCCGCCGCGCGCCGCAGCCCGCCCAGCGAGGCGTTGCTCGACCATTTGCGCCAGCTCCTGGGCGACCGCCTGTCGACCGCCGTCGCGGTGCGGGAACAGCATGGCCGCGACGAATCCTATCATGTGACGGCGCCGCCCGACGCGGTCGCCTTCGCCCGCTCGACCGAAGAGGTGAGCCTGGTCGTGAAGGCCTGTGCGGCGGCCGGCGTCCCCGTCATCCCCTTCGGCACCGGGACCTCGCTCGAGGGCCATGTCGCCGCCCTCCAGGGCGGCGTCAGCCTCGATGTCAGCCAGATGAACGAGGTGCTGCGGGTCTCGACCGCCGACCTCGACTGCACGGTGCAGGCCGGGGTGACGCGCAAGCAGCTGAACGAGCATCTGCGCGACACCGGCCTCTTCTTCCCGATCGATCCTGGCGCCGACGCCTCGCTCGGCGGCATGACGGCGACGCGCGCGTCCGGCACCAACGCGGTGCGCTACGGCACCATGCGCGAGAACGTGCTGGGGCTGACGGTGGTGCTGGCCGACGGGCGCATCATCCACACCGGCGGGCGGGCGCGGAAATCGGCGGCCGGCTATGACCTGACCCGGCTCTTCGTCGGGTCGGAAGGCACGCTTGGGGTCATCACCGAGGTGACCTTGCGCCTCTATGGCGTGCCCGAGGCGATGGCGGCGGCCGTCTGCTCCTTCCCGACGCTGGCCGGCGCGGTCGACACCACCATCCTCACCATCCAGTCCGGCATCCCGATCGCGCGCATCGAACTCCTCGACGAGGTGCAGATGGATGCGATCAACCGCTACTCCAAGCTCGACTACCCGCTGCAGCCGACGCTGTTCTGCGAGTTCCACGGCACCGAGGCCGGCGTCGCCGAGCAGTCGGAGATGGTGAAGGCGATCGCGGCCGAGCACGGTGCGGCCGACTTCCAGTGGGCGACCAAGGCGGAGGACCGCTCCCGCCTCTGGGCCGCGCGCCACACCGCCTACTACGCCGCGATCGCGCTGCGACCGGGGGCGAAGGGCTGGGCCACCGACGTCTGCGTGCCGATCTCGCGCCTGGCCGACTGCATCCTGGAGACCAAGAAGGACATCGTGGAAAGCCGGCTGCTCGCCCCCATCGTCGGCCATGTCGGCGACGGCAACTTCCACCTCGCATTCATCATCGACCCCAACGACGCCGACGAGATCGCCCGCGCCCAGGCGCTGAACGACCGCATGGTCCACCGGGCGCTGGCCATGGGCGGCACCTGCACCGGCGAGCACGGCATCGGCTACGGCAAGATGCAGTTCCTCACCGCCGAGCATGGCGAGGCGGTCAGCGTCATGCGCCTGCTGAAGCAGGCGCTCGATCCCGACAACATCATGAATCCGGGCAAGATCGTCTCGATCTGAAGACCCGACGCTCGCGGAGGGGAACATGCGCTTCTCGGTCAGCCATGCGGATACGAGCCGGTTCGTCACCGACGGCCTCCGGCCCTTCTTCGAATACCGCGACCTCGGCATCGCCGCGGCGACCGATGGCCGCTTCCTGGCCCACGTCATCCGGGCGCGCCCCGGCCACCACGCGGCCGGCGGCTGGCATCGCCACGATCTCGGCTTCCAGCTCGTCTATATCCTGAAGGGCTGGGTGAAGTTCCGCTACGAAGGCCAGGGCGAGGTCACGCTGAACGCCGGCGCTTGCGTCCACCAGCCGCCCGGCATCCGCCACATGGAGGTGGAGCATTCCGACGACCTCGAACTGATCGAGATCACCATGCCCGCCGACTTCGCCACGGAACCGGTGGCGCCGCCGGAGCGCGAGGCGGCCGAGTAGTCCGCGGCCGGCATCATCCTTCGGGCGGGTCGCCGTCCATCTTCTTGCCGTCCAGGTCCTCGCGTGACCGCTCCGTCGCGTCGCGGTCGCGGGCCTTCTCGGCGCCGGTGCGGCCGAAGCGGGTGCGGTTCTCCGCGGCCTCGGCGGCGGCCTGCTTGCGCGCCGCCAGCTTGCGGAACCGGTTGAGGTTGACGATCTCGCCCATCAGTCCCCCCACGCTTGCCCGATATTCGGGGCCTTGAGATCGGGCCCCGGTTGGTACGCCGCCCCCGACACAGTAGATTAACCGCAAGCGATTCCACGCGCATGATTCGCGGCGGCCAGGCACGAAAGATTGCCGGCGGCGATGCTTCAGCATCTCGGAAGCCAGGATTTCGGAAGCCAGGATTTCGGAAGGAAGTCAGCGATGCGCAAAATCCTCATCGGCGGGGCGGCCGCCGTCATCGTGCTCCTGGCCGCGGCACTGCTGGGGCCGAGCTTCATCGACTGGAACCAGCACAAGGACCGCATCCAGCGCGAGGCGGAGGCGGCGACCGGCCGCAAGCTCACCATCGCCGGCGACATCGGCCTGTCGCTGCTGCCGTTCCCGCAGTTGCGCGTCCGCGACGTGCGTTTCGCCAATGCCGCCGGCGCCGCCGCGCCGGACATGGCGAGCCTGAAGGCGCTGGAGGTCGACATCGCCTTCTGGCCGCTGCTGACCGGCCAGGTGGAGACGACGCGGGTGACGCTGGTCGAGCCGGTGATCGAGCTGCAGACCCTGGCCGACGGCAGCGGCAACTGGTCGATGAAGCCGGCCGCCCCGCCCCAGCCGGCGGCAGCGCCCGGTGCGCCGGCACCCGCTTCCGGCGGCGATGGCGGCTTCCCTATCCGCCTCGGCAATGTCTCGGTCGAGAACGGCACCGTCGTCTGGCGCGATGCCAAGGGCGGCATGGAACGCATCGAGCGTATCAATGTCCGGGCGTCGGCGGAATCGCTGCAGGGGCCGTTCCGGGTGGCGGGCGACATGACGGTGCGCGGCGCGCCGGCGACGCTGGAGGCCGACATCGGCCGCCTGGCACCGCAGGGCACGACGCCCTTGCGCGCGTCCTTGACCCTGAAGGACGCCAAGGCCGGC
The DNA here is from genome assembly GCA_964594715.1 of uncultured Rhizobiaceae bacterium. Classification (GTDB taxonomy): domain Bacteria; phylum Pseudomonadota; class Alphaproteobacteria; order ATCC43930; family Allostellaceae; genus Allostella. The sequence goes on along the minus strand of CAZQOA010000007.1, from coordinate 45,336 downwards.
CTCGTGCTGGCCGCCAATCTGGGGCCGGAAGCCGCCGCCCGGCGCATCGACGGCACCGTGAAGCTCGACGCGCAGAGCGTGGCGGCGCTGGCGACGGTGTTCCTGGGGGTGCCGGCCGGGCCGGCGAGGCCCCTTGCCGTGGAGGCCACCTTCCTGGCCGAGGGCGACCGCTTCACGGTCAACCCCTTGTCCGTGCGGATCGACGACACGGATTTCGCCGGCCGCGTCGAGGTGGCGCCGGACCGCACCGGCCGCTCCGCCGTCGCGGTCGTGCTGTCGACCCCACGGATAGACGTCGACAAGTGGCAGGCGCTGGCGGCGCCGGGGGCGGCGGCGGCACCGGCCAAGCCGTCGGAGACCGCGCCGACGCTGGGCGGAGGCGGGTTCTTCCTGCCCCCCACCATCACCGCCCGGCTTGACCTCACGGCTGAAACCGTGGTCGCCCAGGGCCAGTCGATGCGCAACGCCAAGCTCGTCGCGCGGCTGGCGGACGGCAAGGTGACGGTGGAGCGCGCCGCGGTCGAGCTTCCCGGCCCGACCGCGGTCACCCTGTCCGGCACGCTCGCCGCCCTCCAGGGCCAGCCGCAGTTCGACGGCCGCGCCCAGCTCGATGCCCGCAGCCTGCGCACCCTCCTTGCCGCCTATAAGGTGGCGCCGGAAGGCATGCCGGCGGACCGGCTCGGCCGTGCCACGGTGCAGGCGCGGATCAAGGCCGGCCCGGCCCTGGTGGAGGTGACGGAGCTGGCAGCCAGCCTGGACGGGATGCGGGCGACCGGCGGCGCCACCCTGCGCCCGGCCGACCGGCCCGGGGCCCGGCTCGGGGTCGGGGCGCGGCTGGCGATCGACAAGCTCGATCTCGATTCCTACCTGCGGCCTTCGGCCAAGCCCACGGTTGCCGCCGGCGCGCCGGCGGCGGCGAAGGCGGCCGCCGCCCCCTCGAACTCCGGGGCCGTCGGCCCCCGTATCGACCTCGATATCGATGCCCGCGTCGGGCAACTCGTGGCGGCCGGCAAGACGGCGCGCGACGTGGTGCTGGCGGGGGTCTATCAGGGCGGCACCCTGACGCTGCGCCAGCTTTCCGTCGGCGACTATGGCGGCGCCACGGCCAAGATCGTCGGCACGGTGCGCGATCCGGGGCCGGCCGCCACCATCGACCTGACCCTGGAGGCGAGCGGGCGCGACCTGGGGCAGGTGCTGAGCCAGGGCGGTGTCGCCGCACCGGCCCAGGCCTTCTCGCTCGGCGGCAAGCTGTCGGGCACGGTGGCGCGCCTGGCCGTCGACCTGGCGGCGCGGCTGGGCGACGGCCAGGCCCGGATCTCGGGCACGGTGGAGCCGCCGCGCGGGCTGCCGGGCGTCGCGCTCACGGTCGATGCCAGCCATCCGGCGACTGGGCGCCTGTTGTCGCAGCTCTCGCCCGGCTACCGGCCGCGCGGCGGCGACATCGGGCCCTTCCGCCTGACCGCCAAGACGCGGGCCGACGGCGGCACGCTCTTCCTGGACGGGTTCTCGCTGGCGGCCGGACCCGCCCGCCTGGAGGGCCCGGTGCGCATCGAGACCGGCGGGCCGCGTCCCAGGCTGGTGGCGGACCTGACCGGCGGCGAGCTCTCGGTCGACGCCTTCCTGCCGGTCGAGGAGCGGGCCGATCTTGCGCCGCCGCCCGATCTTGCGCCGCCCCGGCGGTCGCTGTTGCCCGGCGTGATGCTGGCCCAGGCGCGGCCGGCAGCGCGCCCGGCGCCGGCGCCGCGCTCCGCGGATCGCTGGTCGAAGGCGCCGCTCGACCTGTCGGCACTGCTGGCCAACGACGCCGACGTGAAGCTGCGGGCGGCGAGCTTCCAGCAGGGGCGGTGGCTGGTGTCCCGGCCGGACATGGCGGCCACGCTGGCCGACGGCACCCTGTCGCTGACGAAGTTCGCCGGGCAGGTCTATGGCGGCACCGTGGAGATGACGGGCCGGCTGGTCGCCAAGGGCGTTCCTCATGCGCGCTTCGACCTGAAGGCGCAGAACGTCAATGTCGGCCAGGCGATCGACAGCGGCGGCGCGGTCCGCCTCGTCGGCGGGCGGGCGCAGGCGGATATCGCGATCGAGACCACGGGCCGCAGCATCCACGACATGGTGTCGGCGATGGCGGGCAAGGGCGAGCTCGACGTCCGCGACGGCACGCTGCGCGGCGTCAACCTGTCGGCGGTCGCCAAGTCCTTGCAGACGACGGACCTGACCAAGCTGCCCAACATCCTGGGCCTCGTGCAGGAGCTGGGGAAGGACGGCGACACGCCCTTCTCGTCGCTGACCGCCACCTATCGCATCGAGAAGGGGGTGATCCGCAGCGACGACGTGAAGCTGGCCGCGTCCGGCTTCACCGCGACCGGCACCACCGTCACCAGCCTGCCGGCCTGGACCACCGACACGCGGGTGGAGGCGCGCATCGCCGTCAAGCCCGAGCCGGTGCCGGTGGCGGTACGGCTTGAAGGCTCGATCGACCAGCCGCGCAAGATCTTCGACACCAACGCGTTGCAGGCCTATCTCGGGCAGCGCGTCGGGGCCGGCGGGTTGCAGCAGCTCCTGCCGGGCCTGGCCCCGCCGGCGGCACCCGGACAGCAGCAGCAACAGCAGAAGCCCCGCAACCTGCTGGAGCAACTGCCGTCGCTGCTGCGCCGGTAGTGAACCGCTACGGCACGTCGACCAGGACCAGCTCGGTGTCCTCGGCGGCGGCGATGCGGTGGGTCTCGCCGCCGCCGAGCACCACCCCGTCGCGGGCCTCGATCGCCTCGCCGTCGATGGTGAAGCGACCGGTGGGGGCGACCAGGTAGGCGTGCCGTCCGGGGCCGACCGTGTAGTCGAGCGATTTGCCGGCCAGCACCGTCGCCCCCAGCACGGCCGCATCCTGGTAGATCAGCAGGGCATCCTGGTCGCCCGGCCGGCCCGACGCCAAGGTCACCCATTCGCCGGCGCGGTCGTCCTTGGGGAACGGCCTGGCGTCCCAGCGCGGCGGCATGCCGGTCCGGGCCGGCTCGATCCAGATCTGGAAGAGCGTGGTCGGCACCTCCTCCTGGTTGAACTCCGCGTGGCGGATGCCGGTGCCGGCCGACATCACCTGCACGTCGCCGGCCTCGGTGCGCCCGCGATTGCCGAGACTGTCCTCGTGCGTGATGGCGCCGGTCCGGACATAGGTGATGATCTCCATGTCGCGATGGGGGTGCGGCGGGAAGCCGGTGCCGGCCTGGATCTCGTCATCGTTCCATACCCGAAGCGCGCCCACATTCATCCGCTTGGGGTCGTGATAGTCGCTGAACGAGAAATGGTGGCGCGCGTTCAGCCAGTCGTTCCTGAACCGGCCGAGCGAGGCGAAGGGGCGGCGTTCGATCATCGGGAACCTCCTCTGGGGGATGGATGGCCATCCAGATCACCGGAATATGGGGCAAGCCCGCCTCTAGCATAATCCGGCCATCCGGCACCGCATTGTCTTCGGTGAGTTGACAGTGCCAGGGTGAATCGCCGGCCCCTGCCACCTTCAAGCGTAGCTGGCCGCCATCGCCGCCAGTTCGGCCGCGATCAGCGCCCGCCACTCGGCCGGGGCCAGCAGTTCGGCGCCGGGGCCGAGCCAGCGCACCAGCTCCAGCACCTTGGCCGGGTCGACCTCGCCATAGGTCATGACGATCTGGTCGCCGTCGGCGGCGAAGCCGGCGAAGCGGTAGAGCCAGTCGGTGCCGAGGCGCGCGGCCTGGGCCGGGGTCATGCGGATGGCGACGGGGCTGGCGCGTGTCCACTGTTCCATCGCGTCGGCCAGCCACGCCCGGCCGAGATGGCGGCGCACGTCGAACGTGCCTTCGGCGCGGAAGCGGAAGCTGGTGGCCGCGATGGCGGCGACCCGGTCGGCGCGCCAGAAGCGCCATGCCCCGTCGTCGCGCCGGCCGATCAGGTACCAGCGGTCGCGATCCCAGATGACGCCGGCCGGCTCGGCCATGATCTCCGGCGCCGTGCCCGCGCGATAGGGGGACCGGTAGGCGAGGCGCACGCGCACGCGGTCGAGAATGGCGCCGAGGAAGACCTCGACCGCGCGGGCGGCCTCGCCGGCGGTGTCGTCCTCGGCGTCCGGCTCGGGGTGGAAGAGGTCACTGGCGGTGCGCTCGAAGCCGACCAGGCGCCGCGTCTCGGCGGCGAGCGGGCGCAGGCGCGGCGGCAGGGCGGCCGCCAGCTTGCGCTCGGCCGCTTCCAGGGCGGCCGGGAAGGGCGGCACCTTCAGCCCGCGGGCCAGCGCCAGTGCCAGCAGGCCGGCCACCGCCTCATCCCGGGTGAAGGCGACCGGCGGCAGGAAATAGCCCTCCAGCAGCCGGTAGCCGCCGGCCGCCCCGCGCTCGGCATAGAGCGGCACCCCGGTCTGGCCCAGCATCTCCACGTCGCGATAGATGGTGCGCACCGAGACCTCGAACCGCTGGGCCAGGCTGGCCGCCGTCACGGTGGCGCCGTCGCTCAGGATCAGCAGGATGGCGAAGGCGCGCTCGATCCGGGTCATCGTTCCCAAGGCTGACAGAGCAACGGCCATGGGCTCAACATTTTCCACAGAAGGGATCGCGATACCTGACACGGGGTTGTCAGTTGGTGGGCGCTATCCTGTCGCCATCGACCAATGGAGGACCCCAATGCTCGACCATGTCTCGATCGGCGTCCGCGATATCCAGCGGACCAAGCGCTTCTACGACGCGGCCCTGTCGGCCATCGGCTATGGCTGCCTGTCGGAGGGGGCGGACTCGCTCGGCTACGGCGCGGACCGGGTCGTCTTCTGGATTTCCCAGACCGACCAGCCGGTGGTGGACGACCCGCGCTCCGGCCTGCATTTCTGCTTCCTGGCCCCGGACCGCAAGGCCGTCGACCGGTTCCACGCCGCCGCGGTGAAGGCCGGCGGCAAGGACAATGGCAAGCCCGGCCTGCGGCCGGAATATTCCGGCACCTACTACGCCGCCTTCGCCGTCGACCCGGATGGTTATCGGGTGGAGGCCTTCTGCGGGGATCCGGAATAAGCGGGCAAGCTCATGGTCCGCGATATCGTCTGGGAACGCATCGGGCCGATGGGCCTGGAGCACCTGGCGCTGGATGTCGGCGCGGATGGCATCCGCGCCGACGGCCTCGTCCTGATGCAACTGGACGACGGCATGATCCGCCTCGCCTACCGGCTGCACCTCGATGGCGGCTGGCGCACCCGGTCGGCGGAGCTGACCCTGGACCGGGGTGGCCCGGCCCGGACGCTGGCGATCGAATGCGAGGGCGACCGCTGGTCGGTCGACGGCGTCGCCCGCGCCGACCTCGATGGCGCCTTCGACATCGACATCGCCGCGACGCCCTTCACCAACGCCATGCCGCTGCGGCGGCTGGCGCTGGTGCCGGGCGTGCCGGAGGCGATCCAGGTCGTCTATGTCTCGGTGCCGGCCCTTGATGTCGCCATCGCCGGGCAGGACTACACACGCCTCGGCGATGGCCGCTTCCGCTATCGCGGCCTCGGCACCGGCTTCGAGGCGGTGGTCACGGCGGACGGGGATGGTATCGTCCTCGACTACCCGCCGATCTGGCGGCGGCGCCAGAGGAGAGAGGCATGAGTACGAAGATTTTCGTCAACCTGCCGGTGAAGAACCTGCCCGGCTCGATGGCGTTCTTCCGCAAGCTGGGCTACGCGTTCAACGCCCAGTTCACCGACGAGACCGCGGCCTGCATGGTGGTCACCGGCGACATCTACGCCATGCTGCTGACCGAGAAGAAGTTCCGGGAGTTCACGCCGAAGGATATCGCCGACGCGACCAAAACGAGCGAGGTCCTGGTCTGCCTCGGGGTCGACAGCCGGCAGGAGGTCGACCGCATCGTCGACGCCGCCCTGACCGCGGGCGGCTCGGCGGTGCGCGAGCCGATGGACCATGGCTTCATGTACGGCCGCAGCTTCAACGACCTGGACGGCCATATCTGGGAGATCATCTGGATGGACCCGGCCGCGGTCGGCAAGGGCCAGTAGGTCTTCCCTCCGGCCCCTGTCCGGAAGCCAGCGCGTCGAGGACCTCCTTCAGCATTCGCACGCCTCGCTCGATCGCCTGCTCATCGAGGCTGGCATATCCCATCACCAGCCCTGCCGTGTCGGCCAGGGTCGGCGGCGGAGCGGGCGCATACAGGCGGGCGACGGGATAGACGCCGAGGCCTGCCGCATGCGCCCGCGCGGCGAGCAGGTCTTCCTGCGCCCTCGGCACCCGCTTCAGCCAGGCGACGACATGCAGCCCGGCATCGGCACCGACCACCGCCACCTCGTCGCCGAGGATTGCCGACAGGGCCGCCAGCAGGACGCCGCGCCGCTCGCCGTTCCTGCGGCGGACGCGTCGCACATGCCGCTCGTAGCCGCCGCTCTCGATCAGGGCGGCCAGGGCATCCTGTTCCAAGGCGGGCGTATGCCGGTCCGCCAGCCTTTTCGCCTTGGAGAACACCATCGACAGCGGCCCCGGGACGACGAGGTAGCCGAGGCGCAGGGTCGGCGAAAGCGTCTTGGAGACTGTCCCCAGGTAGATGACCCGTCCGGCGCCGTCGAGCGCCCTCAGGGTGGGTATCGGGCCGATGTCGTAGCGGTATTCGCTGTCGTAGTCGTCCTCGATGATGTAGGCGCCGGTACGCTGCGCCCAGCCGAGAAGCTCCCGCCTTCGCCCCACCGACATGACGCTGCCGAGCGGAAACTGGTGGGACGGTGTGACATAGGCCAGCCGCGCCCCGGGCAGCCCCTCCGTCCGCATGCCCTCCCGATCCACGTCGCGGGAGATCACCTCCGCCCCGGCCGCCAGGAACACCTGGCGCGCAAGGTCGTAGCCGGGATTTTCCATCACGACGTGGTCCCGGGGGTCGAGCAGCAGCCGCGCGCAGAGGTCGAGGCCCTGCTGCGAGCCGTTCACCACGACGATGTGGTCCTGCTCGCAGCGCAACCCGCGAGCCCGCCACAGGTAGCCTTGCAGGGCAGCCCGGAGGTCGGGCGAGCCGCAGGGGTCGCCATACCGGAGGCGCGGCCGACGGCGTAGCAGGGCCGCGCCCACCGCCGTCCTCCAGGCGATCATGGGGAAGTCGGCGACGGCCAGGTCCCCGTAGCGGAAGTCCACAGCCAGCCGGCTGCCGTCGGCCACGGGCGGCAGGGTGAAATCCGCCAGCCGCCGGCCGTACTCCGACAGCCGGCCGGGGGCGCCCGATGGAACGCACTTTCCCGGCCACGAGAGGCGATGGCTCAGTCCCGGCGCAACCTGCGCCCGGGCTCCCTGCCGCGTTTCCAGATAGCCCTCCGCGCTCAGCTGCTCGTAGGCCGCCGTTACCGTCGTCCGCGAGACACCCCACTCCGTCGCCAACGACCGGGTGGATGGCAGCCGGGCGCCGGGGCCGAGCAGGCCTGATTCGACCTGGCCTTTGATCGCCTCGCAGATCCTCCGGGTGGTCCGCGCCTGGGCGGTTGCGCCGGGTGTCATGGAAAACTGGACCAATCTGTTTGAGCGGAACTGGTCCTTCCTTGTGGACCAGTGCCTGGCCATGCTCCAGCCAAATCCGGAAGCTGCCTTGCTGTTCGGCATGCATCGGGTTGCCCAGAGGAGCCAAGCGATGTCCATGTTCCATGGCCTTTCCGCCTTCCCGATCACGCCGGCCGACCTGCAGGGTCGCGTCGACACCGACGGCCTGTTGCGCCTGCTGCAGCGCCTCGACGCGGCGGCGGTGGATTCCGTCGGCCTGCTCGGCAGCACGGGCACCTATGCCTATCTGGCCCGTGCCGAGCGGCGGAAGGCGGTCGAGGCGGCGGTCGGATACCTGGACGGGCGGGTGCCGTTGATCGTCGGCATCGGCGCGCTCCGGACCGATGAGGCCCAGAATCTGGCGCGCGACGCGGAGGCGGCGGGAGCGGACGGCCTCCTGCTCGCCCCGGTGTCCTACACCCCGCTCATGGACGAGGAGGTCTTCCAGCATTTCATCGCCGTCGCCCAGGCGACGGACCTGCCCGTCTGCATCTACAACAACCCGGCGACCACCCACTTCACCTTCTCCGATGCCTTGGTGGGGCGGCTGGCGAAGGTCCCGGGCATCGTCGCCGTGAAGAACCCCGCACCCCCGCCCGCGGAGGCGCCGGCGCGACACGAGGCGCTCCGCGCGCGGGTGCCGGGCACGTTCGCCATCGGCTACAGCGGCGACTGGAACGCCGCGGCAGCCGTCCTGGCCGGTGGAGACGCCTGGTACAGCGTGGTCGGTGGGCTGCTACCCGCGCCGACCCTGAAGCTACTCCGCGCCGCCCAGGCGGGCGAGCAGGCCGAAATGGCGCGCTGGAACGGCCGCTTCCAGCCGCTCTGGGATCTCTTCAAGGAACTCGGCAGCCTCCGCGTGGTCTATGCCGCTGCCGACGTGCTCGGGCTCTGCCATGCGGAGCCGCCGCGGCCGATCCTCCCACTCGGCGCCGCCGACCACCAACGCGTCGCAGCGGCGCTCCAGGCGCTCGACGGCCATTCCGGGACCACCGCTACCGGCCCTCGCGCCGCCATGCCAGCATCAGGGCGCCCAGCGCCAGGGCCATGACCAGGATCGCCGGCAGCAGGGCCGCGTCGCGGATGCCGGTCACCACATAGTCGGCATTGGCGCGGAAGCCGAGCCAGTCGCTGCCGGCATAGGTCCGGCCGGAGCGCACGCGGCGCGGCTCGGGAACGCCGTCGCGGGCGATGTGGAAGATGCCGCCGCCGGTCGCGTCCGCCACCGGCCGCAGCAGGTCGGGAATGCTGCGGACGTCGGTCAGCTCCTTGGGGTTGAGCGCGCCGGCCGCGGCCAGCGCGGTGCGCTCGCCGTCGGTGACGGTGTAGAGGCCGCTCTCGCGGATCGGCAGGCTCACCGTCTGCCGGCCGCCGCCCACATCCTGCAGGCGCACGGTACGGGTCGGGCCGTTGGGCGGGACGATCTGGACCGGCGAATCCTTGGGGTCGAGGCTCTTGCGTTCGATGACCAGGCGGCGCCCTTCGATGCGCGCGCGCAGGTCCTGCTCCTCGAGGTCGGGCTCCTTCATCAGCCAGTAGGCGAGCCGGCGCAGCAGCTCCGCCTGCGGCCCGCCGCCCTCGAAGCCGCGCGCCCAGAGCCAGATATGGTCGCTCGCCACCTGGGCGACCCGGCCCTCGCCGACCCGGTCCAGGATCAGCAGCGGGTCGGCGCCGACGCCGCTCATCAGCACGTTGCCGCTGCGGGTCTCCATGCTGGCCTGGCGGAACCAGCGGCCCCAGCGCGGCTCGCTGCCCTCGTTGCCGGGCAGCTCCGCCGTCACCGGGTGGCGCTCGCCCATCGGCGTCACCCGCGGCCGGAAGCCCAGCTCGTGGACGATGCCGGTCGGCTCGCCGGGCAGCACCTGGCCCAGCGGCGTGCGGGCCAGGCTGAGGGCGGAGTTGCTGCCGGCCCCGCCCGCTTCCAGCAGGCCGCCGCCGCGGCGGACATAGTTGGCGATGTTCTCCAGGTAGAGCTGGGGCAGGATGCCGCGCCGCCGGTAGCGGTCGAAGATGATGAGGTCGAACTCGTTGACCTTGAGGTCGAACAGTTCGCGGATCGGGAAGGCGATCAGCGACAGCTCGCGCACCGGCGTGCCGTCCTGCTTCTCGGGCGGGCGCAGGATGGTGAAATGGACGAGGTCGACCGACGGGTCGGACTTCAGGATGTTGCGCCAGGTGCGCTCGCCCGGATGGGGCTCGCCCGACACCAGGAGGACGCGTAGCCGGTCGCGCACGCCGTTGACGACGAAGGAGGCCCGGTTGTTGTCGAGCGTCAGCTCGCGGGCGCCGGGGTCGGCCACGATCTCGAACACCGTCGGCCCGCCATGGTCGAGCGACAGGTCGATGCCGTGCGGGGTGCCGACCGGCACCAGGTGGGCCTGCGGCTGGCCGCCATCCTTGCGCACGACGACCCGCGCCTGGGCCGGGGCGGCGCCGGCGGCGCGCGGCAGGTCCTCCACCCGCAGCACCACCCGCACCGTCTTGCCGACCAGGCCGAAGCTCGGCGTCTGCTCCACCACCAGCCGGCGGTCGCCCTCGTCGCGCTCACCCGACAGGACGGAATGGATGGGCATGCCGAACAGCGGATGCTCGGGGTCCGCGGGCACGTCGTGGACCTGCCCGTCGGTGACCAGGACGGCCCCCGCCAGCCGCTGCCGCGGCACGTCGGAGACGGCCTGGGCCAGCGCCCCGAAGAGGCGGGTGCCCTCGTCGGCCGACGGGTCCGCGTCGTCGGGCAGCGCGCCGGCGCGTACCACCCGCAGGTCGAGGCCGGGGATGCGGCGCGTGCGCTCGGCGATCAGGCGCGCCGCCTCCTCGGTCCGCTTCATGCGGTCACCGATCTGCTGGCTCGGCGATTCGTCGATCACCAGCACTGCCACGTCGCGCTGCGGGTCGCGGTCCTCCTCGACCAGGGCCGGGTTGGCGAGCGCACCCAGGAGGACGGCCAGCGCCGCCGTGCGCCACGCGACGCCGCGGGCGCGGCGGACGACGCCGAACAGCAGCAGGGGCAGGGCGACTGCGGCCAGGGCGGCGATCGCCCACCAGGGCACGAGGGGGGTGAAGGCGACCGTCCACTGGGTCATTGGCCGAGCCGCTCCAGGATCGCCGGGACGTGGACCTGATCGGCCTTGTAGTTGCCGGTCAGCGCGTACATCACGAGGTTGACGCCGAAGCGGTAGGCCATCTCGCGCTGGCGCTCGCCGCCCGGCACGACGGCGTTGCTGCCGCGGCCGTTGCCGTCGACGGCCCAGGCACCGGCCCAGTCGTTGCTGCCGATGACGACCGAGGCCACCCCGTCATTCACCCGGTCGTCGAGCTGCTCCACCCAGACCTGGCCGCCGATGTAGCGGCCGGGAAAGTCCTGCATCAGGTAGAAGGCCTTGGTCAGGACATGCTCGGGCGGGACCGGCGCCAGGGTGCCGATCTGGAGCCCCTGGGCCAGCTGGCGCAGCCGCCGCATGCCGCCGCCGGTCAACGTCGATGCCGCACCCATGCCCTGGTCCTGGGTGTCGAAGAGGATGGTCCCGCCGTTGCGCAGGTAGGTGTTGAGCTTGGCGACGGCGCGCGCCGACAGGGCCGGCTGCTCGGCGGTGATGGGCCAGTAGAGCAGCGGGAAGAAGGCGAGCTCGTCTGCCTCCAGGTCCACTTCCATCGGCTCGGCCGCCTCGACCGAGGTGCGCCGGGCCAACACCGTGCTGAGGCCGGCCAGGCCGGCCCGGCTGGTGGCGTCGACCACGGCATTGCCGGTGCGCACCGACGCCAGGCGCGTCTCCATCGTCGCCCGCAGCGCGAACTCGTCGCTGCCCGCCTGCTGCGCGCGAAGGTCGCCCGCGGTCCCGGCTGCCACGACCAGCAGCGCCGCCACGGAGGCCGCCGCCGTCCGCAGCCGCCGGCCGCTGAGCAGGCCGCGCAGGGCATAGCCGATCACCAGGTCGACCAGCGCCAGCAGGAAGGCCGCGACCAGCAGCCAGGGCCGGAGCGCGATCTCGCCGACGCCGCCATAGCGCAGGATCTGGGCGCCGGCGGGCAATGCCGCGAGCGGCGCCAGGTCGTTGACGGATTGGGTCAGGTTGAGGGCGCGCTTGGCCTGCTGCATGCCATAGAAGCCGGGCGGGTGGCGCGGGCCGGCCGCCGTCGTGGCGAAGGCGCCGGCCGGGATCGCGGCGGCGGTGGTCGACGCGCCCTGCGGCCGCCCGAACCCGTCCAGCAGCTCCAGCGGCGGCAGCGCGCCCTCGGCCCCGGCGGCGGTCACGCCTTCGCTCATCGCCACCAGCCGCTGCAGCATCTCGACGAAGAGGCCGGAGATGGCGAGGTTCGACCATTCGGTGTTGGCCGTGGTGTGGACCAGGGCGAGCCAGCCGCGGCCGCGCTTCTCGCCGGTGACGATGGGGGTGCCGTCGGCCAGCTTGGCCCAGCTCTTCTGATTAAGGTCGAGGGCGGGCTCGGCCAGCACCTGGCGGGTCACCGTCACCTCCTTCGGCACCGCGATGCCCGCGAACGGGCTGGTCGCCTCGAAGCTTGCGAGCGGGGCCGGCTGCGACCAGGACAGGGCGCCGCCGAGCTGGCGGTCGCCGCGCCGCAGGGTGACGGGAACCATCGGGTCCGGGTTCTGGGCCAGGTTGGCGCCGGCGAAGCGCAGCACGATGCCGCCATCCTCCATCCAGCGTTGCAGCCGCTGCTGGTCCTCCGGCGTCGGCGTCGCGCTGTCCGGCAAGGCCAGCACCGCCAGTTCGCGGCGCAGCAGTTCGGCCACGGTGCCGATCCGCACCTCCGCGAAGGGTTGCAGGGCACGCTGGAGGTAATGGAGGTCGCTCAGGAGCGGCTGGCTCGCATCCAGCGTCCCGGCGAAGGCGATGCCGACCGGGCGCCGGCGCCAGCGCTCGTCGACCAGGACGGTCCCGGCCGCGCTGTTCTCGCCCTCGATCTCGATGCGGTGGACGCGGTTGCGCAATTCGACGGGCAGCTCCAGCCGCACCTCGGCGCCGCGCCGGCCGGGGGCCAGCACGGCCTGTTCGCGGGCCAGCAGCCGGCCGTCCTCGGCGGTGGCGCGGACGAAGAGGCGCTCTTCGCCGGCATCGCTGGCGCGGCGGACCGGCACCATCATCTCGCCCGCCTCGGTGCGCGGCGGCAGCACGAGGCGCGCCAACCCGTCCGGCTCGTCGACATAGACCTGGAGCCCACCCAGGCGTTGCAGCCGCTGGCCGAGCTCGCCGGCACCCGGCCCCTCGATGCCGTCGGCGAGCCACACGACGTTGGCCGACCCCTCCACCCGCAAGGCCGCGACGCGCTCCGCGGTGGCGAGGCGGTCCGTCGGCCAGGGGCGGGGGACGAGGGCCTGGGTCGCCAGCTTGGCGTCGGCGGCCCGCATCGGCTCCAGCGGACGCGGCGCCTCGCCGCCCGGCAGCGGGGCGGTCGTGACGAGGATGACGCGGCGGCCGGTCCGCTCGGCGCGGTCGATGACGTCGACCATGGCGGCCTGGCGCTGCCGCCAATGGCGGGCGGCCGCCCAGCCGTCATCCACCACCAGCACCAGCGGGCCGCTGCCGGTCAGCCCGGCATTGGGATTCAGCAGCGGCTGGGCCAGGGCCAGGATGGCGATCGCCGCCAGCAGCATGCGCAGCAGGATCAGCCATAGCGGCGTCTTGGCGGGGGTCTCTTCCTTGGGCTGCAGGTCGAGCAGCAGCCGGATCGGCGGAAAGGCGATGCGGCGCGGCGCCGGCGGCGTTACCCGCAGCAGCCACCACAGGATCGGCAGCGACAGGAGGCCGGCCAGCGCCCAAGGTGCTGCGAAGGCGAGCGTGCCGAGGGAGAGCATCGCCTAAAGGCCCACGCGTTGCGTCAAGGCGGTGAAGAGGGCCAGCAGCGCCGACTGCGGCGGCTGGTCGGTGTGGTGCAGTATGTGCGTCCAGCCGGCGGTCCGGGCAATGTCCGACAGGCCGGCGGTGTGGGCGCGCATGCGCGCGATGTAGGCATCGCGCACCGTCTCGACGCGGGACAGCAGCAGCTGGCCTTCCGCCTCCATACCCTCGAAGCGGACGCGGCCGGCGAAGGGCAGGGTCGCCTCGGCCGGGTCGACGACCTGCACCAGGTGCCCGCGCAGGCCCGCACCCGCCAGGTGGTGGACGATCGCGTCGACCTCCGGCAGGGGCGCCAGGAAATCCCCGACCAGCACGGCGCGGGCATGGCGCGGCAGCGGCTCCAGGGCCGGCAATCCGGCCAGGGAGTGGTGGCGGTCGGCGACCTGCTCGGTGATGCGCTCGACCGCATAGCGCCCGGACACCGGGCGCTGGCCGCCGCCCAGAAGGGCCACCCGCTCGCCCGCCCGCGCCAGCAGCGAGGCCAGCGCCACCAGCAGCAGTTCGGCGCGGTCGAGCTTGGTCGGCAGCGCCTGCTCGCTGCCCCAGCGCATGGAGCTGGAGGCGTCGCGCCACAGCCACACGCTCTGGGCCGCCTCCCATTCGTTCTGGCGCACGAACAGGCGCTGGCCGCGGGCCGACTGGCGCCAGTCGATGGCGGTCGCCGCATCGCCGAACTCGTAGCTCCGGAACTGCCAGAAAGCATCGCCCTGGCCGACCCGCCGGCGGCCATGGACGCCCTGGATGACGGTGGCGGCGACCCGCTCGGCCGCCACCTGCAAGGGCGGCAGCCTGGCCGCCGCCTGCTCGGCGGCATGGCGAAGGCGCAGCGTCGCGGCCGTGGTCATCGTTGGCCCGTGATCATCGTTGGCCCTCTGGCGCGGTCCGGAAGATGGGCTTGCCCCTACCGCAGCGGATCGGTCAGGCGGTCGATGATGCCGCCGACGGTGACGCCATCGGCGCGCGCGGCGAAGCTGAGCGCCATGCGGTGGCGCAGGATCGGCTGGGCCAGCGCCACCACGTCGTCGATCGAGGGGCTGAGGCGCCCGTCCAGCACGGCCCGCGCCCGGGCGGCCAGCATCAGCGCCTGGCTGGCGCGCGGCCCTGGTCCCCAGGCGACATGGCGGCGGACGTCCTCGATCTCGGAGGTGTCGGGCCGGCCGGCGCGGACCATGGTCAGGATCGCCTCCAGCACGCTCTCGCCGACCGGGATGCGGCGGACGAGGCGCTGGGCGGCCAGCAGGTCCTCCGGCGCCAGCACGCCGACGGCGGCCTCCTCCTCGGCGCCGGTGGTGGCGATCAGCATCCGGCGCTCGGCGTCCAGGTCGGGATAGGTCACGTCGATCTGCAGCAGGAAGCGGTCGAGCTGGGCTTCGGGCAGGGGGTAGGTGCCCTCCTGCTCCAGCGGGTTCTGGGTCGCCAGCACATGGAACGGCCGCGGCAGCGGATGGTAGCGCCCGGCGACGGAGACCCGGCCCTCCTGCATCGCCTGCAGCAGCGCGGACTGGGTGCGTGGGCTGGCGCGGTTGATCTCGTCGGCCATCAGCACCTGGCAGAAGACCGGGCCCTCGATGAAGCGGAAGCTGCGGCGCCCGGCATCGCCCTCTTCCAGGACCTCGGAACCGATGATGTCGGCCGGCATCAGATCGGGGGTACATTGCACGCGCTTGTCGTCGAGGCCGAGCACGGTGCCCAGCGTCTCCACCAGCCGGGTCTTGGCGAGGCCCGGGACGCCGATCAGCAGGCAGTGGCCGCCGGCCAGCAAGGTGATGAGTGCTTGATCCACCACCTCCTGCTGCCCGAAAATGACCCGGTGGATGCGTTCCCGGACCATCGACAGGCGTTGTCCGAGGGCATCGACCTCGGCCACCAGGGCCGGAATGTTGGGTTCGGCGAGGACGGGGGTCACGGTCACGGGCGACGTCTCCTCGAAGCGGGGGCGGTCCTGTATCGTTCACCCGCCACGGAGAGAAGCATGAGCGGGCCGAACGACGAATCTAGCACGCGCAAGAAGGATGCCGAGATGTTGGCACGACAAATCGGCGTGAAGGCATCCGGTCCCATGACGGGCGGGGCGATGTCAGCGGCGGAATGCGGGGATTTCGGCATCCGGATCGCGCGCGACGGCACCTGGTATTATCGGGGGTCGCCCATCGGGCGGAAGCCGCTGGTCAAACTGTTCTCGACCGTTCTCCGGCGCGACGAAAGCGGCGGCTACTGGCTCGTCACGCCGGTCGAGCGCGGCCGCATCGAGGTCGACGACGCCCCGTTCGTCGCCGTCGCCATGGCGGCGACGGGGACCGGGCGCGACCAGGCCCTTACCTTCACCACCAATCTTGACCAAACTGTGACCGCCGGCCCGGCCCATCCGATCCGCGTCGAACACCATCCTGACACGGGCGAGCCCAGCCCCTATGTCATGGTGCGTGATGGGCTCGACGCCCTGATCGCGCGCCCGGTCTTCTATGATCTGGTCGAACTGGGGGAGGAAGCCATTATCAAGGGAAGGCGGGAACTGGGAATATGGAGCGGCGGGACCTTCTTCGCGCTGGGGCCGGTGGACGCGTGACGGCGGCCAAGGTCGCCGTCGACCGGCAGTTCGTTGCCGCGCGGTTCCCGGCCCGGACACCGGGCCCGGAAGTGCCGGGTCTGAAAGCGTCGGGCGGGCGCCGCGGCTGGGCCTTCGCCTCGCCGCGCGGCGACCATGACCTCAACCCCGGCAGCGACCTGCCCGAGCGCCTGACCCCTGCCGCCGTGCTGGTGCCCCTGGTGGAGCGGCCGGGCGGCTTCACCATCCTCCTGACCCAGCGCACCGCCCATCTCCACGACCATGCCGGCCAGATCAGCTTTCCCGGCGGCCGGGTCGACCCGTGCGACCAGGACCCGGAGGCGTGCGCGCTGCGCGAGGCGCAGGAGGAGGTCGGGCTGGAGGCGTCCCACGTCGACCTCATCGGCCGGCTCGACTACTACATCACCGGGACCGGGTTCGAGGTGGTGCCGGTGGTGGGTTTCGTGCGCCCGCCCTTCGACATCCGCCCCGACCCGTTCGAGGTGGCCGACGTGTTCGAGGTGCCGCTCGCCTTCGTCCTCGACCCCGCCAACCATCGGCGCGAGAAGCATGTCCGCAAGGGCGTCGAGCGGCACTTCTACGTCCTGCCCTACGAGCATCGCTACATCTGGGGCGCCACCGCCGGGATGCTGGTGAACCTGGCCGAGGTCCTGCGTCAGCCGTGAGCCGCATCCTGCTGACGACGGTCCTGCCGCTGGCGCTGCCGTTCATCATCTATGGGCTGTGGCTGGCCATGGCCCGGCGCCGGGCGCGACAGGAGGCCGACGGCACGCCCGGCCTGCTGGTCCGCGTGCCCTGGCTGGCGCTGCTGCTGTCCGGCCTGGTGCTGACCGCGGTCAGCCTGGTCGCCTTCCGGATGACCAGCGGGGCCAATCCCTGGACCGAACATCGCCCACCGGCATTGCGCGACGGCGTGGTGGTGCCGGGCGGGGTCCGGCCTGGTGAGGCCAAGTAAGGCGATGGAGCCGCGTGGCTGCCTGCTACCGCAGCCCTGGATGACGGCGGACGCGACCCGGCGGGTGCTGGGCGCGGTGGAGAAGGGCGGCGGCCATGCCCGCTTCGTCGGCGGGCTGGTCCGCGATGCCCTGCTCGGCCGGCCGGTGTCGGACATCGACCTCGCGACCGACCTGGCGCCGGAAACGGTGATGCGCCGGCTGGGCGCCGCCGGCGTCCGCGTCATCCCGACCGGGCTCGCCCACGGCACCGTCACCGCCGTCGCCGACGCGCGGCATTTCGAGATCACCACGCTGCGCCGCGACGTGGAGACCGACGGCCGGCGCGCGCGGATCGCCTATACCGACGACTGGACCGAGGACGCGCGCCGCCGCGACTTCACCATGAACGCGCTCTTCTGCGACGGCGACGGCACCTTCTACGACCCGGTCGACGGGCTGGCCGACCTGACGCGGCGCCGGGTCCGCTTCGTCGGCGATCCCGACCGGCGCATCGCCGAGGATGTGCTGCGCCTCCTGCGCTACTACCGCATGCTGGCGCGTCTCGGCCTCCATGACATCGATACAGCCTCGCGCGACGCCTGCCGCCGCCATGCCGGGCGCCTGCCGACGCTGTCGGGCGAGCGGGTGCGCGGCGAGGTCGAGCGCATCCTCGCGGTCGTCGACCCGCGCCCCGTCCTGGCGCTGCTCGATGCCGATGGCATCCTGCCGCCGGTGCTGCCGATGGCGAGCGCGTTCGCCCGCCTCGCCCGCCTGATCCCGACCGAGCCGGCGGCCGACTGGGTGCGCCGGCTGGCGGCCCTGGTCGAAGGCGGGACAGCGGCGGCGGCGGATGCCGCCCGGCGCCTGCGCCTCTCGCGCCACGATGGCGGCCGGCTGGCGCGGCTGGCCGGCCCCTGGTCGGCAGCCGACCTGCCGGCCGGCGAGCGCGCCGTCCGCGACCGCCTCCATGCGGTCGGCACCGAGACCGTGCGCGACCGGGCCCTGCTGGCGGCAGCCGACGGCCAGGACGGCGAGGGGAGGCTGCGCGACGTGCTGGCCGCCGCCGCCGTGCAGGACCGCCCGGCCTTGCCCCTGCATGGGCGCGACCTGCTGGCGCTGGGCGTCGCGCGCGGGCCGGAGGTCGGCCGGCTGCTCGGTGCCATCGAAGACTGGTGGGCGGCCGGCGACTATCGTGCCGACCGCGAGGCGTGCTTCGCGGAGGCTCGCCGGCGGTTGGCCGATCCCTAGACCGGGCCGCCGTCCCCCCACAGGAGGCCGCGTAGCGCCAGCCGATCGATCTTGCCGATTTCCGTCCTGGGCAGGGCGGGCAGACGGACGATATGGCGGGGGCTGCGTTCGGGCCCCAGTATCCGCCGGCAATGGTCGGCCAGCTCGGTGATGGAGATGGGTGCGCCGAGGACGACGCCCGCGGCCGGCACCTGCCCCAGGCGTGGATGCGGCAGGCCGACGGCCGCGACCTCCGTCACGTCGGGGTGCAGGCAAAGGCAGTCCTCGATATCGACGGGATAGACCTTCAGCCCGCCGACATTGATCAGATCGTCGATCCGGCCCTTGAGGAAAAGCCGGCCCGTCTCATCGATCATCCCGAGGTCGCCCGGATGGAACCAGCCATCCTCGAAGCGGCTGGTGGCGCCCGCCACCGACTGGCGATAGGCGGTCGGGAAGTTCGGGCTGCGGAAGCGCAGGATGCCGACCGTGCCCGATGGCAGGGGCGTTCCGCCGGCGTCCACCACCTCCATGTCGGTGCCGGGGTCCGGCCGCCCGGCGGTGCCGATGGCGTGGCGAATGTCGTCCGGTCCGGCCAGGGTCAGCGATCCGACCTCGTTGGCGCCGTACATCACATGGATGTCGGGCGATATCCGCGCCATCACCGCCAGGCGGTCGGCCGGTGGCAGGGCCGCGGTACCGACGACGATGCGCAGGCCCGGCAACAAGGGCGCCGGCCCGGCGCCCTTGGCCATCAGGTCGTGCAGGTGGCCGGGGGTCAGCGCCGTCCAGGTGGCGCCCAGGGCCGCGACGGCATTGGTCAGGTCGTCCAGGGATCGCAGGGGTGGGGGGACGACGACCCCGGCGCCCCGCATCAGGCTGCGCTGCGCCCATGACCGGCCATAGGCGAAGTGGAACGAAAGGAGCGCCAGGAACCGATCCGATGGCGCGAGCGGCAGGCGGGTCAGGCTGCGGGCGACCCGCATGGTCTCCGACCGATGGGTCGTCGCCACCAGCTTCGGGACGCCGCGGGTGGTGCCGGACGAGCGCACCAGGAAGCACTGGCCGTCCGGCCCCGGCGGGGGCGGCAGGGGTTCCGCGTCCTGGTGCAGCCAGGCGGCATCCGCGAGGTGGACGGGCACGCCGGGGGCCGGCGGCGCCTCCGCCACCGTCGAGACGAGCAGGGATGCCCCTGCCGCCGCGATCAGCGCGCGGGCCAGGTGGGGTGGGTCGTCGCGGCCGAGCACCAGCACCGGCACGCCAAGGCGGTGCGCCCCGAAAAGAAGAATGAGGTCGATCGGCCGCTTGCCCAGCAACAGGGCGGCGGGTTGGCCCGGACGGCAGCCACGGGCCAGCAGTGCCGCCGCCATCCGCTCGATCGATCGATGCAGTGCGGCATAGGAGATGGTGCCTTCGGCGGACAGTATGGCCGGGGCTTTCGGCCGCCGTGCCGCCTGGCCGGCGACGGCCTCCCCGTACCAGGATTGCCCTTCGGTCAAGTGCGGGTGGTCACCGGGGTGGCCGGGATGACCGTCGGCACCTCGATCTCGTGGCGCGCCAGGTCGGCCGGAACGAAGAAGGCGCGCTCATGCTCGTAGCGGAACGGGAAGGGGCGGCAGGCGTCGAAGCCGACCTTCGATCCCAGATAGTCGGGGAAGCCGGGGTTGAGCCCGTGGCCGAACACCTGGTCGACGACGAGGATGCCGCGGGCCGGGTCCATCCGGGTCGCCATCGCCCATTCCACGTCGCCGGCGCTGCGGATGTCGACATCGTCGTCGACCACCGTCACCATCTTCAGCGGCGGGAAGGCGGCGAAGGCGGCCATGATCGCCTGTTTGCCCCAGCCGGCGCGCTTCTGCCGCAGCGCCACCACGGCGTGGTAGAAGCCGCAGCCGCCATGGGTGAAATAGACGTCGGCCACGCCCGGCACCTGGCGCTGCAGCAGCGACAGCACGTTGGCTTCGCCCAGCAGCCCGACCGAGTTCCAGACCTCCCGGCCGGAGAGGATGGTCTGGAAGACCGGCGCCCGGCGGCGATGGATGCGCCGGACATGGACCACCGGCCGCGGCGCACGGCGGGCATAGTAGCCGGTGACCTCCGCGAACGGCCCCTCGTCCGCAACCTCGCCCGGGATCATCTCGCATTCCAGCGCGATCATGGCGTGGGCCACCATCTCCACCGGCGACACCGTGCCGGCCACGAGTTGCAGGGGCGCGCCGTGGAACTCGCTGGCGATGCCGAGCTCGTCGGTGTCGGCGGGGGCCGCCTCGGCCGGGGTCGCGGCGGCGAAATGCAGGCCGGGGCCGACCCCGCAATTCAGCGTGAAGAACAGCGATTCACCCCGTGCGCGGGCCTTCTCCAGGTAGAGTTCGAGGTGGCGGCCGGAATCGATGTTCACCGTCATCCGGTCCCGCCCGGTCACCATGAAGCGCTGGATGGAGGCGTTGCGGACGCCGGTGTCGGGGTCGCGCGCGATGACGACGGCGGCGTCGAAATAGGCGCCGCCATCCTGGGCGGCGTGGGTCGGGATCGGCAGGCTCGCCAGGTCGACCTCGGCCTCGGTCACCTCCAGCACCGGCCCGGTCGCGACCACCACCGGGTCGACCGGCCGCTGCTGCCAGGCGCGGATGCAGCCGGCGACATATTGCGGCAATGCCTTCTCGGGCTGGCCCATCAGATCGGCCAGCAGTTCGCGCGACCAATAGAGGCCGGTCACCACCGGCCAGGCATGGCCCTTCACCTTCTCGAACAGGATGGCCCGCGGGTCGCCCTCGTAGCGGGCGGCGATGCCGGCCAGCTCGTGGACCGGGTCGACCTCCGAGCGCACGCGGATGAGCCGGCCGCGCGCTTCGAGCACGGCCAGGATCAGGTCCAGGTCGTAGAGGACGTTCCCCGTCATCCTTCCCCCCTCGTTCATGGGACGATGCTGGTTTGCCGATCGCGCGGAAGCAAGCGCGGCGTTCCAGCCGGGCAGGATCAGGTGCCGGGAAAGATGCGGTTCGCCCGGAAGCCGGCCCTGGCACCCAGCGCCTCCTCGATGCGCAGCGCCTCGTTCCATTTCGCCATGCGTTCGGATCGGGCGAAGGAGCCGACTTTCAGCTGGTCGGCCTGCCAGCCGACCGCGAGATGGACCACCGTCACGTCCTCGGTCTCGCCCGACCGGGCCGACACGATGGTGCGCATCCCGGCCGCCCGCGCGGCGTCGAAGGCGGCCCTGGTCTCGGTCAGCGTGCCGGCCTGGTTGGGCTTGATGAGGGCGGCCGTGCAGGCCTGGCCGGCGGCCGCGGCGGCGATGCGGGCGGCATCGGTGACCAGGAAGTCGTCGCCCACCACCAAGGCGCGGTCGCCCACCGCGGCCGTCACCAGGGCCATGCCGGCCGGGTCGTCCTCGGCCATCGGGTCCTCGATCGAGACGATGGGATGGCGGTCGACCCAGCCCGCGACCCGGTCGGCCCATTCCTGGCGGCCATAGCTGCGGTCGTCGAGCCGCAGCCGGTAGGCGCCGTCGCGGCCGAACTGGGTGGCGGCGATGTCGAGTGCGATCGCCACCTCGGCGCCCGCCTGGAAGCCGGCCGCCTCGATGGCGCGCGCCAGCATGGCGATTGCCTCCTCATTGTCGGCGAAGACCGGCCACCAGCCGCCCTCGTCGGCCACGCCCTGACGCTTGCCCTGGGCGGCCATCAGCCCGCCCGCGGCGCGGTAGATCTCGGCCGTCCAGTCCAGCGCCTGGGCGAAGCTGGCGGCCCCGGGGCAGACCACCATGAAGTCCTGCAGGTCGACGCGGGCGTCGGCATGGGCGCCGCCGCCGAAGATCTGGATCTCGGGCAGGGGCATCACCACCGGGCCGCCCGCGTCCGGCCCACTCTTATCCAGCCCGGCCAGCCAGCGCCACAGCGGCAGCCCGTGGGCGGCGGCGGCGGCGTGGGCGGCGGCCATGGACACCGCGATGGTGGCGTTGCCGCCGAGCCGGCTTTTGTCGGCGGTGCCGTCGAGCGCGATCATCCGGCCATCGACCGCCGCCTGGTCGGCGGCATCCATGCCGAGCAACGCCGGCGCGATCTCGGCGCGGATGGCGGCGATGGCGCCCTGCACGTCGAGCCCGCCGAAGGCCGCCCCGCCGTCGCGCCGGTCGAGCGCCTCGCCCGAGCCGGTGGAGGCCCCGGCCGGCGCGATGGCACGGCCGACGGCGCCGGTGGCGGTGGTGATTTCCGCCTCCACGGTCGGGCGGCCGCGGGAATCCCAGACGCGGCGGGCATGGACGGCGCGGATGGTGGTGTCGGTCATCGGGCGATCTCGGCTTCCCAGGCGGTGCGGACGGCGGCGAGGCGGGCGACGGGGGCGGCGAGCAGGTGGCGGGCGACGTGGCGGACGCGCGCCCGGTCGGCCTCCTCCGTCAGGTACTCGACCGGCGACTTGCCATCGACGCGGGCCAGCAACAGGGCCGGCAGCAGCGTCGCTGCGCGTTGCTCGGCCGCGTCGGGCGCCTCCCAGCCGACGCCGCCGAGCCAGGCCCCGGCCAAGGCATCGAAGGCGGCGAGAAACCCCGTGGCGGCGGCCGGGTTCCACAGGCATTTCAGCAGCAGGTGGTTGAGGCAGAAGGCGACATCGAAGACCGGGTCGCCGTACCAGGCGCATTCGGCGTCGAGGAAGACCGGGCCGTCCGGCCCCAGCAGGATGTTCTTCGGGCTGACGTCGCCATGGACCAGGGCGAGGCGGGTTGCGGTGGTGCGCCGGATCAGCGCCTCCAGCGTCGGCGCCAGGTCAGGATGGGCGCGGGCGATCGCGGCCAGGTAGGGCTCGAGCCGGATCGCATGGAAGATCGCGTCGGTGGCGAAGCGGCGGGCGACGCCCATGTCCCCGGCGGTCGCGGCATGGATACGGGCGAGGCGGGTCCCGACGGCGCCGGCGTCCCGCGGGTCGACCCGGCCGTCGCGGAGCTCCGTCTTCCACAGGCGATGGGTGGCGGGATCGCAGAACTCCATGGCGAAGAGGCCCGCGTCCGCATCGCGCGCGAGGATGCGGGGGGCCGCGCCCGGCACGATGGCCCGCGCGGTCTCGATCCAGTCAGCCTCGTGGGCGTTGCGGCCGACCGGCGCCCGCCAGTCCTGCGCCACCTTCAGCTTGGCCAGGGCCCGCTTGACGCAGAAGGTGCCTGCCGGCGTCTCGACCTTCCAGATGTCCGAGGACACCCCGCCGGTGAGCGGCGTGAACAGGGCGCGCTCGCCTGCGGCGACGAGGCCGAGGCGGCGGAGGGATTGGTCGAGTTCGGCGGTATCGGTCACGGGCTGGCGGTCATGGAGATGGCCTTGGCGACCGTAATCGAGCCGGCGGAGAAGCGCGAGGATGCTTTTCCCGGACATGCGATCGCCCTAATGTCGCGGCATCGTCCTTCGGTCGCCCGGTACCCGATTCGCCGGTGCCGTCCAGGGCGCCTGCCAGGAAGCCTCGCCATCAGCAGCGTCTCCCTCATCTTCCGCGCCCTGCGGAACCCGAACTACGCGGTCTATGTCGCAGGCAATTCGATATCGCTGGTCGGCACCTGGATGCAGCGCATCGGGGTCGGCTGGCTGACCTGGGAGTTGACGCAATCGGGGACCTGGCTCGGCCTCGTCGCCTTCGCCGACCTTTTCCCCTCGGTCTTCTTCGGGCCGATCGGCGGGGCGATGGCCGACCGCTTCGACCGGCTGCGCATCATCCTCACCTCGCAGGTCCTGGCGATGCTCCAGGCGGCGACGCTGTTCGTGCTGACCGCCACCGGCACCATCGACATGACGCTGCTGTTCATCCTGGTCCTGATCAACGGGGTGGTGCTGGGCTTCAACCAGCCCTCGCGCCTGTCGCTCATCTCCAGCCTGGTGCCGCGGGAGGACCTGTCGACGGCGGTCGCCATCAACTCGATCGTCTTCAACCTCGCGCGCTTCGTCGGCCCGGCGCTGGCCGGCGCGCTGATCGTGTCCGGCGGCACCGGCGCGGTGTTCGGCGCCAACGCCATCACCTTCTGCGCCTTCCTGCTGGCGCTGACCCGCATCCGCCTGCCGAAGGACCAGCGTACCGAGCCGCCGGAGCACCGCCGGTCGCTGTTCGGCGATGTCGGCGACGGGCTGCGCTACACCGTCCGCCATCCCGGCATCGGACCGCTCCTGTTCCTGCTCACGATCAACTCCATGACCGTGCGCCCCTTCGTCGAGCTGCTGCCGGGCTTCGCCGCCGACGTCTTCCGCCGCGGCGCCGACGGGCTGGCGCTGATGACTTCGGTGATCGGCGGCGGGGCGATCGTCGCCGGCATCTGGCTCGCCCGGCGCGAGGGCATGCGCGGCCTCACCGTGATCACGCTGGCGAGCACGCTGCTCATCTCCGTCTCCACGCTGGGCTTCGTGGCGACCGATCGCTTCGAGTTCGCGCTGGTTTGCCTCGCCATCTCCGGCATGGGGCTGGTGACCAGCGGCGTCGCCACCCAGACCCTGGTCCAGACCTCGGTCGACGTGCGCATGCGCGGCCGTGTCCTCAGCCTCTACGGCATCATCTTCCGCGGCGGCCCGGCCGCCGGGGCGCTTGCGATCGGTGTCCTGTCGGATGCCGTCGGCCTGCAGCTCGCCATGGGGATCGGCGCGGTGTCGGGCCTGTTCGCCTGGATCTGGGCCTGGCGGCGGCGGCGCATCATGGCCGCCGCGCTGGAGCAGCCGGGCGCCTGACCGCCGGCTTTTGCCGCGTCAGCCTGCGCGGCTGGCCGGCGCGGTATCGAGAAGTTCGGTCGGCAGGCGGAAATGCATGTCCTCGACCGCACCTTGCAGCCGGCCGACGCGGATCGGCCGCAGGCGGCCCAGGGCGTCGACCAGGCCTTGCACCAGGTGCTCGGGCGCGGACGCCCCGGCGGTGATGCCGATCGAGGCCTTGCCCTCGATCCAGGCCGGATCGAGGCCGGTGGCATCGTCGATCAGGTAGGCCGGGCGGCCCATCTCGGCCGCCAGCTCGCACAGCCGGTTGGAGTTGGAGCTGTTCGGCGAGCCGACCACCAGGACCAGCTCGGTCTCCAGGGCCAGGCGGCGCACCGCCTCCTGCCGGTTCTGGGTGGCGTAGCAGATGTCGCGCGTGCCCGGGCCGACGATGGTGGGAAAGCGCTGGCGCAAGGCCGCGATCACCACCTGCGTGTCGTCCACGGCCAGCGTCGTCTGGGTGACGAAGGCCAGCGCCTGCGGGTCGGACACCTCAAGGGCGGCGACGTCGGCGGCGGTCTCCACCAGATGCACCCGGCCGGGGATCTGGCCGATCGTGCCGACCACCTCCGGGTGCCCGGCATGGCCGATCAGCACCACCTCGCGTCCCTGGCGGACGAAGCGCTGCCCCTCCAGGTGGACGCGGGTCACCAGCGGGCAGGTGGCGTCGATGACATGCAGGGTGCGTTGCCCGGCCTCGTCCTCGACCGCGCGGCCGACCCCGTGGGCGCTGAAGATGGTGACGGCGCCGGGCGGCACCTGGTCCAGCTCCGCCACGAAGACGGCGCCCTTGGCGCGCAGATCCTCGACGACATGGCGGTTGTGGACGATCTCGTGGCGGACATAGACGGGGGCGCCGTACTTCGCCAGCGCCCGCTCGACGATCTCGATCGCCCGTTCCACGCCGGCGCAGAAGCCGCGCGGCTCCGCCAGCACCACGGTCAGCGGTGCCCTGTTGCTTGCCAGGGGGGCGCTTGCCAGATCGATGGTCATGCCGCGATCAATAGCACGAAGAGGGGCGACCTGTCCCGGCCGGAGGGACGGGGGTGGCCGTCAGGGCCGCTGGGCGATGGAAACCCGCTCCACCTCGCGGAACGCCAGCGGCATGTCGCCGGCGCCAGGGCTGTCGCCCGCGGCGATAGAGGAGGCACGCTCGATTTCCACTGGCAGCGCGGCGACCCGGGCCGCAGCCCGGCGCAGCTCTTCCTGGCGCCGCTGGCGATGGAGGGTGCGGATCTGGGCGTAGAAGTCGAGCGAGTTGCGCTCGATCTCGTCCAGCGTGTCGATCATCTCCGCCCGCCGGTCGATGGCGTGGAGCCCGGTGCGGGTGTAGGTGATCCAATCCAGGTCGCTGGCGCTGGCGGCCCACATGAAGGGGTCCATCAGCATATCGGCGACCAGGCCCGCGGTATCCCGGGGGCTCGATGGGCCGAGCAACGGCAGGACCAGGTAGGCGCCCTCGCCGGCGCCCCAGATGTGCAGGGTCTTGCCGAAATCGTTGGATTCGCGCGGCAGGCCCATGTCGGCCGATGGCTGCATGATGCCGGCGACGCCGACCGTGCTGTTGACCGCGAACCGCGCCGCCGCGTCGCCCGCGCCGGACAGATCGCCCTGCAGCAGGTGGTTGGCGAAGTAGACCGGCTCCTTCAGGTTGCCCAGGACATTGCGGATGCCCTCGCGGCCGTCCTCGGGGATGAGGCCACGGTAGATCATGGCGGCCGGCTTGATCAGCAGCCCGTCGATGACGCGGTTGACCGCGAAGATCTCGCGGTTGAGCGGCTCCAGAGGATCGTTGTCCTCTTCCCACTGGGCGCGATCGGCCGGGTCTTGTGGCGGCGTCGCGCAGCCCAGGAGTGCGATCAGGATGGCGGAGGCGTAGATCAGGCTACGGCAGGACGGGTTCACGGGCCCTCGTTCGCAAGGAAGATCCGAGGCGGTCTCGGGGACGGTTCCAGGCCCGAAGTCGGTGCGGCCGAATCCAGGAGCCGGGTCATCATGTAGCATGTTTCCCCTCTTGCGACGAGTCGCTTCGACCTCGGCAAACGGTCATAGTGACTTGAAAGACACGGGCTTTGGGGGAAACCAAGGGCATGAGCGACCTGCGTATTTGCGTCCTGCCGGGCGACGGCATCGGCGGCGAAGTGATGGCCGCGGCACAGGCGGCACTGGCCGCCCTCGAGGACCGCTTCGGCTTCCGCCTCGCGGCCGAGGAACATCCCGGCGGTGCTGCCTATTGGCGGGAAACCGGGCGGGAAATGCCGCAGGGCGCCTGGGAGGCCGCGCGCTCCGCGGATGCCATCCTGTTCGGGTCCATGGGCCTGCCCGACGTGCGTTATGCCGATGGGACGGAGATCGCGCCGCACCTGAAGATGCGGGTGGATTTCGAGCTCTTCGCCGGCGTCCGCCCGATCCGCCGGCTGCCGAACACCCCGGCCGTCCTGGCGAACCCCCGCGCCGCCGGCCTCGACCTCGTCATTATCCGCGAATTGACCGAGGGCCTGTTCGCCTCTCGCGGCAAAGGGACGGTGATCGACGACCGCGAGGCGCGCGATACGCTGGTCATCACCCGGGCCACTTCCGAGAAACTGTTCGACTTCGCCTTCGACCTGGCCCGGCGCCGCCGGGCCGGCGGCGGCAAGGGGCTGGTGACCTGCGTCGACAAGGCCAATGTCTTCGTGTCGATGGCGTTCTTCCGCAAGGTCTTCGACGAGCGCGCGCTGGCCTTTCCCGATATCGCCGCGCGGCATCACTATGTCGATGCCGCCGCCCTCGACCTTGTCCGCCGCCCCTGGGATTTCGACGTCATGGTGATGGAGAACATGTTCGCCGACATCCTCTCGGACCTCGGCGGCGGTATCGTCGGCGGCATGGGGCTGGCGCCGTCGGCCGAGATCGGCCTGGAGCATGCCCTGTTCCAGCCGGCCCATGGCAGCGCGCCCGACATCGCGGGCAAGGGCCTGGCCAACCCGACGGCGATGCTGCTGTCGACGGCGATGATGCTGGACTGGCTCGGGCATCGCCACGGCCGCGAGACGCTGGTGGAGGCCGCCGCCGCACTCGATGCGGCGGTGGTGCGTGCATTCGCGGACGGCGCCGCCTTTCCGGCGGAAATCGGCGGTCCGCACGGAACGGCGGAGGTGACGCGGGCGGTAATAGCCCGGATCGCGTAAGGACACGTCATTATCCAAGTGAGGCCGACCGACATGGCGAAGCTCAATTCCGACCAGCTCTATGCGCGCACCGATCCAGCCGCGATCCCCTTCGAAACCTCGGCCGATGCGCCGCCGCTGCTCGGCCCGGTGGGACAGGCCCGCGCGGTGGAGGCGATCGAGTTCGCGGTCGGGATGCGCCACGACGGCTACAATCTCTTCGTCTTCGGGGCGGCCGGCACCGGCAAGCACACGCTGATCCAGCGCCTCCTCGTCGACCAGGCGGCCGCCGACCCGGTGCCGTCGGATTGGGCCTACATCCATAATTTCGAGCAGGCGAACCAGCCGAAGGCGCTGCGCCTGCCGGCCGGGCGGGGGGCGCCGCTGGCGGCCGGGATGCGGCGGCTGGTCCAGGAGTTGCGGGCGTCCCTGCCGGCGACCTTCGAAAGCGACGACTATCGCTCGCGGCGGGAGGCGGTCGACGAGCGCTACAAGCAGCGCCAGGAACGGGCCTTCGTCGAGCTGTCGGAGCGCGCGCAGAAGGAGGACGTGGCGCTCGTGCGCACCCCGAACGGCCTGGCGCTGGCCCCGGCCAAGGACGGGGAGGTGATGGCGCCCGACGCGTTGAAGGCGCTGTCGCAGGAGGAGCAGGACCGGCTCAAGGCCGCGATCGAGCGCTTCCAGGGCGAGCTGGAGGTCATCGTCCGCAAGCTGCCCGAATGGGAGCGCGCCCATCGCGAAGAAGTGCGGCAGCTCAACCGCGACATCACCCGCTTCGCCGTCTCCCACCTGATCGAGGACGTCCGCAAGGCCAATCTCGACCTGATGTCGGTGCAGGAGTTCCTCGACGCCGTCGAACGCGACCTGATGGACAATGCCCAGGACTTCCTGCCGAGCCCGCAGCCGCAGGGGCCGGACGCGATGATGGGCATGCTCGCCGCCGCCGGCCAGGGGGCGGGGGGCGATCCGTCGACCGGTCGACGCTACCAGGTGAACGTCTTCGTCGACCATACCGGCGCCACCGGCGCGCCGATCGTCTACGAGGATCACCCGACCCATCCGAGCCTGGTCGGGCGCATCGAGCACCAGGCGCGGTTCGGCGCCCTCTTCACCGATTTCAACCTGATGAAGCCGGGTGCGCTCCACGGCGCCAATGGCGGCTACCTGGTGCTCGACGCCTACCGGGTGCTGGCCAACGGCTTCGCCTGGGAGAGCCTGAAGCGGGCGCTGGCCGCGCGCCGGATCAAGCTGGAATCGCTGGAAGCGATGCTCAGCATGACCACCACCGTGCTGCTGGAGCCGGAGCCGATCCCGCTCGACGTGAAGGTGGTGCTGATCGGCCCGCCCCACCTCTACTACCTGCTGAAGGAGGCCGACCCGGATTTCGGCCGGCTGTTCAAGGTCGGCGCCGATTTCGACGACCGCATGCCGCGCGACGACGGCAACACCACCCTCTATGCCCGGTTGATCGCCGCCAACGCCGCGCGCGCCGGCGTGCGCCCGGTCGATCGCACCGGCATCGCCCGTCTCATCGACCATTCCGCGCGCATGGCCGACGACAGCGAGCGGCTGTCGCTGCGCGTGCGCATCCTGGACGACCTGATGCAGGAGGCGGACTGGCACGCCTGCCGGGCCGGCTCGTCCACCGTCGACGCCGCCGCCGTGCAGCACGCGATCGACGCCCAGCACCGCCGCGCCGACCGCATCTACCGCCGCTCGCTGGACGAGATGCGGCGCGGTACCTATCTGGTGGAGACGACGGGCTCTGTCGTCGGCCAGATCAACGGGCTGGCCGTGCAGAGCGTCGGCGGCTTCTCCTTCGGCCTGCCGAGCCGCATCACCGCCAAGGTCCGGCTCGGCAATGGCGAGGTGGTCGATATCGAGCGCGAGGTCGATCTCGGCGGGCCGCTCCATTCCAAGGGGGTGCTGATCCTGCTGGGATTCCTCGGCAGCCGCTTCGGCGCCAACCGTCGCCTGGCCCTTTCCGCCACGCTCGTCTTCGAGCAATCCTATGGCGGGGTCGACGGCGACAGTGCCTCATCGACGGAGCTCTACGCCTTGCTGTCGGCGCTCTCGGGGATTCCCATCCGCCAGTCGATCGCCGTCACCGGATCGGTCGACCAGCGCGGCCGGGTGCAGCCGATCGGTGGCGTGAACGAGAAGATCGAAGGCTTCTTCGACGTCTGCGCCGCCCGCGGCCTGACCGGCGAGCAGGGGGTGATGATGCCCTCGATCAACGTGAAGAACCTGATGATCCGGCCGGACGTGGCCCAGGCGGTGGCCGATGGCCGCTTCCATGTCTGGTCGGTCGAGACCATCGACCAGGGGATCGAGATCCTGACGGGCGTGCCGGCGGGGGAGCCCGATGCCACCGGCAACTGGCCGGCCGGCTCGGTCAACCATGCCGTCGCACAGCGGCTCGCCCGCTTTGCCCAGCGGGCCGAGGAGATGCGCCCGCAACCCCATTCGCGCAGGAAGGATTCGCATCATGCCGGCCGCGACGACTGAACGGCCCATCCGGCGCTTCGCCGTCCGCCGCGTGGTGGTGGCGCTGGATGCCCAGTGCGACAATCGCAGCGCGCTGGCGACCGCGCTGGAATTCGCCGGCCGCTGGCGGGTCCGGCTCTCCGGCGTCTTCGTGATCGGGACCGACCTCCTGCATCTGAGCGGCCTGCCCGGCGTGCAGCAGACGTGCCTGTCGTGGGAGCGTACCGGCCCGTTGGCCGGGGCCGACCTGGAGGCGGATATCGCCCTGCTCGAAGGCCGCGCCCGGCGTGACCTCGGTGCCGCCGCCCGCGCCGCCGGCGTCGAATCATCCTTCACCGTCGCGCGTGGCGGATTTCCCTCTGCGGCGACTCCGGTCGAGCCGGACGACCTGCTGGTCGTGGAGGGCGTCCTGCGGCCCTTCGGGGGTGGGTTCGCCCTGGAAAACCGTTGGCGCCAGGTCGCCGAGCAGGCCCACCACCCGGTGCTGCTGATCCGCCGGCGGGCGTCGGGGACGGGCCCGGTCGCCTGCTTCCATGATGGATCGGAGGGGGCCGATCATGCCCTGATCGCCGGCCTGCGCCTGGCCGGCGAGCGTGGCCAGCCGCTGGTCGTCCTGTATGGCGATGCGGCGGCGGACGCGGTGGCTGACCTGGCCCCGATGCTGCGCGACATCCGGCCGCCGCCGCGGCTCGTCCGCGTGGCGGGCCCGGCCGACGGCGCCTGGCTGCGCGCGGCCGCCGCCGTCCGGCCGACCCTGTTGGTGGTCCCGGCCGAAATGCCGGCCGGCCGCTGGGCCGCGCTCGCCGATGCCGACGTGCTGCTGATCCGTTAGCTGGCTCGGGCAGCCGGGGCGGCCTCCAACAGCAACTGGCCGATCGTCGTCATGCGGGCGATGCCATGGTCGAGGAAGAGGGTGAGGGCCGCGCGGGCGAATGCCCGATCCTCCGGCGACAGGTCATCGGCGGGCTTGCCGACCCCGGCCAGGAGGGCGCTGGCGGACTGGCCGGCCGCGCGGCGGGTCCCGGCGATCGCCACTGCCAGTTTCCCGTCCCGGTGGAGCGGCTCCAGGATGCTCCAGGCCAAGGCCAGATAGGGCGGCCAATGGGCGAGGTGGCGGTAGAGGCTGGCCAGGATCGGGCCCTCCTGCGCCTGGCCCAGGCGGTTGAGCGCCAGCACGAGGGCCGCCGTGTCCGAGCGCATGGTGCCAAGGTCGAGCAGGGACGGAAGCGTGCCTTCGATCGCTGCCGCCTCAAGCTGTGCCGCCTCGCCGGCCGGCGACACCCCGTCGAGATGCGCCAAGAGGGCGGAAAACGCGATCAGGTTCATGGAGTTGCCGCGGTCGTAGCTGCGCAGCACCAGGCCGATCTGGGCCTCGGCCGTGGCATCGAGGCCGACCGCCCGGAAAGCCTCTGCCGGCCAGCGCGACATCGCCGGCAGGTCCATGCGCCGGTGCAGCAACGCGGCCTCCCCCGGGATGGCGCCCGAGCGATAGAGCGGCTTCAAGGCGGCCCAGGTCCAATCGAGCGCAGCCGGCGCGGTCGCCAGGTGGCGCCACACCAGGTTGACGAACGGCATCCCCAGAGTGGCACGGAGATCGGCGAAAAGGTCGGCTACCCGGCCGGTCGCATCGCGCTCCCGGACGGCGGGTACCGGGTCGCCGCTGAAATCCTTCAGGCTTGCGGACATGATGGCGAGACTCGCGATCGGTGACGGGGCCGCCTTTTAGCACCTGGCGCCAGCTCAGTTCGGCCCCTCGATGCGGCGGCGATAGATGTCGAGCAGCTTCTCGCCCGCCTGGCAGTCGATATTGCCCTCGGCGTCGAACAGCGGGCGATCGGGGTAGAGGGCCTGGGCGTGCTGGGTGGTGGGCGTGCGGCCGGCGATCTCCAGTACCAGCTTGCGCTTCACCGCGGCGGCGAAGCTGGTGAAATCCTCGGCCACGATATGGAAGGCGCCGGGGCCGCCGATGACGCAGTCGCGGTAATAGAGGTCGAGCTCCTTCATGTTGGGCAGGCCCCAGGTGAATTGCCGCTCGTTGATGATCGGCAGTCCGTTGATGACGACGCCGGCCGCCACCGCCAGGTCGCGCGCCGGCACCACCGGCGGCCCGTCATTGTTGGGGCCGTCGCCGGAGACGTCGATCACCCGGCGGGTGCCGTCATAGGCGGTGCCGAAGCGCGGCAGCGCGAACTCGATCGCGGCCGCGATCGAGGTGCGGCGCCCGCGCAGGATGGGCTGGGCCGACAGCTTGTCGGCATAGGCGATCGCCCCCGCCGCATCGGCCACGACATGCCAGTCGAGCACCACCCGGTTCTCGTGCGCGCTCGCCCATTCCAGGTAGAGGACGGCGATGCGCCCGACCATGCCGGAGCGGATGGCGCGCGCCACTTCGGGGTCGCGGAAGGCGGTGACATAGCCTTCCCGCTGCAATCGCGCCTCGGTCGCGTCGACGCTGCCGGAGACGTCGACGGCCAGGATCAGCTCCAGGTCGACCGGCGGCTGTCCCGCACGAGGCTGGCTTTCCGCCGGTCCCGGCGGGGGCTGGCTTTCCGCCGGTCCCGGCGACGCGAGCATCGGCAGGGCGGCGAGGCAGGCGAGGATGATGCCGGTGACGCGCACTTCCGGGCTCCCGGATTGGCCGTTCGGGCGTCAGTCTAGCGCCGATTCCAGAACCGCTGGCAAGGCGCTGCCGCGCCTCCGGCAAACGTGCTAGCGTCAATGCATTCTATTCCTTCCGACAGACCTCAGGCCTCCACTCCATGAATCCCCGAATCCCCCTGGTCGGGCCCGCAGGGCTCGACGCGGACCAGAAGCGTGTCTTCGATGCCATCGCCGGCAGCCGTGGCCACGTCGTCGGCCCCTTCCTCGGCCTGCTGCACAGCCCGGAGCTGGCCGACCGGGTGCAGAACCTGGGCGCCTTCCTGCGCTACCGCACCAGCCTCGGCCCGCGCCTGTCGGAGCTGGCGATCCTCGTCACCTCGCGCGCCTTCAGCTGCCAGTTCGAATGGTTCGCCCATGAGAAACATGCGCGCGAGGCGGGCCTGGCGGACGGGGTGATCGAGGCGATCCGCGTCGGCCGCCGGCCGGCTGCGATGCAGCCGGACGAGGCGGCCGTCCACGACTATGCCCAGGAGCTGATCGAGCAGCGCGGCGTCGGTGACGACACCCACGCCCGCGCCATCGCCCTCTTCGGCGTGCCCGGCACGGTCGAGCTGACGGCCCTGGTGGGCTACTACACGCTGCTCGCCATGACCTTGAACGCCCACCGCATCGGCCCACCCGGCGGCGAGGCGCCGTTGCCGCCGGCGAACGCGAAGTGACGGCCATGGCGACGCCCGATCCCAACATCGATCCTGGCACCGATCCCGCCGCCTGGGTCGCCGCGGTCGAGGCCCGCTCGGAGCGGCTGACCACGCCGTGCGGCGACGGTCAGATGGTCTGGCACCGCTGGGGTGCCGGCCCGACCGTCGTCCTGTTCCATGGCGGCTTCGGTTCCTGGACGCATTGGATCCGCAATGTCGACGCCCTGGCCCGCGACTACACCGTGCTGGTGGCCGACCTGCCGGGGCTGGGCGACTCCGCGCTGGCACCCGAGCCCTATGACGGCTGGACCATCGCGCGCATCTGCGCCGACGGGCTGCAACGGCTGGTCCCCGCGGGCGAACGCTTCCACCTGGTCGGCTTCTCCTTCGGCGGCGTCATCGGCGGGCCGACGGCGGTGCTGCTGGGCCCGCGGCTGAAATCCTTCACCTTCGTCGGCTCGGGCGGCATCGGCGCCCGGCGGCGCAGCCTGGAGCTGATGTCCTGGCGCCAGCTGGCCGATCCGGCCGCGCAGGACGCCGTCCACCGCGAGAATCTGGCAATCCTGATGATCGCCGACCCCGCCAACATCGACGACCTGGCGGCCCTGCTGCAGGCGGGGAACGCCCGGCGCGGCCGCACCCGCAGCCGGCCGATCTCGATGTCGCCGATCCTGATGGACGCCCTGCCGCAGGTGCAGGCGCCGGTGGCGGCGATCTTCGGCGAGCTCGACGCCACCGCCCACCCCTGGCTCGATGAGCGCGAGGAGAAGCTGCGCGCGGCCCGGCCGGAACTCGATTTCCGGGTGATCCCCAAGGCCGGCCACTGGGTGCAGTACGAGGCGGCGGATCGGTTCAACGCCGAGCTGCTCGACGTGCTGGCGCGGCGCGAAGGCCGGAACTGAAGAACCAAAGGACATCGAGGAAACGCCATGACTCTCCGCATCGCCGTGCTCGACGACTATCAGCAGGTGGCCGTGAAGATGGCCGACTGGGCCGCGATCGGCAGCGACGCGGAGGTGGTGGCGTTCGCCGATCACCAGGCCGACGAGGCTGCGGTGGCCAGCCGCCTCGCGGATTTCGACGTGGTCTGCATCATGCGCGAGCGCACGCCCTTCCCGCGCTCGCTGGTGGAGCGGCTGCCGCGCCTGAAGCTCCTGGTCACGACCGGCATGCGCAACGCGTCGGTCGACCTGGCGGCGCTGGCCGAGCGCGGCGTCACCGTCTGCGGCACC
The DNA here is from genome assembly GCA_964594715.1 of uncultured Rhizobiaceae bacterium. GTDB lineage: Bacteria > Pseudomonadota > Alphaproteobacteria > ATCC43930 > Allostellaceae > Allostella. The sequence continues at coordinate 10,359 of CAZQOA010000007.1, read as the reverse complement.
GGTGCGCCCGGCGGCCCGACGGCGGAGCTGACCTGGGGCCTGATCCTGGCCCTGATGCGCCAGATCCCGCGCGAGGACCGGGCCATGCGGGCCGGCGGCTGGCAGACCACCATCGGCCAGGAGACGGCGGGCCGCACCCTGGGCGTGCTCGGCCTGGGCCGGCTCGGCGCCAAGGTGGCCCGGATCGGCCAGGCCTTCGACATGGAGGTGATCGCCTGGAGCCCGAACCTGACGGCCGCGCGCGCGGCCGAGGCGGGCGCGCGCCTGGTGTCCAAGGACGAGCTCTTCGCCGCGGCCGACGTGGTGACCATCCACGTCGTGCTGTCGGCCCGCTCCCGCGGCCTGGTGGCGGCCGCCGACCTCGCCCGGATGAAGCCGACGGCCTATCTGGTGAACACCTCCCGCGGCCCGATCGTCGACGAGGCCGCCCTGGTCGAGACCCTGAAGGCGGGCCGCATCGCCGGTGCCGGCCTCGACGTCTACGGCACCGAGCCGCTGCCGGCCGACCATCCCTTCCGCGGCCTCGACAACACGGTGCTGACGCCGCACCTCGGCTACGTCACCGAGGGCACCTACCGGCAGGTCTATCCGGAGACGGTGGAGGACATCGTGGCGTGGCGCGCCGGCCAGCCGATCCGGGTGCTGACGGCGGGGTAGGGGCCGGCGAGCCGCGCCCGGCGGCTATCGACGGCCCGTCAGCGGTCGTGGAACCGGGCGAAGGCCGCGACCGGCTCGCGATCGGTCTCCAGGCGATTGACGACGGCATCCGGGTCGGCATGGCCCAGCGCCAGGCCGCAGACCACCATCTCGTCGTCGGGGATCGGCAAATGGCGGCGCAGGACGCGGTGGAAGTTGGCGAAGGCCGCCTGCGGGCAGGTCTCCAGCCCGAGGCCGCGCGCCGCGGTCATGACGTTGCCGAGGAATATCCCGAAATCGACCCAGGACCCGCGCTCCAGGTCGCGGTCGATGGTGAAGATCATGCCGACCGGCGCGTCGAAGAACAGGTAGTTGCGGCCGCGCTGCTCGTGCATCCGCTCCTTGTCGCCGCGGCCGATGCCGAGGATGCCGTAGAGGCCCCAGCCGACCTTGCGCCGCCGCGCCAGGTAGGGCTCACGCCAGTTCACCATGTAGTACTCGTACTCGCGGACGTGCTGGTCCTCCTCGTGATGGTGGGCATGCAGCACGTCGGCGGTCAGCCGGTCGCGGGCCGGCCCGGTGACGATATGGACCTTCCACGGCTGGGTGTTGGACCCGCTGGCGGCGCGGCTGGCCACCGCCAGGATGCGCTCGATGGCCTCGCGGTCGACCGGCGTCGGCTTGAAGGCGCGCACCGAGGTGCGGCCGGCGATCGCCTCCAGCACCGGGTTGCCGCGGGCGTGTCGGTCCAGGATCTCCTGCCGCGAGCGCTGCTGCGGCTGGGGGACTTCGTCGGCCATGGGTAGGTGTCTCCGGGTCGGGTGTCAGGCGGGCATGAGGCGGCGCAGCAGGGCCGCGATCGGGACCATGCGGGCGATGGGATGGCGGGTGAACTCCTCGATGCCGCCGCGGGCGGCGGCCCGGGCGGCGGGGGCCAGTGGCGCGTCAGGTGGGGCCAGGCCGCCCGCCACCCGCCGGGCCGCCTCGCGCGCCAGGCCGCCGGCGGCCTCGATCGCCGCGGCCAGCCGCCCGTCCGCGGCCAGCGGCGCCAGTTGCACCAGCGACAGGCCGAGATAGGCCGGCCAATGGGCAAGGTGGCGGTACATGCTGGCGACGATGCGCTCGTCGGGCCGCCGGCCCAGCCCATTGAGGAGCGCCACCAGCGTCGCCGCATCGGGGGTCATCTCGGCGCGCGCCAGCAGGCGCGGCAGCGGCCCGTCGATGCGCGGGATGTCGCCGCGGCCCCCGGGTGCTGCCGCCGGCTCGCGCCCCTCCAGGCGCAGCGACAGGGCGCTCAGCGCGACCAGGGCCATGGCGTTGGTCTGGTCGTAGGAATCGAGCACCCGGCGGATCGCCACCCGGTCGTCGGGGCCGACGCCGATCGCGTCCAGCACCACGATGGGCGGCGTCGGCAGCGCCGGCAGCGGCAGCGCCCGGCGCAGTGCGGCCGCCTCGAACGCGACGCTGCCGTCGCGGTAGGCGGGGCGCACGGCGGCCCAGCACCAGGGCAGGACGCCGGGCATGGTCGCCAGGTGCCGCCACACGAGATTGACCACCGACACGCCGAAGGTGGCGCGGATATCGGCGTAGATCTCGGCGATCTCGCCCTCGGCCGCGTTCTCCGGGATGGCCGGTACCGGATCGCCCGCCGCTGTCGTCATGGTTCCTCCCGTCACCCGGTCACTCTAGGCTGAACTTCCAAATATGGGGAGGAAGGACATGACGGTCCGGGTCGAGCTGGATGAATTGGCGCTGGATGAACTGACGACGGGCCGGGTGGCGCGGGTCGTGGTCGACCGGCCGCTGCGGGCGAACGCGCTCGACACGGCGACGTTGGAGGGGCTGGTCGACGCCTTCGCGGACCTGGCGACCGACGAGGGCTTGCGGGTGGCCGTCCTGATGTCGGCCGGCGACGGCGCCTTCTCCGGCGGTGCGGACGTGGCCGAGATGGCCGGGCTCGATGCCGCCACCGCCGGCCCTTTCATCGGCCGCATCCATCGCGTCTGCCAGGCGATCCGCGACCTGCCGGTGCCGGTGGTGGTGCGTATCCAGGGCGCCTGCCTCGGCGGGGCGATGGAGATCGCCGCCGCCTGCGACCTGCGCGTCGCCTCCCGCAGGGCGCGCTTCGCCATGCCCGAGGTGCGGATCGGCATCCCCTCGGTGGTGGAGGCGGCACTGCTGCCCCGCCTGGTCGGCTGGGGGGCGGCGGCCGACCTCGTCCTGACCGGCGACGCCATCGATGCCGACCGGGCCTATGCCCTGGGCTTCGTCCAGCGCCTGGCCGAAGCGGACGGGCTGGACGAAGCCCTGGCCGCGGTGGTCGATGCGATCGCGCGGTCCGGCCCGGCCGCGATCCGCCAGCAGAAGCGGCTGATGCGGGCATGGGAGCGGCTGCCGCCGGACGCAGCGATCGGCGCCGGGATCGAGATGTTCGTCGAGAGCTGGCAGGGCGACGAGCCGCGACGGATGATGGAGATCGCGCTGGCCGCGCGCCGCCCGCGATAAGTTTCGCCGGTTCAGGTGGGCCGGTCACGGAACAGGGCGTCGCATTCCGCTTCCAGCACACCGCCGATGATGCGGCCGCGATAGAACGGTGCCGTCGCCGCCAGCCCGGCGGCGGTGATGGCGATCTGGTTCATGGACCGGCCGAGGGTCGCGATCGAGGTGCCGTAGACGACGGTGCCGATGCCGGCCCAGACGATGGCGCCCATGCACATCGGGCAGGGCTCGCCGGTGGTGTAGAGCGTCGTCGCGGCCCAGCCGCGATTGCCGTGGCGGGCGACGTAGTCGTTGATGGCGACCACCTCGCCATGGAACATCGGGTGGAGGTGGGCGGCGTTGGCCCCGGCCGCGACCACCCCGCCGGCGGCGTCCGCGATCACCGCGCCGAAGGGCCAGCGCGGGTTCTTCCGCGCCTCTGCGATGGCCAGGCGCATCAGCCCCTCGTGGCGCCGTAGCTCGTCGCGCCGAAGCTCGGGGGCGGGCGGCGGCGCCGTGCCCTGGGCCGCGGCCGGCCCTGCGATCAGCGAGCCGGCTCCGATCAGGAGATGACGGCGCGTGGGCATGACGAACATCCTCTTCCGGGGGACGGTCGGCCGTTGCCTCGCCGGCACGGCCGATCCAGAACCATAGCCGCGGTCGCAGCGACTAGCCGCGATCGTTCCATGACATTGAAGATACGCCTCCTTGGCTGCTTCGCGGCCTTTGTCGACGATGCGCCGGTCGATTTGCCGACGCGCAAGTCCGCTGCCCTGCTGGCCCTTCTGGCCCACGCCCACGGCCGCGCGATCGCCCGCGAACGGGTGGCCGCGATGCTGTGGCCGCGCAGCGACGAGGTCCAGGCGCGCGGCAGCCTGCGCCAGGCGCTGGCGCAGCTGCGCCGGGCGCTGGGTCCCGCCGCCGGCCGGCTCGAAGCCGGCACCGACGCCGTGCGGCTGGCGGACGACGGGGTGGAGACCGACCTCGGCCATGTCGAGGTCATGCTGGCCGCGGGCGACCCGGCGCTGGCAGCCCTCTATGCCGGCCCCTTGCTGGACGACCTCATCCTCCGCGAGGAGCTGTTCGAGGAATGGCGCCGGGCCGAGGCGCAGCACCTGGCGGAACGGGTGACGGGTGCGCTCTGCCGGATGCTGGACGCCGCGGTGGCCGCGGGCGACGGCGAGGCGGCGCTGGCGCTGGGCGAGCGGCTGCTGCAGATCGACCCGGCCCTGGAGGCCGCGCACGCCGCCCTCATCCGCCTGCATCTCGGCCGCGGCGGGCTCGGCTCGGCGATGCGGCAGTACGATCTCTGCCAGGCGGCGCTGGCGCGGACCTATGGTGTTGCACCGTCGACCGAGACCGAGGCACTGCGACGGCGCATCGCCGCCCCGAAACGGGGCGGCTGTGACGACCGGTGCCAGGGCGGGGGCGAAACCGCCGGTCCGCCGACCGTGGCGGTGCTGCCCTTCGCCGACCTGTCGGACGATCCGGGCAACCGCTACCTGGCGCTCGGCATCGCCGAGGACATCACCACCGAGCTCCAGCGCTTCCGCTCGTTGCGGGTCATCGCCCGGCATTCGGCCTTCACGGTCGCCGAGGCCGGGATCGACCCGGGCGATGTCGGCCGTCGCCTCGGCGCGCGCTACATCCTGACCGGCAGCGTCCGACGCGGTGCCGCCGCGGCCGTGCGCGTGGTGACCGAGCTGATCGACGGGCGGAGCGGCCATTACCTCTGGTCGCACCGCTATGATTTCGGCGCCGAGGGGGTCGATGCGTCGCTGGCCGACATCGCGCGCTCGGTGGTGGGGGCGCTGGCGATTCGCATCGACGCGGCCCTGCTCCAGGAAGGCCGCCGCCGGCCGATCGACGACCTCGGCACCTATGATCTGTGGCTGCGGGCGCTGGCCCGGCTGCGCGAGGGCTCGACGGGCGGGCACCTCGATGCGCGCCGGCTGCTGGAGCGCGCGCTGGCCAGCGACCCCGACTGCGCGCGCGCCCATGCCGGCCTGTCGCTGACCTATTTCAACGAGTGGAGCTGCCTGGCCTGGGACCGCTGGGAGGAGAATGCGTGCCTGGCCCAGCGCCACGCCGAGGAGGCGGTGTCGCGCGACCCGACCGACCATGTGACCCATGCGGTGCTGGGCCGCGTGCTGCTCTATCGCCGCGACTTCGCGCGCGGCGAGCGCCATATCGAGCGCGCCATGGCCCTCAACCCCAACGATGCCGACATGCTGGTCCAGTCCGCGCTCGCCTATGCCTATCTGGGCGATGCCGGGCGCGGGATCGCGGCGGCCGACACCGCCATCCGCCTCAACCCCTTCCATGACGACTGGTACTTCGCCTTCGCCGCCGCGCCGCGGCTGATCGCGCGCGACATGGCGGGGCTGGTGGAGTTGGCGCTGCGGGCACCGGACGTGGCGACCGACATCCGCGCCTTCATCGCCGTCGGCTATGCGCTCCTTGGCCGTGCCGATGATGCCGCGCGGCAACTGCCGCGCTTCCTCGATCACTTCCGGCGCAACGTCGCCTTCGGGCGGACGCCGGCGCCGGACGAGCCGGCGCGCTGGATCATGCACGTCAATCCGCTGCGCCGGGCCGAGGACCGCGAGTTCCTGCGCCATGGCCTGGCGCGGGCCGGCCTGGTGGTCCCGCCCGACGCCGGCGAGGAGCTGGCGTCGGGCTGAGACCACCCGGTCACGCCGCCGCCGGCCGCCCCTCCAGGCGGCTCCGCAGCAACTGCGTCAACGGGCTCTGCGGCCGGAGGTCGGCGCGCTCGGCCACCAGGGCCGTGGCCGTCGCCCGGTCGCCGCCACGGGTCGCGGCCTCGATCATGGTGAGGTCGATCAGGTCGCGCTGGGCATGGCTGCCGCCGAAGCGGTTGGCGATGTGGCGCACCGGCCGCAGCAGCCGCAGCGCGCCCGCATGGTCGCCGTCGGCGAAGGCGGCGATCGCCAGCGTGACCGGCCGGCCAACCTCGCGGGTGATGCGGGCATTGTCGCCGGCCCCCCGCATCGCATCCTCCTGGGCGGCCAGCACGGCCTCGACCAGGTCGGCCCGGCCGGCGCCGGCGAAGGCCATCACCGCGTGGGCGTCGTTGAAGGCGTAGTGGGCGGAGCGCGCCAGCGGCGCCCAGAGCTCGGCCAGCGGCTGCCAGCGGTCGCCGACATCGACGCCGCGCAGCGTCAGCCGCCACAGCAGCGCCGAGGCGTCGAGCATGTCGAACACCACCGGCGACGCCCCGCCCTTGATCTTGGTCGCGTCGTCATAGAGCGCCAGTGCGGCGTCGACCTCGCCGACCTCGAGGTGAAAGAGAGCGAGGTGCCACCAGTTGTGGACCGAGAAGAAGCTGTCCTCCGACCAGTCCGCCAGGTTCTCGCGCATGAAGCGGATGCCGTCGGCGGGGCGGCACTGCATCTCCATGACATGGGCGGCCGCGTGCTTGGCCCAGCCGTCGCGCGGCTCGATCGCAAGCGCCTGCCTCGCCGCGGCCTCGGCCCGCTCGTAGAGGGCCGTTTCCTCCAGCCCGAAGGCGTGCATCGACAGCATCGCGTGATAGCCCGGCATGGCGGCCGACCAGCTCGGCAGGGCGCGCGCGATGCGCTCGCGCAGCATCCGGGAATCGCCGACCAGGAAATCCGTCAGGTGGCCCGCCTGGAGGGCGAGGAGGTCGCGCGGATGGGCGATCGCGACATCCTCCAGCGCTTGGGCGGCGGCCTGCCAGTTGCCGTCCAGCATGTGGCCGATCGCACCCAGGTGGCCGCGCTCGCGGTCGTCGGCCGTGGCGCTGCGGGCGGCGGCATAGCTTTCCCGCGCCGGTGCCAGCCCGGCCGGCTCCGCGCCCACCAGGAAAAGATAGGCGCGCAGCGCATGGGCCATGACGAAGTCCGGCCGGCGCGCGATGGCGGCGTCGATCGTGGCGACCGGGTCGCCGGCATAGCAGCGGAACTGGTGGCACGCCGTTTCGTAGTCGGCGGCGGCGGCGGCATCGGCGCCGGACAGGGCAAGCCCGTGCTGGTCTTTCTGGATCATGGGTCGGCTCCCTTGAATGGTTGGTGGCCGGGCTTCTAGGCGGCAGGCGTGACGGCGACCGGCAGCCAGGCGTGAAAAAGCCGTTAAAAACGACCCTCGTCAGCCGCCATTCATCGTCAGGGCCCGTTCATCTTCAAGGACAGGCCACCATCGACGACCAGTTCGGTGCCGGTAATATAGCGCGCCTCGTCGGAGGCCAGGAATACCGCGGCGTTGGCCACGTCCCAGCCGTCGCCCATCATGCCCATCGGCACCTGCTGGTCGCGCTTGCGGCGCAACTCCTCGAAGGGCAGGTCGGGGAAGGCCCTGGCGACGGTGAGCCGGATGCGGGGCGTGTCCATCAACCCCGGCACGATGGTGACGGCGCGGATGCCGTCGCCGGCATACTGGGCCGCGATCATGCGGGTGAAGTGGGTGGCCGCCGCCTTGGTCACGCTGTAGGCGAGGTGGGGAAAGCCGACATAGCGCTGCCCTGCCACCGAGGAGGTGGTGAGGAACACACCCCCGCGCCGCTCGCGCATGCCCGGCAGGAAGGCCTTGGCGGCGATCAGCAGGGCGGTGACGTTGGTGCGGTGGATCAGCTCCCAATCCTCGAGTTCGACATCGAGCGGCCCGCCGACCTTGCCGATCCCGACATTGTTGTGGATCACGTCGACCCGCCCGAAGCGCTCGACCGCGGTGGCGGCCAGTGCTGCCACCGACTGCGGGTCGCCGACATCGACCTGGAGGGACAATGCCTCGCCGCCTTCGCCGGTGATGATGGCGGCGGTCTCGCGGGCGGCATCGGCGTCGATGTCGGCGGCCACCAAGCGGGCACCGGCTCTGGCGCAGGCCACGGCAGTCGCCTTGCCGATGCCCCAACCGGCGGCGACGGAGCCCGCGCCGGTGACCACCACGACCTTGTCCTGCAGACGCCCGCCCATGCCGCCGCTCTCCCGATTCAGCGCGGGAGTGAACGCCGGGACCCGGTCGGCGGTCAATGCAGTGGCGGGAACGCCGCCCCGGGGCGGCGGCGGGCGGCGTGGGCCAGCCATACCAGAAGGGTGAGGAGGGTGACGGCGCCGGCCTGGTGGGCCGCACCCAAGCCGACCGGCACCTGCAGCAGCAGGGTCGCGACGCCGAGCGCGAACTGCGCCAGGGCGGCGGCGGCGGCGGCCAAGGCCAGCCGGCGCACCAGGGAGGGGCCGCCCGGCGCCAGGCGGATCGCGGTCGCCAGGACGGCGGTGGCCGTGGCGAACGCCAGGACGCGGTGGTGGAACTGCACCGCGGCCGCATTCTCGAAGGCGTTGAGCCACCAGGGCGACATCAGGGCATAGACGTCGGGGACCCATCGGCCGTCCATCAGCGGGAAGCTATTGTAGATCATCCCGGCATCGAGGCCGGCCACGAACCCGCCCGAGAGGATGGTGAGGAAGGCCAGGGCTGCCAGCCATGGGGCGATGCGCCGTCCGGCTGCGCCGGCGTCCGTCGGCCGGTCGCCGCGCCACAGGCAGAGGCCGAGCCACAGCAGGTAGACATAGATGGCCAGCGCCAGCCCGAGATGGGCGACGAGCCGGTACTGGCTGACCGCCGGCTGGTCGACCAGCCCGCTCGCCACCATGGCCCACCCGACCGCCCCTTGCAGCCCGCCCAGCGCCAGCGCCGCCCACAGATGCGGCCGGTAGGGGCGGGGAATGGTGCCCCGCCACAGGAACCAGGCGAAGGGCAGCGCATAGGCGACCCCGATCAGCCGCCCCCACAGGCGATGGACGTATTCCCACCAGAAGATCTGCTTGAATTCGTCCAGCGACATGCCGCGATTGACGAGGCGGTACTGCGGCGATTGCTGGTATTTTTCGAACTCCGCCGCCCATTCCGGGTCGGACAGCGGCGGCAGGGTGCCGGTCACCGGCCGCCAGTCGACGATCGACAGGCCGGATTCGGTCAGCCGCGTGACGCCGCCGATCACCGTCATCAGGAAGACCAGGGCGGCGACGACGAACAGCCATGCGGCGATGGGGCGGTGGCGCGGACCGGCGCCGGATGATGCGGCGGCGTCGGCCGGGAAGAGCGCGGTCATGCGCTGGCAATATGCCCGCGGCCCGCCGGCGGCAAGCGGCGGGTGACGGGATGCCGCAGCGGACCCCCTAATGCAGCGTGATGGCAATCCCGGCCAGGCGGAACTCCGCCGGCGTGATCAGCCGGTTGCTCGCGACCTGCACCGAATGCAGCTTGCCGTCGAGTTGCCGTTGCCAGAATTCCAGAAAGCCCGTCAGCCGGGGGAAGTCCGGGGCGATGTCCAGGTCCTGCCAGACGAAGGTCTGGAGGAGGGCCGGATGGTCCGGCATGTGGTAGAGGATCTGCGCGGTGGTCAGGCGGTAGCCGGCAAACTGCTTTTCCAGGTGCGTCATGGGTCGGGCCCCTAGCGTTGCGGAGTGGGACTCCGTTTGGGATCGTGCCCGGATTCAAACTCTGCCGCAATTGGGAAGTTCCATAAAATCAATGGATTAGCAGCATAGGGCGACGAGTGCTGCCGAATCCGCACGGGAAGTATGGCCATCGGGGTTGACTCGCACCCGGGCTGGTCTTATGTGCCCTGGCACTCGACGGGTGAGAGTGCTAGCAAGCGGTCGCGCCCGTCGTGCCACGTTCAAACAACCGAACCTATCGGAGGGGTTCCCCATGAAATTCCGGCCACTGCATGACCGGGTGGTTGTCCGCCGCCTCGAGCAGGACTCGAAGACCGCCGGTGGCATCATCATTCCCGACACTGCCAAGGAGAAGCCCCAGGAAGGCGAGATCGTGGCCGTCGGCCCCGGTGCGCGCAACGAGCAGGGCCAGCTGGTCGCGCTCGACGTGAAGGCGGGAGATCGCGTGCTGTTCGGCAAGTGGTCCGGCACCGAAGTCAAGATCGACGGCGAAGAGCTGCTGATCATGAAGGAGTCGGACATCATGGGTGTCGTGGAAGGCATCCAGAAGTCGGGCAAGAAGGCCGCCTGAGGCGCCAGCCCGACCTACGCCGGCCGATCATTATTCAGGGAGACAGTTTACATGGCAGCCAAGGAAGTTAAGTTCTCCACCGACGCACGCGACCGCATGCTGCGCGGCGTCGATATCCTGGCGAACGCGGTGAAGGTGACGCTGGGCCCCAAGGGCCGCAACGTCGTCCTCGACAAGGCATTCGGCGCGCCGCGCATCACCAAGGACGGCGTCACCGTCGCCAAGGAGATCGAGCTC
>CAZQOA010000006.1:84065-99122 GCA_964594715.1 uncultured Rhizobiaceae bacterium | reverse complement strand
CGGCCGCGGTATAGGTGGTCGGCAGCCAGAAGCTGAGCGGCCACATGCCCGCCTTGACCAGGAAGGCGATGCCGAGGACGGCCGCACCGGCCTCCAGCAGCATCCGGTCCGCGGCGGCGACCTCGGCGATGCGCACCGCCAGGTCGGCCATGTTGAGCGTGCCGGTGACGCCGTAGATCAGGCTGACCCCGATCAGGAACAGGGACGAGGCGACCAGATTGATGGCGATGTAGTGCATCCCCGCCTTCACCCGGACGAGGCCCGAGCCATGAAGGACCAGGCCGTAGGACGCCGCCAGCAGCACTTCGAAGAAGACGAACAGGTTGAACAGGTCGCCGGTAAGGAAAGCCCCGTTCACCCCCATCAGCAGGAACTGGAACAGCGGGTGGAAATGCACGCCCGCGGCATGCCAGCGCGCCAGCGAGAAGACCAGGGAGGCCAGCGCCAGGAGGCTGGTCAGCAGGAGCATCAGCGCGGACAGCGGATCCAGCACCAGCACGATGCCAAACGGCGCCGGCCAGTTGCCGAGCAGGTAGACGCTGGCCGGCCGGCCGGGGCCGGCGATGTCCAGCAGGACGATGGCCACCGCCACCAGCGTCACGACGGAGGCAAGGTTGACGGCGGCCTTCAGGGCGCGGCTACGGCCGTCGAACAGGAGCATCAGGGCACCGGCCGCCAACGGCAGCACCACCGGGACCAGGGGAAGGTGGGCGAGCCAGCCGCTCATGATTCGCCCTCGCGGCCGTCGACATGGTCGGTCCCGGTCAACCCGCGCGACGCCAGCAGGACGACGAGGAAGAGGGCCGTCATGGCGAAGCCGATGACGATGGCGGTCAGGACCAGGGCCTGGGGCAGGGGGTCTGGCAGGTGGGCCGGGTCGCCGACGCTGCCCGGCTCCAGCACCGGAGGCACGCCGACCCGCAGGCGCCCCATGCCGAATATGAAGAGGTTGACGGCATAGGACAGCAGCGACAGGCCGATGATCAGCTGGAAAGTCCGCGGCCGCAGCACGAGCCAGATCCCGGACCCTGCCAGCACGCCGATGCCGATGGCGACGATCAGTTCCATCAGCCGCCCCCGGCGGCCACGGCCGCGGATGTGGCCGCCGCGGCCTCGGAGGGCTCGGCCTTGAGCGGGCGGTGGCGGCGGGTCGACTGGTGTGCCAGCGCGATCAGGATCAGCACCGTGGCGCCGACGACCAGGATGAACACGCCGAGGTCGAAGAGGAGGGCGGTGGCCAGCGGCACGGCACCCACCGCCGGCAAGGTCCCATAGGTGAAATAGGAGGTAAGGAACGGATAGCCGAACAGCCACGCTCCCGCCCCGGTCGCCGTCGCGAGCAGCAGCCCGAGGCCGATCCAGCGCACCGGAAGGATGATCAGGCGCGCCTCGACCCAGCGCGTCCCGCCGGCCATGTATTGCAGGATGAACGCGACCGCCATGGTGAGGCCGGCGACGAAGCCGCCGCCCGGCAGGTCATGGCCGCGCATGAACAGATAGACCGCCATCGTCGTGATCACCGGGAACAGCAGGCGCATGATCAGCGCCGGCACCAGCATCGAATCGGCCAGCTCCTCGCCACGGGCCCGATCGGCATCGGCGTCGTCGCGCGCATCCTGGTCGATCTGCTGCTCGGGGTGCTCGATGCTCTCGGGCGCAGGGCGGAAACGGCGCAGCAGCGCATAGACGCTGAGCGCGACCACGCCCAGCACGGTGATCTCGCCCAGCGTGTCGAAGCCGCGGAAATCGACCAGGATGACGTTGACGACGTTGGTGCCGCCGCCCTCCGTATAGGCGCGCTCTACGAAATACCGCGAGATGCTGTCGGGCATCGGACGGGTCATCACCGCATAGGCCAGCATCGCCAGCCCGCCCCCTGCCGTCACCGCGATGATGAAGTCGCGCACGCGATGCGGCTGGATGGTGGGCAGTGCGCCGACCCGCCCGGTCTCGAACCGCTGCGGCAGCCAGCGCAGGCCGAGGAGGAGGAGGACGGTGGTGACGACCTCCACCAGCAGCTGCGTCAGCGCGAGGTCGGGGGCGGAGAACCAGACGAAGGTGATGCAGGTGACGAGGCCGGCGCCGCCCATCAGGGCAAGGGCGGCCAGGCGGTGGTACTTGGCCTGGTAGGCGGCGCCGACCGCGCAGACCGCGCCGACCAGCCAGAGCAGCGCGAAGGCGGGATCGATCGCCGGCGACGCCATGGGGCCGGCCTGCAATCCGTGCCGATAGAGCGGCAGCAATGCCGCCGCCAGTGCCACCGCCACCAGCAGGCGCACCTGCGGCTGGAGCCGGCGGGTCCCCAGCAGGGTGGCGCCGAAGTTCGCCGCCCGCCAGGACAGGGAGATGGTCAGGCGGTCGAAGATACGCTGGGTATCGAGGTGGCGCAGCACCGGCGCCCCCTCGACCTCGCTCGACAGATACTTCTGCAGCCGCGAATAGAGCAGCGCCCCGCCCGCCAGGGCAGCGATGCTCATCATCAGCGGGATGGTGAAGCCGTGCCATACGGCCAGGCTGTAGGTGGGGGTCTCGGGCCCCAGCACGGCGCGGACGGCGGTATCGAGGAACGGTCCGACGGTGATCGCGGGGATGATCCCGACCACCAGGCAGGCCGCCACCAGGAGGGCGACCGGCACCAGCATCCATCGCGGCGGCTCGTGCGGGTGGCGCGGCAATGTCGTCGGTTCAGGGCCGAAGAACACGCCATGGATGAAGCGCAGCGAATAGGCGACGCTGAACATGGCCGCCAGCGTCACGACATAGGGCAGCGCGTCGTCGAGGACCGAATCGACATGGCTGGCCACCGTCTCGGCGAAGAACATCTCCTTGGAGAGAAAGCCGTTGAGCAGCGGTACGCCCGCCATGGACGCAGCGGCGACCATGGCCAGGGTGGCCGTGATCGGCATGAAGCGATAAAGGCCGTTCAGGCGCCGGATGTCCCGGGTGCCGGTCTCATGGTCGATGATGCCGGCCGCCATGAAGAGCGAGGCCTTGAAGGTCGCGTGGTTCATCATGTGGAAGATGGCCGCGACCGCGCCCAACGGGCTGTCCAGGCCGAGCAGGAGGGTGATCAGCCCGAGATGGCTGATGGTCGAATAGGCCAGCACGCCCTTCACGTCCTGCTGGAAGATCGCGAGATAGGCGCCCAGCACGAAGGTCACCAGGCCGGCCGTCCCGACGATCCAGAACCATTGCTCGGTCCCGGCCAGCACCGGCCAGAGCCGCGCCAGCAGGAACACCCCCGCCTTCACCATGGTGGCGGAATGCAGGTAGGCGGACACCGGCGTCGGCGCAGCCATCGCCTGCGGCAGCCAGAAGTGGAACGGGAACTGCGCGCTCTTGGTCAGGGCGCCGAGCAGGACGAGGAGGAGGGCCGGCAAATAGAGGTCATGCGAGCGGATCCGGTCCCCCGACGCCAGAACCTGGTCGAGGTCGTAGCTGCCGACGATCTGGCCCAGCAGCAGGACGCCGACGAACAGGCACAGGCCGCCTGCGGCGGTGACCGTCAGGGCCATGCGGGCCCCGTCGCGGGCCTTGGCATTGTGGTGCCAATAGCCGATCAGCAGGAAGGAGAAGAGGCTGGTCAGTTCCCAGAAGAACACCAGCTGGATCAGGTTGCCCGACAGGACGATGCCCAGCATCGAGCCCATGAAGCCAAGCAGGAACGAGAAGAACCGTGGGACCGGGTCCTCCGGCGACAGATAGTAGCGCGCATACAGCACCACCAGGCCGCCGATGCCGGTGATCAGCACGCAGAACATCCAGGCGAACCCGTCCATCCGGAGCGTGAAATTCAGGCCCAACGTCGGCAGCCACTCGATCTCGCTGCGGACCACGCCACCGGCGCCGATCGCGGGATACAAGATGCAGGACAGGACCAGCCCGACCAGCGCGATCGCCCCCGCGAGCCAGGCTTCGGCGTTGCGGGCGTTGGTCGGCAGGAAGGCCGCCGCGACGCTGCCGGCAAAAGGGAGGGCGAGCAGGAGGGTCAGGTGCATCTCACCGAACATGAATTTACCGGGCGACCTCTGCGGGTATACGCAGCTTGCCGACCTCCAGCGGTTGACAGGGTTCGCCCATAATGGTTGACTTTTCCTGCTATAGGCAAGGGACTTGCATGAAGAATCTGCTGCCGGAACAGTGTCGCGCGGCACGTGGCATGCTCGATTGGACGCAGGAGCGGCTGGCGGCGACCGCCGGCGTCTCGCGGAGCACCGTGCGGGATTTCGAATGTGGCCGGCACGGGCTGCACCCGGCCACCGAGGCGATGGTGGTGCGGACCTTCGAGGAGGCCGGGATCCGTCTCGTGTCCGACCGGCAGGGATCCAGCGTGCGGCTGCAGAAATGCGGGGCGGGGCAACATCGAGGCGGGCCGCAGCCGGCAGGAAGGGAAGGGCTGCGAAGTGGCGCGACGTGAGATCCTGCTGGCCACCGACCTTAGCGCGCGCGGCGATCGGGCCTTCGACCGCGCGGTCTTCCTGGCGGATGCCTGGGGCGCCCGCCTGACGATCGCGAGCGCGCTCGAAGAGCGGCTGGACGATCTGGTCGAGCATGATGGGGCGCCGCGCTGGCGTCGAAGCGACCGCGAGGTGGCCGCCGCGGAGGCGCAGATCCGGCGCGACCTCGAGGGCAAGCAGGTCGAAGTCGAGGTGATCGTGCGGCGCGGCAACGCGACGGCAGTGCTCGTGGAGATCGCGCGGCGGACGTCCTATGACCTGATCATCACCGGGATCGCGCGGAGCGTGGGCTTCACCAGGGCCATCCTGGGCGCCACCGTCGAGGCGATCGTGGGCGCGCGCGCCGGCCCCGTCCTCGTCGTCAAGGCACGCGTCCGCGGGGCATATCGGACGGCGCTGGTCGGCACCGACTTCTCGGAGGCTTCACGGGCTGCCCTGCGGTCGGCATCGGCGTTGTTTCCGGAAACCGGGCTGACCGTCCTGCACGCCTATCGTCCGACATTGAGGGGCATCACCAGCACCCGCGAAAGCGATGCGGCGGCACGCCAGGCGGCGTCGGCCGAATGCGCCCGGTTCATCCGGGACACGCTGCCGGATGAAGCGGGCGAAGTCCGCTCGGTGGTGGAGGCGGGGCTGCCCGAGCCGCTGCTCAACGAATACGCGATCGATCATGAGGTCGATCTCATGGCGGTCGGGACCCATGGCCGTAACCGCGTGCTCAGCCTGTTGCTGGGCAGCATCGGCAGCGCGGTCATCCTCTCCTCGCCGTGCGACGTGCTGCTGGTCTCGACGCCGGGGACATAGCGGGCGCGGCGCCGGGCGAACGCGCCCGTTTCTTCAGCGTCGCGGCAGCGCCTCCGCCACATCGGCACTGAGGCGTGCCGACGCCCGGCTCAACGCCATGGCGATGGCGTCGAAGCCGTTGCCGCTCACCGCTTCGTCCACCGTCGTCCGGCCTTGGGCCAGGGATTGCACGGTGCGATGCTGGATGATGCGCCAATAGGCGCTGAGCGTGACCGACTGGCCGCGGCGCAACTCGATCGAGGAGACGTCGACCACCACCTGATAGTCGATGGTGCCGGGCCCGCTGCCGTCAAACGAGGTCACCAGATAGTCGGGACGGGCCCGGGTCAGGTTCTCGACCATCACCCGGGTCAGGCTCTTGGACAAGGGTTCCACCCAGCGGTCGAATTCCGCCATGGTGGCGACGTTGGCGCGCTCGCTGTTCACGATCTGCGGCCGGTCGAGATGGCTCGGCACCTGTACCGGGCCCACCGTCACCAGCGGCCGGGTGGTCGCCGTGGCGGCCATCGGTGCCGGCGAACGAGGCAGTTCGGCCGTCAGCGTGTAGTAGCGCGCCTCCTCGGTTGCAGTGCAGGCAGCCGCGAGCAGCAGGACCGCCGTGGTTGCGAACCGGAATGCACGCCGCCCTGGATTGCCATTGGACATGATGCGTCTCCTAGAACCCGCTGGGTTTGCCACGCACCAGGGCCTCCGGGTGCCGTTCCAGATAGTCGGCGAGGAGGCGCAACGACCGGGCGGCGCCGGAAAGCTGTGCCAGCATCTGGTTCACCGATTGCAAGGTGTTCGAGTTGGGTGCGACGGCGTCGTTGACGGTTTCGAACGTCGTCTGTGCCTTGCCGATGGCGGCCTGTGCCCGGTCGGCCAGCTTGCGCAGGCCGCTCAGCAGCGGCTTGGTCTCGGCGCGGGTATCGCCGATCAGGCCGCGGGCTGCGGTCAACGTCTCGTTCAGGGTGCGGCTCGCCGTGTTCAATTCGCCGATCAGCGCATCCAGCGGCAGCGCGTTGAGCTTGACGAGGAACTGGCTGGCGGAATCCGCGATGGTGTTGATGGTCGAGCGCTGGGTCGGGATCTCCGGATAGACGCCGCCACGGCGAAGCCCCTCGACCGGCAGATCCTTGAAGATGCCCAGGGCCACCACTTGTTGCCCGGTCACGAGGCTCTTGGTTTCGAGTTGTGCCCGCAACCCACGGCGGACCAATGCGTCGGCCGGCCCATAGCGTTCGCCGCGCGTCCCGGTGACATCGGTCCGCCCGAGGAAGGCCTGCGGTTCCAGGTCGAAGACGACGGCGACCCGGATGTCCAGGTTGACGAGGTCGATCTGGGGGCGGATCTGCTTCACCGTACCGACGCGGATGCCCTTGAATTCCACGGCCGCCCCGACCGCAAGGCCGCCGACGGAATCCTCGAAATGGGCGAGGAAGGGGATATGCTCGGTGATCTGCAGCCGGCCGATGGCCTCCAGGTTTTCGTGGAGGGTGAAGACGGTCCCTTCGTCAGCCTTGGGAGCCGCATCCCCGCCCGGTGGGGTCTCGAAGGCGATGCCGCCACTGATGAGAACCTCCAGCGATTGCATGCGGACCTTGAAGCCCTGGGTCCCGACCTCGATGTCGATCCCGGAAACGTTCCAGAAGTTCGTCCGGGCCGTGATGTAGCCGTCATAGGGGGCGAAGATGAACGTCCGCAGGACCATCGTCCGGCGGTCGTCGGCGAACTCGTAGCCCAGCACCTCGCCGACCTTCACGCTGCGATAGAAGATCGGTGTTCGCGTCCCGATCGAGCCGAGGCTGGTGGTCAGAAGGGTGAATTCGGTGCCGGGCACGTCGGAACGAATGATGGGTGGTATCTCCAGCCCCGTGAAGTCGGCCCTCTTGCCGCCGGTGCCGGGGTCGAGCTCGATGTAGGCGCCGGAGACGAGGGTGCCGAGGCCGGAGATGCCGCTCAGATCCATCCGCGGCCGGACCACCCAGAGACGGGTCGTCTGCTGCAGCAGGTTCTCCGCGGTCTTGTCCATGTCGAGCGTCGCGACGACGTGACGGCGATCCTCGCCGATCTGGATGCTGGTCACCCGGCCGATGGCGAGGTCCTTGAACTTGACCACGGTCTTGCCGGCCTCCAGCCCCTCGGCCGTCTTGAAGGCGACGGTGACCTGGGGGCCCTTCTCCGACAGGGTCTTGACGACGAGCCAGCCGCCGACCGCCAGCGCCGCAAGCGGCACCAGCCAGACCAGCGAGAAGCGTCGACGCCGTGCCGGCGCGGCTTCGGGGATGTGGTTCGTGGTGACGGGGTCAGGCATCGGGCTGGTGCTCCGCATCGGCGTCGTCCCAAATCAGCCTGGGGTCGAACGAAAGCGATGCCAGCATCGTCAGGACGACGACGCTGGCAAAGAAGGTGGCCCCAGCCCCGGGCTCGATGGTCGCGATGGCGCTCAGCTTCACCAAAGCGGCCAGGAGCGAGATCATGAAGATATCCACCATCGACCAGCGGCCGATGAATTCCGTCAGGCGGTAGAGGCGGATGCGCTCGCTGCGCCGCGTCCGATGGCGTCTGCGAACCGCGATGATGAGGTAGGTGAGGATCGTCAGCTTCAGCATCGGCACGAAGATGCTGGCGATGAAGACCAGCGCCGCCACGGGATACATGCCGAGCGACAGGAGCGACTGGACGCCGCTCAGGATGGTATCCGGCTGGCCCTTGCCGAAGCTGATGACCGTCATGATCGGCAGGGCGTTGGCCGGGATGTAGCAGATGGCCGCGGCCAGGGTCAGCGCCGTCGTCCGGCCGAGGCTGTTCGCCTTGCGCGAATGCACAGGGGACCCGCAGCGCGGACATCGCTGATGCGCATGGGCGCCATCGTCGAGCGGCAGGAGCAGGCCGCAGGTGTGACAGCCGGCCATCCCGGCCGCCTTCGCCGTCGGGGGGGCTGGATCGACGATGCCGGTCGAAGTCATCGGGTCGACGTCATCGGGCGGGCGCCACGGCTGTGGCCGGTACCGGCCACAGCCGGTCCCACAATGCCTGGGGATCGAGCGACTGTTGCTGCCAGGCGGACACGACGACGTAGGCGACGAAGGCATAGAGTGCGGAGCCGTACGTCAGGGTGGCGAAGGACGACAGCTTCACGATGGCGACGATGACGCCAAGCAGGTAGACGTCCGTCATGCCCCACATGGCGATGGCCTGCACGACCCGGAGCAGGAAGCGCGCCGCCGGCGGCCGGCGCCCGAACGTCATGGGGAGGAGCAGGGCCAGGATGGCGCAGAGCCGCACGACCGGGATGCCGACGCTGGTCGCCAGCACCAGCACGCCGAGATCGGGATAGCCCTGGCGCCTCAGCTCCAGGGCGCCGTTGACGATGGTGGTTTCCTGGATCCGGCCCTGGATCTCGAAGCCGAGGAGCGGGAAGGTGTTGGCGAAGACCAGCAGGATGAAGGCGGCGATGGCCAGGCTCAGGGCGTGGTCGAGCGCGGGCATCCGTCCTCGCCGAACCGTCGCCCCGCAGCGCACGCAGCGCCGCGCGTGCGCGTCCCGTACCACCGGCACCCGATGTAGCAGGTCGCATTCGTGACAGGCGACCAGCTCGAATCCCGAGGTGGCTATGGGCATGGTTCACCGGCCCGAGTCAGATGCGATGGTGGTCCCAATCGATGGTCGACACGAACACGACCGGGGCGGCGTAGATGACCGGCGCCACCACGGTCGCCGGATAAGGCCGTGAGATGACGACGGTTGGATCATACGGGATCGAGTTCGACTACCACGACAGCAATGATGCCATCCCCAAGGCCGTTCGCGATACTACTTCAACAACCTGCCGGGTCTTGCGACTGGCCGGGCCTTGTCTTAGCGCTCGACGCGGACCTCGATGGCGGCGCTGGCGATCGCCGCGAAGTCGCCGCCGGCCTCGTCGGGCACGTCCAGCCCGCCCTTCACGACCTTCACCGAAACCCGGCCGACCGGCAGGGCCGCCTTCACCCGTTCCGGGTCGACTTCGGCCGGGCGTTGTACGCCGATCGTCACATCGACGATGAGCGCATCCTTGTCGATGCCGAGACTGCGGATGAAGGTGAGGGAGCTGTGGTGCAGCGCATCCTCGACCGCCCGGATCGCGGCCTTGGTGTAGTCGCCGCCATGCAGGTCGTTGCCGGCCCCCATTTCCAGGATGACGCGGGTCGCGGTCATGGCCGGCCTCCCTGGTCGGCGACATCCATGTAGACGACCGCCGCGGCGTGGGCGATCAGGGTCACGTCGCGGCTGCCGTCCTTGGGGATCGCCAGCCCGCCGTCGACCACCGTGACCGTGCCGGTGCCGTGCGGCAGGACGGCCAGGACCTGTTCCTTGTCCACCGTCTCCGGCCGCGGCACGCCCACCGTCACCGCCACCCGCATCGCGTCGGCCGGCTGCCCCAGCAGCTCGGCGATGCCGAGCGAGTTGTGCCACAGCGCGTCGCGCAGCGCGCGCACGGCGGCCTTGGTGCTGTCGCCCCCGCGGATATCGGTGCCCATGCCGATCTCCAGCACCATTCGTTTCCACGCCATGCCGTGTCCTCTTCTATTTCTATCCGTGAAGTGCTCACCCCCGCCCGTCGGTCGCGGGCAGGAAGCGGAACCCGTCGCCCCAGCGCTCGAACCCGCCGGCCGACTGGCCCGGGAAGTGCGCGGTGCAGACGAGGTGATCGGAATCGCAATAGCGCTCCAGGAAGCGGCGGCGGGTGCGCGCCGATTCCGCCCGGTCATGGTCGGAGCGCATGGACAGCTCGGGATAGCGCGCCTGGAGCGGCGAATGGATCAGGTCGCCGGTGAAGACCGCGCCCGGCTCGCCGTTCCGGCCGGCGGTGACCGCGAAATGGTCGGGCGTATGCCCGGGCGTCGGCTCCAGGCGGATGTGGTCGTCCAGCGCGTGATCGCTGCGGACCAGGTCCGCGCGCCGGGCCTCCACGATCGGCAGCACGCTGTCGGCCATGTGGGGGATTTCCCGCAAGGCATGCTGCGCCTGCCAATGGGCCAGCTCGCGCGCCGAGAAGATGTATCTGGCGTTGGGGAAGGTCGGGACCCAGCGGCCATTCTCCAGGCGGGTGTTCCAGCCGACATGGTCGGCATGGAGATGGGTGCAGAGGACGAAGTCGATATCCTCCACCGCCAGCCCGGCCCCGGCCAGGCCGCGGGCATAGATGTCGTCGGACTTGCGGTGCCAGTGCGGGCGCGCCGGGTGGTTCTTGTGGTTGCCGATGCAGGAATCGATCAGCACCGTGTGGTGCGGCGTGCGCACGACATAGGACTGGTAGCACAGCATGACGTTGCCATGGACGGGGTCGAGGCCGTTGCCGGTGAGCCAGCCGCGATTCTCCTCCAGCAGCTCCGCGGTCAGGTCGGGGAAGAAGGTCTGCGGCCGGTAGGGGGCGTCCGGATTGGGCGCCTCCAGCTCGATGATCCGATCGATCGTCATGTCGCCCACTGCGTAGCGCAATGCCATGGCCGGCTTCCCCTATGATCCGTCGCGCCAGCATGGCACTGTCGCCATGGATCGGGATAGCGCCCACCTTGGTTGTCCATCACGTCCGATTGGGACGTCCGGCCGGGCATGCCCGACCGCGGAGGGCCCGACTGCATGAGCGACCCGAAACCCCTCAGCCTGCATGTTCCGGAACCCGAGGTCCGCCCGGGCGACAAGCCGGACTTCAGCGGCGTGAAGATCCCGCGGGCGGGGACGGTGCCGCGCCCGCCCATCGACGTGGCGCCAGCCGATATCCGCGACCTCGGCTACACCATCATCCGGGTCCTGAACCGCGACGGCGAGGCGGTGGGGCCGTGGGCGGGCATGCTGCCGGACGAGGACGCGCTGCAGGGCCTGCGCGACATGATGAAGGTGCGGGCCTTCGATGCCCGCATGCTGATGGCCCAGCGCCAGGGCAAGACCTCGTTCTACATGCAGTGCCTGGGCGAGGAGGCGATCGCCTGCGCCTTCCAGAAGGCGCTGTCGCCCGGCGACATGAACTTCCCGACCTATCGCCAGCAGGGGCTGCTGATCGCCGGCGGCTATCCGCTGGTCGCGATGATGAACCAGATCTTCTCCAACGACGCCGACCCGCTGCGTGGCCGGCAGCTCCCGATCATGTACTCGGCCCGGTCGCACGGCTTCTTCTCGATCTCCGGCAATCTTGGTACGCAATATATCCAGGCCGTCGGCTGGGCCATGGCGTCGGCGATCAAGGGCGACACGCGCATCGCCGCCGGCTGGATCGGCGACGGTTCGACGGCCGAATCGGACTTCCACGCGGCCCTCGTCTTCGCCTCGACCTACAAGGCGCCGGTGGTGCTGAATATCGTCAACAACCAGTGGGCGATCTCGACCTTCCAGGGCATCGCCCGCGGCGGCGCCGGCACCTTCGCGGCCCGCGGGCACGGCTTCGGCATTCCCTCGCTGCGGGTCGACGGCAACGACTACCTGGCGGTCCATGCGGTGGCGAAATGGGCGATCGAGCGGGCGCGGGCCAATCTCGGGCCGACCCTGGTAGAATACGTCACCTACCGGGTGGCGGCGCACTCGACCTCCGACGACCCGGCGGCCTACCGCGCGAAGGAGGAATCCGACGCCTGGCCGCTCGGCGACCCGATCGAGCGGCTGAAGAACTACCTGATCGCCAAGGGGGCCTGGTCGAACGAGCGCCACGCGCAATACGCGGCCGAGGTCGAGGCCGAGGTGCTGGCCGCGCAGAAGGAGGCGGAGCGGCACGGCACGCTGCATTCCGGCGGCAAGCCGTCGGTGCGCGACATGTTCGAGGGCGTCTTCAAGGAGATGCCGCCGCACCTGGTGCGCCAGCGCCGCAAGGCGGGGGTCTGAGGCCATGGCGCGCATGTCGATGATCGAGGCGATCCGCGACGCGATGACGGTCGCCATGACGGGCGATCCCAACGTGGTCGTGTTCGGCGAGGATGTCGGCTACTTCGGCGGCGTCTTCCGTTGCACCCAGGGGCTGCAGCAGAAGTTCGGAGCATCGCGCTGCTTCGACACGCCGATCAACGAGAGCGGTATCATCGGCGCGGCGATCGGCATGGCGGCCTATGGCCTGCGCCCCTGCGTCGAGATCCAGTTCGCCGACTATGTCTATCCCGGCTACGACCAGATCGTGTCGGAGGCGGCCCGCCTGCGCTATCGCTCCAACGGCGACTTCACCGCGCCCCTGACCATCCGCATGCCGACCGGCGGCGGCATCTTCGGCGGCCAGACCCACAGCCAGAGCCCGGAGGCGCTGTTCACCCATGTCGCCGGCCTGAAGACGGTGGTGCCGTCCAACCCCTACGACGCCAAGGGGCTGCTGATCGCCGCCATCGAGGACGACGACCCGATCATCTTCCTGGAGCCCAAGCGCCTCTATAACGGCCCCTTCGACGGCTATCACGACCGGCCGGTCACGCCCTGGTCGAAGCACCCGCTGGGCGAGGTGCCGGACGGGCACTACACGGTGCCGCTCGGCCGGGCGATCGTGCGCCGGCCGGGGGCGGGCGTGACGGTGCTGGCCTATGGCACCATGGTCCATGTCGCGATCGCGGCCGCCGAGGCGACCGGCGTCGATGCCGAGGTGATCGACCTCCGCACCCTGCTACCCCTCGACCTGGACACGATCGCGGCCTCGGTCGCCCGGACCGGCCGCTGCGTCGTGGTCCATGAGGCGACGCTGACGTCGGGCTTTGGCGCGGAGCTGGTGGCCCTGGTCCAGGAGACCTGCTTCTACGCGCTGGAGGCGCCGGTCGCCCGGGTCGCGGGCTGGGACACGCCCTATCCGCACGCCCAGGAGTGGGACTATTTTCCCGGGCCGAAGCGGGTCGGCGAGGCGTTGCTGGAAGTGATGGCGGGCTGACATGGGGACCTACGTCATCAAGCTGCCCGACATCGGCGAAGGGGTCGCCGAGGCGGAGCTGGTCGAGTGGAATGTCGCGGTCGGCGACATCGTCCGCGAGGACACGGTGCTGGCCAGCGTCATGACCGACAAGGCGACGGTGGAGATCCCCTCGCCGGTCGAGGGGACGGTCGCCTGGCTCGGCGGCGCCATCGGCGACACGCTGGCCGTCGGCTCGCCCTTGGTTCGGCTGGAGGTCGCGGGCGACGGCAACGCGACGGTCGACGCGGTGCCGCAGCGGGCCGCCGCGGCACCCCTGGTGCAAGCGCCGCCACCCGAACCGGATGCACCCGCGACCCCGCCGGCCGTGGTCCCATCGGCACCCCAACCCGCCCGGGCGGGTGCGGCGCGCAAGGAAGGCGAGAAGCCGCTGGCGTCCCCCGCCGTGCGCCAGCGGGCGCGGGATGCCGGCGCCGACCTTCGCCAGGTCCGCGGCAGCGGCCCGGCCGGCCGCATCACCCACGAGGACCTGGACAGGTTCCTGGGGGCCGGTGGGCAGGCGCCGGCGGGCCCGTCGCTGCGCGCCGACACCTCGGTCCGCGACATCAAGGTGGTCGGCCTGCGCCGGCGGATCGCCGAGAAGATGGCGCTGTCGACGCGCCGCATCGCCCACATCACCTATGTCGAGGAGGTCGACGTCACGGCGCTGGAGGAACTGCGCCAGGCCCTCAACCAGGAGAAGGGCACGGGCCGGGCCCGGCTCACCATCCTGCCGTTCCTGATGCGCGCCATGGTGAAGGCGGTGGCCGAGCAGCCGGCCTTGAATGCGCATTACGACGACGAGGCGGGCGTCATCCACCAGTATGGCGGCGTCCATGTCGGCGTCGCCGCCCAGACGCCGGGCGGGCTGGTGGTGCCGGTCGTCCGCCATGCCGAGGCGCGCGACATCTGGGGCTGTGCTGCGGAGCTGGCCCGCCTGGCGGACAGCGCCAAGGCGGGCACGGCCACGCGGGACGAGCTGACCGGCTCCACCATCACCATCACCTCGCTGGGATCGATGGGCGGCATCGTCACCACGCCGGTGGTCAATCATCCGGAGGTCGCCATCGTCGGCGTCAACAAGATCCAGATGCGGCCGATGTGGGACGGCGCGCAGTTCGTGCCGCGCCGGATGATGAACCTCTCCTCCAGCTTCGACCACCGGGTGATCGACGGCTGGGACGCCGCGGTCTTCGTCCAGCGCCTCAAGGCGCTGCTGGAGGCACCCGCGATGATCTTCATCTAGAGGGCCCGCTGGGCCGGGCTCCGGGCACCTCCCCTGTGCAGTGCACAAATCTCCTTCGCATTTGCACAAAAGCATGCAACATCGCCATCGACCGCGGTGACGTTGGGAAGGCATGTCATGAGCGCGCCGGCAGCAGGCAAGGACAGGCGAATGAGCGGCGATGCGACCGTGCCCATCGTCCGCTCGGTCGCCGAACTTCGATCGA
This sequence comes from uncultured Rhizobiaceae bacterium, assembly GCA_964594715.1. Taxonomy (GTDB): domain Bacteria; phylum Pseudomonadota; class Alphaproteobacteria; order ATCC43930; family Allostellaceae; genus Allostella. The sequence continues at coordinate 84,537 of CAZQOA010000006.1, read as the reverse complement.
TCGTGGCCGACTGGCGCCGGGAAGGTGCCAAGGTCGCGGTGGTGCCGACGATGGGTGCGCTGCACGAGGGGCATCTGAGCCTCGTGCGTGCGGCACTCGACCGGGCAGGCCATCGCGTGATCGTCACGCTCTTCGTCAACCCCAGGCAGTTCGGCAGTGCGGCCGATATCGCGGCCTATCCGCGAACCGAAAAGGCGGATGCCGCGAAGCTGGGCCCATTGGGCGCGCATCTGCTCTATGTCCCGGATGCGACGGAGGTCTATCCGGCCGGCTTCGTCACGACCGTCTCCACCGGTGTCGGCGAGGGGCTTTGCGATGCGCACCGCCCCGGTCATTTCGACGGCGTCGCCACGGTCGTGGCCAAGCTCTTCCTGCAGACGGGGGCCGACATCGCCTTCTTCGGTGAGAAGGATTTCCAGCAGCTTCAGGTCGTCAAGCGCATGGCGTGCGATCTCGACATTCCGATCGAGGT
>CAZQOA010000006.1:0-83965 GCA_964594715.1 uncultured Rhizobiaceae bacterium | reverse complement strand
CGACCGGCCGGCGCGCCTGCTGGCGGCGGCGTGGCTGGGAGGGACGCGGCTGATCGATAATGTCGAAGTGCCGCCCGCCCGCGGGGCGTAGCCGACCCCCTCGTCCAGATTTTCTTTCCCTCCACGGCGGTGGCAAGCCGACTACTGGGCTATCATCCTGTCGAGCCGATCCGGCCGAAGCGCCACTTCACCAGGAATTGGGACCTGCCGATGAAGGACATCTCGTGCGCCGTGCTGGTCGTCGGGGCGGGCCCCGGCGGCTATGTGGCGGCGATCCGTGCAGGGCAGCTCGGCCTCGATACGGTGATCGTCGAGGCGCAGCGACCGGGCGGCACCTGCCTCAACATCGGCTGCATCCCCTCCAAGGCGCTGATCCACGCGGCGGACGAGTTCTTCCATGTCCGCCAGATGGCGCAGGGCCGGCGCACGCCGGGCATTTCGCTGGCCGATCCCAGCTTCGACCTGGCGGTCTGCCAGGACTGGAAGGCGGGCATCGTCAACCGCCTGACCAATGGCGTCGCCGACCTCCTGAAGAAGGCGGGGGTGAAGGTCGTGGAGGGCACGGCGCGGTTTCGCGACGGCAAGACGATCGAGGTCGGGACCAGCCTCGGCAGCCAGGTGATCCGCGCCGAGCATGTCGTCATCGCCACCGGGTCGGAGCCCGTCGACCTGCCTTCGCTGCCCTTCGGTGGCCGGGTGATCTCGTCGACCGGGGCGCTGGCATTGACGCGCCCGCCGCCGCGGCTGGCCGTGGTGGGGGCGGGCTATATCGGCCTGGAGCTGGGAACCGCCTTCGCCAAGCTGGGGTCGGCGGTGACGGTGGTGGAGGCGGCCGACCGCATCCTGCCGCAATACGAGGCCGAGCTGACCCGGCCGGTCGCCGCTCGCCTGAAGGCGCTGGGCGTCGAAATCCATCTGAATGCCAAGGCGCAGGGCCTGGGCGGCGAGGACACGCTGATCGTCGAAACGGCCAACGGCGGCGAGGCCCGCTTCCCCGCCGATGCCGTGCTGGTGACGGTCGGCCGGCGACCGGTGACGGAGGGCTGGGGCAGGGAAGAGCTGGCGCTCGCCATGGACGGTCCCTTCATCGCCATCGACGAGCAGTGCCGCACGGCGATGCGCGGCATCTTCGCCGTCGGCGACGTCACCGGCGAGCCGATGCTGGCGCACCGCGCCATGGCCCAGGGCGAGATGGTGGCGGAGATCATCGCCGGCGGGAAGCGGAGCTGGGACAAGGTCCAGGTGCCCGCCGTCTGCTTCACCGACCCCGAGATCGTCACCGCCGGCATGTCGGCCGAGCAGGCGCGCGCGGCGGGCATCGAGACCAGGAGCGGCCGCTTCCCGCTGGCCGCCAACGGCCGGGCCATGACGATGGAGGCCGAGGACGGCTTCGTGCGGATCGTGGCCCGGGCCGACAACCATCTCATCCTCGGCATGCAGGCCGTCGGGCCGGGCGTGTCGGAACTCTCGGCCGCCTTCGGCCTGGCGCTGGAGATGGGTGCGCGCCTGGAGGACGTGGCCGCCACCATCCACGCCCATCCGACCTTGAGCGAGAGCGTGCAGGAGGCGGCCCTGCGGGCGCTCGGCCACGCGCTGCATATCTGACGGAGACGGCCTCCGGTCAGCGGTACGACGCCTGGAATTCCAGACAATCAGGGGGGAAGCACGACATGAAGCTGGCCTATTTCGACGAGTTCAAGCTGGGCGTGGTCCGCGGCGACCGGGTGGTCGATGTGAGCCGGGTGGTGCAGGACATCCCGCATCTCGGCCCGCACGACCTCATCAACGGGCTGATCGAGCGCTTCGACGCCTATCGCGGCAAGCTGGAGGCGGCCGCGGCGGCCGGCGAGGGCGTGCCGCTGGCGGGGGTGCGGCTGCGGCCGCCGCTGCCCAGGCCCGGCAACATCGACTGCATGGCCGTCAACTACATGGAGGACGGCACGCGCAAGGAGCCGGCCCCGATCAACGCCTTTCAGAAGGCGCCGGGCGCGGTCATCGGCGACGGCGACACCATGGTCCTGCCGGACGTGCCGGCCACCATCTTCGAGGGCGAAGCCGAGATGGCGCTCGTCATCGGCAAGCGCGCGACCAACGTCGCGGCGGCCGACGCCGCGAAGCATATCTTCGGCTACGTCAACTTCATCGACGGGTCGGCGCGCGGCCTGCCGCCGGCCAGCAACGTGTTCTTCCAGATGAAGTCGCGCGACACCTTCGCGCCGATGGGGCCGTGGCTGGTCACCGCCGACGAGATCCCCGACCCGCTGAACCTGCGGGTCCGCCTGTGGGTCAATGGCCAGGTCAAGCAGGACTTCAACACCAGCGACATGGCGCACAAGATCCCGCGCCTGGTCGAATGGGTGAGCTCGATCCACACGCTGGAGCCGGGCGACGTGCTGGCGACCGGCACCAACCATCGCGGCCTCAGTGCCTTCCAGGACGGCGACCTGGTGGAGCTGGAGACCGAGGGCCTGGGCCGCCTGCGCATCCATGTGAAGGACGAGCTGAAGCGTAGCTGGGCACGCGAGACGCGCCTCGAGCGGCAGGAACAGGGCTTCGAAACCCCGACGCCGCAACGCACCGGCAAGTACGCGCCGGCAGGCTGAGCGGGGCCGCGGCGATGGACGAGGGCCGTCCGATACCCAACGCGCCGTTCGACCTGACCGAGCGCGACCTTGAGGATTTCGCCACCGGCGCCTGGATCCTGGGCACCGGCGGCGGCGGCGACCCCTATTTCTCGCTGCTCGAGGCGAAGCTGCACCTGGCCGCCGGCCGCCGCGTCACGGTGATCGACCCGCTGTCGCTGGCGGACGATGCCCTGGTCGCCTGCGTCGGCCAGATGGGGGCGCCGCTGGCGAAGCAGGAGAAGCTGTGCGACGGGCCGGTGATCGCCAGCACCATCACCATGATGGAGGAGTATCTGGGCCGCCGCTTCGAGGCGGTGATGCTGTGGGAGGTCGGTGGCAACAACGGCTTCCAGGCGATTCTGTCCGGCCTGCTGCTGGGCCTGCCGGTGGTCGATTGCGATGCCATGGGCCGGGCCTTCCCGCAGGCCGACATGACCAGCTTCGCCATCTGCGACCTGCCGGCCCACCCTTGGACCATGGTCGACATCCGCCGCAACCGGCTGATCTTCGCCGAGGCCGAGGATTGGACCTGGATGGAGCGGATGACGCGCAAGGTCTGCACCGTGTTCGGCGCGTCCGCCGCCACCTGCAAGGCGCCCCGCACGGGGGCGGAGGTGAAACGCGCCACCTGCCTGCACACCCTGTCGCGGGCGCTGGCCATCGGCCGCACCGTGCGCGCCGCGCGCAGCGCCCATGCCGACCCGATCGCCGCAATGGTCGCGGCCGAGGCGGGGTTGGTGCTGTTCTGCGGCAAGGTCACCGACGTCGCGCGGCGGGCGACCGACGGCTGGCTGCGCGGCCGGGTGACGATCGAGGGGCTGGACGGCGACGGCGGCCAGACCATGGGCATCGACTTCCAGAACGAGTTCTCGGTCGCCTGGCGCGGCGAAGCGGTGGCGGCCACCGTGCCCGACCTCATCTGCCTGCTCGATAGCGCGTCGGGCGACGCCATCGGGACCGAGACGGTGCGCTACGGCCAGCGGGTGACGGTGGTCGCCTTGCCGGCGCCGGCCATCCTGACCTCGCCCAAGGGGCTCCGCCATGTCGGCCCGCGCGCCTTCGGCTTCGACCTCGACTTCCATTCGGTGTTCGACGGGGGGCAGGGATGATCCGCATCGGTATCGACGTCGGCGGCACCAACACCGACGCGGTCCTGCTCGAGGACGGGGCCGTCCGCCATGCGGTGAAGACGCCGACGACGGCCGACGTGACCGGCGGCATCCAGGCCACCCTGCGGCGCCTGCTCGATGAAAGCGGCACCGGCGGGCCAGCGGTCGGCGCGGTGATGATCGGCACCACCCATTTCACCAATGCCGTGGTGCAGCGCCGCGACCTGACCCGTTCCGCGGCGCTGCGCATCTGCCTGCCGGCCGCGCGCACGCTGCCGCCCTTCGTCGACTGGCCGCCCGACCTGCGGGCCGTGGTGGCCGGGCCGGTCCACATGGCGCGTGGCGGCTACGAGGTCGACGGCCAGCCGATCGCGCCGTTCGATGCCGACGGCGTCCGCGCGGCGGCCCGGGCCCTGCATGCCGACGGGGTCCGGGCGGTCGCGGTTACGGCCGCCTTCTCGCCCCTCAATCCCGACATGGAGCGGCAGGCGGCCGACATCCTGGCCGAGGAATGCCCCGGCGCGCGCATCACGCTGTCCCACGAGCTCGGCCGTATCGGGCTGCTGGCGCGCGAGAACGTGTCCCTCCTCAACGCGGCCCTGGTGCCGATGGCGCTGCGGACGGTGGAGGCGTTCGGCCAGGCGCTGGCGGCGGCCGGCATCGCGGCACCGCTCTACATCACCCAGAACGACGGCACGGTGGTGTCCTCGGGCGAGGCCGCCGCCTATCCGGTGCGCTCCTTCGCGTCGGGCCCGACCAACAGCCTGCGCGGGGCGGCCTTCCTCTCCGGCCTCGACCGGGCCCTGGTGGTGGATGTCGGCGGCACCACGTCGGACGTTGGCAGCCTGGTGAACGGCTTCCCGCGCGAGGCCAACAACGTGGTCGAGGTCGGTGGCGTCCGCACGCTGTTCCGGATGCCGGACCTGCTGTCGATCGGTCTCGGCGGCGGCACGCTGTGCGATCCCGACGACCCGATGCGCATCGGTCCGGTCAGCGTCGGCTTCCGGCTGACCGAGCGGGCGCGGGTCTTCGGCGGCCCCGACCTGACCGCGACCGACGTGGCGGTGGCGGCGGGGCTGGTCGAGCTGGGCGACCGCGCCCGCGTTGCCGGCCTCGATCCCGGCTATGTCCGGGCCGCGGTCGGGCAGATGCACGCGATGATCGCCGACGCGGTCGACCGCATGAAGAGCGACGCTGGCCCGGCGCCGCTGATCGCGGTCGGCGGCGGCGCCTTCCTGGTGCCCGACGCGATGCCCGGGATCTCGCAGGTGGTGCGGGTACCCCATCAGGGCGTGGCGAACGCGCTGGGCGCCGCCATCGCCCAGGTCAGCGGCGAGGTCGACCAGATCTTCCGCGACCTGCCGCGGGAAGCGGCGATGGACCGCGCCCGCTCGCTGGCCGAAAGCCGCGCCGTCCGCGCCGGTGCCGCCCCGGACGGGCTGAAGCTGGTGGAGATGGAGGACATCCCGCTCGCCTACCTGCCCGGCAACTCGCTCCGCGTGCGGGCGCGGGTGGTGGGGGACGTGGCGTAAGGGAGCGTGGGGGCAGCAAGAAGCAGGCCGGGCCGGATTGTCCCGGATTTGGGAAGGCTCCGGAACCTTCCCGCCGAATACCTATGTCTCGCGCGGCCGCCGGGCCGTCTTTTCGGATGCTCCGGCATCGGCCGCAGGCGTCACGCCAGCCTTCTTCGCCTCTGTAAGCTGCTCGCCCAGCGTGTTGAACAGCTCCATCAGGCCGTCGCGCAGCTGCGGGCTGGCGATGCGTTCATAGGCCCGGGAAAGCTCGATCGCCTCGCGGCGCAGCATGATCCGGTCGCGGGCCTCGGGGGCCTCGTCCCCGGCGCCCTCGAAGAAGGCGGGAACCGGCGTCCCCAGGACCTCCGCGATCCGCACCAGCTTGCTGGCGGAGATGCGGTTGCTGCCGCGCTCGTACTTCTGGACCTGCTGGAAGGTGAGACCGATGGCGTTCGCCAGCTGCGTCTGGCTGAGGCCGGCCACGGTGCGATAGAGGCGCACCTGCCGGCCGACGCGCACATCCACCGGCGAAGGCCCGTCGATGGCCGCGATGTTTCGGCGCAACGGTGCCGAGGGCGCGCGCCGTGGCGGCGGGGTCGCGACCGGATTGGGCATGAGCGCGCGCCGCACGGTGGTCAACCCGACCTGGAGCTTGGTCGCGATCGCGACATCGCTGAGGCCGTGGGCCTGCAGCGCCTGGATCCGAGCGACCTGGGACATTGGAGAACGAGCCATCGCATGTGCCTTTCGGTCCACGGGGGTAGGGGAGCCGACCGTCGCTCGCGCATTTGGAGAAATGCTGTGCAATCATCATGATTTTTCTAAGGCAAAATAATGGGAAAGGTGGCAGTGCTACCGAAAGTATCGCCGGAGGAGGAGGGTACCTCCGATGAATGAACGAAAAGGAGGTAGCTCCGTCGATTCCTAGCGCCGGGCGCGTAGCAGCGCGGCCACAATCAGGGCTGCCATCGCGATCACCTGAAGGCCGGCACCAGCAGCATGCGAATATTCCCATTCCTGCCGCAATATTTCCCAGTTCGCGGGGATGTGCGTCCAGTTCCCGGTCGCCGCGTTCGCGGGAAAGGTGTAGGTCCAGAACAGGATTTGCGATCCCACGAGGGCCGTGAGGGCCGCGATGGCGGGCCATAGCACATGGGCCCGGCGCCGATAGACGACGCACAGCGCCACCATCGAAACGGCCTCGACGGCAAGCAGGTAGGCAAGCCGGGACCAGCCCCGATAGGACTGCTGGACGATGAAATACTCGTCACGGGGCAGCCCGATCTTGTTCGGCAGCTCCAGCGCGTGGGCAAGCGCCGCGCCCAGCGCCAAGGCCGTGGACATCAGGGCGACGAAGAAGATGACATCATGAATGACCGGCGGGCGCTGCTTCACGCCGGCCGGCTGTCGCACGACACGCATGCGCGGAGAACGGTCGGCCGACCCCCGGCGTTCCCGGCCGGCGGGCCTTCAGATCACCGGCCGTTCAGATCACCGGCTTGTCGCGCAGGAGCGCGATGACCGAGGTGGTGTCGGCGTTGGCATGGCCATGGGCGACCATCATGCGATGGATTTCGGTCGAGAGCGCCGTCAGCGGCATCGGCGTACCGGTGGCGCGCGCCAGCTCCATCACCATGTCGAGATCCTTCATCATGGTGCGGATATGGCCGGTCGGGCTGAAGTCGCCCGACACCATCTTGGGCAGGCATTGGCGCAGCAGCGAGGAATCCGCGCGCCCGCCGGCGAACGCCTCGGGCAGGCGGAGCGCGTCGATGCCGGCGTTCATCGCCAGCTGCACCGCCTCGGCGATCACCGACTTGCAGCCGCCGACGATCACCTGGTTGACCATCTTGGTGGTCTGGCCGGCCCCGGCCGGGCCCATCAGCGTGAAGGCCCCGGCCAGATGCGCCACCACCGGCTGCACGCGCTCGAAATCGGCCGGGTCGCCGCCCGCCATCACGGCCAGGGTGCCGGCGGCCGCACCGGGCGGGCCACCCGACACCGGCGCGTCGATCCAGCCCATGCCCGTTTCCGTCCGCAGTCGCTGGGCGAACTCGCGGCTGCGCGCCGGGTGAATGGTCGACATGTCGACCAGCACCTTGCCGGCAGCCCCGCCCGCCGAGATGCCGTCCGCGCCGAACACGACCGCCTCGACGGCGGCGGTGTCCGACACGCAGGTGATGACGGTGTCGCAGGCCCGCGCCAGCGCGGCCGGGCTGGCGGCCAGGTCCGCCCCGGCGGACACCACGTCCGCGACCTTCGCTGGCGTGCGCGCCCAGACGGTGACGGGCACGCCCGCTTGGAGCAGCCGCAGGACCATGGGCCGACCCATCAGCCCGACCCCGATATAGCCGACCTTCGTCATCGCTTCCCCCCGCCGTTCCAGGTGACCGGACATCGTTGGCGCCGATCATAGCCGAGGCTCCAGGCAAAAGGTTGATCGCCGGCGGCGGGCGCGCCTATCTATGACTGCCTGTGGGGGCGGGCGGGCTGGAGGGTTGAACGACATGACAACGCGTGGCTTTGGCGGCCGGCGGCCGCCATCGGACATCGCCGGCCGGATCCCGCCCGGCCAATCCCTGACCGACGATTTCCCGGTCCTCTCGGCCGGGCCGACGCCGCGGGTCCCGACCGAGACCTGGTCCTTCACCTTGAAGGTCGGGCCCCGGCCGGTCGCCAGGTGGAACTGGGCGGAGTTCAACGCCCTGCCGCAGAGCGCGATGACCCGGGACATCCATTGCGTCACCACCTGGTCGAAGCTGGACACCGCCTGGCAGGGGGTGATGGTCGACGATATCCTGGCTGCCGCCGGGCTGGAGGCGCCGACGGAGTTCACCCTGGCCCATTCCTTCGACGGCTACGCGACCAACGTGCCGACCAGGGACCTGGTCGGCGGCAAGGCGATGGTCGCCTTGCAATATGACGGGCAGCCCTTGACGCCCGACCATGGCGGCCCGGCCCGGCTGCTGGTGCCGCATCTGTATTTCTGGAAGTCGGCGAAGTGGATCAACGGCCTGCAATTCACCACCCGCGACGAGGCCGGGTTCTGGGAGCTGCGTGGCTATCACATGTATGGCGATCCCTTCCGGGAGCAGCGCTACACCGATGACCCCTGATGCCGGCCCGGCGACCGCCCGGAGGGCGCGCTGGCAGGCGGCGACCATCGCCGCCATCGTCCCGCGCACCGTCCGGGTCACGAGCTACTTCTTCCGCCTGGCCGCCCCCTTCGCGTTCCGTGCCGGCCAGCATGTCGACGTGCGCCTGACCGCGCCCGACGGGTACCAGGCGCAGCGCAGCTATTCGATCGCGTCGGCGCCCGAGGATGGCGGCGACCTGGAGCTGGCGATCGAGCGGCTCGACGACGGCGAGGTGTCGCCCTATTTCCACGATGTCGCGATGGTCGGCGATACGGTCGAGCTGCATGGCCCGATCGGCGGGCATTTCGTGTGGTCGGTCGGCGATGGCGGCCCGCTGCTGCTGCTGGGCGGCGGCTCGGGCGTGGTGCCGCTGATGGCGATGATCCGCCATCGCGCGGCCCGGGGCGCCGGCGTCCCCGCCATCCTGGCCTATTCGGCCCGCACCTGGGACGAGGTGATCTTCCGCGACGAGCTCCTGGCGCTGCACGACCGGCGCGACGGCTTCGACCTGGTCCTGGCCATGACGCGGGAGGCCGCGCGGCGCGCGGTCGATCAATCGCGCCGCATCGACGCGGCCATGATCCTGGACCTGCTTGCCCGCCTGCCGCAGCGCCCGGGCCGGGTCTTCGTTTGCGGCTCGAACCCCTTCGTGACCGCCGCTGCCGACGGGCTGGTCGAGGCCGGCATTCCCGCCGCCGGCATCCGCATCGAACGCTACGGGGTGTAGGGGTCAGCCGGCGGGGAAGGGCGCCTTCGGCCGGACCTCGGGCCAGATGAGCGCGACCAGCGCCAGTGCGACCAGCGCCTCGGTGCCGCTGACCAGCACGGCGGCCACCCCGCCCAGCCAGTGGGCCAGCAGGGCCAGATGCAGGAAGCCGAAGACGGCGGTGCCGATGCACACCGACAGCACGCCCATCACCCGGGCGCGGACGGCGGGCGGCGCCGACAGGAAGACGATGGTCGCCTGCATGGTGGCGAAGCAGGCGCCGCCGAACCCGGCCGCGACCTGGGCGGCGCCCGACAGGACCGGCCAGGTGCTGGCCGCGAACACGATCGAGGCGCCGGCAAAGAGGGCGACCCCCAGCAAATAGAGGCCGCGGAAGCGCTCCGGTCGCGCGCCCTGGGCCACCAGGATGGCGCCCAGCAGGGCGCCCAGCCCGTCGGCGCTCATCAGGAGGCCGATGGGGAAGGCGGTCAGGTGCAGCCGCTCCTCGCCGATCACCGGCACCATCGCCGTCGCCGGCCAGGCGAAGACGTTGAAGACGATGGTCACCGCCAGGGTCCCGACCAGCGCCCGGTCGCGGCGGATGAAGCGGAGCCCCTCCAGGATGCGGTGGAGGATGCGCGGCGGCCCGCCCGTGTCGAGGCCCTCCTGGATGCGTAGCCCGGACAGCAGCACGAAGCCGGCGACATAGAGGCCGGCGCCGAGCAGGAAGGCGCCATGGATGCCGCCCGTCTCCAGCAGCAGGCCGCCCAGGCCGGGGCCCAGCATGCGGGTCGCATTGTTGGTCGCGGCATCGAGGCCCATGGCGGCGGCCGTGCGCCCGGCCCCGGCCAGTTCCCCCAGCATGGTGCGCCGGACCGGCATGTCGATCGCCCAGATGGTGCCGTTGACGAGCGCGCCCGCCGCGACGTGCCACAGCTCCAGCCGGCCGGACCAGGCGAGCCAGCCCTGCAGGCTCGAAGCCAGGATGCCGCCGGCGAGCACCCCCATCAGCAGGCCGCGCCGGCTGACGCGTTCGGCGATGGCGCCCGCGAAGGCGCCCAGCAGCGGCATCGGCAGCATGCGCAGCATGGTCAGCAGCGCCACCTGGACGGGCGACCCGGTCAGTTCGAAGACATAGACGCTGGTGACCAGGAACTCGATCCAGCGCGCCGTCCCGACCAGGCTGCCGGTCAGCCAGACCCGCCGGAAGGCGTCTTCCCCGAGCAGGGAAAGCGGTCCGCGACGACGATGTGCGCTGACGCCAGGCGGCGGTGTCGGAGGCGGGCTCGGGGCCAATTCCTGGTCTGGTGGTTGTTGGCGCGCGGGCCAGCGGGCCGGGGCGTCGGCAGGTTGCGTCCGATACCGGGCCGGAAGCAAGCCCGGTCTCGCTGCTTCCGGTCCGCTAGCGCGTCACATGCGCCGACACCGCCAGCCAGTTGCCGTCGCGGCGCGCCCAGATGTCGGTGTAGCGGCCCTTCCGCTGCTCGCCGTCGGCCGTCGTATAGCGCGTGCGGGCATGGATGATGGCGACGTCGCCCAGCACCCGCACCCGGACATCCTCGATGTCGAGGCCGCGGATGGTGACCGGCCGCGCCGTCTGGGCCAGGAACTGCGGCTTGTCGACCAGCGTCCCATCCGGGTTCGAGCACAGGAAATCCGCGGCCAGGATCTCGTCGAACCGCCGCACGTCCCCGTGCTGCACGGAATGGATGTAGTCGCGGTTGAGCGCGGTCAATGCGTCGAGGTCGCTCTGGGCGTCGAGGTCGCTCTGCGGCGTCGCTTCGGCATTCATGGCATCCCCTCCATCGAGCGGTATCCCGCCCTGAACTACCATCAAGCGCCGTTCGGATGAAGCTTCGCTGCGCCTGCGAAGCGTCCGGGATTATAGGGCTCCAGGAGCGGATGGCAGCGGTCGTTCACGATCTCGTCGGCGACGAGCCGGCCGATCACGGGAGCCAAGGTGATGCCGGAATGCATGACTGCCACATGCAGTCCCGCGATGCCGTCGACCGCGCCGACGGCCGGCAACCCGTCGGCGGGGATCGGGCGACGGCCAATCGCATGGGAGGCGAGGGCGAGGGATGCCCCGCCGTCGATCATGCCCTTCAACGCATCGAACAGCGCGGCGGCCGCGGGGGCTTCATCCGCCGGATCGCCACCATCGAAGCCGGCGCTCGCAACGATCCGGCCGTCGGCCGCCTGCCGTAGATGGAGTTCCGGCGCCATGACCAGCCCGTTGAGTATCCTCGCATGGGGACGGGTGGCAATCAGCAGGGCAGGGGGCGCCGTGATCGGCAGGGGCAGGCCCGCCGTGGCGACGAGCACACCCGTTTCCGCCCCGGCCGCGATCACCACCCGGTCGGCGGGCAGGAAACCGGTGTCGGTGTCGACGCCGACGATCCGCCCCGCATCGAGACGGAGCGAACGCACCCGCTTGTTCGCCTGTATCGCCGCCCCCAATCCTTGCGCGGCCGACAGGAGAATCTGCGCCGCGAGGGCGGGCTCCACCGCCCCTTCGCCGGGTGCGTGCAGCGCCAGTTCCGGCGGGTTCGCAAGACGGGGTTCGATGACACGCACCCGGGCGCGGTCGACGCGGCGAATGTCATAGCCCCAGGATGCGTGCTCGGCCGCGAAGGCTTCGAGCCTGTCCGGCGGCAGGTCCCAGATCAGTCCGCCTGACCAGACGAGCTTGACACCGGGCACCTCCACTTCCAGTCGACGCCGGTCGGCCATGGCCTGGACCCGCAGGCAGTAATAGGGCTCCCGGTTGCCCCAGCTGGCATTGATCCAGGCCAGCGAGTTGCGGGTGGCGACGCCACCTGGTTCGCCAGCCTCGACGACGGTTACGTGGGTGCCAGCGCGCACCAGATGCCAGGCGATGGAGGCGCCGATGATGCCGGCGCCGACGACGACGATACGCAGGGGATCGGCCATGGTCTCCAAACTCCGCCGGCGGCCCGGCTATGCGCAACGTATCCGCGCGGGCGCTCTTGGTCATCCGCGGGGAATGAGGGCAGGATGCGGGCATACCGCCACCCGCGCACATCGCCGACGAGGAGAAGCCCATGGCCGATCTTGATTATCGAACCGCCTTGATCGTCGGCGCCGGGCATGGCCTCAGCGCGTCGCTCGCCCGCCGCCTCCATGCCGAGGGGCTGGAGGTGGCGCTGGCCGCCCGGTCGGTCGACAAGCTGGCCGCGCTTTCGACCGAGATCGGGGCACCGACATTCGCCTGCGATGCGGCCGAGCCGGACAGCGTGGCAGCGCTGTTCGATGCCACGGCGAAGCGGTTGGGCGAGCCCGACCTGGTCATCTACAACGCCAGCTTCCGTGTCCGCGGCCCCTTCGTCGAGCTGGAGCCGGCGGCGGTCGCGAGGACGCTGGCCGTCACCGGCTTCGGCGGCTTCCTGGTCGGCCACGAGGCGGCGCGGCGGATGGTGCCGAAGCAGCACGGCGCCATCCTCTTCACCGGCGCGTCCGCCAGCGTGAAGGGCTACGCCCAGTCGGCCCCGTTCGCCATGGGCAAGTTCGCGCTGCGCGGCCTGGCCCAGAGCATGGCCCGCGAGTTGGCGCCCCAGGGCATCCATGTCGGGCATTTCGTCATCGACGGCGCGATCCGCAGCGCCGCGCGGCCGGAGCCGGCCGACAAGCCCGACAGCGCCCTCGACCCGGACGCCATCGCCGACGCCTATCTCTACCTGTTGCGGCAGCCGCGCAGCGCCTGGACCTGGGAGATGGAGCTGCGGCCCTGGGTCGAGCGATTCTAGCGGAAAGCGGTCGCAAGGCCGTACCGGCGGCGCGCGGTCAGGCAGGAATCGTCGCCGGGCAGGCATGCCTTGCAGACGTCGGGGCGGTCGGCATAGATCGAGCAGGCGGTGGCCACGCCCACCTCGCCCGTGAGCGCGGTGCAGCGGTCGCCGTCGCACTTCATGCCGCCGCGATCGGCGCGCACCAGCGCCTCGGGGATGCGGTCGAGCGCCGCGTCCTCCTCCAGCGAGAAGCGCGGCCAGTCGGCCGAGTATGCGCAGCAGGCGCCGCAGGACTGGCACAGCAGCGACACGTCCTCTCCGGCCGCGAAGGCGGGCAGTGGATCGGGAAATGGCAACGCGGGCGCCCCCTGGGAAATCAATGCCGGCCCCTGTATGCGCCATTTGCCGGCGGATTTCGCCAGTAGATCGGAGATTTGGGTGCGCTGCGGCTCCGATGCGACCCCATACCGGATTGACGCCGGTGGGCCCGGCCGGTATGTGCAGGCGATCGAACGACATGTATTGGGCCGTAGCGGGTATCCGCCAGGCCCAGGAACGCACGACGCCCCGCGCGCTTGAGCCCGAGGCCTCGATTCGTTTGCCCATCAGCGCTGGATCGGGCGGCGTCGTCGTTCCTGCCGGGATGCCGGGACCCTTCAGGGGTGCCCGCCCGGGTTGCATACCCGCCGCGCGAGATCGACGCGGCCAAGAAAGGTCTTCGTCCAAAGTGGCATTTCTTCCCACCAGCCGTCCGCTCGCGCGTGCGCTTGCGGAGCGCGACTATGTCGACCCCACCCCCGTCCAGACCGCCGTGCTCGAGCCCGTGGCCGCCGACCGCGACCTGCTGGTCTCGGCCCAGACCGGGTCCGGCAAGACCGTGGCCTATGGCCTGGCCATCGCCTCCACCCTGCTGGGCGACGCCGAGCGCATGGAGCGCGCGGGGGCGCCGGTCGCCCTTGTCGTGGCGCCGACGCGCGAGCTTGCCTTGCAGGTCCATCGCGAGCTGACCTGGCTCTACCAGCATGCCGGCACCGAGGTCGTGTCCTGTGTCGGCGGCATGGATCCCAGCGCGGAACGCCGGCGGCTGTCGGCCGGCGCCCATATCGTGGTCGGCACCCCCGGGCGCCTGCGCGATCACCTGGAGCGCGGCGCGCTGCGCCTGTCGTCCCTCAAGGCGGTCGTCCTCGACGAGGCGGACGAGATGCTCGATCTCGGCTTCCGCGAGGACCTGGAGTTCATCCTGGGTGCGACGCCGGACGAGCGGCGCACGCTCCTGTTCTCGGCCACCCTGCCGAAGGACATCATCAGCCTCGCCCGGCGCTTCCAGCGCGATGCCCATCGCATCGAGGTGTCGGGTGGCGACCAGGGCCATGCCGACATCGAGTACCGCGCGATGCGGGTCTCGCCCAGGGCGATGGAGCTGGCGGTCATCAACGTGCTGCGCTTCGTCGAGGCGCCGACCGCGCTCGTCTTCTGCAACACGCGCGAGGCGGTCCGCCACCTGCTGGCGATGCTGCTGGAGCGCGGCTTCTCCGCGGTCGCGCTGTCGGGCGAGCTTAGCCAGAACGAGCGCAACCACGCCCTCCAGGCGCTGCGCGACGGGCGGGCGCGGGTATGCGTCGCGACCGACGTCGCCGCCCGCGGCATCGACCTGCCGAACCTGGGGCTGGTCGTCCATGCCGACCTGCCGCACGATCCCGAGGTGCTGCAGCATCGCAGCGGCCGCACCGGGCGGGCGGGGCGCAAGGGCGTCAGCGTCCTGCTGGTGCCGACCAACCGCCGCCGCCGGGCCGACCTGCTGCTGTCGGCCGCGCGGGTGCAGGCCTCGTGGAGCGGCCCGCCCTCGGCCGAGGACATCCGCAAGCTCGACCAGGAGCGGATGCTGGCCAACCCCCTGCTGACCGAAGCGGCCAGCGACGACGACCTGGTGATGGCCCGCGCGCTGCTGGCCGAGCGCTCGCCGGAGGATATCGCGGCGGCACTGGTCCGCATCTACCGCTCGCAGCTGCCCGCACCCGAGGATGTCTCCGATCCGGGCCCCGAGCGCATGTCGCGCGACGTGGCGGTCCGCGATGGCGGGGCGCCGCTGTCGCCGCGGCCGGCCGCGTCCGCGCGGTCGCGGCTGTCGGGCAAGAGCGTGTGGTTCCGCCTCAATGTCGGGCGGCAGAAGAACGCCGACCCGCGCTGGCTGCTGCCGATGATCTGCCGCCAGGGCATGATCACCAAGCAGGATATCGGCGCCATCCGCATCTTCGACCGCGAGACCAAGTTCGAGGTCGACGAGCAGGTCGCCGAAGGTTTCCTCCATGCGGTGCGCCGGGTGGATCGCGGCGATGTCCGCATCGAGCCGGTCCCGGAAGGGGCGGAGCGGAGCGACGGCCACGTCCTGCCGCGGCCGCCGGTGAAGGCACCCTGGAAAAGCCGCCCGCCCGCAGCGGCCAAGGAGCCGGGCCGCGTGAACGTGAAGAAGTCGCGGTAGGGGCGGCCTGCCAAGGCGGCCTGACAGGGGGGCGGGGGGCTACCTCACCCCCGCCTTGAGGCCGTCGATCCCGGCTTTCAGGGATTGCTGGAAGAGGGCGCTGTCGACGCCGTAGGCGAGGATCTGGAAGCCCGCCTTCATGTATTGGCGGCCGGTCTTCACGTCGCCGCAGAGGAAGCCCGCGGGCTTGCCGTTGCGCTTGCAGGCCGCCACCACCTTCTTGATGGCGGCCTTGTAGGCCGGATGCTCGAATTGCCCGTCGATGCCGAGCGAGTTGGTCAGGTCGAAATGGCCGACCCAGCCGATGTCGATGCCGGGCGTGGCCATGATCGCGTCGACATTCTCGATGCCGGCCGCGGTCTCGATCAGCGCGATGACGACGAGGCGCCGGTTGGCCGCCTGCATCTTGGCCACATGGTCGCCGCCGGCATAGTCGTCATGGGGCATGCCGAAGGCGAGGCCGCGGACGCCCTCGGGGCGGTAGCGGCACCAGGACGCGATGCGGGCGGCCTGCTCGGCCGTCTCCACCATCGGCACCATCACCCCCATGACACCGGCATCCAGCATCGGCGCGATCAGGTGGTAGTGGGTGCCCGGCACCCGCACCATCGGGGCCAGGCCGGTGCCACGCGCATAGGCGACCTGGCTCTTGATCGTCTCGATGCCGACGCCGCTATGTTCGGTATCGAAGATCACGAACTCCGCCCCGGCATTGGCCATGATCTGGCAGAGGCCGGGGGTGAAGAATTCGAACGCCATGTGGCCAAAGGCGGTGCCGCCCTGGTCGATCTTGGCCCGTAGCGGGTTCTCTTGCATGTCTGCCTTCCTTTCCATCCGTCATGATCACGGGGTCAGCATCCGTGGCAGCCACATCGCCACGTCGGGGACCAGCAGGACGATGGTCAGGGCGATCATCTGGAGGCCCATGAACGGTATCAGCGACACGAATATGTGGTTCAGGCTTATCTCGGGCGGTGTCACGGATTTCAGGTAGAAGGCCGCCTGGCCGAACGGCGGCGACAGGTAGCCGACCTGCATGACGATGTTGAACAGCACGCCGAACCAGATGAGGTCGTAGCCCAGCGCCTGCACCGTCGGCGCGAAGATCGGCATCGTCAGCAGCATGATGGAGAACCAGTCCATGAAGCAGCCGAGGAGCAGCAGGATCGCCATCATCACCAGGATGACGCCCAGCGGGTCGAGCGGCAGCCCGGTCATGATCGCCTTCAGATAGCTGATCCCGCCCAGGAGGTTGTAGACCCCGACCATGGCGTTGGCGCCGATCGTCAGCCAGATCAGCAGGCCGCAGGTCGACATGGTGGTGTAGAGCGAATCGCGGAACATCGCCCAGTTGAGGGTGCCGCGCACGGCCGCCGCGACCATGACGCCGGCCACGCCCACCGCCGCCGCCTCGCTGACCGATGCCAGGCCCGTATAGATGCTGCCCAGGACCGAGAAGATGATGAACAGCGGCAGGATCACCTTCCTGAGCGCTGCGAACTTCTGCGACAGGGGGATGTTGTAGATCTCCGGCGGCGCCGGCGGACCCAGCTTGGGGTTGATGGCGCAGCGGATCAGGACATAGGCCATGTAGAGCCCGGCCATCATCAGCCCCGGGATGGTCGAGGCAAGGAAGAGGTCGCCGATCGAGACCGAGGTGGTGAGGCCGTAGAACACCAGCACGAGGCTGGGTGGGATCATCACGCCAAGCGAGCCGCCGGCGCAGACGATGCCGATGGCGAGCTTGGAATCATAGCCGAGGCGCAGCATCTGGGGCAGGGCCACCAGGCCCAGCAGGATGACCTCGCCGCCGATGATGCCGGTCATCGCCGCCATCACCGAGGCCGCGATCAGGGTCATGACGCCGATGCCGCCGGGCAGCCTGCCGGCCCAGATCTTCAGTGCGTCGTAGAGGTCGTGGGCGACGCCGGAGCGGTCGAGGACGGCCGCCATCAGCAGGAACATCGGCACCGACAGCAGGACGTAGGAGTTGACGAAGCCGTAGGTGCGGAAGGTGACGATGGACAGCGCGTCGATGTCGCGGAAGAGGACGCAGAAGATGACGGCGATCAGGCCGGTGGCGAAGCCGATCGGCGTGCCGAGGCCGAAGATCAGCACGACGAAGCCGGCCAGCATCAGCAGCGAGATGGTGGCGATGCTGGGGGAGAACTCGCCGCCGGCCAGCCAGTCGACCGGACGGAACCACGACAGCGCTCCATCCGATCCCAGCATCGCCGCCAGATAGACCGCGAACACGATGGCGGCTGCGAAGCTGGCCAGCACGATCGGCGGGGCGCCCCCCAGCAGCCGCAGGATCACGCGCAGGTTGGACAGCAGCTGGAGGACCATCAGCACGGCGCCGAGCAGCATCGACACCTTGACGACGACCGGCGTCGGCTGCCCCCAGGCCGAGCCCCCGACCTCCCAGTCGACGACGGCATCGTGGGCGAGGCGCCATGACAGCCAGGCGAAGACGAAGAAATAGATCAGCGTGCCGGCGTAGCTGATGGCGTCGCAGACCAGCTTGGTGCGCGGCGAATAGAGGTCGTAGATGGCGGTGATCTGGATGTGCTCGCGCCGCTGCAGCGCATAGGAGCCGCCGAACAGGAACGCGACCGCGATCGCGGTGGTGACGACGTCGTAGACCCAGATGGTGGGGGTCCCGAGGATGTCGTTGCTGATGTCGTAGATGGTGACCACGATCGACAGCGCATAGCCGACGCTGAGGATCTTGGACGTAGTGACGACCAGGCGGTCGATGGCATTCTTCGGGGCAACGTCGGGGACGAGGCCGGCTTCCGTCATGGACTGGGCTTCCTGCGTATGGCCGCCCAGGTCAGGCGACGCGCGGTACGGAAGGGGCCGGATGCGGTTTTGCGCGCATCCGGCTCGTTCACGCTAGGACGTCCGCTGGCTTACAGCTTGCCGATCGACTTCAGGAACTTGACCTGGCTTTCGTAGATTTCCTTCGCCAGGGGGCTCTTCTTCGACCAGTCTTCCCAGACCGTCGATGCCACCTTGCGGAATTCGGTCTTGTCGGCCTCGCTCCAGGTCACGAGCGTATCCGGCTTGCGCTTGGCGGCGGCTAGCCGGTCGGCCTGCTCCTGGCTGATCCAGGTGGCGAGGCTCCATTCGTCGACCGCGGCGCGGACGATCGCCTTGTGCTCGGCCGACAGCGCGTTCCACTTGCTGCGCCGGATGACGAAGTCCATGGCGTTCAGCGAGTGGATGCCGGGATAGATGGCATAGGGGGCGATGCGGTTGTAGCCAGCCTCGTCGTTGACCGAGAGCGTGCCCCAGTCGGTCGCCTCGATCTTGCCGGTGTCCAGCGCGGTATAGACCTCCGTCCCCGGCATGACCGACACGGACGCGCCGAGCTTGGCGAAGATTTCCGCCGGGATGCCGTCGGGCGAACGCATCTTTACGCCCTTGAAGTCGGCGACCGAACGGATCGGCTGCTTCGAGGGGATGGATTCGAGCCCGAGGATGATGGGGCCGAGGAAGACCGCGTCCCACTTGGCCGCGATCTTGTTCATGATCGCGTCGCCGCCACCCAGGCGGTACCACATGATCAGATGCAGTGGGTTGTCGTAGCCGCCGGCCAGGTCCCAGAAGGCGGCCGCCGCCTCCTTGCCGCCCTGGTAGGCCATGGTGCCGGCGGCGGCGTCGAGCAGGCCCGCCTTGATGGCGTCCAACGCCTCGGCCTGCGGGACGAGGGTGGCGACCGGCAGGGCTTCGATCTGGAGTCCGCCCTTGGTCGCCTCCTTCACCCGCTCGGCGAATTTCTGGAACTCCTTGTGGACCGTCGTGTTCGGCCCGTAGAGGCTCTGGGCCTTCCATTTCTGCTGCGCTTCCGCGGCCCCGCTGAAAGCGACACCCAGTGTCATCACCACGGCGGCGACCTGCGCCGCGATTTTCCTGTCGAACATGCGTATTCCCCCGAAACTTTTCCGCAGACGCGTCTGTGCACGCCAGTGCGGCATGTGATCGCATGGGCAGGGGCTGGTCAACCGTCGCGCCGTCTTTTCTCTTCCTGCCGCAGCCGGCTCCCGGAACCGCCCGCGTGGCCGTCGCGTTGGCTTCACCGCCGGTCGCCGATCCTCGGCCCGGCTGCGCTGCGGCCAATCCCGTGCCGCGGAAGCCGCGAGGTTGGAGGCGATGGCGGAAGCGACGAAGGCCAATCCGGAGATCCGCCACGGTGCCGATCACCTGCCGGCGGTCACGGTCGACAGCTATAATCTGGAGCTGCGCGACGAGGACGGTTTCGCCGGGGATCGCGCCAGTTTCGGCGCCTTCCGCGAAATCCTGGAGGATTGGCGCGAGCGGCTGCGCCAGGTCGGCGACGACCCGCTGGGCGACGAGCCGACCGACGAGGTGAGCCGCAAGACGCTGGACCGGCTGCTGGCCGACGGCGACCCGGAGGCGGCGGGCGTCGTCCAGGGCGCGGTGGAGGATTTCGCGCAGGAGCTGGCGGCGGTCGTGCGCCGCTTTCGCCGCAACAAGGGGTGGCGCGCGAGCGCGCATATCCTGGTCGGCGGCGGCATGCGCCAGAGCCGAATCGGCGAGCTCACCATCGGCCGGGCCTCCGTCATCCTCAAAGGCGGCGGGCTGGAGGTGACCTTGACCCCGATCCGCCACCACCCGGACGAGGCCGGCCTGATCGGAGCGGTGCAGCTGGCGCCGTCATGGATCTTCTCCGGCCATGACGGCATCGTCGCGGTCGATATCGGCGGCTCCAACATCCGCGCCGGCATCGTGCTGTTCAATCGCAAGAAGGCGGCCGACCTGTCGGAGGCGGCGGTGTGGAAGGCGGAGCTGTGGCGCCACCGCGACGACGACCCGGGCCCTACCCGCGACCAGGCGGTGGAGCGGCTGGCGGGCATGATCGCCGGCCTGGTCGCCAAGGCCGGAAAGGAGAAGCTGAAGCTGGCGCCCTTCATCGGCGTCGGTTGCCCCGGCCAGATCGAGCCGGACGGCACCATCTCCAGCGGCGGCCAGAATCTGCCCGGCAACTGGGAGAGCAGCCGCTTCAACCTTCCCGACCGCCTGCGGACGGCCATCCCGCAGATCGGCGACGATGAAACCATGGTGCTCATGCACAATGACGCCGTCGTGCAGGGGCTGAGCCAGGTCCCCTTCATGCTGGACGTCGAGGGCTGGGGCATCCTGACGATCGGCACGGGGCTGGGGAACGCCCACTTCACCAATCGCGTGCCCGAGGGCTAGCGCCGGGCTGACCGCCTGGGGAAATCGCGGTAGGCTTGAGCGGCGAACCGCAGGAGGGCCTTCCCCAGATGTGCGACACGATGGTGGCGTTGCCGCCGGCGACGGCGAGTGGGTCGGTGCTGTTCGCGAAGAACAGCGATCGCGAGCGCAACGAGGCGCAGTTCCTCGACCTCGTCCCGGCCACGCGGCATGAAGCCGGCAGCGCGCTCCGCTGTTCCTATATCGAGATCCCGCAGGTGGCGCGCACCCATGCGGTGCTGTTGAGCCGGCCATTCTGGTGCTGGGGCGCGGAGATGGGCGCCAACGAGCATGGCGTGGCGATCGGCAACGAGGCGGTCTTCGCCCGGCTGCCGGCCAATCGGACACCGGCGCTGGTCGGCATGGACCTGCTGCGCCTGGGGCTGGAGCGGTCCACCAGCGCCGCCGAAGCGGTCGATGTGATGACCGGGCTGCTGGAGCGGCACGGGCAGGGTGGCAATTGCGGCCATCTGCACGAGCACTACTACGACAATTCCTTCATCGTCGCCGATGCCCGCGAGGCCTTCGTGCTGGAAACGATCGGCCGGATGTGGGCGGTCGAGCGCTGCCCGCCGATCCGCGCCATCTCCAACGCGCTGTCGATCGGCCCGGGCGCGATCGAGCGGTCGGGCGGCGGGCTGGTCGAGCACGCCGCCGCCCAGGGATGGTGCAGCGGTGCCGCCGACCTCGACATGGCCAACGCCTATATCGACCTCGACCGCGATGCGGTCTCGCAGGGGCGCCTGCGCTGCGACCGCTCGACCACCCTGATGCGCCGGCGCGAGGGGCGGCTTGCCGCCGCCGACATGATGGCCAACCTGCGCGACCATGGCGCGGCGGCGGAGGGGCTGGCCGATTGGCATCCCGACCAGGCCACGACGCGCACCATCTGCATGCATGCCGGCGCCGACGGCCGGCGCGGCCAGACGGTGGGGTCGATGGTGGCCGACCTGCACCCCGATCGCCCCGGGCTGTACTGGATGACCGGCACGTCCGGCCCATGCACCTCGATCTTCAAGCCGGTTCTTATCGAAGGTGGTCTGATCGCGGCTGGCCTGCCGTCCCAGGGGCCGCGCCCGTCGGACAAGGCGGATGCGGACAGCCTGTGGTGGCGCCACGAGCGCCTCCACCGGGCGGTGGTGACCGGCGATCATCCGGCGCTGTCGCGGGCCATCGCCGCCGAGCGCGACGCGCTGGAGGCCGGCTTCGCCCAACGGATGGCGGATGTGATCGATCGGGAGGGTGCCGGCGCCGCGGCAGGGCGGGTGCGGGCCGTGGCCGAATGCTGGGCGCAGGCGGAAGCGGCGGAGGTGCGGTGGATGGCGGCCGTGCCGGCGGCGCCCGCGCGCCGGGCCGATCGGGCGTTCGCCGAAAGCTGGACCGAACTCGGGCGGCTGGCCGGTCTGCCGGCCTCGCCGCCCGAGAAGGTGCTCACCCGTTGTTAGGGGGGAGGGGCAGGAGCTTTCCCACCTTGGCCTTGGTTTCCCGATGGACCGTCGGGCCGCCGTCCGCCACGGACGCGTTCAGGTAGCTGTAGGCCGAGAGGCGGGTCTCGGAGAGTGCTTCGCGAAGCTCGATGATGTCGATCATCTTATGAGGCATCGGATTTTCTCCTTCCGATTGCCGACGATGTGCGACGTCGGGCGATCTGTCAATTCATTCGGGCATTTGGTCACTCGGGCATCTGGAAGAGTTCACCGGGTGCCGGCGGCGGCGCGGGCGGGTGCAGATGCAATCGCTTCGTCGACATAGCGATCGACCAGCTGGACCAATTCGTCGACCTTGTCCTTGTAGAAATGGTCGGCGCCCTTGATCGACTGCAGGGTGACGGTGATGTCGCGCTGGCTGTTGAGCTTGTTCGCCAGCTTCAGCACCGCCTCCTCGGGCACCAGCGTGTCCTGGTCGCCATGGACGATCAGCCCGGAAGAGGGGCAGGGCGCCAGGAACGAGAAGTCGAACATGTTGGCGGGCGGCGAGACCGAGACGAAGCCCGCGATCTCCGGCCGGCGCATCAGGAGCTGCATGCCGATCCAGGCGCCGAAGGAAAAGCCGATCACCCAACAGCTCGAGGCGTTGGCATTATACGTCTGGAGCCAGTCCAGGGCGGCGGCCGCGTCGGACAATTCGCCCTCGCCGCGGTCGTAGACGCCCTGGGAGCGCCCGACGCCGCGGAAATTGAAGCGCAGCGACGAGAACCCCCGTCGGACGAAAGCCTGATAGAGGTTGTATACTATTTTGTTGTTCATCGTCCCGCCATGCTGCGGGTGCGGATGAAGCAGGAGCGCTACCGGTGCGTTCGGCGTCCGTGCATGGGAATAGCGGCCTTCCAGGCGCCCTTCCGGCCCGTTGATGATAACTTCCGGCATCGCTCTCCTCGGGTGACCACGCGATTCGTGCCGGCGGGCGCGACGCGCTATACTTGACTGGATTAGTCGGAAAACCTATATCGTCGTCACAGGCCGACGCGCCCCACCGGGGCCCGAAGGCCATAGCTAACATAGTGGGATCGATGGTCTTTACCAACCTTCGCGATGATGTCGCCGCCGTCCGCGCCCGCGATCCTGCGGCCCGGTCGAGGTTGGAGATCCTGCTGTGCTATCCCGGCATCCATGCCCGGATCTTTCATCGGTGGGCGCATGCGCTGTGGCGCCGTCGCTGGTGGACGCTGGCGCGCTTCGTCTCCCATGTCGGTCGGGTCGCCACCGGAATCGAGATCCATCCCGGCGCCACCCTGGGTCGCCGGGTCTTCATCGACCATGGCATGGGGGTGGTGATCGGCGAGACGGCGGAGGTCGGCGACGACGTGACCCTCTACCAGGGGGTGACGCTCGGCGGCACCTCGCTCAACAAGGGCAAGCGCCATCCGACGCTGGGCAACGGCGTCATCGTCGGCGCCGGCGCCAAGGTTCTGGGGCCGCTGATGATCGGTGAGGGCGCCCGCATCGGCTCCAATGCCGTGGTGCTGAACGACGTCCCGGCCTGTGCTTCGGTGGTCGGCATCCCGGCCAAGGCCGTGCGCAGCAAGAACCCGGCGACGCCCGAAGCCTTCGCCGCCTACGCCAATACCCCGGGCGAGGTGGCCGACCCGGTCGCCCGCGCCCTGACCGAACTCCGCGACGAGGTTTCCCGGCTGCGCTCCCGGGTGGCAGAGCTGGAATGCGCCACCGATGAGAAGCGCCGTGCCTCGGAAGCCGCACTACTCATGGAAAGGGTGGAGCCGTGAAGCTCAGCACCAAGGGACGCTACGCCGTGATGGCGATGGTCGATCTGGCGAGCCATGGCGTCGGCCGGCCGGTGGCCCTGGCCGACATCGCCGAGCGGCAGGAAATTTCGCTGTCCTACCTGGAGCAGCTGTTCGCCAAGCTGCGCCGCGGCGGGCTGGTCCGCAGCGTCCGCGGCCCGGGCGGCGGATATCTCCTGTCCCGCTCGTCCGGCGAAACCCGGATTTCCGACATCATCCTGGCGGTCGACGAGCCGATCCGCGCGACGCGGTGCGTGCCCGGGGTCTCGCGGGGCTGCCACTCCGACAAGAGCCGCTGCCTCACCCACGATCTGTGGGAGGAACTGGGCAACCAGATCCACCTGTATCTGAGCGCGGTCAGCCTGGCCGATGTCTGCGAGCGCCGCATCCTCGGCACCAGCGGTGTCGTCCATCATCGTGCCATCGCGGCCGCCGCGGCTGAATAGAGAGAAGGGAGCGTCCGGAACATGACCGCCTATCTCGACCATAACGCGACCTCGCCGCTGCGCCCCGTGGCGCTGGATGCCATGGTCGCGGCCCTGGCCGAGCACGGCAATCCGTCCTCGCCCCATGCCGCCGGGCGCGCCGCCCGCGCGCGGATCGAGGCCGCGCGGCGCACCGTGGCGCTGGCCTTCGACAGCGCGCTCGATTCGGTCATCTTCACCAGCGGCGGCACCGAAGCCAACAATCTGGCCCTGCGCGGGACGGGGGCGGCCGCCACCCTGGTGTCCGCCGTCGAGCATGATTCCGTGCGCGAGGCGGACCCGCGGGCGGAGGTCATTCCGGTCGATGGCAACGGGGTGGTCGACCTCGAATGGCTGGAGGCGCGGCTGGCCCGCGGCGGCGTCGGGCTGGTGTCGGTGATGCTGGCCAACAACGAGACCGGAATCATTCAGCCGATGGCCGACATCGTGCGCCTGGCCCAGGCCGAGGGCGCGCTCGTCCACACCGACGCCACCCAGGCGGCAGGCCGCATGGCGGTGTCCTTCGAGGCGCTCGACGTCGAGCTGATGACCGTTTCCGCCCACAAGCTGGGCGGCCCGCCCGGCGCCGGCGCATTGCTGGTGCAGGAAGGCTTCCCGCTGCGTCCGCTGCTGCGCGGTGGGCGCCAGGAGGATGGGCGGCGCGCCGGGACCGAGAACATGCCGGCCATCGTCGGCTTCGCGGCGGCGGCCGAGGCGGCCGTGGCGCTGCCGGCAGATATCCGGGTGCTGCGCGACGATCTGGAGGCGCGCCTGCTGGCCGCCGCGCCGGGTGCGCGCATCTTCAGTGCCCTGGCGGAACGGCTGCCGAACACGACCTGCATCGCGATGCCGGGCGTGGCGGCCGAGACCCAGGTCATGGCCCTCGACCTGGCTGGCGTCGCGGTCAGCGCGGGTGCCGCCTGCTCGTCGGGCAAGGTTCGGTCGTCGCCGGTCCTGGCGGCGATGGGAGTGGATGCGGAGCTGGCCCGTTCGGCCATCCGCATCAGTCTGGGTTGGAACAGCACGGCCGACGATGTCGAGCGGTGCGCCGAGGCCTGGGTCGCGCTTTGGGCGCGCACCCGCGGGCGCAAGACCGCGGCGGCGGCGTGAGGCCGGTGGAAAATTCGAGGAGCAGGATCATGCCTGAAGGCGGAACGATCGAGCGCAACGACACCGGGTATCCGATCTACCTGGACTACCAGGCGACGACCCCGACCGACCCGCGGGTGGTCGAGGTCATGCTGCCCTATTTCACCGAGCGGTTCGGCAACCCGCATTCCCGCAACCATCGCTATGGCTGGGAGGCGGAGGATGCGGTGGAGACCGCCCGGGCGCAGATCGCCTCGATCCTGGGCGCCGACGCCAAGGAGGTGATCTTCACCTCTGGCGCCACGGAATCGAACAACCTCGCGATCAAGGGCGTCGCCTACTTCCATCGCGACCGGAAGCGCCACCTGGTGACCGTGGTGACCGAGCATAAGTGCGTGCTCGACAGCTGCCGGCACCTGGAGGATGAGGGCTTTCGCGTCACCTACCTGCCGGTGCAGCAGAACGGGCTGGTCGACCTCGACCAGCTGCGGGCCGCGATCGAGGACGACACGGTCATGGTGTCGGTGATGGCGGTGAACAACGAGATCGGCGTGGTCCAGCCCCTGGCCGAGATCGGCCGGATCTGCCGCGAGAAGGGCGTCTATTTCCATACCGACGCGGCCCAGGCCGTGGGCAAGATCCCGCTCGACGTCAATGCCATGAACATCGACCTGCTGAGCGTCTCGGGCCACAAGATCTACGGGCCCAAGGGCATCGGCGCGCTGTATGTCCGGCGCCGGCCGCGGGTGCGCCTGCAGCCGCTGATCACCGGCGGCGGCCAGGAGCGTGGCCTGCGTTCCGGCACGCTGCCGACGCCGCTCTGCGTCGGGCTGGGCGAGGCCTGCGCCATCGCCGAGCGCGAGATGGCGGAGGAGGCCAAGCGCCTGGAAGGGCTGCGCCAGCGCTTCTACGACCAGATCATGGCCCGCCTGCCGGACGTCTACCTGAACGGCGACGAGACCCATCGCATCCCGGGCAACCTCAACCTCAGCTTCGCCTATGTCGAGGGCGAGGGGCTGATGATGGGCATCAAGGGGCTGTCGGTGTCGTCCGGGTCCGCCTGCACCTCGGCCTCGCTGGAGCCGTCCTATGTGCTCCGGGCGCTGGGCGTGCAGGAAGATATGGCCCACACCTCGCTGCGCATCGGTCTCGGCCGCTATACGACCGAGGCGGAAGTGGACGCGGCGGTGGACCAGATCGTGGCCAATGTCAGCAAGCTGCGCGAGATGAGCCCGCTGTGGGAGATGGTGCAGGAAGGCGTGGACATCCGCTCGATCAAGTGGGCGGCGCACTGATCGCCCCCACTGATGGCACTGATCGGTTGCGTTACCACCGGTTCGGGACCACATCTTAATTGACGTTTTTGGGAGAAGTACGATGGCCTACAGCGAGAAGGTGGTCGACCACTACGAGAACCCACGCAATGTCGGCACGTTGGACAAGAACGCGGCCGACGTCGGCACCGGCCTGGTGGGCGCGCCCGCTTGTGGCGACGTGATGAAGCTCCAGATCAAGGTCGGCGCCGGCGGGTTGATCGAGGACGCCAAGTTCAAGACCTTCGGCTGCGGCTCGGCGATCGCGTCGAGTTCGCTCGCGACCGAATGGATCAAGGGCAAGTCCCTCGACGAGGCGGCTTCGATCCGGAACACCGAGATCGCGCAGCACCTGTCGCTGCCGCCGGTGAAGATCCATTGTTCGGTTTTGGCCGAGGATGCTATCAAGGCCGCGGTCGCCGACTATCGCGCCAAGCAGCCGAAGGCTAGCCAGGCAGCGGAATAGGCTTTCCCGGCGACCGGACCCCGACCAACGAACCTTGAGGGTGGAGCGAAGCTGATGGCGCGACCGCAGGCCATGATGATCACGGATGCCGCCGCCGAGCGCGTGAAGACGCTGCTGGACCGGCGTGGCAAGCCATCGGCCGGGATTCGCATCGGCGTTCGCACGAAGGGCTGCTCGGGCCTGTCCTACACGCTCGAGTATGCCGACGAGGCCAACAAGTTCGACGAGGTGGTCGAGGCCAAGGGCGTGCGGATCCTGATCGACCCGAAGGCCTCGATGTTCATCATCGGCACCGAGATGGACTTCAAGGAAGGGACGCTGGAGTCCGGGTTCGTCTTCACGAACCCCAACGAGAAGGGGCGCTGCGGCTGCGGCGAGTCCTTCCACGTTTGAGCCCTTGCGCGATCCTTTCCCGGCCGCGTCCCTTCCCGCATGACGGATTGAACGCCGGGGCCGCTCGGTAAAGCATCGCCGGGCGGCCGTGGCCCCTATGGAACCATGGCAACACCCGCGAGCAGCAACGCGATCGACACCACCGGCGGCGTCCTGCCCTGCTGGTCCTGCAAGGGGCCGGCGGCGGAGGATGCGGCGTTCTGCACGACCTGCGGCGCCGTGCAGCCGCCGGGTCAGGTCGACCATTTCATCCGGCTGGGGCTACCCGTCACCTTCGACATCGACGGGGCCGCGCTCGACCGCGCCTATTTCGCGCGCCAGCGGCAGTTCCACCCCGATCGCTTCGCCCGCCGTTCGGCCCGCGAGGGCGCGATCGCGGAGAGCCGGTCGGTGTCCCTCAACGAGGCCTATGAGACGTTGCGTGACCCCTTGCGGCGGGCGGCCTACCTGCTGGCGCTGGCCGGCCACCCGATCGTCGGTGACGGCGCCACCATCGACGACCCGGAACTGCTGGCCGAGGTGATGGACGCCCGCGAGGCGTTGGCGGAGGCCGGGTCGGCCGCCGAAGTGGCGGCGGTGGCCGAGCACACGGCGACGGAGCGGGCGGTGGCGATGGCCGCACTTTCGGCCGCGTTCGCGGCGGGCGATCACCCGGCCGCGCGCATCCAGGCGACCCGCCTCAAATATCTGGTGAAGATCGCCGACGAGGCCCGCCGCCGCACCATCCGGCTTGAAGGACGCGCGGCATGATGCTGCTCCAGATCCATGAGCCGGGCGAGACGCCGCTGCCCCACGAGGAGCGCGGGGCGGCGGTCGGCATCGACCTCGGCACCACCAACTCCGTCGTCGCGGTCGCGACCGACGGCCGACCCGAGGTGCTGCGCGACGGCGACGGGACGGGGCTGGTGCCATCGGTGGTCGCCTATGTCGACGGCGCCGAGGCGGTCGTGGGCGAGGCGGCCCGGCGCTGGCTGCTCGACGAGCCGGGGCAGGTGGTGTCCTCGATCAAGCGGCTGATGGGTCGGGGTGCGGGCGACCTGAAGGCCCTGGCCGGCACCTTGCCCTATCGGGTGGCGCCGCCCGAGCCGGGCGAGGGCGGCATGGTCCATCTCCTGGTCGGCACCCGCCGCCTGTCGCCGGTCGAGGTCTCGGCCGACATCCTGCGGGCGTTGAAGGAGCGTGCGGAAACCGCCCTCGGCCGTCCGGTCGAGCGCGCGGTGGTGACCGTGCCGGCTTATTTCGACGATGCGGCGCGCACGGCGACCCGCGACGCCGCGCGCATCGCGGGGCTGGAGGTGCTGCGCCTGGTGAACGAGCCGACGGCGGCCGCGCTGGCCTACGGGCTCGACCAAGGGGCGGAGGGGCTGTACGCGGTCTATGACCTGGGCGGCGGCACCTTCGACCTGTCGGTGCTGCGCCTGGAGAAGGGTGTCTTCCAGGTCCTGGCGACCGGCGGCGACGCGGCCCTGGGCGGCGATGATTTCGACCATGCGGTGGCCGAGCATTTCCTGGCGGCGCATGGCGCCGGCACCGCTCCCAGCGAGGCCGAGGCGAAGCTGGCCCTGGCCGCGGCCCGCCTGGCGAAGGAGTGCCTGACGACCCGCGACGCCGGCGAATGGTCGGTCGAGCTGGGTGGCGTCGCCCGCCGCCTACCCCTCGACCGGGCGACCCTGGAACGGCTGATGCAGCCGCTGGTCGAGCGCACCATCACCATCTGCCGCGACGTGTTCGACGAGGCCGGCATGCGGCCGCAAGAGGTGCAGGGCGTCGTCCTGGTCGGCGGCTCCACCCGGGTACCGCTAGTGCGGGCACAGGTCGAGGGCCTGTTCGGCCGCCCGCCGCTGGCCGACATCGACCCCGACGAGGTGGTGGCGCTGGGCGCCGCATTGCAGGCCGAGGCGCTGACCGTCGGCTCCGACACGCTGCTGCTCGACGTCACGCCGCTGTCGCTCGGCATCGAGACGATGGGCGGCATCGTCGAGAAGGTGATCGCGCGCAACACGCCGATCCCGGTCGCCCGCGCGCAGGAGTTCACGACCTATCAGGACGGGCAGGACGGCATGCTCTTCCATGTCGTCCAGGGCGAGCGCGAGACGGTGGACGAATGCCGCTCGCTGGCGCGCTTCGAGCTGCTCGGCATCCCGTCCATGACGGCGGGTGCCGCCCGCATCACGGTCACCTTCGCGGTCGACGCGGACGGGCTCCTGACCGTGACGGCGGAGGAGAAGACCACCGGCGCCCGCCAGCGGGTCGAGGTGAAGCCGTCCTACGGCCTCGGCGACGAGGAGATGATCCGGATGCTGCGCGAAGGCATGGAGCATGGCGCCCGCGACATGGAGCGCCGCCTGCTGATCGAGGCCCGGGTGGAGGCGCGTCGGGTGCTGCTGGCCCTGGCCGCGGCCCGCGCGGCGGACGCCGACCTGCTGCCGGACGACGAGCGGACATTGGTGGCCGAACAGACGGCCGAGCTCGAATCCCTCTTGCCCGGCGATGACCGCGAGGCCATCAACGCAGCCGTCGAGGAGCTGGAGCGCCGCTCGCAGCCCTTCGCCCAACGTCGGATGGACAAGGCCATTCGCCTGGCGCTGGCCGGCCGCTCGATCGATGCCGTGGCGGCCGAGCCGCGCGGCCACTAGAACCAAAGCACTTACGGAAACCTGACCGATGCCCAAGATGACCTTTGTCGAGACCGATGGCACCACGCGCGAAGTCGATGCGCCGGTCGGCCTTTCGGTGCTCGAGATCGCACACCGCAACAACATCGACCTGGAGGGAGCCTGCGAGGGCTCGCTCGCCTGCTCGACCTGCCATGTGGTGGTCGACCAGGAATGGTTCGAGCTGTTGCAGGAACCGACCGAGGACGAGGAGGACATGCTCGACCTCGCCTTCGGCCTCACCCACACATCCCGCCTGGGTTGTCAGATCATCATGCGCGACGAGCTGGACGGGCTGAAGGTGAAGCTGCCTTCCGCCACGCGCAACATGATGGTCGACAAGCGCTGACGAGGAACGCCATGGCCCGCAGCCTGCGCTGGACGGACGTACAGGAGATCGCGATCGCCCTGGACGAGGTGCGTCCCGACGCCGACGTCGTCAATCTACGCTTCACCGACCTGTGGCGCTGGGTGCAGGAGCTGCCGGACTTCGCCGACGATCCGCAGCGGTCGAACGAGAAGATCCTGGAGGCGATCCAGATGGCCTGGCTCGATGAGCGGAGCTGAAGGTTGGCAAGGCAATGGCCGGCGCAGCGAGGGGCACTGCATTCCGGTCGTTGCGTCCCTCGACAAGGGCTCGGGATGCGGTATCTCTTTTGATCGCACAAAGAAATGTGCCTCATCCTGAGCGTGTAGCGTAGCGGAGCAGTCGAAGGACGCAACGCCGCGTGATCCAGGCTCCAATCCCTTCACAAGCGCTGAGTTCAGGTATGGATACGGTCGTCACCGCCCCCACCCCCGCCCCCGCCATCGTCATCGGCCCCGCCGGGGGGCTGCTGCAGCGCCTGCGGGCGTCGTGCCTGGCCGACTGGCACGCCTATACCCGTCATGCCTTCGTGCTCCAGCTGGCCGACGGCACCCTGCCGGAGGAGAGCTTCCGGCACTACCTGATCCAGGACTACCTGTTCCTGGTTCAGTTCGCGCGCGCCTATGCGCTGGCGGCCTACAAGGCCGACGATGTCGCCGACATCCGCCAGGCGGCGAAGTCGCTGGGGGCCATCATCGACGGCGAGACCAGCCTGCATGTCCGCTTCTGCGCCCGCTGGGGCATCCCCGAGGCGGACATCGTGCGGGCGCCCGAGGCCAATGCGACCATGGCCTATACCCGCTATGTGCTGGAGCGCGGCATGGCGGGCGACCTGCTCGACCTCCTGGTGGCGCTGGCTCCCTGTATCGTCGGCTATGCCGAGATCGCCCGCGAGCGCATGGCCGATCCCGCCACCCTCGTCGAGGGCAACCCCTACCGCGAGTGGCTGGAGATGTATGCCGGCCCGGACTATGGCGCCGTGGCCGAGGGTGCGGCGGCCGCGCTCGACCGGCATTTCGAACGCCGTGGCGGCCCCGGCCGCGTCCCCGGCCTGGAGAAGACCTTCCGCGCCGCGACGCGGCTCGAGGCGCAGTTCTGGCAGATGGGCCTGGAGCGGGCGGCCTGACGGCCATGGCCGCGACCATGATCGACCTCGGCATTCCCAAGCCGCGCGCGGCGACGCGCGTCGTCGTCGCCATGTCGGGCGGGGTCGACAGCTCGGTCACGGCCGGGCTGCTGAAGGAGGCCGGCTACGACACGGTCGGCGTCACCCTGCAGCTTTACGACCATGGCGCGGCGGTGGCCAAGGCCGGCGCCTGCTGCGCCGGGCAGGATATCCGCGACGCCCGCCGGGTCGCCGACCAGCTTGGCATGCCGCACTATGTGCTGGATTTCGAGGAGCGATTCCGCCGTGCCGTGATCGACGATTTCGCCGATTCCTATGTCGCGGGCGAGACGCCGATCCCCTGCGTGCGCTGCAACCAGCGGGTCAAGTTCCGCGACCTCCTCGACGTGGCGCGCGACCTCGGCGCCGACGCGCTGGCGACCGGTCACTATGTCCGGCGCAGCATCGGCCCCGACGGCGTCGAACTGCGCCAGGCCGCCGACACGGGCCGCGACCAGAGCTATTTCATGTTCGCGACGACGGCCGAGCAGCTCGACTTCCTGCGCTTCCCGCTGGGCGACATGGGCAAGGACGCGACCCGCGCCCACGCCGCGCGCCTCGGCCTCGCGGTCGCCGAGAAGCCGGACAGCCAGGACATCTGCTTCGTGCCGACCGGCGGCTATGCGTCGATCGTGCAGCGCCTGCGTCCCGGCGCGGTGGAGCCGGGCGACATCGTCCATGTCGACGGCACCGTGCTCGGCCGGCATGACGGCATCATCCGCTACACGGTCGGGCAGCGCCGCGGTCTCGGCATCGGCGGGCGCTCCGACGGCGACCAGCCGCTCTATGTCGTGCGGCTGGACGCCGTCCGGCACCGCGTCATCGTCGGCCCGCGCGAGGCGCTGGCGGTCACCCGCATCGCCATCAAGGACACCTCCTGGCTGGTCGCCCCGCCGACCGCGCCCAGGACGGTCACGGTCAAGCTGCGCTCCGCCCAGCCGGCCGTCGGCGCCCGCGTGCAGGCGGCGGATGGGGGCCGCGCCACCATCGAGCTGGCGGAACCGCAGTTCGGCGTCGCCCCGGGCCAGGCGGCGGTCTTCTACGATGGCGACCGGGTGCTGGGCGGCGGCTGGATTTCAGCCGCTGAATCCAGTTCCGATTTCTTGGCCGATTTCTTGACAGTCGGGACCGCCACCCCCTATATCCCCCCGACCGCGGCGGCGGAGTAGCTCAGCGGTAGAGCAGGGGAATCATAATCCCTTGGTCGGCGGTTCAAATCCGTCCTCCGCTACCACGGTGATCCCATCATACCGACCGGAATGTGCCACGCGCGGGCGCTCGATCGAGCGCTCGCCCGCGGTCGTGCAGCCTCTGACCCACTTGCTTGCGAGAGCCGCGAAAACTCCGCCATGCGCCCCCGTCGGGGGTAGCCCGAAAAGCCGCCTTGCCGCCATCGCCCGGTCGGTTTGCAGTTGGCATCGGCAAGACGGAGGTACCGATGATCGAGTTCCCTCCATCGGTGGTCATCGCGGCGGTCCTGACCCTGTTCGCCAGCTTCGGCGCCCTGCAACTGTCCCGGGTCGCGGTCGCGCGATCATTGGCTGCGCTGGCGGCCATCATCTCCGCGGTGATCGCAGCCGCGGGTGCGGCCACCTGCGCAGAGGTCTGCATCAGCCTCGGTGCCGTTACCTCCATCGGTATCGTCGGGGCGGGGATGGTGCTGCTGGCGGAGGCGCCTCCCGGTCGGTCAGCCACAAGGCGTACCCATTAGTTACTTCTGGACAGCACCCGGTTCAGCAGCGCGATCAGGGTTTCCGCCGAATAGGGCTTCTGCAGCCAGCCCAGCGAGTGTGCCAGCTCCGCGCGCCGCCGTGTCGCCTCGTCCTCATGGGCGGTCGCGAAGATCGACGGCACGCCCAGTGTCGAAGCGAGTTCGATCGCGGCATCGATCCCGTCGCGGGCGCCGGCCAGGCGGATGTCCATGATCGCCAGTTCGGGCCGCGCGGCGGCGGCGATCCGCAACGCCTCCTCGGCGGTCCCGGCGATGCCGACCACCTCGAAGCCGGCCTCCGACAGGCGGTGCTCCAGCTCCAGGGCGATGAAATACTCGTCTTCGACCAGAAGGATGCGGGCCGGGCGGATCGCGGCGCCGGGTCGACCTTCCGCCGTGGCCCGGAACGGGCATGGTTCGACCCTTGCGCCCGGCCTGGGGCTTCGATCGGAAGCATCGTGGAGCCTGGAGATGGCTAGCGCCCCACGACGTCGGGAAAGCGGACGATGCACCGGAAGCTGGCACCGCGCTCGACCGAGAGGGTGCCCCGCAGCTGCCGCAGCAGGCCGTTCACCAGGCCGAGCCCGGACGCTCGCCGGCCCGTCTCATGCAGATCGAACCCGGGGCCGCCGTCCGCCACGCTGAGGACGAAGTCGTCGCCGTCGCGCTTCAGGGCGACCAGGATCTCGCCCACGCTGCCCGCGCCCACGCCGTGCTTGGCGGCGTTCGTCAGCAGTTCGTTGAGGATGAGCGCCAGCGGCATGGATATGTCGTTGGGAAAATGACCGGGATCGGCGTCGATGCGGACCGCGATCTCACGGCTGAACGCGTGGCGCGCGCTGTCGCTGACGGCATGGAGGAACTCGCTGATGGCGAAGGTCCGCGGATTGCTGTCGGTGTAGAGCAGCTTCTGGGCCGCCGCCATGGCCGCGACCCGCTGGCCGGCGTCGGCCAGCACCGTCCGTGCCTCCGGATTGGCACTCTCCCGCTGCGCCGCCCGAAGCAGGCCGTGCAGCATCTGCATGTTGTTCTTGACCCGGTGGTTCAGCTCGTCGAGCAGCATCCGCTGGTGGTTCTCGGCCTGCTTGCGCTCGCTGATGTCGACCAGCATGTTCACGGCCCCGACCATGCGCCCGGCATCGTCGCGGATCGGGGTGGGGAAGGGCAGGAAGGGAAAGAGCGTCCCGTCCGGGCGCTGCGCCAGCGCCTCGACCCCGCGCACCGGCCGGTTCTCCTTCAGGGCGACGGCCATCGGGCACTCGGCGTGCGGCAGTTCCTTCCCGTCCGGCGTGAACAGGCGGAAGGTGACGCACCATTCATCCTCGCCGATGGTCGGCTCGCGCCCCGCCAGCTCCGCCGCCGCGCGGTTGTAGTAGGTGATCTTGCCGGCCGGGTCGGTCGTGTAGATCGCGGCCGGCAGCGCTTCGAGCACCTGGTGGAGATGCTCGTCCTTGCGGGCGCTCTCCTCGCGGACCCGGATCAGCTCGCTGACGTCGACGGTAAAGCAGCGGGTATTGATGAAGACGCCATCCCGGAACTGCGCGCTCGAGGTGACCTCCACATGCCGGGCCGAGCCGTCGCGGGCGCGCAGGGCGGCCGGGTACTTGTACAGCTTCTCACCGGCCTGGAGACGGGCCAGCATGTCCTCCGCCGTGGCCGCATCGATATGGAAATCGCCGATATGCCGGCCGATATACTCGTCGGCGGCGAAACCCAGAAGGTCGAGCTCGGCCTGGTTGGCATGCAGGATGGTCCCGTCGCTGCCGACCAGATGCAGGGCGATGCCGCCATTCTCGAAGAAATCCTCATAGTCGCGCGCTTCGGGAGCGGTCGATGGCATGTCGATCCCGGCCGCGCACGAGGCCGGCTTCTCCCAGCTCGGCCGGGCCTCGTAAACCTCATCCATGGCACGCTCCTGGTCACCGGTGCCTTGTAAGCGGGCGCGGTTCCGGCCCAACCAGGACAAACGCATGCGAGGGCCCGAAGGTTCCGCCACGCGCCCACAAGGGCCCGGCCGGCCGCGATTGCCCGTGTCAGGCGGTTCCGCCGCCCTTCGGCAAGGCGGCCATGAACCGCAGCGCCCGCTCGGACACCAGGTCGGCGCCGTCGCCCGGCCTGTAGAGGGCGGAGCCCAGGCCGAAGCCGGCGGCACCCGCCTTCAGATAGTCGGCCATGTTGGTCACGTTGATTCCGCCCACGGGTAGCAGGCGGGTGCCGGCCGGCAGTACCGCCCCCCATGCCTTGATCGCAGCCGGCGGCAGCGCCTCGGCCGGGAACAGCTTCACCGCGTCGGCACCCGCAGACAGGGCTGCGAAGGCCTCGGTAGGGGTGAAGGCGCCCGGGATGCAGGTCAGCCGCCGCGCCTTGGCGGCGCGGATGATGGCCGGGTCGCAATGCGGGCTGACGATGAGGGTGCCGCCTGCGGCCGCGACGTCGGCGACCTCGCGCATCGTCGTCACGGTGCCGGCGCCGATCACCGCCCGGTCCGCCAGCCGGTCGGCCAGGATCGCGATCGAGCGCAGCGGGTCCGGCGAGTTGAGCGGGACCTCGATCAGGGTGAAGCCGGCATCCGCCAGGGCGCAGCCGATCGCGGCAGCCTCGGCCGGCTTGACCCCGCGCAGGATCGCCACCAGCGGACAGCGCCGAAAGGCGCCTTCGAATTCGTGCGGCATATGCGGGGTTCCTAGTTGCGACGGAGGAGGCCGGCCTGGCGGGCCAGCGCCAGGTGGCCGGCACGCACGCAGGCCGGCGGGGCGACCAAGGTAGCGATGCCGAGCCGGGCGGCGGCGCGACGATAGCGCCGGACGAGGCCGGGGCTGCCGATGAGGACCAGTTCCTCGTCGGGCCCGCGCATCTCGCAGAGCTCGGCGCCGATGAGCAGGCCGGACAGGTAGTCCGCGGCGTCGGCCTCGGCGATCTCGTCGAACAGGCGGAGCGTCCGGGCGGAGAACAGGCGGTGGAGCAATTGGCCGGGGCTGCGCATGGCCGCGGCAGCGTCGATGCCGCGCTCGAAGCCCGCCCCGTCGCCGTCGTCGTCGTCATCGCTTGGCCCCATGAGGCGGCCCAGGATGGTGTGGCCGCGCAGGGCGGCATAGACCTCTCCGGTCATGTAGGTGGCGAAGGAGCCGATCCGGCCGCGGCGGACCTCGACCAGCTTGGAATGGGTGCCCGGCATCAGGAAGCGTCCGTCGCGGCGCCCCATCAGGGCCAGCGCGCCGGCGATCTGGCATTCCTCGCCGCGCATGACGTCCGGCACCTGGTCCGCACCGCGGCAGGCGACGCCGGGGGCCAGGCGAATGCCGCCGAACCCCGATACCTCGATCGCCGTCAGGTGTTGGCCGAGCGTGTCGAGATCGACCGGGCAGTCGAGATAGGGTGCTTCGATCCAGCCCTGCCGACTGCCGATCATGCCCGACAGGAATGCCGGCAGCGGCCCGTATTGCGCGAGCCAGGGAGCGCATGCGCCATGCAGTGCCTCGGCGAAGCGGCCATCGGCCACCGCCATGATGCCGAGCGCGTCCTCGCGCTCGTCGATGACCGTGCCGTCGTCGCGAAGCAGGTAGATACGCAACGAGGAAGTACCCCAGTCCACGCTGAGGAGCGCTGCGTCGTCGGGCAGGGCCGGCACCAGGACCCCCTTTCGTCCAGGTCGGGATTCAACGGGGTATCCTAGACAGAAACGGTCACGGCCGGTCGGCGAGATTTTGAGCTGACCCGCGCCATCGGCCCGGCCCGTCAGGCGGCGATGCGGATGTCCCGTCGCTTGGAGGGGCTGCCGGTCGTGCGGGCGGGCCGGCCGGCGGGGATGGGGCTGAACACGAGTTCGATGTCGGCGATCGAGTAGGCATAGAGGGGGACGGAATATCCGACCGCC
Organism: uncultured Rhizobiaceae bacterium; assembly: GCA_964594715.1. Taxonomy (GTDB): domain Bacteria; phylum Pseudomonadota; class Alphaproteobacteria; order ATCC43930; family Allostellaceae; genus Allostella. The sequence continues at coordinate 46,666 of CAZQOA010000006.1, read as the reverse complement.
AGGCGCGGTGCCCCATCAAGGCCGAGGCCGACCAGCTTGCCGACCAGAATATGCGGCCGCCGGCCTTCCGCCATGGCCACCAGCAGTTCGCGCCGGGTCGCGGCGACATCCAGCCCATCGGCCAGGATGCGGATACGGCCATCCTCGAACACCGCCTCGTAGCAGGCGACGCCGGCTTCGCAGCTGGGGTGACCGGCGGTGTCTTCCTCGGGCAGGCCACCCAGGCGGATATACTGGGCACTGTCGCGCGGGACCGGTTTGGGCGTGGCTGCACGGGGTTCATCGGTGGTCGTAGGTGTCGCCGTACCTGCCGCCATCGGGTCCTCCTCCAGCCGCGATCCGAATGCTTCGCCTGAGGTTAATCCGTAGGTCGGCACAAAGTTCCGCGCGGAGTGGAATAAATCGGTACCTCCACGCGGGAGGGCGCCGGGCGCCGCCTGCCGGCGCCGCCCGGTTGCCGGCTTCGCGGTTTACACCAGCGGATTCATGACATGCTCGCGATAGCCGGGGCGGTTGCCCAGGCGCTCGTACCATGCCTTCAGGTTGGGCAGGTCGGGCCGATCGATGGGAAACCAGAACCAGCGGAAGGTCTGGATCGCACTTGGGATGTCGGCCAGGGTGAAGGCGTCGCCCGCGATGTACTGGCGCCCCGCCAGATGGCGGTCGAGCAGCGTCAATGCCTCGGTGGTGCGCTGCCGCGATGCCTCGATCACCTTCGGGTCCTGGTCCGGCTTTGGCGTCCGCACGATCTGGAGGAACATGGGCGTGATCGCCGGGCCGGCCACGGTGGCGCCCCAGTCCATCCAGCGGTCGATGTCGGCGCGCCGCTTCAGGTCGGCCGGCCACAGCGCCTCGGCGCCATGCTTGGCGGCCAGGTAGCGCAGGATGGCGTGGGATTCCCACAGCACGAAGCCGTCATCGTCCACCGTCGGCACCAGGCCGTTGGGGTTGAGCGCCAGGTATTCCGGATCCTTGTTCCGCCCGAAGGGGCCGCCGATGTCCTCGCGCGCATAGGGAAGCTTGAGTTCGCTGCAGAGCCAGAGCACCTTCTGGACGTTGGACGAGGTCTTGCGGCCGAGAATCTTGAGCATGGGCGGTGTTCCTCCGGGCGTCGTCGCCTTAAAGCGGGCCCGGGCGATGCTAGCGCCGGCGCGCGGCTTCCCCAACACCCAAGCAGCAAGGGACCCGACCGAATGAACCAGGACGAGGAACGAAGGGCGGCCGCGCTTCGCCAGAACCTGCGTCGGCGCAAGGAGCAGGCGAGGGCGCGCGCGCCGACGCCGGCCGCCGCAAAGCCGGGCGCTGGCGCGGAAACCGCCGCCGCCGCCGAAACCATTGCACCGGCCGGCCTTCCCGAGCCGCCCGCGATCGACTAGAACCGCCTGAACCTCCCATCGGCTGCCGGATTCGACCCATGCCCGTGATGCCCGATACCTGGATCCGCCAGATGGCGCAGAAGGGAATGATCGAACCCTTCGTCGAGCGCCAGAAGCGCGAGGGGGTGATCTCCTACGGCCTGTCCTCCTACGGCTACGATGCCCGGGTGTCGCGGGAGTTCAAGATCTTCACCAATGTCGACAACGCGATCGTCGACCCCAAGAATTTCGCGGTCAACAGCTTCGTCGATCGCGAGCTCGATGTCTGCATCGTGCCGCCGAACAGCTTCGCGCTGGCCCGGACCATCGAGTATTTCCGCGTGCCGCGCGACATCCTGGTGATCTGCCTCGGCAAGTCGACCTATGCGCGCTGCGGCATCATCGTCAACGTGACCCCGCTGGAGCCGGAGTGGGAGGGGCACGTCACCATCGAGATCTCCAACACCACGCCCCTGCCGGCCAAGATCTATGCGGGCGAGGGGGTGTGCCAGTTCCTGTTCTTCCAGGGGGCGGGCCCGCCCGAGGTGTCCTATGCCGACCGGGCCGGCAAATACATGGGCCAGAAGGGCGTGACCCTGCCGCGCCTCTAGTCGCGGGCCCCGATCTTTTGGGATGGCTGCCTCGCGGGCTGCCGCACCGTTCGACCTGCCTTTCCTTCGACCCGCCTCTGCCTTGGCTTTGCCGCGGAGGCGGGTTTCACTTCTATTGCATGAAACCCTGATATGCTCTCCCTGACCCTAGCCCCTACCGGGGCAGAACCTGATTCGAGGTTCCAGCCGTCCATGGACAAGATCCGTATTCGAGGCGGCCAGTCGCTCCGCGGCTCCCTGCCGATCAGCGGCGCCAAGAACGCCACGCTGCCGCTGATGGCGGCGAGCCTGCTGACCGACGGGACGCTGACCCTTTCCAACGTGCCGCACCTGGCCGACATCGCGACCATGGCGAGCCTGCTGGCCCAGCACGGCGTGTCGGTCGGCATCGACGGCGCCGCCCCCGGCGGCGGCCATACGGGCCGGGTCATGTCGCTGAAGGCCGGTGCCATCACCAGCACGACCGCACCCTACGACCTCGTCCGCAAGATGCGGGCATCGGTCCTGGTGCTGGGGCCGCTGGTGGCGCGCGAGGGCCGCGCCCGCGTGTCGCTGCCGGGCGGCTGCGCCATCGGCACGCGGCCGGTCGACCTGCACCTGAAGGGGCTGGAGCGGCTGGGCGCCAAGGTGGAACTGACCGGCGGCTATATCGAGGCATCCGCCCCGGGCGGGCTGGTCGGGGCGGAGGTGGTGTTCCCCTTCGTCTCGGTCGGGGCGACCGAGAACATCCTGATGGCGGCGACGCTGGCGCGCGGCGAGACCACCCTCGTCAACGCCGCCCGGGAGCCCGAGATCGTCGACCTGGCGCAATGCCTGAAGGCGATGGGCGCGGATATCGAGGGGGAAGGGACCGATCGTATCCGCATCCGCGGCCGTGACCGGCTGCACGCGGCTGGCCACACCGTCATCCCCGACCGGATCGAGACCGGCACCTACATGATGGCCGTCGCGATGACCGATGGCGACGTGGAGCTGGTCGGCGCCCGCCTCGACCTGGTGGGGGCGGTGGCGAAGGCGCTGGCCCCGGCCGGCGTCACCACGGTCGCCACCGAGCGCGGCATCCGGGTGTGCCGCACCAACGGCCCGCTGACCGGCATCGATGTGATGACCGAGGCCTATCCCGGCTTCCCGACCGACCTCCAGGCCCAGCTCATGGCCCTGATGACCACTGCGCGCGGGGCGGCGATGATCACCGAGACGATCTTCGAGAACCGCTTCATGCATGTGCCGGAGCTGACGCGGATGGGGGCCAATATCAATGTCCATCATGCGACGGCGCTGGTCCGCGGCGTGCCGCGCCTGACCGGGGCGCAGGTGATGGCGACCGACCTCCGGGCCTCGGTGTCGCTGGTCCTGGCCGGGCTCGCCGCCGAAGGTGATACGATCCTCAATCGCGTCTATCATCTCGACCGCGGCTACGAGCGGCTGGAAGAGAAGCTGGCCGCGTGCGGGGCGGAGGTGGAGCGCATTCGCGACGCGTGACGACGAAGGGCGGGATGGCAGGGATGGCGACGAAGCTGAAGCTGCGCGCGATCGACGAGGAGGACCTGAGCGTCATCTCGGCCTGCCTCCAGGATGCCATCGTCGATTTTTCCGACATGATCTGGGAGCGCGAGAGCCGTCGCTTCCTGATGGTCTTGAGCCGCTTCTGTTGGGAAGGCTGTCGCGACGAGCAGGGGGAGATGCTGGAGCGGGTCCATGCCGGCATCTGCTTCGACGGCGTCGTCTCGGTGCGCCATCGCGGCATTGGCCAGGCCGGGCGGCAGGCCCTGCTGTCGCTGCTGGCGATCCGCCGGGTGGAAGCCGCGATCCACCTCGACTTCGCCGGCGGGGCCACGATACGGCTGGAAGCCGACCGAATCCTGTGCCATCTACAGGATATCGACGAGCGCTGGCCTACCCAGTGGCGGCCTTCGCACTCGCTCGAAGAAGGTTGATCCGCGGCCGACTGGCCGCTCCCGGCCTTCCCACCGATCTCAGAGCCAGGAGTGTCCACGTTGCCGGCGAACGACGTCCTCGTACTTGCGCTGCCCAAGGGCCGGATCCTCAAGGAGGTGATGCCCATGGTGCGCCGAGCCGGGATCGAGCCCGAGCCTGCGTTCGATGACCCGGACGACCGCCAGCTCCGCTTCAGGACCAGCCATCCGGGGATCGACATCATCCGCGTCCGCAGCTTCGATGTCGGCGCGTTCGTGGCCTTCGGCGCGGCTCATCTCGGTGTCGCCGGCAGCGACGTGCTGATGGAGTTCGACTATCCGGAGATCTATGCGCCGCTCGACCTGAAGATCGGCCATTGCCGCCTGATGGTGGCTGAACCCGAGGAACTGTCGGCCGCCGACGACCCGACGCGCTGGAGCCATGTCCGCGTCGCCACCAAGTATCCGATGTTGACCCGCCGCCATTTCGCCGCCCGCGGCGTGCAGGCGGAATGCATCCGGCTGCATGGTGCGGTCGAGCTGGCGCCGCGCATCGGCCTCTGTCGCCGCATCGTCGACCTGGTCCAGACCGGCTCGACCCTGAAGGCGAACGGACTGGTCGAGATCGAGCACATCGCCGATATCAGCTCGCGCCTGATCGTCAACCGCGCCGCCCTGAAGACGCGCCCCGACGAGGTCCAGGGCTGGGTCGAGCGCTTCCGCGCCGTGGCGGAACCAACCACGACGCGGCACTGAGCGATGGTGCGCCGGCTTTCCACCTCCGATCCTGGTTTCGCGACTGCCTTTGCCGCCTTTCTCGATGAGAAACGGGAAGACGACGAGGATGTCGACCAGGTCGTGGCGGCGATCATCGCCGATGTCCGGGCGCGCGGCGACGCCGCGGTGGCCGACTATACGCGGCGCTTCGATCGGCTCGACGTCGGCGCCATCGGCCTGCGCATCCCCATGGCCGAGATCGCGGCCGCCGTCGATCGTTGCCCGCCGGCGACGATTTCGGCCCTGCGCCTGGCGGCGGAGCGGATCGAGGCGTTCCACAGGACCCAGATTCCGGCCGGCTTCGATCATGTCGACGCGGCGGGGGTGCGGCTGGGCGCGGTGTGGCGTCCGATCGCGGCCGTCGGCCTCTATGTCCCGGGTGGGCTCGCCGCCTATCCGAGCTCGGTGCTGATGAACGCGCTGCCCGCCAAGGTGGCGGGGGTGGAGCGGGTGGCGGTCACCGTGCCGACGCCGGACGGGGTGCTGAATCCCCTGGTGCTGGCGGCACTCGCCATCGCCGGGGTGGACGAGGTCTATCGCGTCGGCGGCGCCCAGGCGGTGGCGGCGCTGGCCTATGGAACCGAGACGATCCCTGCCGTGGACAAGATCGTCGGGCCCGGCAACGCCTATGTTGCGGCCGCCAAGCGGCGCGTCTTCGGCACCGTCGGCATCGACATGATCGCCGGCCCGTCGGAGATCCTGGTGGTGGCGGACGGCGCCAACGACCCGGCCTGGATCGCGGCCGACCTGCTGTCCCAGGCCGAGCATGATACGGCCGCCCAGTCGATCCTGCTGACCGACGATGCCGGATTCGCCGACCGGGTGGTGGCCGCGGTGGAGGCAAGCCTGGCCACGATGCCGCGCAAGGAGATCGCCGGCGAGAGCTGGCGCCGGTTCGGCGCGGTGATCCTGCTGCGCGACCTGGGCGAGGCGCCGGCCCTGGTGGATCGGCTGGCGCCCGAGCACCTGGAACTGGCGGTGGCCGATCCCGGGGCCCTGGCCGGCCGCATCCGCAATGCCGGGGCGATCTTCCTCGGGCGCTACACCCCGGAGGCGGTCGGCGACTATGTCGCCGGTCCCAACCACGTCCTGCCGACGGCGCGCAGCGCGCGCTTCTCGTCCGGCCTGGGGGTGCTGGATTTTGTCAAGCGGACGACTTTTGTCGCCTGCGATGCGGCCAGCCTTGCCCGCATCGGGCCGGCCGCGGTGACGCTGGCGGAGGCGGAGGGGTTGCACGCCCATGCGCAGTCGGTCGCGATCCGGCTCCGGGCCGCGGACTGAGGCCGGCCGCACCATCGATGCGGCGGCGGCACCGCTGCCGCCGGGCGCTCGAATCGCGCGCGTGACCCTGGACGAGCGCACCGTCCTGCGCCGCAACCCCGATGTCGAGCATGAGCGCGCGGTCGCCCTGTTCGACCTGATCGACGAGAACCGCTTCGGCCTGGTCGACGGGCCGGACGGGCCCTACCACCTGCACCTCGCCATCGTCGACAACCGCATCCGGCTGTCGGTGCGCGACGAGGGCGACCGGGAACTGCGCGACATACTGGTGCCGCTGCTGCCGTTCCGGCGCATCGTGCGCGACTATTTCATGATCTGCGAGAGCTACTATGCGGCGATCCGGCGCTCGTCGCCGTCGCAGATCGAGGCCATCGACATGGGGCGGCGCGCGCTGCACGACGAGGGGTCGGGCCTGCTGCGGCACCGCCTGTCCGACCGGGTGTTGATCGACCACGGCACCGCGCGCCGTCTCTTCACCCTCATCTGCGTCCTGCATATCCGGGGCTGAAGCACTTGTCGCGACCGGGTAGCGTCCTCTTCGCCTGCACCCAGAATTCCGTCCGCTCGCCGATGGCGGAGGCGATCCTGAAGCAGCTCCAGCGCCGACGCATCTTCGCCGACTCCGCCGGCCTGCGGCCGGACCCGGTCGACCCGTTCGCGGTTGCCGCGATGGCGGAAATCGGCATCGACCTGTCGCGCCACCGTTCCAAGAGCTTCGACGACCTCGAGGACACCTCCTTCGACCTGATCGTCACCCTGTCGCCGGAGGCCCATCACCGCGCCCTGGAATTCACCCGGGCGATGTCGGTCGAGGTCGAATACTGGCCGACCTTCGACCCGACCATCATCGAGGGCAGCCGCTCGATCCGCATGGAGGCCTACCGCGCCGTCCGCGACGGCCTGTGGGATCGCATCGCCGCCCGCTTCCCCGGCCTGCCGACGCCGGCACCTTAGGGAGGGCGGTCAGGGGGCCTCGCCGATGACCGCTCCCAGCATGCTGACCGATCGCAGGGCGATCTCGTCATTGAAGAAGGTGACCGGGTCGTCGTCCCGTTGCAGCCCAAGCAGGTAGAGCAGCGGCAGGTAGTGCTCCGCGGTGGGCACGGCGCGGCGCGCGTCCTCGCCGCCCTCCAGATAGTCGACAAGGGGATCGTGCCGGCGCTCGGCGATCGCCTGCTTGACGAAGTCGTTGAACCGGACGGCCCAGTCGTAGGGGGCGCCGCCCGACATGTCGGCCGCGCGAAGATTGTGGACGACATCGCCCGACCCGGCGACCAGCACGCCCTCGTCGCGAAGCGCGGCCAGCCGGGCGCCCAGCTCATAATGGAAGCGGGGCGGCTGGCGGGCGTCGATGGCCAGTTGCACCACCGGAATGTCGGCGTCCGGCAGCAGGTGGAGCAGGACCGACCAGGTCCCGTGGTCCAAACCCCAATCCTGGTCGCGGACGACCGGGACCGGCCCCAGGAGATCGGCGGTGCGCTCGGCCAGCCATGCGTCGCCCGGCGCGGGATAGCGAAGGTCGTAGAGCGGCTTGGGGAAGCCGTAGAAATCATGGATCGTGCGAGGGCGCGGCATGGCGGTGACCGCGGTCGCGTCGATGTACCAGTGGGCCGAGACCATCAGGACGGCCTTGGGCCGGGGCAGGGCCTTGCCCAGGGCGCGCCAGACGTCGGCATAGGTGCCGCCCAGCGCATTCATCGGGCTGCCATGGCCGAAGAAGATCGCCGGAAGGCGGGGCAGGAGTTCACTCATCCGCGCCTCCCGGATCGTCGGCCTGGCGGTCGCGCCGCCTGCCTAGCCTTCACCCATGCCTTCGGCCGGCTTCGCCGCGGCGCCGGCGCGGACCTTTTCCTCGATCCGCCGGCCGGTCGCGGCGTCGACGTTCCTCCAGTATTCGAAGGCGCGCTCGAGCACGACGCCATGGACGCCGCCGAGCAGGCTGCCGGCGACCTGGTCGACGAACTGGTCGCGCTGGGCGTCGTTCCACACCTTGCGCACCAGGATGCCGGCCTGGGTGAAGTCGTCATCCTCGGCATGCAGGGCGTAGGCGCTGCGGACCATCTCGCCGTCCGACTCCCATCCGTCGTCCGCCGGGCCGGTCTCGTCCGCCCAGCTTCGGCCGGCGCTGTTGGCGGCATAGACCGGCTGGTTCCCGCTATGCTCATAGGTCATCTGGCCGTCGAACATGTAGGTGTTCACCGGCGTCTTCGGGCGGTTGACCGGAAGCTGGTGGAAGTTGGTGCCGATGCGGTTGCGCTGTGCGTCGTTGTAGGCGAAGGCGCGGCCCAGCAGCATCTTGTCCGGCGACAGGCCGATGCCGGGAACCGTATTGCCCGGCGAGAAGGCAGCCTGCTCGATCTGGGCGAAGAAGTTCTCCGGATTGCGGTTCAGCGTCATGGTGCCGACCTTGACCAGCGGATAGTCCGCGTGGGGCCAGGTCTTGGTCAGGTCGAACGGGTTGAACCGATAGGTCTTGGCGTCGGCATAGGGCATGACCTGGACCGACAGGGTCCAGCTCGGATGCTCGCCGCGCCCGATTGCCTCGAACAGGTCGCGGCGATGGAAGTCGGCGTCGGCGCCGGCCATCCGGGCGGCCTCGGCGTTGGTGAAGAACGCCATGCCCTGGTTGGTATGGAAGTGGTATTTCACCCAGAACTTCTCGCGGGCGGCGTTGATCCACATGTAGGTGTGCGAGCCGTAGCCGTTCATGTGCCGCCAGGTGCGCGGCAGGCCGCGTTCGCCCATCAGGTAAGTCACCTGGTGCGCGCTTTCCGGATTGTTGGTCCAGAGATCCCACTGCATGTGATTGTCGCGCAGGCCCGAATCCGGCAACCGCTTCTGGCTGCGGATGAAGTGCGGGAACTTCATCGGATCACGGACGAAGAATATCGGCGTGTTGTTGCCGACCAGATCGTAGTTGCCTTCGTCCGTATAGAATTTCAGCGAGAAGCCGCGCACGTCGCGCCAGGTGTCGGGGCTGCCGGATTCGCCGGCGACGGTGGAGAAGCGCGCCAGCATCTCGGTCGTCGCGCCCTTCTGGAACAAGGCCGCCTTGGTGAAGGCGGATACGTCCTGGGTGACCTCCAGCACGCCGAACGCGCCGGCACCCTTGGCATGGGGCTGGCGCTCGGGAACCTTCTCCCGGTTGAAATGCGCCATCTGCTCGATGAAGTGCACGTCATGCAGCAGGAGGGGGCCATTGGGGCCGATCGTCAGGGAGTTGCGGTCGCTGACGGCGGGGGCGCCGGCACCGGTAGTGGAACCGGTAGCGCCTTTGTCTCCAGACTTGGCCATGCTTTCTTCTCCTGTTCGTCGAGCCGCGGGGGGTCGGCCATCGCACAGTGCGAGGCATACGATACCATGCCGCCGCACCGGGTCCATGATACCGCCTTCGCCTATGCGCTACCGCCCTTCGAGGGGCAGCGCATCCTCCCGGGTTCGGTCGCGGCCCATAGGAGGATACGGGTGTCGCGGAGCAGCAGGCTCACTTGTCGCCATGGAACAGGCGCGCGATATCTTCGCTGCCCATCTGATCAAAATCGTCCGGTACGACGATCTCCCCTTTCATGAATCCCAGTCGAGGGCCTGCACCCTTCTCCGAGGCTTCGAGCGGCACGACCTTCACCATTGCCTTGCCCGCCTTGGCGATGACGAATGCCTCGCCCCTGGACGCTTCTTCCACGAGGCGGGAGAGGTGGATTTTGGCTGCATGGATGTCGATCGTTCGCATGGACGTCACTTGGGGACGTAGTTCAATGAACTTTAGCCCCCTGCGGCCCTCGTCACGAGCCGTCACACGATGCGCGGCACCAGTTCCCGCATCAGGTCGAGCCAGGGCGGCATGCAGCGGGAAAGGTCGTAGCGCGCGATGGCGGTGTCGCGCGCGGCGCGGGCGAGGTAGGCGAAGGCCGGCGGGTCGCGCAGCACGTCGACCACCCGGCCCGCGAGGTCGCTCGGGTCGGAGGTGTCGGCGAGGAGGCCGTTATAGCCGTGCTCGATGACCTCCTCCACCGACGCATTGCGCGCGCCGACGATCACCGCGCCCAGCGACATCGCCTCGATCAGCGACCAGGAGAGCACGAAGGCGCGGGACGAATAGACGTGCGCCGTCGTGATCTGCATCAGCCGGATGAAGTCGGCGTAGCGGATGCGGCCGAGGAAATGGACGCGCGGATCGTTCAGGCCCATGTCGCGGACCAGTGCGGCGCGGTGGCTGCCGCCGCCCTCGGGTTCCGGCCCGTACTGGGCGCGCTCGCCGCCGACCACCAGGATGCGGGCGTCGGGCACCGCCGCCAGGATGCGCGGCACGGCCTGGAGGAATTCGGGGAAGCCCCGCATCGGCTCCAGCCCACGCGCCACATAGGTGACGATCCGGTCGCGCCGCGACAGCATGGTCAGGTCCGGCAGTTCGAACCGCGCCAATGGATCGGGGTGTAAGCGGCGCGTATCGACCCCATCGTGAATGGTGCGGATCTTCGGGTGGTAGGCGGCGGGAAAGGTGGCGCGCTGCCACTGCGTCGGCGACACGCCGACGGCGGCCTGGTCGAGCGAGGATTGCAGGTGCCAGGTGGCAAGGGCGTCGGCCGTCGTCCCGCCCGGACGGAAGAGTTCGCAATAGGCGATCATCGGCACGTCGGGGAAGACCTCGCGCAGCGGCAGGGCGCCGCCCCATCCGGCATGGGCGATGACGAGCCGGGGCTGAAAGCCGGAGTCGGCCAGCGCACGCAGTTTGCGGCCGGCCGCGCGGGCATGGCCCAGGATGTTGGCAACCGGCTGCAAGGCCCGGTCTCCCGGCGTTCCCACCGTGTCGGGCCGGTAGAAATGCTTGTCGACGAGATGGAATTCCGTGTTGTCCTGCACCGCGAGAAACATGCTCTTGGGCCGGACCCTCGGCGCCAGGTGCTGGATCAGATTGAGAAACTGGCCCGGGACGCTGTGATGGATATAGAGAATGGCCATGCGTAACCGGTGCAGTTCCCGCCGAGTTCGAGGTGCCCGAGCCTGCACCGTGTCGGCGCCGATTTCTACCTCGGATTCATTCTCATCGGCCAAGGTGCCTAACCGGCGCTTATTTCCGGTCCCGGAATGCGACGATTGTCCGGCGGGGGCCGTCGTCCGGCCGCGTCGGGCTCGACAAGCACCGTTCCATGCTGGCACACAGCGCCGGCACATGCAGAACGAGCGCCTTGTCCCCTGAACCCGCCCTGCCTCCCGAATCCGACCTTCCTTCCGAACCCGGGCCTTCCGAACGCGGGCCGGCCGGTATCATTCCGCTGATCCTCGCTTCCGCCTCGCCACGGCGGCTCGACCTGCTGCGGCAGATCGGCCTGGAGCCGGCCGGCATCGACCCTGCGGCGATCGACGAGCGCCCGCATCGCCAGGAGCTGCCGGCCGACCATGCCCGGCGCCTGTCCCGCGCGAAGGCCGAGGCCGTGATGGCGCGCCATCCGGGAAGCTGGGTCCTCGCCGCCGACACCGTCGTCGCCTGCGGCCGTCGTATCCTGCCCAAGGCGGAGGATGCGAGGACGGCGCGCGCGTGCCTGGACCTCCTGTCCGGTCGCCGGCACCGGGTCTATGGCGGGATCGCGCTCGCCGCCCCCGATGGCCGCGTCGCCTTGCGCGTGGTCCAGACCGCGGTCCTGTTCAAGCGCCTGTCGGAGGCCGAGGCCGAGGCCTATGTCGCCGGCGGCGAGTGGCAGGGCAAGGCCGGGGGCTACGCCATCCAGGGCCGGGCGGCCGTTTTCGTGCGCGGCATCGTCGGCTCCTATTCCAACGTCGTGGGATTGCCCTTGTTCGAAACCGCCGGCTTGCTGCGCGGGCAGGGCTTCCCGCTGCCCTCGTGCCCGCTGCCCGCATGAGGGATATCGCCGACATGCGCGTGGACACGATCCTGGTCGACCGGGTCCCGGGCGAGACCCGCGCCGCCGCCCTCGCCGGCGGGCGCCTGGTCGACCTGCTGATCCAGCGCGGCGACCCCCGCTTTGCCGTCGGCGCCATCCATCTCGGGCGCGTCGCCCAGGTGGTCGCCGGGTTCGACGGGGCCTTCGTCGATATCGGCCTGGAGCAGGCGGCATTCCTGCGCCTCGCCGACGCTCCGGCGCCGCCCGCCCCCGGTGACGCGCTGGTGGTCCAGATCGTCCGCGCCACCACGGGCGAGAAGGGGCTGGGGGTGACAGCCCGCCCGCGTCTCGCCGGCCGATATCTCGACTGGCTGGCCGGGCGGCCGGGCCTGCGCGCCACCAAGGACGTGCCGCTGTTGCCGGGGCTGCGGCTGGAGGACGGCGAAGGCGCCGAGCTGAAGCCGGCCTCGGTCGACGCACCGGCGGGGGACGTCGCGGCTGAACTGGCCCGGCTGCGCCAGACGTGGGGGCAAGTCGCAGAGCAGGCAGGCAAGGGGGCGGCACCCGCGCCACTGGCCCCGGGGCCGGAACCGTGGCTGGCCCTGCTGCTGCATCACGGCGCCGCGGTCGAGCGGGTCTCGTTCGCCGACCGCGCCACCTTCGCCGCCGCCCGCGGCGATGCCGGACGCCGATTTCCCGACCTGGCCGAGCGTTTCGTCCTGGACCCGGCCGGCTGGCGCCTGTTCGAGGATGCCGGCGTGGAGGAGCAGATCGCGGCCGCCCTGGTGCGCCGGGTCCCCTTGCCGGGCGGCGGCCAGCTGGTCATCGACGAGGCCGAGGCCGCGACCCTGATCGACATCGACGCCGGCGCCTCGCGCGCCAGCCCGGGTGCGATCAACCGCAAGGCGGTGCCGGTGATCGCGGCAGCACTGCGCCTGCGCGGCATCGGCGGGCAGGTGCTGGTCGACTTCGTGCGCGAGGGCGGGGCAAAGTCCCGGGAAACGCTGGCGGGTCTGGTACGCGACGCCGTGGCGGACGATATGGAGCCGGTGGAGGTTGCCGGCTGGTCGCGGCTCGGACTGATGGAACTGACCCGCCGCCGCGCCCGCCCGTCGCTGGCTGGCCTGATGGCGGCGCCGATGGCCGATCGCGGGCCGGACGCGCTGGCGCGGGGCTACGATGCGTTGCGCGCCGCCGCGCGGACCGCGGCCGGCGCCGCGGTCGTCGGCATCGCCATCGAGGCGGGGCAGGCGGTGGCCGATGTCCTGCGGGGGCCGCTGGCACCGGACTTGGCCGCCCTTTCTGCGGCCGCCGCCGTCGCCATCGTCGTGACGCCGCTGCCGGCCCTGGCTCCGGCCGATTTCCGCGTCGTCTCCACCCGCCCATGAGGAGGCAATCGATGCGCGCGCCCTCATCCCCCGTCTGCCCGATCTGCGGCAAGCCCTCGGAAAAGGAGCAGTTCCCCTTCTGCTCACCCCGCTGCCAGCGCATCGACCTCGGACGCTGGCTGGGCGAGGCCTATCGCGTGCCGATCGCCGACAGCGACGACCTGGACGAGGCCGAGAACCCGGAGCCGGAGCGGCCGGACCGCGGCTGATGCCGGCCGGGGCGGCGTAATCCATCCGCCCCGACTCCATCGCCCGGGTGCAGCGGCGCTACGCGGCGTCCGCGCGACGCGGGAGCTTCCACCCGGGGCGTGCGAAGTGGCAGGTATAGCCGCCGGGGTTGCGCTCCAGATAGTCCTGGTGCTCGACCTCGGCCTCCCAGAAGTCTCCGGCCGCTGCCACCTCCGTCACGACCTTGCCCGGCCACAGGCCGGAGGCATCGACATCCGCGATCGTGTCCCGGGCGGTCTTCCGTTGCTCGTCCGTGGTGTAGAAGATCGCCGAGCGATAGCTGGCGCCCCGGTCGTTGCCTTGGCGGTCGACCGTGGTCGGGTCGTGGATCTGGAAGAACCACTCCAGCAAGGTGCGGAAGCTCGTCTTGGCGGGATCGAAGATGATCTCGATGGCTTCGGCATGGTTGCCGTGGTTGCGATATGTGGCGTTCGCGACGTCGCCGCCGGTATAGCCGACGCGGGTCGAGACGACGCCGGGGAAGCGCCGGATGAGGTCCTGCATGCCCCAGAAACAGCCACCTGCAAGGACCGCGCGCTCGGATGTCTCGCTCATCTCCACTCCTTCCATTCCGCACGCCGCCTTGTGCGGCCGGGCCTCGGGTTCATTTGGGTGCTGTTCGCGCATCGGCAACGCATGTCGTCTCAGGATGGGCGTTGCGTCGCCGGCAATCGCACCACGAATTCGGCGCCGCGGGGCTTGCCGGGGACGAGCGACAGGCTGCCGCCGGCCCGCTCCACGATCTGGCGGCTGATCGCAAGGCCGAGGCCGACGCCGGCCTGGCGCGGCATCGGTCCGCGCGCGAACTTGACGAAGATGCGTTCGCGCTCGGCCTCGGGAATCCCCGGCCCGTTGTCGACGACGCGCGCCTCGTAGACGCCCTTGCGCAGCGCGCTCGCCACCGTCACCGTCGGCGCCGGGCTGTCATTGTACTTGATGGCGTTCGAGATCAGGTTGATGAAGACCTGGGCGTAGCGGTCATGGTCGCCGTGGACCCACGCCCTGCGTGCCCGGCTCGATCGCTTGAGCGTGACGCCGGCGGCGCGTGCCAGGGCCTCGCAGCTTGCCATCGCCTGGTCGAGCGCCGTTTCGGGGTCGAAGGACGTCCCGTCGCGGGCCGGCTCGTCGATGTCCTCGCGGTTGAGGTCGAGAATTCCATCGAGCAGCCGGGTCAGGCGAAGGCTCTCATTCTGGATGATGCCGAGGAAGCGCAGCTTCTCGGCCTCGTCCATGTCGCGGCTGTTCAGCAGGATGTCGCTGAACGACCGTATCGACGTCATCGGCGTGCGCACCTCATGGCTGACCTGGCTGAGGAATTCGTCCTTCTGCTGGTCGATCTCGCGAAGCCGCTGGTTGGCCAGGGCCAGCTCGGCCGCGGTCGCCTCGACCTGGTGTGACTTGCGCTCCAGCTCGGCGGAGTAGGCGCGGATCTGTTCCGCCTCGCCCGCGAGGCGTTTCAGCTCCTCGACCCCGATCGTCTCGCTGGTCACCACACGGGACATCAGCGAGCGCGCGGAGGCGGCGCCGACATTGGCGGCCAGCCGCTGTTCGACCAGGGATATCAGTTCGTCGCTGGCGGTGACTGCGCGCTCGCCGGCTTCGCCGTGGCCGAAGAGCAGGATGGCCTCGGCCGGCCCGAGGATGCGGTCGGCGATCCGGCGCAACTCGGAGACCCGCGCCGTGCGGCGGATGACGCGCAGCTCGCGTTCGGTCTGGCGACGGAAGACATCGATGAACAGCGTCGACTGCAGCCGGGCGAGCGGCGTCGGCTCCGACAGCAAGGAGACGCCGACGAAGAGGGCGACGTTGACGGCGATACTCCAGAACGTGGCATGCACCAGCGGGTCGAGCCCGGTGAGGCCGAAAAGCGCATAGGGCTTCAGCCATGCCCAGCCGAAGGGGCCGTTCTCGATGACGGCGGCCGGCATCAGGGAGAAGCCGTCGAAGCTCGGCAGGAACAGCGTGTAGGCCCAGATCAGGAAGCCTGCGGTGAGGCCGGCGATGGCACCGCCATGGGTCGCGGACCGCCAATAGAGGCCGCCGACCAGGCTCGGCAGAAACTGTGCCACGCCGCAGAACGAGATCAGCCCGATCGCGGCCAGCGCGTCCGAGGTTCCGCTCAGCTGGAAATAGAGGAAGCCGAGGAAGACGATGAAGACGATGCTCGCCCGCCGCGCGCCGAGGATGAAGCGGCGGACATTCTGGGCGCTCGCCGACGGCAGGATCGAAAAGCGCAGGGCCAGCGGCATCACGATGTGGTTCGAGATCATGGTCGAGAGCGCGATCGACGAGACGATGACCATGGAGGTGGCGGAGGAGAAGCCGCCGAGAAAGGCGAGCAGCGCGATCGTATCCTGTCCGGCGCCGAGCGGCAGGGTCAGGACGTAGAGGTCGGGATCGGACCCTGCCGGCAGCCGGTCGAGGCCGGCGACCGCGATCGGCACGACGAAGAGGCAGATCAGGAAAAGGTAGAGCGGAAACAGCCAGGAGGCCGTGCGGATCTGGCCCTCGCTGGAATTCTCGACGACGGTGACCTGGAACTGGCGCGGCAGGCAGATCACCGCCGCCCCGGCGAGGAAGCAGAGCGTCACCCAGCGCGCGCCGAATGTCTGCTCGGGGCTGAGCAGGCTGGCCGGAGCCTTGGCGAAGATATCGGCCGGCGTTCCCGCCAGGCTGACGACCCAGATGCCGACGGCCAGCAACGCTGCCAGCTTGACCACCGCCTCCACCGCGATCGCCGCGATCACGCCGTGATGGCGCTCGTTCACGTCGATGTTGCGCACCCCGAAGATGATCGAGAAGGCGCAGAGCCCGGCCGCCAGCCAGAAGGCGATGACATAGTCGGGCGTGAGGCTGGTGCCGGCCGCGACCACCGCGCCGGCCGGGAAGGTGATGACCTGGAAGCTGGCGGTCAGCGCCTTCAGCTGCAACGCGATGTAGGGCGCGGTGGCGACCAGGGCCATCAGCGTGACGATCGCGCCCAGTGCGGGGTCCTTGCCGAAGCGGGCCGAGATCAGGTCGGCGACCGAGGTGGTGTGATGGACGCGGCCGACGGTGACCAGCTTGCGCAGGAATACCCACCAGCCGGCGAAGACGACGGTCGGCCCGAGATAGATGGTCGCGAACTCCATGCCATTGGTCGCGGCCGAGCCGACCGCGCCGAAGAAGGTCCAGGAGGTGCAGTAGATCGAGATCGAGAGCGTGTAGACGAGGGGCGAGGACAGCCATCCCGTCGGGTCCCGGCGCGCCCGGCGGTCGCCGGCGAAGGCCACCCCGAACAGGATGGCGACATAGAGCAGGCAGACGAGGACGACGAGGTTGGCGTCGAGCATCAGCGCTGGTCCGGCCGGGGTGGCTCCTCGATGAATCCGGCATCCGCCGCAGCGTCGGCACCGTCTTCGGCCCGGGCCTGGTGGCGGGCCACCAGCCAGGCGCCCAGGATGATGGCGGCCCAGACGCCGAATACATAGACGACGACGAGCGGCACTCCGGCGACGAGCACGGGTGCGGCGAAGACGAGGATGAAGGGCGGCAGGAGCAGGAAGGCGGCGGCGACCGGCAGGAGCGCCGCGGCGTCGCGTGCGCGCTGGGTGTCGGCCGCCCGGCGTCTCACCCTTGCCGGCCTTCGGTAAGGCGGCAGACGCAGGCGACCACGTCGGCGTTGGAGAAGGGCTTGGTGATGAAGGCGCTGGCGCCGATCGCCTCGGCCATCTTCCGGTCGTTCGCCTGGCCCTTGGCGGTCAGCACGATCACGGGCAGGGCCGCCAGCGGCCGGTCGGCCCGGATGGCGCGAAGCACGTCGAACCCGTTCATGCCGGGCAGCATGACGTCGAGGATGACGGCGCCGAAGGATTCCCGCCGCACCCGGTCGAGCGCCTCCGTCCCGTCCGTCGCCATGTCGACGTCGAAGCCCGCCCGCCGCAGGATGAAGCTCAGCGATTCGACGATGTTGGGCTCATCCTCGACGATGAGTATGCGTGCCTTGGTCACGGCCGACCCGCCCCCCCGGGCTCTTTTTCAAACCCTATACGGTTTGCCGGGCCTCACCCATCGGAATCTTGGCGCCCTCTGCCCCTCAGGCGATCAGCGGGGCTTCCTGCCGGTGCCCGCATTCGATGCGCGGGCACAGCCGGCAGATCGTGCCGATCGGGACCATCGCCGTGGCGCGGTCGATGCCGTCGCCATAGGCGACCCGTCCTGCCTCGGCCGCCGTGCAGGCCAGCATCACCGAGACCAGGTGGCGAGGCAACGCCGCGGCCGGCGGGTGCTTTTCCACCGCCCGCGCGAAGAACAGGAACTGGTCGCCCG
The DNA here is from genome assembly GCA_964594715.1 of uncultured Rhizobiaceae bacterium. GTDB lineage: Bacteria > Pseudomonadota > Alphaproteobacteria > ATCC43930 > Allostellaceae > Allostella. Next base: position 28,962 of record CAZQOA010000006.1, on the reverse strand, counting down.
ACTGCAATTCGCCGAAGCTGCGCGCCGTCACCCCGGGGCTCTGGAACGCCGCGTGGATCGCCCATAGCGGGCAGGCATTGCCATAGCGCGGCAGGGGCAAACGGGACAGGGGCAGCCGCTTGGTGACATAGCCCGACGCGTCCGATCGCATGAAGGCGAAGCGCACGCCCTCGGCGCCGGGGCGCCGCAGGGTCGCCAGCCGGTGCGCCGCCTGCTCGTAGGAGACGCCGAACAGGCGGGACAGGGCGTCGAGGTCGTAGCGTCGTCGCTCGGCGGCTTCCAGGAAGGGTTCATAGGGCATCAGCACCGCGGCGGCGGCATAGGCATGGAGTGCTGCCGCGGCGAGGCGCCGGGACTCCTCGGAGGCCAGTGCGGGGTGGTTCTCGACCAGCGCCAGGGTGGCCTCGGCGGCGGCGTCGCGGAGCGCTGCCTTGAGCAGCCGGAAATGCCGCGTCTCGGCGGTCTGGGCAAAGCTCGGTTCCCCCGGCAGGCGGCCTTGCGCGGCCAGGATTCGTTCGGCGGCGCCGGCGGGTGGCTCACCGGGGCGGCGGGCCGCGAGGAAGTCGGCGGCCAGCGCCTCGAGTTCGGGAAAGTAGTTGTCGGTGGCGAGGATGAAGGCGTCGACATGCTCGGCCGGCGTCGCGGAGCGCACGCGCATATGGGCGCTGTCGAAGAATTCGAGCAGCGACTGGGCGGAGAGGGAAAGCCTCTGGGCGTCGGCGGCGACGATCGACAGGAAGCGCCGGCGGTCGGCGGGCGCCAGCGCCTCGTCCGCGTCCAGAATCTCGGCGGCCGACCGGATCGAGGTGACGTTGGTTAGCATGCGGTGGACGCTGTCGCCGAGGAACGGATCGCGGTTCAGGCGGTCGGCGAGCGCCAGCACGGCCTGGCGCTGGTCCAGCCAGGCCTGGTGGAGCCGGAGCACGAGGCCGGCCCAGCCCGGGTTGCGCCCGACCAGTTCCTCTGCCGCACCGGGATACCCTCCGCCGGCGGCGATCTCGGGTTCGGCCGCGACCTCCTCGAGGCTGGCCACGACCCGGCGTTCGGCCTCACCGTCGAGGGCGGAACGCGCGACGCCGAGCCCGGCCGCGATGCGGTCGACGAGGCCGCCGGCGACCGCGCGTTTGTCGAGCTCGATGAGGTTCAGGTAGGACGCCGAAATCCCGGCCCGCCGGGCCAGTTCGCCCTGGCTCAGGCCTCGGCCCTTGCGCATCGTCCTGATCTTCAGGCCGGTCAGGTTCCTCGCCATCGGGCCCTCGCCATAGTCACGTCGTTGTAAATTATTGACAACGAGAACTTTGGTCAAATGCAAATAATGACAAAATATTGCTGTGAAACCAATGGGTTGTTGAATAGGTGACAATCTAGGCGAAGGATACTTCCTGGCGCGAACGCCCCGATACCGGCGCCTGGCCGGCGCGACACGCGTGGGAGGAATCAATGAAGATCGGCAACATCAATCGTCGTCTCTTTCTCAAGACCGGTGCGGTGATGGGCGTGGGCCTGGCTGCCCCGATGCATTTCATCCGCGGCGCCTACGCCGACAACCTGTCCTGCAACATGCCGAAGGGCGGCACGGTCACCTTCGGCTGGAACGTGCCGCTGACGGGCGCCTATGCGGACGAGGGGACCGATGAGCTGAAGGCATTCCAGCTCGCCGTCAAGCACCTCAATGGCGAGGGCGACGGCGGCATGATCCGGACGATGAAGCCGACCGCGCTGAAGGGGAACGGCATCCTCGGCAAGAAGGTCGCCTATGTGCATGGCGATTCGCAGACCAAGTCGGACGCGGCGCGCGACGGCGCCAAGCGCATGATCGAGCGCGACGGCGCCATCATGATCTCGGGCGGCTCGTCCTCGGGCGTGGCGGTCGCGGTGCAGGGCCTCTGCCAGGAACTCGGCATCATCTTCATGGCCGGCCTGACCCATTCCAACGACACGACGGGCAAGGACAAGAAGCGCTACGGCTTCCGGCACTTCTTCAATGCCTACCAGTCGGGCGTGGCGCTGGCCCCCGTGCTGGCGCAGGAATACGGCAAGGACCGCAAGGCCTATCACCTCACCGCCGACTACACCTGGGGCTGGACCCAGGAGGAGTCGATCAAGAACGCCACCGAGAAGCTCGGCTGGAAGACGGTCGCCGCCGTGCGCACGCCGCTCGGTGCCGGCGATTTCTCGCAATACATCACGCCCGTGCTCAATTCCGGCGCCGATGTCCTCATCCTCAACCACTACGGCAAGGACATGGTGAATTCCCTGATCCAGGCCGTGCAGTTCGGCCTGCGCAACAAGCAGGTCAACGGCAAGAAGTTCGAGATCGTGGTGCCGCTGTTCTCCGAGCTGATGGCGCAGGGTGCCGGCGACGCGGTCAAGGGCATCCTCGGCACCAGCAACTGGGACTGGAAGCTCGACGACGAGGCGACGAAGGTCTTCACCAAGTCCTTCGGGGCGGCATATGGCACCCCGCCCTCGCAGGCGGCGCACACCTGCTATGTCCAGGCACTGCTCTATGCCGACGCCTGCGAGCGCGCCGGCACCTTCTATGCCCCGGCCGTCATCAAGGCGCTGGAGGGCTTCGAGTTCGACGGCATGGGCAACGGCAAGACGCTCTACCGCGCCGAGGACCATCAATGCATGAAGTCCTGCCTCGTCGTTCGCGGCAAGGAGAAGCCGAAGGACAAGTACGACCTCATGGAGGTCGTGAAGGTCGTCCCGCGGGCGGACCTCACCTACGACCCCGCGATATTCGGCGGGGACCTCGGGCCGGCCACGCCCAAGGCGTGCTGACCTGACGACCCGGCGATCGGCCGCCCGGACGGGCGGCCGATCGTCCTTCTCCGGGGCGGATGATCGATGGTGGGCCGACGAAGATGGACGCGATCCTGCTGCAAGTGCTGAACGGCCTCGACAAGGGGGGCGCCTATGCGTTGATCGCGCTGGGCCTGACCCTGGTCTTCGGCACGCTGGGCGTGGTGAATTTCGCGCATGGGGCGTTGTTCATGCTGGGCGCCTTCTGCGCCGTCACCTTCAACAAGCTGCTGAAGCTGGAGAGCGTCGTCGTCGACCCGGGCCGGACCACGGCCTGGGGCAGCCCGCTCGAGATACGCACGCCCTATGTCGAGGCCTGGCTGGGCGACTTCGGCAAATGGCTCAACGACTACTCGGTCCCGGCATCGATCGTGCTGGCCATCCCGGTGATGCTGGTCATCGGGATCGTCATGGAGCGGGGCCTGATCCGCCATTTCTACAAGCGCCCCCCGGCCGACCAGATCCTGGTGACCTTCGGCCTGGCGATCGTCATCCAGGAAATCATCAAGCACTTCTTCGGCGCCAACCCGATCCCGCAGCCGGCGCCGGCCGCCTTCGGCGGCACGGCCTATGTCGGCATGCTGTTCGGCTGGGGCGAGACGCTGGCCTATCCGTGGTGGCGCATCATCTACCTGCTCTTCTCGCTGGCGGTGATCGCCGGGGTGCTCGGGTTCCTGCAATTCACCACCTACGGCATGGTGGTGCGGGCGGGGATGCATGACCGCCAGACCGTCGGCTTCCTCGGCATCGACATCCAGCGGCGCTTCACCGTGGTGTTCGGCCTGGCCGCGGTGGTCGCCGGCGTCGCCGGCGTCATGTACACGCCGATCCTGCCGCCCGACTACCACATGGGCATGGAGTTCCTGGTGCTGTCGTTCGTGGTCGTGGTCGTCGGCGGCATGGGCTCGCTCGGCGGTGCGGTGGCCGCGGGCTTCCTGCTGGGCATCCTGCAGTCCTTCGCCTCGATGAACGAGGTGAAGGCCATCGTGCCGGGCATCGACCACATCATCATCTATCTGGTCGCGGTCGCCATTCTGCTGACCCTGCCGCGCGGGCTGCTGGGTCGCAAAGGCGTGATGGAGGACTGATCCCCGTGTCGAACAATGCCGTGTCGAACAATTCCGCACGCAACGACTGGCTGCTGCTGGCCGGCTTCAGCGCCGTCGTCCTCTGCCTGCCGATCATCCTGGCTCCGATCGGCGCCGCCTATCCGGCCCTGATGCAGAAGTTCTGCATCTTCGGCATCTTCGCCATCGGCTTCAACATCCTCTTCGGCCTGACCGGCTACCTCTCCTTCGGCCATGCGGCCTTTCTCGGCGTCGGCTCCTACGCGGCGGTGTGGTCGTTCAAGCTCTTCACCATGAACGCCATCCCGGCGATCGTCATGGCCATCGCCTTCGCCGCGCTGTTCGCGCTGGTCATCGGCTATATCAGCCTGCGGCGGTCCGGGATCTACTTCTCGATCCTGACCCTGGCCTTCGCCCAGATGAGCTACAACCTGGCCTATTCCGTGCTGACGCCGCTGACCAACGGCGAGACGGGGTTGCAGCTGTCGCTCCAGGACCCCCGAATCATCGACGCGCTGTTCATCACGCCGGGGGCCGGCCTGCCCCGGGTGAACCTCTTCGCCGCCTATACCAGCGGCGGCGGCTATGTCGGGTTCTATTTGTGCGCGGTGATGCTGATCCTCTGCTTCTTCATCGCGCTGCGCATCTTCCGCTCGCCCTTCGGCATGATGCTGCGGGCGATCAAGTCCAACCAGACCCGGATGCGCTACACCGGCTTCAACACGCGCCCCTATCTGCTGGCCGCCTTCGTCATTTCCGGCATGTATGCGGGGCTGGCCGGCGGCCTCATGGCCGTCACCGACCCGCTGGTCGGCGCCGAGCGGATGCAATGGACGGCGTCCGGCGAAGTCGTGCTGATGACCATCCTCGGCGGCGTCGGCACGCTGGTCGGGCCGGTCCTCGGCGCGGCCGTCATCAAGTATTTCGAGAACATCTTCTCGTCCTTCAGCGACACGACGCTGCATGGCGTGCTGGGCTTCCTGCCGGACGTCATCGAAGGGCCGGTGGTCGCCTTCTTCTCGCTGTTCGTCGGCGATGGCTGGAACCTGACGCTGGGCGTGGTCTTCCTGTTCATCGTGATCTTCCTGCCGGGCGGCATCATGGAAGGGCTGCGCCGGATATGGAACCTGTTCAACCGGCGGCCGGGCGACGGCAAGAAGGTCGCCGCCGGCCAAACCCAGCCGGCGGAGTAGAGCCATGTCGACACGCAACGTCGTCCTGCATGTCGCCGACGTGCATAAGAGCTTCAGCGGGCTGCACGCGCTGTCCGACGTCGACCTTCAGGTCGAGGAGGGCACCACCCACGCCATCATCGGCCCGAACGGCGCCGGCAAGTCGACCCTGCTGAATGTCTGCATCGGGCGGATCGCGCCGGACACCGGGGCCGTCGTCTTCAACGGCCAGGTCATCACCGGCAAGCAGCCGCACGAGATCAACCAGATGGGCATCGTCCGGGTGTTCCAGACGCCGGAGATATTTCCCGACCTGACGCTTCTCCAGAACGTCATGGTCCCGGCCTTCGCCCGGCGCGACGGCGCGTTCCGGCTGAACGCCATGCAGCTGGTCTCGGACCAGGCCGACATCCGCGGCGAGGCCCTGCACTGGCTGGAGGATGTCGGCCTGGCCAACCAGAAGGACGCCGTCGCGGCCAGCCTGTCGCGCGGCGACAAGCGCCGGCTGGAACTGGCCATGGGCCTGGTCCAGCATCCCCGGCTGCTGCTGCTCGACGAGCCGACGGCCGGCATGTCGCGCCACGACACCAACTCCACGATCGACCTTCTCAAGAAGATCAAGGGGCGCGGCATGACGAAGGTCATCATCGAGCACGACATGCATGTCGTGTTCTCGCTGGCCGACCGCATCACGGTGCTGGCGCGCGGCCGCATCATCGCCGATGGCCCGCCCGACGAGGTCCGGGGCAACCCCACGGTCCAGGAAGCCTATCTGGGAGGGACGCGTTGATGAACGCGACGACCATGCCGGACATCCAGGCCGCGGCGGCGGCGCCTGCCTGCTTCACCGCGGCCGTACCCGCCTATTTCAGCGTGCGCGACATCCACGCCTTCTACGGCGAGAGCTATATCGTCCAGGGTGTCAGCTTCGATGTCGCCGAGGGCGAGGTGGTGGCGCTGCTGGGGCGCAACGGCGCCGGCAAGACCTCGACGCTGCGCACGCTGGCGCGCGCCGGCGACCCGGAACTGAAGCGCGGCGAGATCTGGCTGAACGGCGAGGCGATCCACAAGCTGCGGGACTTCCAGGCAGCCCAGCGCGGCGTGCAGCTGGTCCAGGAGGATCGCCGCATCATCCCGGGACTGACGGTCGAGGAGAACCTCCTGCTCGCGCAGATTGCGGCGCCGAAGGGCTGGTCCCTGGAGCGGATCTACGATCGCTTCCCGCGGCTGGCCGAACGGCGCAGGCAGGAGGGCGTGACGCTGTCGGGCGGCGAGCAGCAGATGCTGGCGGTGGCCCGCGCCCTGGCGCGGGACCTGAAGCTGCTGCTGCTCGACGAACCCTATGAGGGGCTGGCGCCGGTCATCGTCCAGGAGATCGAAGGCATCGTCCGCGAGATCAAGCAGCTCGGCATCACCACCATCATCGTCGAGCAGAATGCCGTGGCCGCGCTGGAACTGGCCGACCGCGCGCTGATCCTCGACATGGGCCACATCGTGTTCGACGGGCCGGCAAAGGCGGTGCTCGACAGCGCCGAGCTGCGGAACGAGTACCTGGCGATCTGACCGGCCCGCATTGCCAGGCCGGGCGCCGATGATCTATCCCGCGGGGACGGGTCGGCCGGGACGGGTCCGCGGCCGGGACCAGCATGGGGAGCTCCGGCGTTGGCCATCACGATCTACGGCATCAGGAACTGCGACACGATGAAGAAGGCCCGCACCTGGCTCGACGGCCACGGCGTCGCCTACGGCTTCCACGACTACAAGGTGGCCGGGATCGACCGCGGGCGGCTGGAGCGCTGGTGCCGTGAACTCGGCTGGGAAACGGTGCTCAACCGCGCCGGCACCACCTTCCGCAAGCTGCCGGAGGCGGATCGCCACGCGCTGGATGCGCCGAAGGCGATCGCGCTGATGCTGGCGCAGCCCTCCATGATCAAGCGACCGGTGCTCGACCTGGGCGATGATCGGCTGCTGGTCGGGTTCAAGCCGGAACTGTATGCGCGCGCGCTGGGCGTCGCCGGGTAATGGTGGTCTGACGGCGGGCCGCCGCCCCGAACGAACCCCAGGGCGGCGGCTGCTTTGGATCAGGCGGCCTTGATCAGGCCGAGCTGGGTCAGCGCCGTGACACCGTCGTCGAGGCCGATCTCCTCGACGATCCTGCCATCCCGCAGGCGGAGGACCGTGGTGCCGGTGAAGTGCATCTTCCGGCCGGTCGCGGCGGGCAGCCGGCCGACCAGGAAATCGCCGAAGGCCGGGCCGGTGTGCGTGCCGCCGCCTTCCCACTGGCCGACGACATAATCGCCTTCGGCGATCAGGTCGGCGGTGCCCCAGAATTTGAGATCCGGGAACGCTTCACGGAAGCCGGTCATGAACGCCTTGATGTCGTCGCGGCCGCGGCGCGGTTCGTGAAGCGAGTATTGCAGCAGCATGTCGGGCGCTGCGATGTCGTCGACCACCGGCAGGTTGCACCGCTCGCCCCAGAACTCGGTGAACCAGCGCATGACGACGGCCTTGTTGTCCTCTTCCTTGCTCATGTCGATTTCCTCTTCGTGGGTTCGTGCGAGGATCACCAACATCGGTCGATGACCACGGGCCATGGGGTAGGCCGATCCCGCTCAGGTCGAACTCCGGTTCTTGCCGGGCAATCGGGCCGCCCATTCGTCACATGCCGTGACGGCAGCCGCCTTCGTCGGGCATCATGCCGGCCGGGCGCCGCTCGGCCCCGACGCGGTTCAGGAGGAATTCGGATCATGGTTGAAATTGTGAACCAGGCGCGCAAGCGTCTGGAGGCGGGCAAGGTCGCCGCCGGCATCGGCTTGCGGCAGGCGCGCACGGTCGATATCGCGCCGGCGATGAAGACGGCCGGGTTCGACTGGCTGTTCATCGACCTCGAGCACAATTCCATGACGCTCGACCAGGCGGTGCAGATCTCCATCGCCGGCAACGGCGTCGGCATCGCGCCGATCGTGCGCGTGCCCAACGGCCAGTACGACATGGCGACCCGGGTGCTGGACGGCGGTGCCATGGGCATCGTCATCCCGCATGTCGACACCGCCGACGAGGCGAAGACCGTCGCCGACCGGCTGCGCTACCCGCCGCAGGGCCACCGCTCGGTCGCCGGCGGCATGCCGCAGCTCAACTTCGCGCCCGTGTCCAACGCCGATGCCGCCGCCGCCTTCAACAAGGCCCTGCTGGTGGTGGTGATGCTGGAGACGCCGACCGCGATCGCCAACGCCGACGCCATCGCGGCCGTCCCCGGTATCGACGTGCTGCTGATCGGCACCAGTGACCTGACCATGGAGATGGGCATCTCCGGCCAGCTCACCCACCCGGACGTGGTCAAGGCCTACGAGACGGTGATCGCGGCCTGCAAGAAGCACGGCAAGTGGGCCGGCATGGGCGGCGTCTATGTCGAGGAGCCGATGAAGAAGTACGTCGAAATGGGCGTGCGGATGATCCTCTGCGGCAACGACTTGTCGCTGCTGATGGGGGCGGCGACGCAGCGCGCCAAGTTCGCGAACGGGCTGGCCTGAGGGCCATCGGCCTTCGGAGAGATTTCATGGTTCGGCAAGCTCACCATGAGGAAAATTCGGCACTCTGACCCTCATGGTGAGCCTGACGAACCATGCGTTCGCCTGGCCTCCCATCGCTACCGGCCGCGATCCTCGAAGAACTTCACGAAGGTGAAGGTGTGGTCGCGGCCGGTGCGGTTGAGATGGCAGGTGAAGCAACTGTCGGTCTTCACCTCCGTCCGCAACTCGCCCTTCGGGTTGAAGGCGGCGTAGTCCCAGTCGCCGTTGCGCTTGGCCGGCGGATAGTCGGCGCCCCAGCCGGCGCGCTTCTCCTGCACCGCGATGGCGACGATCTCGGGCGTCGGGACCCAACGGCCGTCGGCGTCGAGCAGTGGCTGCCCGTCGGCGCCGAGCGCGGCCTTGCGGTCCTCCATGACCAGGACCGTGCCCTCCGGCGAGGGCTTGCCCGGGCCCATGGCCGCGAACGCCTCGGGGTTGGCGTAGAAGAAGCGGATGACCGGCGGCTTGCGGTCGGGCCGCTCCACCTGGTTGTACTGGACGAAGCGCGTCGGATAGTCGGCCGGGAAGGCCACGCGCTCGGGGCCGGCCCATGCGGGCGGGGCGGCCAGCGCGGCGGCCAGGGTGGCGACGGCGGCCAGGGGGAGGCGGGTCATCGGTCGACCTCCACGGTCATCTTCATGTGCTCGTGCAGCACGCATTCGACCTCAAAGCGGCCAGGCCGGCGCAAGGTCATGCGGCGCTGCTCGCCGGACTTCTGGGTGCCAAGGTCGACGCCGTGCCCGACCGTGGGGACGAAGACCACATGGCTGGTGTCGTCGTCGTCATTGTCGAAGACCAGGACATCGCCGACCTTCGCCTGCACCAGCGCCGGGCCGTAAGTGCTGTTGGCCATCGTCACCCGATGATCGGCAGCCGACGCGCCGAAGCCGGAAAGCAATCCGATCGCAATGGCGAAGGCTCCCGGAACCAAGGTTCGCTTGGACATGCTTCACCTCCCGCGGGTCCGCGCCCGTGCTGCGCGGTTGTACCATCGGTAATCCTCGGTTCGCCGGCGGGGGAGGGGGTGTCACGCCGTTGTGATGGGGGCCGATGTCGGCCCGAAGTCGGGACGTCACCCAACCGTCATCACGGTGTCATCGGGCGCTGGCAGCTTGCGGCCATTCCACTCGGAAATGGTGCGACGCAGCATGCTGGATCTGCAGGGGTTGGGGAAACGCTTCGGCGAGCGTTGGGCGGTCGCCGGGGCCGACATCCGGGTGCCCGACGGCCAGTTCGTCGGCGTCATCGGCCGGTCCGGCGCCGGCAAGTCGACCTTGCTGCGCATGATCAACCGCCTGGTCGACCCCACGGCCGGGCGCATCCTCTTCGACGGCAAGGAAGTGTCGGCGCTGCGCGGCGTCGGCCTGCGCCGCTGGCGCCAGACCTGCGCCATGGTCTTCCAGCAGTTCAACCTGGTGGGCCGCATGGACGTGCTGACCAACGTCCTGATGGGCCGTCTCAACCATGTGCCGCTGCACCGCAGCCTGCTCCGCCTGTGGCCGACGGAGGACAAGGCGGTCGCCCTTTCCGCCCTGGAGCAGTTCGATATCGGTGGCATCGCCGCACAGCGCGCCGACAGCCTGTCGGGCGGGCAGCAGCAGCGCGTCGCCATCGCCCGCGCGCTGGTCCAGGAGCCGCGCATCCTGCTGGCGGACGAGCCGGTGGCGTCCCTCGACCCGCGCAACACCCGCGTCGTCATGGACGCGATCCAGCGCATCAACCGCCACTACGGCATCACCGTCCTGGTGAACCTGCATTCGCTCGACCTGGCGCGCGGCTATTGCGACCGGCTGATCGGCATGGCCGCCGGCCGGGTGGTGTTCGACGACGTCCCGGCCGCCCTGACCGACGATGTCGCGCGCGAACTCTACGGCCTCGAAGCGGCGGACGTGCTGGGGACGGAGGAGGCGGGTCGCCAGCGCTCCGACCTCGGCGCCGCCCTGCCCGCCACCGCCTGAGCATCCGACCCCTGATCGAAGGAGCATCCCCATGTTGAGGCGTACCGTCCTGACCGGCCTCGCGGCCGCGTCCCTGCTGCTCGTCGGCACCGCCGCGCAGGCGCAGACCAAGGGCCAGGCCCCCGCCTGGAAGGCGAAATATCCCGAGCTGGTCCTGGCCGCCATTCCCGATGAGAACGCGTCCGGCATGACCGAACGTTTCTCGAAATTCACCCAGTATCTGGCGCGCGAGCTCGACACCAAGGTGACGCTGCGCATCGCCAACGACTATGCGGCGGTGATCGAAGGCCAGAAGGCCGGCAACATCCACATCGCGCAGTACGGGCCGGCCTCCTATGCCCGCGCCTACATGACCGGCGCCAAGGTCGAGCCGTTCGCCATGCAGGTGAACCTCGACGGCTCGACCGGCTACTACTCGGTCTTCTATGTGAAGAAGGACAGCCCCTACCAGAAGATCGAGGACCTGAAGGGCAAGAACCTCGGCCTGGTCGATCCCAACTCGACCTCCGGCAACAATGTGCCGCGCTTCGCGCTGGATCGGATGAAGATCGATCCCGACACCTTCTTCGGCCGCGTCGTCTACACCGGCAGCCACGAGAACGCGATCATCGCGCTGGAGCAGGGCACCGTCGACGTCGCCGCCAACTGGTGGAACGACGAGGCGGAATCGAACCTGATGCGGATGGACCGAAAGTCGATGGCGAAGTACGCCGACTACCGCATCATCTTCAAGTCCGACCAGATCGTGAACTCGCCGGTGGCCTATCTCTCGGACCTGCCGGACGAGCTGAAGACGGCCATCCGCGACGCCTATTTCGGAGTCGAGAAGAAGGACCCCGACGCGTTCAGGCAGCTGACCGACGGCCAGTCGCGGATCTGGAAGCCGACCACCCACAAGGATTACGCGCCGATCGTCGAGCTGAACAAGTTCGTCGACAACCTGCGCAAGCGCCGCGCCAGCTGAAGCGGGCGAGGGGTGGCCGGCCGGATCGAACCCGGCCGGCCATCCTTCCTCGACAGGTACCGACGTGAAGCAGACCCTTCATCGCCTGCCGGATGCCGCGCTGGAGCCGGTGCGCGCGGCCTATGAGAAGGCCGTATCCGCCCGCCGCCGCCAGACCATCCTGGGCGGCGTCATCCTGGCCCTGGCCGTGCTGGTCGCGGCCCTGGTGGCCGAGGTCGATCCGCCCCGGCTGTTCGCCAATCTCCACCGCTTGGCCACCTATCTCGGCCGTCTCTTCGTCTTCGACAGCGGCGACCTCGCCGGCCGCTCGGTGCTGCTCGATGTCGGCGAGTGGTACTGGGGCATCCTGAAGTGGTTGCGGCTGCTGGCCGAGACGCTGCTGATCGCCTATGTCGGCACCACGCTCGGTTTCCTCGGCGGCTTCGTCTGGTGCTTCGTCGCCGCCCGCAACATGGCACGGCCGGCCTGGCTGCGCTTCGCGGCCAAGCGTTTCCTCGAATTCTGCCGCACGGTGCCGGAGATCGTCTTCGCGCTGATCTTCGTCATCGCCTTCGGCCTGGGGCCGCTTCCGGGCGTGCTCGCCATCGCCATCCACACCACCGGCGCGCTCGGCAAGCTGTTCGCCGAGGTGGTCGAGAATGCCGACATGGGGCCGGTCGAAGGGACGGTCGCGGCCGGCGGCGGCTGGGTGCAGACGGTGCGCTTCGCCGTCGTCCCGCAGGTGCTGTCGAACTTCGCCAGCTACACGCTGCTGCGCTTCGAGATCAATGTCCGCGGGGCCGCCGTGATGGGCTTCGTCGGGGCCGGCGGCATCGGCCAGGACCTGATCGAGGCGATCCGCAAATTCTACTACGCCGACGTCTCCGCCATCCTGCTGCTGATCATCGCGGCCGTCATCGTCATCGACATGGCGACCGAGCGGCTGCGCCACGCGCTGCTGGGCATGGAGGCCGGCCGATGACCGACGCCGTGGGCGCCCGCGAGGCGGCGCAGCGGCTGGCGGAGCTGCGGGGCCGCCATCCCGCGATCTTCGCCGGCTCACCCGCCAGGCGCGCCCGGACCATCGCCGCCATCGCCGCGCCGGTGCTGTTGCTGCTGGCCGGCATGTGGTGGGTCGGCTTCACGCCGGACCGGCTGATCGCCGGCGCCGGCCGCCTCGGCACCTTCGTCGTGCTGATGGTCCCGCCCGATTTCGGCACCACGGCCCGGCTCGTCCTCTTCCTGTCCGCGCTGGCCGAGACGGTGGCGATCGCCTTCCTGGGCACGCTGTCGGCGGCCCTCATCGGCCTGCCGCTCGGCTTCCTCGCGGCCAGGAACGTGGTCGGCCAGCGCGTGCTGCACTTCCTGTCGCGGCGCTTCCTCGATTCCGTGCGCGGCGTCGATACGCTGATCTGGGCGCTGATCTGGATCAACGTGGTCGGCCTCGGGCCCTTCGCGGGGGTGCTGGCGATCATGTCGTCCGACCTCGGCAGCTTCGGCAAGATGTTCTCCGAGGCGGTCGAAGTGGCCGACCGCAAGCCGTGCGAGGGGATCGTGGCGGCCGGCGGCGGCCGGCTGCACGAAATCCGCTTCGGCATCCTGCCCCAGGTGCTGCCGGTGATGCTGAGCCAGGTGCTCTACTATTTCGAAAGCAACACCCGTTCGGCGACCATCATCGGCATCGTCGGGGCAGGGGGGATCGGGCTGCATCTGTCGGAGCAGATCCGCACCCTGGAATGGCCGACCGTGTCCTTCCTCGTCATGATGATCCTGGTGACGGTGTCGCTGATCGACTGGCTGTCCACCGGCCTGCGGACGCGAATCGTGGGGAACCGGCCGGCCCAACTCTGAATCGCCCGCTGGCCGGGCGCTGCCGGGGCTTCCCTCTGCCGGAGAACGGACTATCTAGGCTACAATCGCCATCACGGACCGCTTCCGGTCCCGACTCTAGCGGAGCCTGGACCTCCCTTGTTGCCGATCGGCCCTGACGCGGCCCCCGCACGGCCCGGTGGTTTGAATGGCGCTGAGGCCTGGGCAGGGCTGTGCGCGCTGGCGTCCGGCCAATGCGGCGCCAATGTCGTCGCCGTCGATGCGCTGGGTGGCTGGTGGTGCGAGGGCAGCGCCGACCCCGAAGCCGCCGAGTTGCTCGATCTCTACGCGCCCTTCCTGGCCGCGGCCGCCGGCCGGCCGCTTGTCTTCGCCCATCTGGGACAGAGCCTGGATGGGCGCATCGCCACCGAATCGGGCGAATCCACCTACATCACCTGTGCTGCCAATCTCGACCACCTGCACCGGATGCGGGCCTTGGCCGATGCCGTCGTCGTCGGTGCCGGCACTGTGCGGCATGATGATCCGCGGCTGACGGTGCGGCGCGTGCCGGGGCGCCATCCGATGCGAGTCGTCATCGACACCGAGCGGCGGCTCGACGACCGCTATCGCCTGTTCCGGGACGGCGAGGTGGAGACGATCCTGCTCTGCGCCGAGGATCGCGTCGATCGTCCCGCGATCGGCGACGCCCGGGTGATCGGCGTCCCCCGCCGGCAGGACACCATCCATTATGGCGCGGTGGTCGCGACCCTGGCCGGCCTCGGCTGCCGGCGCATCTTCGTCGAAGGGGGCGGGGTCACCGTCTCCCGCTTCCTGATGGAGGGCTGCCTCGACCGCCTGCAGATCGCGGTCGCGCCGATGATCCTGGGGTCCGGCCGGCCGGCGCTGGCCCTGCCGCCGCTGGCCAACCTGGGCGAGGCCCTGCGGCCACCCACCCGGATCTTCCGCATGGGCGACGATGTCCTGTTCGATTGCGATGTCGCCCGCCGCCTCTGATCGCGGCGCCCGGGCCTTCTGGACGACCGGCGCGGGGCGCGGCGAGATCCGACCTGCACCGCTGTCCCCGCCGGGCGACGGCGACGTCCTGGTCCGCACCCGTTGGACCGGCGTGTCGCGCGGGACCGAGGCGCTGGTCTTCGCCGGCCGGGTCCCGGAAAGCGAGTGGGGGACGATGCGCTGCCCCTTCCAGGCGGGCGACTTCCCCTATCCGGTGAAATACGGCTACTGCGCCGTAGGCGAGGTCGAATCCGGCCCGGCGGAGTGGCTGGGGGCGGCCGTCTTCTGCCTGCATCCCCACCAGGACCGCTTCGTGGTTCCCGCCGCCGCGGTCGCCCGCCTGCCGGCGGGCCTGCCCGCGCGCCGCGCCGTGCTGGCGGCCAATCTGGAGACGGCGATCAACGCGCTGTGGGACTCACCCGTCCTGCCGGGGCAGCGCGTGGCGGTGATCGGCGCCGGCGTGGTCGGGGCCGCGGTGGCGCGCCTCGCCGCCGCCGTACCCGGCACCGCGGTGACGCTGGTCGATATCGACCCGGCCAAGGCGGCCTTGGCGGCGGCGCTCGGCGTCGGCTTCGCGCTGTCTGCCGATGCGCCGGCCGAATGTGACGGGGTCTTCGAGGCGTCGGGGGTGCCGGACGGCCTCGTCACCGCGCTGGCGCTGGCCGGCGACGAGGCGGTGGTGACGGTGCTGAGCTGGTACGGATCCCGGCCCGCGACCCTGCCGCTCGGCGGCGCCTTCCATGCGCGGCGGCTCACCTTGCGGTCATCCCAGGTCGGCCGCATCGCCCCGGCGCAGCGTGGCCGCTGGTCCTACCGGCGGCGGCTGGACCTGGCGCTGGACCTGCTGCGCGACCCCGTCTTCGACCATCTCCTGACCGGCGAGAGCGCCTTCGAGGACCTGCCCGGCACCATGCGGCGACTGGCGGAAGCGCCCGCCGGGATGCTGTGCCACGTCATCCGCTATCCCTGACTCCGCTTTCCGAGGGCCGATTGCCATGTATGCCGTCACCGTCTGCGACCATTTCATGATCGCCCACAGCTTCAAGGGGGCGCTGTTCGGGCCGGCCCAGGCACTGCATGGCGCCACCTATGCGGTGGAGGCGGAGTTCCGCCGGCCGGACCTCGACGCCAACGGCGTCGTCTGCGACATCGGCCGGGCGATGACGGCGCTGCGCGAGGTGCTGGCCGCCTTCGACTACCGCAACCTCGATGCCGAGGCCGTCTTCCAGGGCGTCAACACGACCACCGAGTTCCTGTCGGCAGAGATCCACCGGCGGCTGGCGGTGCGCGCGGCCGCCGGCGACCTCGGCCCCGACACCGCCGGGCGCCTGCATTCGCTGAAGGTGATCCTGCGCGAATCGCCGCGCGCCTGGGCCAGCTTCGAGGGGCCGATCCCGGCTGCCGCGTGAAGCGTCTCGACCTGGCGCTCCCCGGCCCGCTCGACCGGCGCACCGGGGGGACGATCTACGACCGCCGCGTCGTCGAGGGGCTGCGCGCCGCGGGGTGGGAGGTCGTGGTCCATGAGATGCCGGGCACCTATCCCTTCGTCGATGCCGCCGCCCGGTCGAGCGCCGCCGGTGTGCTGGCGAGGGGGCGGCTGCCGCTGGTGATCGACGGGCTGGCCCTGCCGGCGTTCGACCTGGCGAAGGCAGGCTGCCCGGTGATCGCGCTGGTCCATCACCCGCTGGCGGAGGAGACCGGCCTGTCGCCTGCCGACGCGGCGACGCTGCGCCGGTCGGAACGTGCCTGCCTGGCGAAGGTCGCCGGCATCATCGTCACCAGCCCCTTCACCGCGCGGGCGCTGGTCGCCGACTACGCGGTGCCGGCCGGCAAGGTGGCCGTGGTCCCGCCCGGCGTGGACCCGATGCCACGTGGCCTCCGCCCGGGTCGACCTGGGACGGTGCGGCTGCTGTCGGTCGCCGCCATCGTGCCGCGCAAGGGCCACCGGATGCTGTTCGAGGCGCTGGCGGACATGGCCGACCTGTCCTGGGAGCTGACCTGCATCGGTGCCACCGACCGCGACCCCGCCCTGGCGGCGGGCTTGCAGCGGTTCCTGGCCGAGGCAGGGCTGGCGGACCGGGTCACGTTGGCGGGGGAGGTTTCGGACGAGGCGGTCGCCACCGCCTATGGCGCGGCGGATGTCTTCGTCCATCCCGCCCATTACGAAGGCTACGGCATGGCGCTCGGCGAGGCGCTGCGGGCCGGCCTGCCGATCGTGGCGGCGCGCGGCGGGGCGATCCCGGAGACGGTGCCCGAGGCGGCGGCGTTGCTGGTGCCGCCCGGCGACGTGGCGGCATTGCGCGCCGCGCTGCGCCGCATGGTGGGCGACCCGGGGTTGCGCGCCGGCCTGGCGCGGGCCGCGGCTGCGGCCGGCGACCGGCTGCCGACCTGGGACGATACCGCCCGCGCATTCGCCGCCGCCGTCCGGCGCTTTGCGTCATGAGCGGCTTCTCGTCGGACTGGCTGGCGCTGCGGGCGCCGTTCGACGATGCCGCCCGCTCGCCGGCGCTGGCCGTGCGGTTCGCCGGCCTGCTGCCGCCCCGGCCGCGGATCGTCGATCTCGGGGCGGGGACGGGGGCGGCCCGCCGCGCGCTTGGACCCCTGGTCGGCGATGCCGCTCGCTGGACCTTCGTCGAAGGCGACCCCGCTTTGTTGCGACGCGCCCTGGCGGCCGATGCCCAGCCCCTTGCCCGGGCGCGCGGCGAACAGCGCAACCTCGCCGGCGGCTGGACCCACATCCTCGATCGCGGCGGCGAGGCGGTGACGGCGTTTGCCCTGCTCGACCTGGCGACGGCCGGCTGGATCGCACAGCTGGCCTGTGCGTTGACGCACCGCGGCCTGCCCTTCTATGCGCCGCTGGTGGTCGACGGGCGCCTGCGCTGGATGCCGGGCGATGCGGACGACGCGCTGGTGGCGCGGCTCTTCGCCAGCCATCAGCGCCGGCCGAAGGGGTTGGGGCTCGGGCCCGCGCTCGGTCCGGCCGCGCCCGCCTGGACGGCGGCCGCCTTCCGCCGTCGCCACGCCCGGGTCATTTCCGTGCCCAGCGACTGGCACATCCCGGCCGCCGCCCATGGCATGCTGGCAGCCATGATCGACGGCGCCGTCGATGCGGCGACGCACCAGTCGCCGCCGGACGCGGCGCGGGTCGCCGCGTGGGGTGAACGCCGCCATGCCCAGGCGGCGGCCGGCAGCCTTACCCTCCTGGTCGGCCACCGCGACCTGTTGGCGGTGCCGGCGGGGTTCCCCATGGCGGCAGGAGAGATGAGTTTACCCAGGCTGTGCGTACCCTCCGAGGAACCTGAAGCATGTCGGTGAGTGGGAATTCGGACCCGTCCATCACCCGGCGACGGCGCATCTATGCGCTGGTGGCGAGTGCGAGCACGCTGGCGATGGTGGCGCTGATGGCGGCCGCTCTCGCGCCCGGCGGCTTCGGCTGGCTCGACCTCGCCATGCTGGCGCTCTTCGCCTTCACGGTGCCCTGGTGCGTCATCGGCTTCTGGAACGCCGCCATCTACCTGGCGCTGCGCTGGGCGACGCCGGATGCGGTGGCGGCGGTCGCCCCCTTCGCGCGCAATGCCCGCGACGACGCGCCCATCGCCACCCGGACGGCGATCGTCATCTGCATCCGCAACGAGGACCCGGCGCGCGCATTCCGTGCCGTGGGCCAGCTTATGGAAGGGTTGGAGCGCGCGGGCTTCGGCGACCGCTTCCACGCCTTCGTGCTGAGCGACACCGACCACGCCGAAGTCGCGGCGGCGGAGGAGACGGAGGCCGCGGCACTGGCGCGCCTGCACCCCGCCACCTATCGCCGGCGGTCCTCGAACGAGGGCTTCAAGGCCGGCAACATCCGGGACTTCTGCCTCACCTGGAGCGGTGACTACGACTTCATGGTCACGCTGGATGCGGACAGCATCATGGCGCCGGACGCGGTGCTGAAGCTGGTCCGGATCATGGAGGCCGAGCCACGCTTCGGTATCGTCCAGACCCTGGTCGCGGGCATGCCCAGCACCAGCCTGTTCGCCCGACTGTTCCAGCTCGGCATGCGGCTTGGCATGCGCTCCTACACGCTGGGGTCGGCCGCCTGGCAGGCCGATTGCGGCCCCTATTGGGGGCACAATGCGATCATCCGCGTCGACCCCTTCACCCGGCATTGCCATATCCCGAAGCTTTCGGGCCGGCCGCCGCTCGGCGGCGACGTGCTGAGCCACGACCAGGTCGAGGCGGCCCTCATGCGCCGCGCCGGCTTCGAGGTGCGGGTCCTGCCGGAGGAGGGCGGTAGCTGGGAGGCGAACCCGCCCACCCTGGTGGAGTTCATCCGCCGCGACCTGCGCTGGTGCGTCGGCAACATGCAGTATGTCCGCCTGGTGGGGATGCCGGGCCTGCTGCCCGGCAGCCGCTTCCATCTGCTCCTGGCGATGCTGATGTTCTTCGGCGCGCCGGCCTGGGCCGGGCTGTTCGGGCTGATCGGCTGGCGGCTTGCGATCGGCGACGGCGGCATGTTCGATCCGACCCTCGGGCCGCTGGTCGTGGCGCTCGTCTTCCTGATGGTGTTCGCGCCCAAGATCGCGACCGCCATCGACGTCATGACCGATGCCGGCGAGCGCCGCCGCTTCGGCGGGGCCGGGCGCCTTGCGCTGGGGCTGCTGGCCGAGATGGCGTTCTCGCTGGTGCTGTTCCCCATCACCACGCTGGCCCACACGCTCTTCATGATCGGCCTGCCGTTCCGCCGCAAGCGCGGCTGGACTGGCCAGGTGCGCGACGACCATGCCGTGCCCTGGTGGCTGGCCCTGCGGACGCTGTGGGTGCAGACCCTGCTGGGGATCGCCGGCACCGCGATCTTCCTCGGCTTCTCGTGGCAGGCGTGGGCCTATGGCCAGTTCGGGCTGGCGGGCCTGCTGCTGGCCGCGCCCTTCGCCGTCGTCACCTCGATCCCGGCGCTCGGCCGGGCCGCGACCCGCTTCGGGCTCGGCCGCCTGCCGGAGGAAACCGCACCGCCGCCGGCCCTGGTCGAGGCCGGCCTGCCGGCCCTGGCGCTGGCCGCCGGCCGGCATGGCGGCCCGCGGCCGGCGGCACCCGGCACGGCCGAGGGGTAGCCCATGCGGCGTCTGCTGCGGACCGCGCGCGGCATCGGCCGTTCGCTCGTCATCTACTATCGCGGCCGGCCGCGCCGGGAGGCGATGGACCGCCTCCATGCCCGATTCGTGCGGGCGGGCGACCTGGTGTTCGATGTCGGCAGCCATGTCGGCGACCGGGTGGCCTCGTTCCGCCGGCTCGGCTGCCGGGTGGTCGCCGTCGAGCCCCAGCCCGCCCTGGCACGGGTCCTGCGCCTCCTCTATGGCCGGGACCGCCAGGTGATGCTGGAGGCGGTCGCGGTCGGGGCGGCGCCCGGCCGGGTCACCTTGCGGGTGAACAGCGCCAACCCGACCATCTCGACCGCGTCCGCCGCCTTCATCCGCGCCGCCGACGGTGCCCCCGGCTGGGAGGGGCAACATTGGGACCGCGCGGTCGAGGTGCCGCTCGTCACCCTCGACGAGCTGGTCCGGCGCCACGGCGTCCCGGCCTTCATGAAGATCGACGTGGAGGGGTTCGAGGCGGATGCGTTGGCCGGCCTGTCGCATCCGGTCGCGGCCCTGTCGTTCGAGTTCACCACCATCCAGCGCGAGGTCGCCTATGCGGCCATCGATCGCCTGGCGCTGCTGGGGCCCTACCGCTTCTCCGCCGCGCTGGGGGAGAGCCAGCGCCTGATCGACGGCCCCTGGCGGGATGGCCCCGCCATCGCCGGATGGATCGCCGCCCTGCCGCAATCGGCGAACTCCGGCGACATCTATGCCGCCCTGGTGCCGCCGGCGTAACGGACCCCGCGGCCCCGATCACGCCGCCCCGTCGACCGGCGCGAACACCCGGACCGCCGCCGGGCGGACCCTGAAATGCGCCGGCGTCCTGCTCACGATCTCGCCGTCGGCATTGACGCTCATGGGGCGGCTTGTGTGCAGCGTGCAGGCGGTGGTGCGCAGCGTCCGCACGTCGCGCCAGGTGCCGTGGGTGCCGCGGCGGAGATAGGGCACCAGCGCCACCAGGCGCCACCAATGGTCGATCTCCAGGCTGTAGACGTCCAGGGTACCGTCGTCCGGCCGCGCCTCGGCGTCGACCGTCATGCCGCCGCCATAGTAGCGGCCGTTGCCGACCGCCACCTGCACGGTGCGGGTGTGGTCGCGGCCGCCATCATGCTCGATCACCGCCCGGAAGGCGCGCATGCGCCGCATCACCCGGAAGGCGGTGATGGCATAGCCCAGCACCCCCCAGCGCCGCTTCGTCTCCTGCGACAATTGCCGGGCGAGGGCGGCACTGAAGCCGATGCTGGCGACGTTGAAATAGAGGTGGTCGTTCACCTGGCCGAGGTCGATCGGCCGCAGATGCCCGGCCGCGATGACCCGCGCCGCCGCGGCCGGGTCGGGCGGGATCGCCAGCGACCGGGCGAGGTCGTTGGCGGTGCCGAGCGGCAGGATGCCCAAGGGCAGGCCGGTATCGACGATGCCGGGCGCGGCGGCGTTCAGGGTGCCGTCCCCGCCGCCGACGATCACCTCGGTGAAGCCCTCCGGCGCGCGCCGGCGAATCGTATCGGCGGAATTTTCCCCTTCCGGGCACGGGCACTCGACGACGGTGATGCCGGCGGCGCGGAGGATCGAGGTCGGGTCGTCCAGTGCCGCCGCACCATTGCGCGCCCGCGGGTTCAGCAGCAGGAGTGCGCGACGTGGTCCGCCCAAGCGTTCAGCCATCTTCAGTTCCAACGAAACCGCAACGTCATCCGTGCCGTGATCTGGACGGAAACCGTCATCTCTCGCCGGAGAGATGTCATGGTTCGACAAGCTCACCATGAGGAGGGGCCGGCGCTCCGACCTTCATGGTGAGCCTGACGAACCATGAACTCGCCCAAGCTCCGCATTTCACCCCTCATCCGACAGGGTTCCATCGCCGCCCCCTTGCCGTGCTAGGGAGGATCATGACCGACGCATCCGGCCGGTATCGCATACTCCTCATCCTGCTGTGCGCCGCGGCCGCGTTCCTGATCGCGGCCGCGATCCGCGAGGAGGCGGGGCTGGGGCTTGTGCGGGCCTGGGACGAGGGCCTCCTGCTGGCGCTGCGCAACCCGGCCGACCCGGCCGATCCGCTGGGGCCGATGTGGCTGGAGATCTTCTTCCGCGACGTGACCGCGCTCGGCAGCCACGCGGTGGTGGTCCTGGTCGGCCTGGTCGCGGCCGCCTATTTCGCGCTGCTGCGCGAGCGCGCGTCGATCCTTCTGCTCGCGGTCTCGTTCGTCGGTGGTGCCTTGCTCAGCACGGGGCTGAAGCTGGCCTTCAGCCGGCCTCGCCCGGAACTGGTGGCCCATCTGGCCGAGATCCATACCGCCAGCTTTCCCAGCGGCCACGCCATGCTGTCGGCGGTCGCCTATTTGACGCTGGCCAGCCTCCTGGCACGGGTCCAGGCGACGGTGCCGCTGCGCCGGTTCGTGATCGGGGTCGGCATCGCCGTGACCGGGCTGGTCGGCGCGAGCCGTGTCTATCTGGGCGTTCACTGGCCGACCGACGTGCTGGCGGGGTGGTTCATCGGCGCTGCCTGGGCCCTGTCCTGCCGGGTCGCGGTCGACCATTTCAGCGGCCGCAGGCGGCCGTCCGACCGATCCGGCGACCATGGCGCGGGACGCGCAGCCGATTGACTCTTCGAAACCGGCACGGCTAACTCAGCGGCGCCGGCCCCTTGGTCTGGGGAGACATCGGGTGCCGGCGGGGCTGAATTCAAGGGGACGTCGCGGGGTGGGCGACGGAAAGGGGGGCTTGGTGCCGGCCACGACGCGCCGCTTAACGCTTGTTCGTCGAATCCGCGCCGGTGTGGGGACACTGGCCATCCTTCTGACCCTGGGTGCGTGCGCGATGGACGGGAAACCGGGCCAGACCGCCACCCTGCCGGCCGCGCAGGTACCGGAAAGCACGGTGGAGGAGCTGGACCAGATCCTGCGGTCCTCCTCGTTGCGCGACCTGCCGCGCACCGCGGTCAGCCCCGCCATCCTGCCCGGCTGGTCGCAGGATCGCCAGGCGGAAGCCATCCCGGCTCTGCTGCATTCCTGCGGCATGCTGGCCAACCAGCGCATGATCGCGATCGGCGTCGACGCCACCCCCGACGACTGGTTCGAGGTCTGCAACGTCGCGGCCACCCTGGCGCCCGGTGACCAGGCGGCGGCGCGCAAGTTCTTCGAGCGATGGTTCACGCCGGTGAAGGTCGAGACCGAGAACGGCGGCAATGGGCGCTTCACCGGATATTACGAGGCCCAGCTCCGCGGCTCACGCAAGCCCAGCAAGCGCTACAACGTGCCGCTCTACGCCTATCCCGGCCGCGCCAATGGCAAGACCCTGCCGACCCGTGCCCAGATCGCCCGCGGCGCGCTCGGCAAGGGCGTGAAGCCGCTATTGTGGGTCGACAGCGAGTTCGACGCCTATGTGCTGGAGGTCCAGGGCTCGGGCCGGGTGCATATGGATGACGGCAGCGTGGTTGGGCTCGGCTATGCCGGCCAGAACGGCCATCGCTTCGTCGACCTGACTGCCGTGCTGAGCAAGCGGCGCGCCATTCCCGACCGCTCGTTCGAATCGCTGAAGCGCTATCTCGACCGGCTGCCGGAGCAGCGCCGCCAGGCGGCGCTCAACTACAATCCGAGCTATGTCTTCTTCCGCGTGCGCGACGGCAAGGACCCGGTCGGCGCCCAGGGCGTGCCGCTGACCGCCGGCCGCAGCCTGGCGGTCGACCCGCACCATGTGCCGCTGGGCGCGCTCCTGTGGCTGCACGTCCCGCGCGGGCCCGGCGGCGACGAGGTGCGCCGCCTGGTGGTGGCGCAGGACACTGGCGGCGCCATCAGCGGCCCGGTGCGCGGCGACGTCTTCTGGGGCCACGGAGACGAGGCCCGTGGCCGGGCGCTGGCGACCAACGCCGCCGGCCAGTACTACATGCTGGTGCCAAAGACTCACACGATCCTGACCCAGCTCAATCGCTAGCCAGATACGGGCGCTAGCCAGATACGGGCGTAAAAGAGGCGGGCGTAAAAGAGGCGGGGCGCCGGATCGGGCGCCCCGCCTTTTCTTTGCCCCCGACTCAGCGGCAGCTCAGCGGCGGCGCAGGGTCGAGACGTCGCGCACGGCGCCGCGGGCAGCACTGGTGGCCAGTGCTGCATAGGCCTGGAGGGCGACCGACACCTTGCGTTGGCGCAGCTTCGGCTGCCACGCCTGGTCGCCCTTGGCCTCCATCGCCGCGCGGCGGCGGGCGATCTCGTCGTCGGCGACGTCGAGGCGGATGGAGCGGTTGGGAATGTCGATTTCGATGACATCGCCATCCTCGACCAGGCCGATCAGCCCGCCCTCCGCCGCTTCCGGCGACAGGTGGCCGATCGACAGGCCCGACGACCCGCCCGAGAAGCGGCCGTCGGTGACCAGCGCGCATTGCTTACCAAGGCCGACCGACTTGATGTAGCTGGTCGGATACAGCATCTCCTGCATCCCCGGCCCGCCGCGCGGGCCCTCATAGCGCACCAGCACGACGTCGCCGGCCGCGATCCTGCCGCCGAGGATGCCCTCGACCGCCTCGTCCTGGCTCTCGAAGATGCGGGCCGGCCCGACGAACTTCAGGATGGCCGCGTCGACGCCGGCCGTCTTCACGATGCAGCCCTCCTCGGCGAGATTGCCGTAGAGGACGGCCAGGCCGCCATCCTTGGAGAAAGCGTGCTCGAGGTCGCGGATGACGCCGCCCGCGCGGTCGGCATCGACCTCGTCCCAGCGCCGGTCCTGGCTGAACGCGACCACGGTCGGCACGCCGCCGGGGGCGGCGCGGTAGAACTTGTCGACGGCCTCGCTCTCGGTGCGCTTCAGGTCCCAGCGGTCGAGGGCGGCCGACAGGCTCTCGGCATGGATCATCGGCGAGCCGTTGTGCAGCAGGCCGGCACGGTCGAGCTCGCCCAGGATGCCCATGATGCCGCCGGCACGGTGGACATCCTCGACATGCACGTTGGCGACCGACGGCGACACCTTGCACAGCACCGGCACGCGGCGCGACAGCCGGTCGATGTCCTGCATGGTGAAGGGCACCTCGCCCTCGTGCGCGGCAGCCAGCAGGTGCAGCACGGTGTTGGTCGAACCGCCCATGGCGATGTCGAGGGTCATCGCGTTCTCGAACGCCTGGAAGTTGGCGATGGTGCGCGGCAGGACCGAGGCGTCGTCCTGTTCGTACCAGCGGCGCGCCAGGTCGACGATCAGGTGGCCCGCCTCGACGAACAGGCGCCTGCGGTCGGCGTGGGTTGCCAGCACCGTGCCGTTGCCCGGCAGCGCCAGGCCCAGGGCCTCGGTCAGGCAGTTCATGGAGTTGGCGGTGAACATGCCCGAGCACGAGCCGCAGGTCGGGCAGGCGGACCGCTCGACCGCCGCGACGTCCTCGTCCGACACCTTGGGGTCGGCCGCGACGATCATGGCATCGATCAGGTCGACCGCCTTGGTCTTGCCGCCGAGGACGACCTTGCCGGCCTCCATCGGCCCGCCGGACACGAACACGGTCGGGATGTTGAGGCGCAGTGCCGCCATCAGCATGCCGGGGGTGATCTTGTCGCAGTTGGAGATGCAGACCAGCGCATCGGCGCAATGGCCGTTCACCATGTATTCGACCGCATCGGCGATCAGCTCGCGCGAGGGGAGGCTGTAGAGCATCCCGTCATGGCCCATGGCGATGCCGTCATCGACGGCGATGGTGTTGAATTCCTTGGCGACGCCGCCGGCCGCCTCGATCTCGCGCGCCACCAGCTGGCCCAGGTCCTTCAGGTGGACATGGCCCGGCACGAACTGGGTGAAGGAGTTGGCGATGGCGATGATCGGCTTGCCGAAATCGGCGTCGGTCATGCCGGTGGCGCGCCACAGGCCGCGGGCGCCGGCCTGGTTCCGGCCATGGGTCGTCGTACGGGAACGATAGGTGGGCATGTCGGGCTCGCTTGGATGCGGGAGTTCGGCCAGATGCGGGATCGGGAACCCCGCAGGGTGGATTTCTAGTAGCGCAATCCGGCCGTTCGTGCATTCCCTTCCCGCAAGAGGGAGGCGATGCCCATGAGCAGCTACGAAGCCGAGATCGTCTGGCAGCGCGGCGACGCGCTTTTCACCGACGCGCGCTACAGCCGCGGCCATGAATGGCGCTTCGACGGCGGTGCCGTGGTCGCGGCCTCTTCCTCGCCGCACGTCGTGCGTACACCCTATTCGGTGGCTGCCAACGTCGACCCCGAGGAGGCCTTCGTGGCGGCGCTGTCGAGCTGCCACATGCTGTTCTTCCTGTCGCTGGCCCAGAAGCAGGGCATCGTCGTCGACGAGTACCGCGACGCCGCGATCGGCCACATGGAGAAGAACCCGGCCGGGCGGATGGCCATGACCCGCGTCATCCTGCGCCCGCAGATCCGCTATTCCGGCACCCCACCGACGCCGGAGGCGGAGGCCGCCATCCACCATGAGAGCCATGAGCGCTGCTTCATCGCCAACTCGGTGACGACGGAAGTGACGGTCGAGCCGCGCTGAGGGCAAGGGTCCGTCGATGGGCAAGCTCATGGTTCGTCAGGCTCACCATGAGGGCCGGGGCACTAACCTCTCCTCATGGTGAGCCTGTCGAACCATGAAATCTCGCCGATAGTTCTTGCCTCACACATTCATCTCCGCCGCGCGCAGTGATTCCTCGCGGATCGCCTCGGTCAGGCGCTCCTCGATGGCGGCGAACTCCGGCGTCATCTTCATGCGCCAGTGGCGGGGGTGAGGCAGGGGGACCGGGGTCTCCATCTTGATGCGGCCGGGCCGGGCGGTCATCACCAGAACGCGGTTGGCCATGAAGACGGCCTCCTGGATGTCGTGGGTGACGAACAGCACGGTCTTGCGATCGGCCTCCCACACCGACAGCAGCAGCTCCTGCATCAGCGCCCGGGTCTGGTGGTCGAGCGCGCCGAAGGGCTCGTCGAGCAGCAGGATGCCGGGATCGTTGGCCAGCGCGCGGGCGAGCGCGGTGCGCTGCTGCATGCCGCCCGACAGCATCCGGGGGAAATGGTCGGCGAAGGCCGACAGGCCGACCTGCGCCATCAGCCGGTCGGCGATGCGCCGCCGCTCCGGCTCCGGCACGCCACGCTCGCGCGGGCCGAAGCCGATATTCTCGCGCACCGTCAGCCACGGGAAGAGGGTGTAGGACTGGAACACCATGCCGCGGTCGGCGCCGGGCCGCGTCACCTGGCGCCCATCCACCAGCACCCGGCCCCGGCTCGGCTGGTCGAGGCCGGCCACGATGCGCAGCAGGGTCGATTTCCCGCAGCCCGAGGGGCCGAGGATGGCGACGAAGTCGCTGTCGGCGACGGTGAGGTCGATCGGCTCCAGCGCCCGGGTCGGCGGCCCGCCCCGCACGCCGGGGAAGGTGCGGCCGACGCCTTCGATGGTGATGCCGGCCATCGCCGTCAGCGCCCGAGCTGCCAGGGAAACAGGCGCTCGTTGAAGGCGCGGAAGCCGAGGTCGGTGACGAGCCCGATCAGGCCGATGAAGATGATGCCGAAGATCATCTGGCCGGTGTCGAGGAAGCGCTGGCTGTCCATGATCATGTGGCCGATGCCGGATTCGGCGCCGATCAGCTCTGCCACGATGACGTAGGTCCAGGCCCAGCCCAGCACCAGGCGCAGCGTCTCGGCGATCTGCGGCATGGCGGCGGGCAGCATGACGCGCAGCACGATGCCGCGGCTGCCCGCACCCAGCGTGTAGGCGGCCTCCACCAGGTCGCGGCGGGTGGCGCCGACGATGGTCGCCACCATCAGGACCAGCTGGAAGAACGAGCCGATGAAGATGACCGACAGCTTCTGTGCCTCGCCCACCCCGGCCCACAGGATGAGGAGCGGGATGAAGGCCGATGCCGGCAGGTAGCGGGCGAAGGAGATGAAGGGCTCGAGGAACGCCTCGACCGGCTTGAAGGCGCCCATGGTGATGCCGAGCGGCACCGCCAGCACGGCTGCGATGGCGAACCCGCCGACCACGCGGAAGATGGTGATGGCGATGTCGCCGGCGAAGTGGAACTGCACGAAGAGCCGCCAGCCGGCGGCGAAGGTGCGGGCCGGATTGGCGAGGAAGAGCGGCTTGATCCAGCCGCCGTAGGTGGCCGCCGCCCACAGCGCGAGCAGGAGCACGAAGAAGGCCGCGCCGAGGATGGTGCGCGTCCTCGGCGCGACCGGCCGCAACGGTTCGAAGGCGGACCGCCGCTCGACCGGTGCCGGCTCCTCGGTCACGGCGGGCGGGTCCGGTGGGGCGTCAGGCGACGAAGCCGGCATCCACCATCTTCGCCAGGTCGGGCTTGGCGCGGATCACGCCGGCCTCGAGCTGGATGGCGGCCGCCATCTCCATGAACGGGCCCATCTCCTTCGCGAAGTAGGCCTTGTTCATCGCCCGGTCCTGCCATTCGATGAACTGGGCCGAGGCGCGGAACTGGTCGGCGGTCTGGTTCACCCGCTCGCCCATGATCCGGAAGGCCTCGTCGGGCTTCTCCCTGATCATCGCCAGCGCGTCGAAATAGCCGGCCACGACCCCGGCCACGGCGGCCTTGTTGGCGGCGATGAAAGCCGGCTGGAAGGCCACCGTGTCGACCACCACCGGATACTCGATCGTGGTCGCCAGGATGCGACCGGCCTTGGGGTCGTTGCGGATGACGGAAAGATAGGGCTCGTAGGTGACGGCCGCGTCGTACTGGCCGGCGACGAAGGCGTTGGCCGCGTCCTTCGGCGACAGGGTGGCGAAGCGCAGATCCTTGGCCGACATGCCGTTCTTCTTCAGCATGCAGAGGAAGGTGAAGTAGGGGGTGGTGCCGGCGCCGTCGCAGGCCACGGTCTTGCCCTTGAGGTCGGCGAAGCCCTTGATCGCATCGCGCACCGCGATCCCGTCGCCGCCCTTGGAGCGGTCGAGGAGCAGCACCTGGGTCAGGTCGACCCCGGCGGCGGTGTAGCTGATGTGGGTGTCGACGGTGGTGGCGATGCCCTGCACCGCGCCGGCCGCCAGCGCCAGGTGGCGCTCCTTCTGGGCGATGAACTTGGTCTCGGCATCGACGCCGTGCTTCTTGAAGAGGCCGGCCTTCTCGGCCAGGGTCAGGGGCGCGAAGCCGGTCCAGCCGCTCATGCCGATGATCAGCTTCGGCAGCGCCTGGGTTTTGGTGGAAGATTGGCTGCTGGCGGGAAGGGGCATCGCCGCGGCGGCAGCGCCGCCCGCGATCAGGCCCAGGGTCTGGCGTCGGGTGAGCATCGAGAGCCTCTCCTTCGCTGGCGGCGAACTAGGGGTGCCGGCTGCTGCCCGCGACCCGTCGCCCGCGCCATCTTAGCAACTTCCGTTCCATCCGGCCTGCCAGATACGGTCTCCGGCCGGCTGGACAGGACGGCGGAGAATCCGTATAAGGCCGCCTCTCGCGTCGGCGGATCACCCCGGCGCCCCGGTGCCCAGGTAGCTCAGTTGGTAGAGCAGCGGACTGAAAATCCGCGTGTCGGTGGTTCAAATCCGCCCCTGGGCACCATTTTCCGCGCATTTTCAGTAGGTTGTGAAACGAGCCCGG
>CAZQOA010000005.1:47281-104547 GCA_964594715.1 uncultured Rhizobiaceae bacterium | reverse complement strand
TGACTGCGTATGTCTGCGCTGTGGCGCTGCAGTGCATGCGCGCAAAACCGACAGCTTGCAACGCAGCTGGGCTGTCGAGGGTGACGGCTTCGAGCTTGATGCCGAGGTCCTCGCTGATCAGCTGCCCGCCGGTCAGGATGGCCAGGTCCTCCAGCATGGACTTGCGGCGATCGCCGAAGCCGGGGGCCTTTACCGCCGCGACCTTGAGGCCGCCGCGCAGCTTGTTCACCACCAGGGTCGCCAGCGATTCGCCATCGACGTCCTCGGCCACGATCAGCAGCGGCTGGTTGGCCTGGACCACGGCCTCGAGCAGGGGCAGGAATGCCTGGAGGCTCGGCAGCTTCTTCTCGTGCAGCAGGATGTACGGGTTCTCCAGTTCCGCCACCATCTTCTCGGCATTGGTGACGAAATAGGGCGAGATGTAGCCGCGATCGAACTGCATGCCCTCGACGACCTCGAGCTCGGTCTCGAAGTGCTTCGCCTCCTCCGCCGTGATGACGCCGGCATTGCCGACCTTCTTCATGGCCCGGGCGATCATCGTCCCGATCGCCACCTCGCCATTGGCCGAGATGATGCCGACCTGCGCGATCTCGTCGTTGGTCGAGATTTTCTGCGCGCGCCGACCGATCTCTGCCACGACCGCCGCGACCGCCAGGTCGATGCCGCGCTTCACGTCCATCGGGTTCAGCCCGGCGCTGACCGCCTTGGCCCCCTCCCTGACGATGGCATGCGCCAGCACGATCGCCGTGGTGGTGCCGTCGCCCGCCAGGTCGTTGGTCTTGGTCGCGACCTCACGCACCAGCTGCACGCCCATGTTCTCGAACTTGTCGGCGAGCTCGATCTCCTTGGCGACGGTGACGCCATCCTTGGTGATGCGCGGCGAGCCCCAGGATTTGTCGAGCACGACGTTGCGCCCCTTGGGGCCCAGCGTGACCTTCACCGCCCGTGC
The DNA here is from genome assembly GCA_964594715.1 of uncultured Rhizobiaceae bacterium. GTDB lineage: Bacteria > Pseudomonadota > Alphaproteobacteria > ATCC43930 > Allostellaceae > Allostella. The sequence continues at coordinate 103,598 of CAZQOA010000005.1, read as the reverse complement.
CAGGATGTCGATGCCGCGCAGCATCCGATCGCGCGCATCGGTATTGAATTTGACGGCTTTGGCGGACATGGCCTTGGTTCCTTGCGGGTGGAGGGGAGATGGCGGGCCGGGGTGGACTTGAGGCGACCAAGACGCCTTCCTGGAGGAAGATCACTGGCGGCGACGGTTTCAACCGTTGGCTCGCCCTCTAGGTGCGCATCAATTCCGCCCAGCGCAAGATCATTTGCAATTGTTGCAAAGTAAATGCCCAGGCCGAATCTCAAAACCGACATTCCATCGGTTGTGCACCAGCTGCGTCGATCGAGACCGGAGATTCATCAAGACTTATGGCTTGTTTCCGTGTATGATCCGAACAATTCGACGCTGCGGATCACGGCTCCTTCCCTGCCCCGCCCAAACTGCCGGCACTCCCTTCAGGGGGGCCAGAATGTCGACATGCAAACCTATAAATTTCCGGTTGGCACCACCGTCCATGTCTCGCGCCGCTCGCTGGCCGGCCAGGCCGCCACGGGCGCCTTCAAGGTGGTGGCCCGCTATACGAGCGAGTCCGCCGGCCCGCTCTACCGGGTCCGCAGCGTCACCGGCCTCCAGGAACGGATGGTGCCGGAGTACGAACTGGCGACATCCGACCACCAGGTGACGGTCGAAGCCGTGTTTCCCGAGAAGCGCTCGCTCCCGCTCCGGTGACCTGCCCCCGCGGCGGCGCTCAGGCCGCGGGCAGTTCCTCGATCGCGTCGACGCGGCTCGGATAGAAGGCCAGATGGCCTTCTATCGCGGCGACGGCGGCATAGGGTGCCTCGTAGGTCCACGCGGCATTGACCGACCGTTCCCCGCCGACCGGGATGCTGTAATAGGCGCATTCGCCCTTGTAGGGGCAGTAGGTGGCGTGGTCGGTGCGTTCCAGCAACGACATGTCGACATCCCGGCGCGGAATGTAGAGGACCGCCGGCAGCGCTGCCTCGCGCAGCGTCAGGGCGCCCCTGGTCCGGGCGATCACGCGGCCCGCGACCGAGACGACGACCTCCGCCCGGTTCGGCTCGATCGTGATCGGGTGGTCGGGGCCGGGAAGCTTGACCGGCCTGGTCGTCGCGGCGGCGGCGGTCATGTGCATGGCATCGAAATCCTCATCTCGTTACGACGGCGGCGTGGCCTGGATCATCCCTGCCGTCGCGCCGCCACCAGCAGGAACATGGGTCGATCGCGCTCCTCCGCCAACTCCGGCCGGGTGGCGATCTGGGCATCGGTCGGCCCCCACTCCTCGACATGGGAGATCGCGAAACCGGCACCGATCAGGAGGTTGAGGGTGGTCCCGATGGTGCGGTGCTGCTTGATCACGCCACGGGCGAGCCAGTTCGTCGTGCGCGGGCCTTCCACCAGATAGCCATCGATCGGCCAGGTCCGGCGACCCTCCCCATCCACCGACCAGCCCGGCCGCGATGGCGCCATGTAGATCGGGTGCTCCATCGAGAAGACGAACTGCCCGCCGGGGACCAGGGCACGATGGGTATTGGCCAGCAGTCCGGCCAGGTCCCGGATGTAGTGCAGGACGAGCGAGCTGTAGGCGAAGTCGAAGGCCGCCTGCGGCAGGTCGAGCCGCTCCAGGTCCGCCCTGGCATAGGTGATCGCCCCGTCCGAGGTGGCGGTAGCCGAGGTGGCCGCCCTCGCCCGCCCCAGCATGTTCTCGGACACGTCGAGGCCGAGGACCTGTGCCGCCCCTTGCTCGCGGGCCCAGCGGCAGAACCAGCCGAACCCGCAGCCGAGGTCGACCACCCTGCGGCCATGGAGGTCGGGAACGAGGGCGCGCAGCGCGGGCCATTCCGCCGCCCCGGCCAGCCCGTCGACCGAGCGGCCGAGCTGGCTGTAGCCAGCGAAGAATTCCGGCGTGTCATAGATGTTTTGCGTCATGGTTCACGATCTCGATTCAGCCGAATGCAGTGAGGGGCCGGCGGCGTCCCCCGCTCCCAGGGGGCGCCGCCGGCGAACGCCGTCGCCAGATGGTCGACGAAGGCGCGCACCTTGGCCGACATCCGGTTGGTCTGCGGCCAGACCGCGTGGATCGCATAGGGTCGGGGCAGCGCATCGGGCAGCGCCTCGATCAGTCGCCCGTCGCGGAGCGCGTCGACCGCCAGGAACATCGGCAGCACCACCACGCCCAGGCCGGCGATCGCGAGGTCGCGCATCACCTCGCCGTTGTTGACCACGATCCGGCTGCGCAGCGCCACGCTGCCCGGCCGGCCACCCGGCCCGGCCGCCTCGAACTGCCACAGCTGGCTGGCATGGACATGGGCATAGTCGATGCAGGCATGGCGGGCGAGGTCGGCCACGTCGCGGGGCAGGCCTCGCGCCTGGGCATAGCCGGGACTGCACAGCACCACCCGCCGCACCTCGCACAGCTTCCGCGCGATCATGCTGGAATCCGGCAGGAGCCCGATGCGGATGCCGACATCGTAGCCGCCATGCACCAGATCGACGAAGCGGTCGTCAAGATCGATCGCCATCTCCAGTTCGGCATGCGCGCCGACGAAGGCGGCGATGATCGGCGAGAGATGCATGGTCCCGAACGACATCGGCGCCGTGATGCGCAGGCGCCCGGTCAGGCTGCCGGCGCCGCTGGAAATCCGCTCGGCCGCCTGCCCCATCTCATGGATCAGCGGCCGCATCCGGTCGTAGAGCGCCTGGCCGTGTTCGGTCGGCCGGACCGCGCGGCTGGAGCGCACCAGCAGTTCCACGTCGAGGGCCGCCTCGAGCGCGCTGATCCGCTTGCTGACCACCGATTTCGCCAGGTTCAGGTGGTTCGCCGCAGCCGTGATCCCGCCCGCCTCGACGACGGTCAGGAAGGTTGAGAGATCGTCGAAACGCCATTTCATGGTTCGATCCTAGCGAACGATGGCTTCGCTTTCGAGCGTCTCGCCGGCGCCCCGGCCGAGGCCCATATCGATGGCCAGGACAAACAGGAGGACCTGCCATGACTACCAGGACGCGCCCGCGCACCGTCGAGCGTACCTATACCGCCATGCCGGCCAGCGACGGCGCGGGCGTCAAGCTCAACCGCGTGATCGGCCGGCCGGGCCTGCCCGATCTCGATCCGTTCCTGCTGCTCGACGAGTTCCGCTCGGAGGATGGCGCGGACTATATCGGCGGCTTCCCCGACCACCCCCATCGCGGTTTCGAGACCGTGACCTACATGCTGGCCGGGCGGATGCGCCACGGCGACAACCAGGGCAATGTCGGCCTGCTGCGGCCGGGCAGCGTGCAATGGATGACGGCCGGGCGCGGCATCGTCCATTCGGAGATGCCCGAGCAGGAGGACGGGCTGCTCCAGGGCTTCCAGCTCTGGGTCAACCTGCCGGCCAGGGACAAGATGACCCAGCCCCGCTACCAGGACATCGAGCCCGAGGCGATCCCGACGGTCGAGGCCGCAGCGGGTGTCCGGGTCAAGGTGATCGCCGGCACGGTCGGCGCGGTGAAGGGGGCCGTCGAGACCGGGGTCACCGACCCGACCTATCTCGACGTCGTCCTTCCGGCCGGCGCATCCTTCGTGCAGCCGGTGTCGGCCGGACATAACGCCTTCGTCTATGTCTATGAAGGCAGCGCCACGGTCGGCGACGGCGACAGCGGCGGCGAGCCCCTGAAGCGCAGCGAGATCGGGCTGCTCTCCGACGGCGAGGCGATCACGGTCACGGCCGGCGACGCGCCGACCCGGCTCCTGATCGTCGCCGGCAAGCCGCTGGGCGAGCCGGTCGCCCGCCATGGCCCGTTCGTCATGAACACCACGGCGGAAATCCGGCAGGCCGCCGAGGATTACCTCGCCGGCCGGTTCTGACCTTCGACAAGGCTCCGCGGCGCGCCGGCCGCGGAGCTGCCGCCCCTTCGCCGCGCCGGGATGCAAGGTCAGCCCAGAACCAAAGGTCGGCCTGCCGCGTTACCGATCACCGGTTTCGTCGAAACCGGGACCTGAGAACCCTCTGGTGACCCTCCCGTGGCCAACGACAACAAGCTGTCGAAATACCGCGCAAAGCGCGATTTCACCAAGACCGCCGAGCCGACCGGTGGGACCGGAACCGCGGCATCCGGCCGCCGCCGGTTCGTCATCCAGAAGCACGCGGCGACCCGCCTGCATTATGACCTGCGCCTGGAGCTCGACGGTGTCTTCAAGTCCTGGGCCGTCACCCGCGGCCCATCGCTCGACCCCCAGGACAAGCGCCTGGCAGTGGAGGTCGAGGATCACCCGCTCGACTATGGCGACTTCGAGGGAACCATCCCGAAGGGACAGTATGGCGGCGGCACGGTCCAGCTCTGGGACCGCGGCTACTGGGAGCCGGAAGGCCCGAAACCGCCCGCGGCGGCGCTGGCCGGCGGCGATTTCAAGTTCACCCTCGAGGGGCAGCGCCTGCATGGCAGCTGGGTCCTGGTGCGCATGAAGCATGATCGCACCGGCGGCAAGCGCACCAACTGGCTGCTGATCAAGCATCGCGACGGCCATGCGCGCGAAGGCGATGCCGATGCCGTGCTGGCCGAGGATCGTTCCGTCGCCTCCGGCCGCACGATGGCGGCCATCGCCGCCGGCCGGGGGCGCGGCCCCAGGTCCTTCATGCGCGCCGGCAAGGCCACGGCCGATCCGGATGCCGTGTGGGACAGCAGCCAGGGCGACGCGGCCGACGCGCGCAAGGCCAGGATCGGCCGGGCGCAACCGCGGCTGGCCAAGGCACCGGCCCGCCCGGCCGCGGCACTGCCGGACTTCATAGCGCCCCAGCTTTGCCAGTCGGTCGAGCGGCCGCCGCCGGGCGCCGGATGGGGACATGAGATCAAGTTCGACGGCTATCGCGTGCAGCTTCGCATCCAGGACGGCCGGGCGACGCTGAAGACCCGCAAGGGCCTGGATTGGACCGGCAAGTTCGGTGCGATCGCCAATGCGGCGCGGTCGCTGCCGGACGCCATCATCGACGGCGAGATCGTGGCCCTGGAGGAGAACGGCGCGCCGGACTTCGCGGCCTTGCAGGCGGCGCTGTCGGAGCAGGATACCGGCGACCTCGTCTTCTATGCCTTCGACCTGTTGTTCGACGGCGGCGCCGACCTCCGCGCGCGGCCGCTGTCCGAGCGCAAGACGCGGCTCGAAGCCCTGCTGGCCGGCCACGCCCCCGACGACGCGGCGCGCATCCGCTTCGTCGAGCATTTCGAGACGGGCGGCGACGCGGTGCTGCGGTCGGCCTGCCGGCTGTCGCTCGAAGGGATCATCTCGAAGCGGCTCGACGCGCCCTACCAATCCGGGCGGACGGACAGCTGGACCAAGGCCAAGTGCCGGGCGGGGCATGAGGTCGTCATCGGCGGCTGGACCACGACCGACGGCAAATTCCGCTCGCTGCTGGCCGGCGTCCATCGCGGCGGGCATTTCGTCTATATCGGCCGGGTCGGCACCGGCTATGGCGAGGCCAAGGTCGACCGGCTGCTGCCGCGCCTGAAGGCAATTGCCACACCCAGGTCCCCCTTCACCGGCGTCGGCGCACCGCGCAAGGCGGCCAACATGCATTGGACGAAGCCGGAGCTGGTGGCGGAGATCGAGTTCGCCGGCTGGACCGGGGCCGGCATGGTGCGGCAGGCCGCCTTCAAGGGCCTGCGGGAGGACAAGCCGGCGGCCGAGGTGGAGGTCGACAGGCCCGCGGCCCCGGAAGATGTCGCGGTCCCGAAGCCGACCGCCGGCACCAAGGTCGCCACAACCGGTGGCGGTCCGGCCGGCTCGTCCGGCAGGCCGGTCGTCATGGGGGTGCTCCTCTCCAAGCCGGACAAGGCGCTGTGGCCCGATGGCGGGGACGGCCAGCCGGTGACCAAGCTGGATCTTGCGCGCTACCTCGAGGCCGTGGGCCCCTGGATGATGCCGCACATCGAAGGCCGGCCCTGCTCGGTCGTGCGCGCGCCGGACGGGTTCGAGGGCGAGCAGTTCTTCCAGCGCCATGCCATGCCGGGCACCTCCAACCTGCTCGACCTCGTCACCGTTTCCGGCGACCGCAAGCCGTACCTGCAGATCGACCGCGCCGAAGGGCTGGCCGCGATCGCACAGGTGGCGGCGCTGGAACTTCACCCGTGGAACTGCCGGCCCCGGCAGCCGGAGGTTCCGGGCCGCCTCGTCTTCGATCTCGACCCCGGGCCCGGCGTTGCATTCCCCACGGTGGTCGAGGCTGCCCGGGAATTGCACCAGCGCCTGGAGGCGTTGGGCCTGGTCGCCTTCTGCAAGACCACCGGCGGCAAGGGGCTTCACGTCGTCACGCCCCTGGCCGCCACCCGGAAAAGCCGGCTCACCTGGCCGGACGCGAAGGGCTTCGCCCGCGAGCTGTGCCAGCGCATGGCGGCCGACGATCCCGGGCGCTATGTCGTGAACATGGCCAAGCGCCTGCGCGGCGGGCGCATCTTCCTCGACTATCTCCGCAACGACCGCATGGCGACGGCGGTAGCGCCCCTGTCGCCCCGCGCCCGCCCTGGCGCGACGGTCTCGATGCCGCTGACCTGGATGCAGGTCAAGGCCGACCTCGACCCCCGCCGATTCACGATCCGGAGCGTCCCCGCCCTCCTCAAGCGGAGCAAGGCCTGGGCGGACTATTGCGACGGCGAGCGCGCGCTGGAGAATGCCATCAAACGCCTCGGCAAGGCCCGCACGGCCGCGTGACGGGCGGGCAGGCATTACCCTTCGTCAGGCTCGCCCGGGAACTGGATCGCGCCCTCGGGTATGGCGACGCCCGGCAGCTTCCTTGCCGTCCAGATATGCACCGCCCGCGTCAGGTCGAGGGGCTCGTCCAATGACCCGCCCTTCACGCTGACCGTCGCCGAAGCGGGGCCGGTGTGGCAGATGCGGGAGCCGCAGTCCGCGCAGAACCGGCAGACCAGGGTCCGGCCGCTGTCGGTCAAGCGGGTCCATTCCCGGACCGCTCCGTGGACGAGGCGGAACGCCGGCGCGGGCACGATGACCGATATCCCGAACGCCGACGCGGATTGCTTCCGGCACTCGCGGCAATGGCAGACGAAGATGGCGGTCGGCGGTGCGGAAACCTCGAACCTGACCGCGGAGCATTGGCAGCCTCCGATGAGCATATCCCGCTCCGAATGGGTGCCGAAATGGGCGCCTCGCAGCATAGCCGACCCGGCGCGGGGACGCCACGAGGCGGCACCCCCGCGCCGGGGTGCGGGGCTACTCCAGAATGGCGCTTTGTCCTGGGCAAACACGCCTCTAGTGCTTCCTCGACGTCGAAATTTCTTCATCGGAGGAGGTCGACGTCCGATCCGAGTTCGTATGAGGCGCGAGGCGTGCGGATGACGACGCGACCGGCTGCCCCTGCAGAGGCCTGCATCCCACGCATTGCGATCCGGAAACATCCCGGCGGGAGCCGTTCGACACCATGATCCCCTTCCCTCGCGATAGCCTGCCCTCGTCCGAGCCGACCCCGGACATCCGCTCGCATTACGAGAGCGTCGTGATGGAGACCCTGCGTGTGGTCTGGCGACGCTGGTGGCTGGTGGCGGGGTTCTTCGTCGCCGGCATCGCGGGCGCCTTCGGCGTGCTCCAGCTCCTCGAATGGCGATACAGCGCCGAAGCCCTGATCCAGGTCGATGTCGGCCGGCGCGACCATACCCTCACCGGCGAACGTGCCTCGAACCTCATCCTCGATGCCGCGGCGGTGGTGGAGAGCGAGGCCCGCATCATCCGGTCGCGTGCCGTCGCGCGCCGCGTCGTGAACCGCCTCGACCTCGCTGCCGACCCGGCATTCGCGCCGCAGCCATCGCGCTTTGCACTGCCGTCCTGGGCAGAGATCGTCGCCTGGTTCAACAGCACCTCGACCTTCCTCGGGCAGCAGCCTACGGATGCCTCCGAGGCGGCGGCACCGGTGGACGCCGCCGCCGCCATCGACGTCATCGCGCTATCGTTGCTGAAGCGGCTGTCGGTCGAGAACGACAACCGCTCCTACCTCATCTCCGTCGGCTTCACCTCGGGCAGCCCGGCATCCTCCGCGGCGATCGCCAACGCCTTCGCCGACGAGTATCTGCAAAGCCGCATCGAGGCCAGCCTCGCCGCCGCCGCCAGCACCAGCGAATGGCTCTCGGGCCAGCTTCTCGAGGCGCGCGCACAGCTCCGCAACACGGAGCAGGCCCTCCAGGCGCAGCGCGAGCGGAGCGGCATCGCCGACGCCGGCGCCGACGCCTCGAGCGTCCTCCAGCAGCAACTCCGCGAGGCGACGGCACAGCTCAGCCAGGCCGGCGCCGCGCGGCAGGCCGAAGAGGCGCGGCTGCGCCGGGCGCAGGAGGTGATCGGCACCGGCGCCCGCCCGTTCGCCACCGACCTCGCCGGCTTTCCCTCGCTCCAGCGCCTGATGGATGCCGAAGCCCAGGCCCTGCGCGACCTGGCCGAGCTGTCGAGCCGGTACGGCGACAAGCACCCGCAGATCACCCGCGCCCGCGCCGGGCTGGAGGAGTTGCGCACCCGCCTGGCCGAGCAGACCCGCGCCGCCGTCGCCGGCTTCCAGACCCAGGTGAGCGCCGCCCGCGCGACCGAGCGCACGCTGGAGCAGCGCGTCGCGGACCTGGAGCAGGCCCGCATCGCCTCCAAGCGGGGCGAGGCCGCGCTGCGCGACCTCCAGATCTCGGCCGACCGCATCCGCGACCGCGTGAAGGCGCTGTCCGACAGCTACGAGCAGGCGGTGGCGCTGAAGGGGCTGAAGCCCCTGAACGCGCAGATCGTCGTGCGGGCGGAGCCGACGCCCTGGCCATCGGCGCCGAAGCCGGCCCTGATCCTGGGCCTGTCCGCGCTGGGCGCGCTGGTCGCCGGCGTGGTCCTGGCGATGCTCCTGGAGCGGCGCGACCGCGGCTTCCGCACGACCGCCGAGGTGAAGGCCACCACCGGCGCCCGCTGCCTCGGCATGCTCCCGGAGCTGCCGGCGCGCGAGACGCGGCGGATGGGCGAGGTGCCGGCCGCGACCGGCGCCGTGACCGCGATGTTCCGCGAGGCGATCGGGGCCATTGGTGCTGCCGTCGGCCCCGGCCCCTCGATCAAGGAGAAGGTCGTCCTCATCACCTCGTCGGTGCCCGGCGAGGGGAAATCGGTACTGATCTCAGCCTTGGCCCATGCGCTGGTCGCGCGCGGGCTTCGCGTCCTGATGATCGACGGCCAGCCCAAGCGGGTCGGCAGCGGCGGCAGCGCCCAGGCCATCACCTACCCCTTGCAGACGGTCTACGAGGGCAATGACGCCGGGCGCAGCTTCTTCGGCCACCGGGCGGGAGAGGCACTGTGCGTACTGGACCGCGCGGCGGCACCGCGCAACGCCCCGAACGGCTTCAACTGCCAGGCCTTCGAGGCGATGCTGTACGAGGCGCGCATCCGCTACGACGTCATCCTCATCGAAGGGCCGCCGGTGATGCTGCTGGCGGATTCACTCGTGCTCGGCCGCAAGGCGGACCTGGTGATCCATGTCGCGCGCTGGAACAGCACCCCGCGCAAGACCGTCCTGACCGCCCTCCAGCGCCTCGCGGACATGTCCGTCCAGGTTGCGGGCGTGGTGATTTCCCGCGTCAATATGAAAGAACACCGGAAGTACTCCTTCTTGGATGAGGTATACTTCTACAGAAGATATCACCGTTTCTATCGATACTCATATAAATGATACCCGATACCCTCAGATCGGGAGCCTGCCATGCTGCAAGCGCGCCGCCTACGCATCCTGATTACTGGGGGTAACGGCTATGTCGGGCGCGTCGTAACCAGATTCCTCTACGACGAACACGATGTCTGCGTCGCCGATTCATTGCGTCTCGGCCGCATCCGCTTCCGGCCCGACGAGCTGGGCAAGTTCCGCATGGAGCGGGTCGACATCACCGAGGCGACCGAGATCGCGGCGCTGGCACAGGACTTCGCGCCCGACGCCATCATCCATCTGGCGGCGGTCCACTACATTCCCGAGTGCGAGCAGAGCCCGGACCTGGCGGTGCGCACCAACGTCACCGGCACGGTCAACACCCTGCTCGCCGCACCTGCCGGCTGCCGCTTCGTCTATGCCAGCAGCGGCGCGGTCTACCGGCCGGACCCCCACCCCCATTCGGAAGCGGCGGCGGCGGTCGCACCGACCGACATCTACGGCTTCAGCAAGCTGCATGGCGAGCAGTATGTCCGCTACCTCGCCCACCGGCGGGAGTTCGCAGCCGTCATCGTCCGCCTCTTCAACGTGGTGGGCCCGGGCGAGACCAACCCCCACCTGCTGCCGGAGATCCTGGCCCAGCTCAAGGCCGGCCGGAGCACCGTCCGGCTCGGCAACCTGTCGCCGCGGCGCGACTACATCCATGTCGAGGATGCGGCCCGCGGCTTCGTGGCGACCGCCCTGCAGGGGCAGGTGAAGGCCGGCGAGTCCATCGTCGTCAACCTCGGCACCTCGCGCAGCTACTCGGTCGAGGAGGTGGTCTGCAACCTCCGCCGGGTGAGTGGCGCCGCCATCACCATCGACCAGGATGCCGGTCGCATGCGGCAGGTCGACCGGCCATACCTGGCTGCCGACATCGGCCGCATCCGCCGCCGCTTCGGGTGGCGGCCGCGCCTCACCCTCGACGATGCCCTGACCGAACTGTGGCAGGCACCCGAGCTGGCCGACGAGCTGACGGTGAAGTACCTGTGATGCGCGTGCTGAGCGCCATCATCGTGCCGCCGCATCTGTCGGTCAGCGGCGGCGCGCGGGCCGGCTGGATGCTGAGCGCCGCACTGGCGCGCCACTGCGACATGACGGTCGCCAGCATGATGCCGGCGGATTTCGGCGCCGATTCCGGCATGGGCGAAGTCACCCGCGCCCCGGTGCAGGTCGGCCTGCCCGGCCCGCTTCCCTGGTCGCGCCTGGCCGAACGCCATCGCACGCTCTTCTACCGCTCCGACATCCCGGCCCTCGTGCGGCGCGGCGGCTACGACCTGGTCCACCTGCACAATCCGATGCCGGCGCTGGAAATGGCGCGGGTCGCCCACGCCTGCATCCGGAGCGGCACCCCCTACGTCGTCTCGACCCACGGCTTCAACGAGATCGCCAACGGCCTGTCGATCTATGGCTTCGGGCGGGTCCGGGCGGCGCTGTGGCGGCACCTCGTTCTCCGGCCGATCCAACGCGTCGTCCGCGATGCCGCCGCGATATTCGCGCTGTCGCCGGCCGACTTCCCGATCGTGCGCGGGTTCGGCTTCCGCGGCAGCGAGCTGACCGTGGTCGGCAACGGTGTCGCCATCCCCGGCGCGACCGATGCCGCTGCCGACGCCGCAACCTGCCGCCGGTTCGACCTGCCGCCCAGGGAGGGTGCCCCCATCACCTGCATGTTCCTCGCCAACCACACGCCGAACAAAGGGCTGGGCGTCCTGTTCGAGGCATTCTCGCGCCTCAGCCGCCCCTATCTCCTCATCGTCGGCGGCGAGAAGCGGGCGCAGGTCCCCTATGAGGCCTTCGCCGGCGCATGCGGGCCGGGCCAGCGCATCGTGCTGACCGGACGGCTCGCCGACGCCGAGGTCCAGGCGCTCTACCGCCGTGCCGACCTCTTCGTCTTCCCGACGCTGGCGGACACCTTTCCCCTCGTCGTCCTGGAGGCGATGGCGCACGGGCTGCCCGTCCTGGCCTCGCGGGTCGGCGGCATCCCCCATCAGCTCGACGAGGGATCCGGCATGCTGGTGGAGCCGGGCGACGCCGGGGCGCTGGCCGCCGCGGTCGATCGCCTGGCCGACCTGCCGCCGGGCGGTCTGGCCGCCATGGGCCGGCACGCCCGCGCCCGGGTCGCGGCCGAGTTCACCTGGGAGCGTGCCGCCGACCTGGCCTTCGCCGGCTACCAGCGCGTGCGGCACCTTCGCCCACCCGTCGCGGCGGCGGCGATGCCCGTCGCGCCGGCGGCCTACTGACCCACGACCGGAGCCGTCGCATGCCTGCCGCAACGCCATCCCCAGGCCCGTCCTCCGCAAGGCTGGCGATCATCGGCTGCGGCGCCGTCGTCGCCAACCACCTGGCGCCGGCGTTGCGCCGCATCGGCTGGATGCCGGCGGTGCTGATCGATCCTTCCCCGGCCAATATCGGGAAGGTGGCCGCGCGCCTGGGGCGCAAGCCCGACCGCTTCGTGCAGGCAGCGGAATTCGCGCCGGTCGCCGGGCAGTTCGACGCCGCCATCGTGGCCTCCCCCCATGCCACCCACGGCCCGATCGGCGCGGCACTGGTCGACGCCGGCAAGCATGTCTTCATGGAAAAGCCGCTGGCGATCACCGTCGCGGAATGCCAGGCGATGATCGCCGGCGCCGAGCGCGCCGGCGTGGTCCTGTCCGTCGGCCTGCTGCGGCGCTATCTCCATGTCGCGCGCTGGCTGAAGGCCCTGATCGGCCAGGGCCTGCTCGGCGATATCGAGCGGTTCGAAGCCAGGGAAGGCTTCGTCTTCAACTGGGCCACCGCCACCGATTCGCTGCTGCGACGCGAATGCGCGGGCGGTGGCGTCCTCATGGATACCGGCGCCCATACGGTCGATCTTTTGCAATGGTGGTTCGGCGAGGTGCGCCGGCTGCAATATTGGGACGATAGCCAGGGCGGCGTGGAGGCCGACTGCCGCGTCGAGTTCGGGTTCGCGTCCGGCGCCACGGGGCGACTGGAGCTGAGCCGCACCCGGGAACTGCGCAACTCCATCCGGGTCGAGGGCACCCGCGGGCATGTCGAGGTCCATCTCTACAAGAACGAGATCATCGACGCGTCACCCGGCATCCGTGACTTCGTCGATGCCGGGATCGGCGGCACGACCATGCCCAAGCAGCTTTTCGCCGAGCTGTTCGCCGCCGAGCTGGCCGATTTCCGCGCCAGCGCCGGCGGCGGCCCACGGGCGGGGGTGCCGGCCACGGAAGGCATCCGCTCGGTCGAGCTGATCCAGCGCTGCTATGCCGCGCGGCAGCCCCTGCCGCTGCCCTGGGAGAATGTGGCCGGGCCCTCCGACGGACCGGTCGCGGCGATCGGGCCGGGCACGGTGGTCGCCATCACCGGCGCCACCGGCTTCATCGGTGGCCGGCTCGCCGAGCGCCTGGTCCGCGACCATGGTGCGCGGGTGCGCTGCCTCGTGCGCAACCTGGCCCAGGCCACCCGCCTCGCCCGACTGCCGGTCGAGATCGTCCGGGTCGACCTGCTCGACGCCGACCGCGTCCGGGCCGCGCTGGCCGGCGCCGACCTCGTCTTCCATTGTGCCTATGACAGCGTCTCTCGTCGGCAGAACCTGGAGGGCACGCGCAATCTCCTCGCCGCGGCGGGCCGCGGCAGCGGCGTCCGGCGGTTCGTCCATGTCAGCACCTTCTCGGTCTACGAGCCTTTCCCGGACGGCGACCTGACGGAGGAGACCGCCGACGGCGACCGCGCCTGGATGTATGTGCGCAGCAAGCTCGACCTGGAGCAGGAGGTGCTGGCCGCGGCGCGCGCCGGCGACTGCCCCGGGACGGTGATCCAGCCCGTCATCGTCTATGGGCCCTTCGGAAAGGCATGGACCAACGCGCCGGCCGAGATGCTGCTGTTCGGCACCGTCATCCTGCCCGATGCGGGCGAGGGCCTGTGCAACTGCGTCCATGTCGACGACCTGGTCGATGCGCTGCTGCTGGCCGCGGTCCGCGACGAGGCGATCGGCGAGCGGTTCATGGTGGCGGGGCCGTCGCCGATCACCTGGGGCCATTTCTTCGGCCATTTCGCCCGGACGCTCGACACCGCGCCGCCGGTCTTCTGGCCCGCGTCGCGGATCGCCGCCGCGCAGCGGAGCGTGATGCGCGACGTCCGCCTGGTGCTGCGCAATCCGAAGAAGATCATGCAGCTCATCGTGCGCTGGGACCCGGCCCGCCGCTTCCTCCAGGCCGGGCTGGACGCCATGCCGCGCCGACTGCACGACCTCGTCGTCACCTATTACTTCGACCGCGGCTCGCGACCCCTCGGCCGCGAGCATCTGCCCGACCGGCAACTGCTGCGGCTCTATTCCGCCCGGCCCGTCGTTCGCAGCGACAAGGCCCGGCGCCTCATCGGCTATCGCCCGCGCATCGACGCCGACACCGGGATGACGGCCACCATGGCCTATGTCGAATGGGCCTATGGCGACCTGCGGCCCGGCCGCCGGCCGCCGCCGGCCGACCGCGCGGCGGCGCCGCCCCCCGAAGTCCCGCACTTCGCCGATGCTTCGTAGATCCAGCACGCGCGGCGCCTTCTGGACCCTGGCGGATCAGGGGGTGGTCAGCATCGGCGCGTTCGCCGTCAACATCCTCCTCGCCCGCCTGCTGAGCGCCACCGAATACGGCATCTTCGCGATCCTGTTCAGCGTCATGCTGATGCTCCAGATCTGCAACGCCTCGCTGCTGTTCTATCCGCTGTCGGTGCGTGGCGCGGTGGTCCGTGCCGACGGCCGCGCCAAGCTGTTCGGTGGCGGCCTGCTGCTGGTCACGGGCCTCAGCCTGCTGCTCGGCATCGCCATGGCCGCGACCGTGTTCCTACTCGGCCGCCCCGAGCTGATCGGCCCGACGCTTGCCTGCTTCCTCCTGTGGCAGGCGCAGGAGGGGCTGCGGCGCTGCCTCTTCGCCGAGATGCGCCACCGCGATGCCCTGCCCGGCGACGCCATCACCTATCTTGGCCAGGTGGCCGTCATCGCCGCGCTGGCCAGTGCCGGCCCGATCGGGCTGGCCGAGGTGTTCTTCGCGATGGCGGCGACGAAGGGCCTGGCGGTGCTGGTCCAGGCAGGCCAGGTGAAGCTGGCCGCACCATCCTGGCGCGATCTCCGGCACACGGCGGCGGGGTTCTGGCGCATCGGGCGGTGGTCGCTGGCAAACAATCTGCTGGCCATGCTGCGCACGCAGCTGTTTCCATGGGGCCTGGCGATACTCTATGGCCCGGCGGCAGCAGCGAGCTTCCAGGCGATGTTGAATATCATCAACCTTGCCAACCCGGTGATCATCGGGCTCAGCAACGTCATCCCGCAGACCGCCGCGCGCGGCCGGGCGGAGCGCGGCAACGCCCATGCCTGGCGGGCGACGCGCGGCATGATGGTCCTCGGAGCAACCCCGCTCGCCCTCTATTTCGGCGGCGCCATCGTCCTGCCCGAGACGCTGCTGTGGATCGTCTACGGCCCGGCCTCGCCCTATCTCGGCCTCGGATTCATCCTCCAGCTCCTGACCCTCGGCGCCTTCGCGAACTATCCGGTCGAGATCATCTGCGCCTATCTGCACGGGATCGAGGAGAGCCGCCTCGCCCTGGTGGTGAACGTCACCGGCGCCATCGCCACGCTGGCGCTGGGCCTGCCGCTGACGCTTTCCTATGGCCTGGTCGGAAGCTGCGTCGCACTCGCCCTGGCCAACGCGATCCGCTCGGTGGCCGCCGTCTACCTGCTCATGCGGGTGACCGCGGACCAGGCGGTGCTGCGTGTCTGACCCCACCATGCTGCACGGCAACGCGGCCGAACAGGGCGCCGACCCGTTCGATGGCAGCGGGCCGCCCGATGGTGGCAGGCCGCTCGATATAAGGCACATCGTCATCGGCGGCATCGGTGCGCATCCCTCGCGCGCGAACGGCCTCCACAATGTCGCCCGCTGCCTGGCGCGCGAGCAGATGGCCGCCGGGGACCGGCCGGAGGTCGTCTTCCTGCTTCCGCCCGGCCAGGAGAGCGGGGACGAGCGCGACGTGCCGGCCCGGCGCCTGAAGCTGACCGGGCCGCGCTTCCGGGGACGCGTGCTGCGTCTCACCCCATCGGAGGTGGAAGCACTGCTCCACGGTGCCGGCCCGGACACCATCCTCCACATCCATGCCAGCCGCGAACCGCTGCTGATCGGCCTCGGCCGGGTGCTGCGCCAGCGCGGCATTCCCTATGTGCTGACCATCCACGGGCGCTACTCGCACATATTCGACCGGCATGGCCGCATCACCCGCCTGCTGCCGGCGCTGTACCTGCGGACGGTGGAGCGGCCGTTGCTGGAAGGCGCGGCCTTCCTGCAAGGCATCACGCTCGCCGAATGCCACCTGCTCCAACGGCTGGCACCGCTGGCACGCGTGGTCCCGCTTCCGAACGCGGCCTATTCCAGCCGCCTCGACGGCATCCCGCCGCCGCCCGACCGGCGCCAGCCCTCGGCCGAGTTTCCCGTATTCGGCTACTGCGGCCGGTACGCCGTCCAGCACAAGGGGCTCGACCTCCTGCTCCAGGGCTTCGCGCTCTACCGGCGCGGTGGCGGTCGCGGCCGCCTCGTCCTGGCCGGGACCGGGCCGGAGCGCGACCGGGTCGCGGCGATGGCCGCCGCCCTGGCACTCGGCGATGCCGTGGAAATCCACGGGCCGCTGTTCGGCGAAGGCAAGCGGAAGGCGTTCCGGGACTGGGACTTCTTCGTCCACCCCTCGCGCTACGACGTTCTTCCGACCGGCTGCCTGGAAGCTGCCCTGCACGGGTTGCCGCTCGTCGTCTCGGCAGAAATCGGCCTCGAGGTGCATCTCGCCCGCCACCATGCGGGGTTCCTCGCCGAGGAACTGACTGCCCAGGCCGTCGCCGGCGCGTTGCAGCGCGCCGCACGCCTGTCGCCCAACGCCTGGCGCGCCATGTCGAGCAACGCCCACCGCATGGCCTTGGCGATCGGCGACTGGACGGTGATCGCACAGCGGCTGCGGCGCCTGTACCGCACGGCCGGGCAGCCGCAGGCGGCGGGCGAGGAATTGCGGGCTACCCCGTCCTCTTACCTGCCCGGAATCTCAGAGTAGCATAGACTTCGCGGCACCCGATCTTTCGCTTGCGTTGATCCGGAACCTCTACCCTGCACTCAATGAAGAATTAGTATTTCTTCGGCCAACCATTTTCCTAAAAAACAGGGACGGGGGAATGCTATTCAACTCGCAAGAATTTCTTCTGGTCTTTCTTCCGATGACGCTCGCTGGATTCTATCTCCTGCGGGCGCTGGGCGGAGGGTCGTCGAACCTGGCCTGGCTCACTCTTGCGTCGCTGTTTTTCTATGGCTGGTGGAACCCCTCCTACATCCCGTTGCTGGTCGGATCGACTGCCGCCAACTTTGCCCTCGGACGCCTGATCGATCGTCGCGAGGACCGCTGGCGCCGCCATCTGCTGGCACTCGGAATCGCCGGCAACCTCGCCCTGATCGCCGTCTACAAATATGCGGGCTTCTTCGCGTCCAACCTCAACCAGGTGTTCGGGACCGATCTTCCCGTCTCCCACGCGGCGATCCCGCTCGGGATCTCGTTCTTCACCTTCCAGCAGATCGTCTACCTGTGCGACGTCCACGCCCGGAAGATGCCGCGCCACAGCTATTTCGACCATCTCCTCGTGGTCAGCTTCTTCCCCCATCTGATCGCCGGCCCGATCGTCCATGTGAAGGAGCTCCTGCCGCAATTCACCTCGCCGCGGCAGGCCCGCGCGACCCATGCGCGGTTCTCGGTCGGCCTGACGATCCTGATGATCGGCCTGTTCAAGAAGGTCGTGCTGGCCGACGGCATCGCCGTCTATGCCGACCCGGTCTTCACCGCCGCGGCTGCCGGCCAGGCCGTGGGCATGCTCACCGCATGGGGTGGGGCGCTGGCCTATACCTGCCAGCTCTATTTCGATTTCTCCGGCTATTCGGACATGGCGGTCGGGCTGGCCGTCCTGTTCGGCGTCCGCCTGCCGATCAACTTCTTCTCGCCCTACAAGACGACCAGCATCATCGAATTCTGGCGCCGCTGGCATATCTCGCTGTCGCGCTTCCTGCGCGACTACCTCTATGTGCCGCTGGGCGGCAGCCGGCGCGGCCCCGGGCGGCGCTACGTCAACCTGCTGATCACCATGCTGCTCGGCGGCCTGTGGCACGGCGCCGGCTGGACCTTCGTGCTGTGGGGCGGCCTCCACGGCCTCTACCTCGTCGTCAATCATCTCTGGCGGTCGCTGCGGCACCGCCTCGGCATCGACCGACCGTCGCGCGCCGGCGCCTTCGCCGGCTGGCTCCTGACCTTCCTTTCGGTGGTGGTGGCCTGGGTGCTGTTCCGTGCCGAAAGCCTGGATGCCGCCCGGCATATGCTGGCCGGGATGGCCGGGCTGAACGGCGTCGACCTGCCGGCCAACCTCGCGGCCTGGCCGGCGGCCCTGCTCGCCTCCGACGGGCTGTGGCAGGGCACCCGGCAGCTGTTCGCGGTGTCGACGCTGCTGGGGGTGTGCTGGCTGGCGCCCAACACCTACGAGCTGACGCGGCGCTTCCGCCCCGCCCTCTCCCACCCGCTGGTCCGGGAGGCCCACGGCATCGACGTCGCCCCCTTCGCGCTGCGCTGGGCGATCGCCTACGGCTTCCTCTTCTGGGGCATCCTCTTCGGCCTGCCGAGCAGAAATGCGTTCATCTACTTCAACTTCTAGCCGCCGCGCGGGGCGTAACCGGCGCCGGTACAGCCTGTGGCTGCTGCCGCTGGAGGTGCTGCTGCTGGTCGTCGGCCTCCACTGGGCCGACGAGTGGATCGCCGACCTGCTGTCGGGCGCGCGGCCCGACGACTACATCGCCTTCATCGATTCCCGCGAATCCTTCGATCCGGGCAAGAACTACGACGTGATCGCAATCGGCGATTCCTACATCGCCGACGCCTTCGTACCGCAGGCCTTCGGCGCGGAAACCGGCCTCAAGGGGTTCAATTTCGGGGTCTACAATTCGAGCCCGTTCGAGTGGTACTACCTGGCGCGGGACCTGATCGATCGCGGCGCCCGGCCGCGCTACATCCTGATCGGCACCAACCCCCGCATGTTCGGCCAGGCCGCGGGCCTGGGCGTCCATACATTCGACTTCATCCACAGCCTGCCGCTGCGGATCGAGATGTTCTGGGCAGCACCCGGCAGCAACAGCCTCTTCAAGTCGGTGCGCCACCGCTACCTGCTGAATACCGTGATGCGGCGCCTGACCGGTGGCGAGACGCCGATGCCGGCGCGGCGGATCGAGAAGATCGACAACGGCTACCTGGAGAATGTCCGCAGCATGTCGGCGGCGCCGCCGTCGGAGCGCAGCATCGAATACCAGCCGCTGCGCCCGGTTGCCGCCTCGCGGGACCAGATCGTCATGCTGGAACGACTGCTGGACCTCCTCGAGCGGCACGGCATCGAGCCGATCTTCGTGAACACGCCGGTCCACCGGACCCTGCTGAGCAGGATGGAGCTGCACGAGGACTACCAGGCCTTCTGCCGGACCATGGCGGACATCGCGGGACGGCATCGGACGCCGGTGTTCGACGGGCGCAAGGCGGGCTACGTCGCGGCCCTGCGGACGGCCGACTTCCTCAACGAGGAGCATCTGGGGGCGTCCGGCGCCCGGCGCTTCACCACCGACCTCGGCCTGTGGTTCGCCGCGCGGCGCGGCCTCCTGGCCGCGCCCGGCCTCAGGCTCGACGAGGCGGTGCTCGAAGGAGCGGGCGCTGACTAGGCCCCGCCCCGCCGCATGCATTACCGGTCGGAGTGCCTGCCGATGACCGTCCACGCCCTCGCATCGCCGCGGCGCCCCTCGATCAGCGACCGCTACACCAGCCTGCTCCTGTTCAGCCTCTTCGGTTACGCGATGCTGGGCAAGGGCTTCGCCTATGCCGGCTTTCCACCGCTCTTCATCGGCGAGTTCATACTGGTCTGTGGTTTCCTGGTCTTCCTGCGCAGCGGCACGGTCTATGCCGCACTCGCCAGCACATCCAGCCTGCTGATCGCCACGCTGATGGCCTGGGTCCTGTTCCGCACCCTGCCCTTCCTCGGCACGCACGGCCTGAATGCGCTGCGCGACAGCGTCATCGCCATGTATGGCCTGTTCACCTTCATCGTGATCGGACTGTTGCTCGAGGCGCCACAGCGGTTGCGACTGATCGTCGAGCTGTACCGGCGCTTCGCCACGATCTTCATCATCGCGATGCCGTTCATCTATGTCATCGCGGTGATCTTCCGGCACAGCCTTCCCGCCTGGCCCGGCGCCGGCCAGCCGGTGATGGCGCTACGCGGCGGCGAAGTCGCCGTGCATCTCGCCGGGGCCGCGATCTTCACGCTGCTGGGATTTCGCCGTGCCACCTGGTTCTGGCTGGTGATGCTGGCGATCGGCATGCTGGTCGTCTTCTCGCAAAGCCGCGGCGGCGCGCTGGCAGTCATGCTGCCGGTGGCGTTCGCGGTCATCGGCAGCGGCAGGATGCGGCAGGCGTCGGTGTTCGCGGCGGTGGCGACGCTGGTGCTGGGCACCGCCTACGCGTTCGACCTCGGCTTCGGCGTCCCGGGGCAGACGCGCGGCGTCGAGGTCCGCCAGGTGATCGACAACCTCGCCAGCATCTTCTACTCGAGCGGCACCGCCAGCCTCGACGGCACCAAGGCGTTCCGCGTCAACTGGTGGAGCGCGATCGTGGCCTACACCTTCGACGGTCCCTATTTCTGGACCGGCAAGGGCTTCGGCGTGAACCTGGCCGTCGCCGACGGATTTGTCGTCGGCACCGAGAATGCCGGCCCACCGCTGCGTAGCCCGCACAATGCGCACATGACGGTGCTGGCCCGCGCCGGCGTGCCGGGACTGGCACTGTGGATCCTGGTCTGCTTCACCTGGTTCGCGACGCTCCTCCTCCACATGGCCCATGCGCGACGGCGCAAGGAGGATTGGTGGGCGAACCTCTTCCTGTTCATCGCCTGCTACGTCGCGGCCATCCTGGTGAATGCGAGCTTCGACGTCGCCCTCGAGGGACCGATGCTCGGCATCTGGTTCTGGGCGCTGATCGGGCTCGGGATCGGCTCGACCATGATCTATCGCTACTCCGCCGCCACGGCCGCCGCTGCCGCCCGCGAACGGGCGATGCGGCCACCCCGGCGCCACGTCGCGACCCTGGCCCTGGCGCTGCTGGCGGGCGGCCTCCTCCATGCGCCCTCACCCGCCGCCGCGGCCGACGATGCCGCCGCCTCGCCGGAGCGCCGGCGCCCGGTCGCGCCGGGTAGCGTCATCAGCAACCCCGAGGGCTCCTGCCTCACCTTCCACGAACTCGAGGATGCCATCATCGAGGACATCGAGGTCGGCCCTTGCGGCGAGCATGGCATCTCGCTGGTCGATAGCCGGCGCGTCATCGTGCGCAACGTCCGCGTGCGGGACACGGCGGACTCCGCCATCCACATCCTCAATTCGGAATCGATCCGCGTCACCGACAGCAAGGTCCGCAACGCACTGACCGGGGTTTTCGCGCAAGGGTCCCGCCGCATCCAGGTCGACTGCAACCGCATCGACGACGTCCGCGGCCCGGTACCGAGCGGCCAGTTCGTCCAGTTCAACACCGTCCACGGGCCGGACAACCGCATCAGCTGCAACATCGGGCGGAACCGTCCGGGCCGCGGCCGGCCGGAGGATGCGATCAGCCTCTACAAATCGACCGGCGTCGACGGCGCGCCGATCCTGGTCGACCGCAACGTGATCGTCGGCGGCGGGCCCAGCCTGTCGGGCGGCGGCATCATGCTGGGCGACGCCGGCGGCGCCTACCAGGCGGCGATCGGCAACATCCTGGTCGACCCCGGGCAGTACGGCATCGGCGTCGCCAGCGGCAACGACATGCTGATCCGCGACAACCTCGTCTTCGGCCGGATGCAGCCCTTCACCAATGTCGGGATCTATGTCTGGAACCAGTATCCGCATCGCTGTGAGCGCATCGTCGTGGCCGGCAACCGGGTGCGCTGGCAATCGAAATCGGGTCAGCCCAATCCATTTTGGGACGGCCGCAATTGCGGCGTCGTGCAGCAACTCGACAGCAACAATTTCACGGCCGCGCTCAGCGAGGAGATCGCCGCCTCGCCGCCCGCACAATGTCGCTGCGCAACTCCGCGGTAGGGGCCCCGGAAAAGGCGATGTCCGACGTAACATCCTGGCGGGTGCTCGACACCCGGACGGTCTTTCGGGCCGCGCCCTTCGTGCAAGTCTGGCAGCAGACGGTGGCCCTGCCGGACGGCCGCATCATCGACGATTATTTCCGGGTCGATCTCGGCGACTATGCCTGTGTCTATCCGGTGGCCGTCGACGGGCGGATCATCGTGCTGCGGCAGTACAGCCACGGCCTCGGGCGCACCACGCTCAGCTTCCCCGGCGGCCATTGCCGGCCGGGCGAGGACCCGGCCTGCGGGGTGCGCCGCGAGCTGCTGGAGGAGACCGGCCATGCCGCCGGAACGATCCGCCCCCTGGCCTGCACCGTCGTCGACGGCAACAAGCGCTGCGGCGAAGCCCACCTCTTTCTGGCGCTCGATTGCACGCCGGTGACCCCGCCCGACAGCGGGGACCTGGAGCGCGCGGAGATCGTACACATGGCCGAGGAGGAGCTGATCGAACTCGCCGCCCGGGGCGGGATGGCGGTGCTGGCGCACCTGGCCCTGCTCGGCCTGGCGACCCACCGGCGATGGGGTGGCGAGCGACGCCCCACGCCATCCATTTTGGAGTAACACCCCCTCCCGTCCAAATCTCCGCCGCCTACCCGCAAGGGTGATTTGTTTCCTTGGGCGGCCAGCCGAAACTACCCGAATGCAAATATTCCTCCGGGAGATACGGGTATCCCGCCGGTGAAAGACAGGCGCTACACTGTCGTCGTTCTTTCCTCTGATTCAGAGTTTTCCGATCGTATTGCCCGCATCCTGGAACCGGTCGCGAGCATCCTTGTGCTCCGGGCCGCCAGCATCGAGCAGGCGAACGACCTGATCCGGGAAACGGTCGCGACGAGCTTCGACACGGTGACGGCGATCGTCGCTACGCGACCCGACGGGCTGCGGATGCAGGCGGCATTGCTGGCCGATCGCCATGGCGAAGGCGCGGCGAAGCCCTCGCTTCTCGTGCTGAGCCCGATGATCGAGGACGACGATCTGGTGCAGATCCTGGCCGCCGGCATCGAGGGATTCCTTCCCGACCACAGCAGCGACGATGCGATCCGGATCGCGGTGCGGAGCATCGCGCACGAGATGTCGGTCCTCCCGCGGGGGGCGCAGCGCCGCATCGGCCGGCTGCTGGCCGAGCGGATCGAGACGACCAAGCCGGAATCGCTGCTGACGCCCCGCGAGAAGGAGATCCTCGGCTGGATGGTCGGCGGGCACAGCAACAGCGAGATCGCGCACTCCCTGCATTTGTCGGAAGGGACGGTGAAGACCCACGTCAAGGCCATCCTCCAGAAGACCGGCTCCAGGAACCGGACCGAGGCGGCGATGCGGGCGCTCCGCCGCGGAATCATCGAGCGCTAGGCCTCAGAAGTACTCCCGCTGCCCGCCCCGCGACCCCGAAGCACTGCCCCGGAAACGCAATTGCCGCGACCGCCATGGGGAGCAACGCTCGGGTTGTCAGCGGGCGATGAAGTCTCGACGAAACGGGGAAACGACCATGCACGGCACCGCGCACGAGTTCCAGACGGAAGGGGGGCGCATCACCCCGGTCATCCTCGCCGGCGGCACCGGCTCGCGCCTCTGGCCGCTTTCCCGCGAGCTCTGCCCCAAGCAGCTCCTGCCCTTCGGCGGGCCCCGCACCCTTCTCCAGGAAGCGCTCGTCCGCTGCGCCGACCGGCGTGTCTTCACCGCGCCGACCATCGTGTCGAACCAGGATCACCGTCTTGCCATCGCCGACCAGGCGGCGGGGCTCGGCCTCGCCGTCTACGACCATATCCTGGAGCCGGTCGGGCGAAGCACGGCGCCCGCCATCGCCGTGGCGGCGCTGGCCGCCATGGAGCGCGACCCCGACGCCGTGCTGCTGGTCGCGCCGGCCGACCACGTCATCCAGGATCCGGACGGCTTCGTGCGGGCGGTGTCCCAGGCCCTGCCGGCCGCCCGGGAAGGCTTCCTGGTGACCTTCGGCATCGCAGCCCGGTCGCCGCACACCGGCTATGGCTACATCGAGCCCGGCGACCCGGTCGCCGGCGCGGACGGCGTCGCCCGGGTCCGCCGGTTCCTGGAGAAGCCGGGCGCCGCCGCGGCGCAGGAGATGCTGGCATCCGGCCGCTATCTCTGGAACAGCGGCATCTTCCTCCTGGGTGCGCGGGCCTATCTCGAAGAGCTGGCGCTGCACGAGCCGGTGACGGCCGCCATCTGCCGCGACGCGGTCGCCGGCGGGGGGCGCGCCGCCAATGTCCGGCGGCTCGACGCCGCCTGCTTCGGCCGCGCACGCAACATCTCGATCGACGTCGCCGTCCTGGAGCGCACCGATCGGGCGGCCGTGCTGCCGGTCGATATCCGCTGGAGCGACCTCGGCGCGTGGTCCGCGGTCTGGGAGGCCTCGGCGCGCGACGAACAGGGGAACGCCGCGGTGGGCGACGTGATGATGGTGGAATCGACCGATTGCTATGCCTGGTCGAGCGGGCCGCTGACGGTCCTTTCCGGCCTGCGGGACGTCGTGGTCGTGGTTACCGACGACGCCATCCTGGTCACCAGCAAGGACCGCGCCGAGGACGTGAAAGGCATCGTCGCCCGGCTGCGCGCGGCCGGGCGCAGCGAGGCGATTTCCCACCGCAAGGTCGATCGCCCGTGGGGCTTCTATCAGACGATCCATGCCGGCGAGCGCTTCCAGGTGAAGCGGCTGACGGTGAAGCCCGGCGCCAAGCTGTCGCTGCAGAAGCACCATCACCGGGCCGAGCATTGGACCGTCGTCAACGGCACCGCGATCGTCACCTGCGATGAGGATGTCCGGCTGCTGCGCGAGGATGAATCGGCCTACATCCCGATTGGCGCCGTCCACCGCATCGAGAACCCCGGAAAGGTACCCCTCAACCTCATCGAGGTGCAGTCCGGCTCCTATCTCGGCGAGGACGACATCGTGCGGGTCGAGGACATCTACGGACGGGTCGCCGCCCATAACGGGGCCGCGGCCGCGGCCGCGATCGGCCGCTATGCCGGTTCCTGAGCCGGTTGCGACGGTTGTTTCCCTTCACCCCCACCCTGTGAGGCAGTGACATGCCGAAGCGCGTGCTCGTGACCGGCGGCGCCGGGTTCCTCGGCTCCCACCTTTGCGAACGTCTCCTGCGGGACGGTCACGAAGTCCTCTGCGTCGACAACTACTTCACCGGGCGGCGGCAAAATATCGCGCCGCTCCTGTCCGATCCGTCCTTCGAGGCGATGCGGCACGACATCACCTGGCCGCTCTATGTCGAGGTGGACGAGATCTACAACCTCGCCTGCCCGGCCTCGCCGGTGCATTACCAGCATGATCCCGTGCAGACGACGAAGACCAGCGTCATCGGGGCGATCAACATGCTGGGGCTGGCCAAGCGCCTGCGCGCCCGGGTGCTGCAGGCCTCCACCAGCGAGGTCTATGGCGACCCCGAAGTCCACCCGCAGCCGGAAAGCTACCGCGGCAGCGTCAACGTCAACGGCCCGCGCGGCTGCTACGACGAGGGCAAGCGCTGCGCGGAGACGCTGTTCTCCGACTATCACCGCCAGCACCGCCTGCCGATCCGGGTCGCGCGGATATTCAACACCTACGGCCCGCGCATGCATCCCCGCGACGGGCGGGTCGTTTCCAACTTCATCGTCCAGGCCCTGCTCGACGAGCCGATCACGATCTATGGCGACGGCAGCCAGACGCGCTCCTTCTGCTATGTCGACGACCTGATCGACGGCCTCGTCCGCCTGATGGCGGCCGAGGGCGACCTGTCCACCCCGGTCAATCTGGGCAATCCGCACGAGGTCACGGTCGGCGAGCTCGCGGCCCGCATCGTCGCGATGGTCGGCTCGCGCTCGCGCATCGAGTACCGGCCCCTGCCCCAGGACGACCCGACGCGGCGCTGCCCCGACATCGGGCGCGCCCGGCGGCTGCTCGGATGGCAGCCCAAGGTCGGCTTCGAGGAGGGCCTGAAGGCGACCATCGCGCATTTCGAGCAGCGCCTCGACTGCCGCCGCGACGCGGTCGTCCTGCCGCTCGCGGGGAGCCTGGTGGCATGACCGGGGCCGGCGGCGGCACCGCGGCCGGCGTCCGCGCCAACGTCCTGGGCGTCGGCGTCAGCGCCATCGACATGGCCGACGCGGTGGCGCGGATCGATCGCTGGATCGCCGAGCGCAGCCCCAACTATGTCTGCATCACCGGCGTGCATGGCGTGATGGAAAGCCAGCGCGACGGGGCGCTGCGGGCGATCCACAACAGCGCCGGGATGGTCACGCCGGATGGCGTCCCGCTGGTCTGGATGGCCCATCTCCAGGGGCTGCGCCATGTCCGGCGCGTCTACGGTCCGGACCTGATGGCGGCCGTCAGCGCCAGGTCGCCGGAGCGCGGCTACCGGCATTTCTACTATGGCGGCGGCGAGGGCGTGGCGGACGAGCTCCGTGCGGCCCTGACGCGGCGTTTCCCCGGGCTGGAGGTGGTGGGCAGCCTGACGCCGCCCTTCCGGCCGATGACGCCCGAGGAGGACGAAGCGGCCGTCCGCACCATCAACGCCACCCGACCCGACATCGTCTGGGTCGGCCTCAGCACGCCCAAGCAGGAATACTGGATGGCCGACCATGTCGGCCGCCTCGACGCCCCGGTCCTGGTCGGGGTCGGGGCGGCGTTCGACTTCCTGTCGGGGCGCAAGAAGCAGGCGCCGCCATGGATGCAGCGCATCGGCCTGGAATGGCTCCATCGCCTGGCGACCGAGCCGCGGCGCCTGTGGCGGCGCTACCTCCGCAACAACCCGGCGTTCCTGGTCCTGGCGGCCGGCCAGCTCCTGTCCCTGGTCCGCTACGGCGACGGATGGCGGCACGGGGTTTCGGCACCGCATCCGGATTAAGGGATTACTTCCCCGTTAACACTTTATGGGAAGTTCATCGCTCGGATAAATCGATATAATCCAAGAACAAAATTGGCACAGGAGAGTACGACATGTCGCGCAGACGGGCGGTAGTCACTGGCGCCGGCGGCTTCATTGGACACCACCTTGTCCAATATTTGGTTGGACTTGGATATCATGTCCGCGGCGTGGATATCAAAGAGCCCGAATATTCGCAGACGAGCGCGCATGAATTCCTGCTGCTCGATCTGCGGTCACCAGACAATTGCCTCACCGCCACCACCATGGTGGACGACGTCTACCACCTGGCGGCGGACATGGGCGGCATCGGCTACATCACTTCGTCGCACGCCCGCATCGCCGTGAACAACACGCTGATGAACGTCAACATGCTGGAGGCGGCGCGCCGCAACGAGGTCGGCCGCTTCCTCTTCTCCTCGTCGGCATGCGTCTATCCCCAGCATCTCCAGCGCCAGCCGGACGTGGTGCCGCTACGCGAGGAGGACGCCTTTCCCGCGGACCCCGAGGAAGGATACGGGCTGGAGAAGCTCTATATGGAGAAGCTCTGCCAGTACTACAGCGAGGACTGGGGGCTGCCGACCCGGGTCGTGCGCTTCCATAACGTCTACGGCCCGCTTGGCACCTTCGACGGCGGCCGCGAGAAGGCGCCTGCCGCGATCAGCCGCAAGGTCGCCGGCTGCCCCGACGGCAGCGAGATCGAGATCTGGGGCGACGGCGAGCAGACGCGCTCGTTCATGTATGTCGACGACTGCGTCGAGGGCATCTACCGGATCATGGATTCCGGCTACGACAAGCCGCTCAACCTCGGC
Organism: uncultured Rhizobiaceae bacterium; assembly: GCA_964594715.1. Lineage (GTDB taxonomy): Bacteria > Pseudomonadota > Alphaproteobacteria > ATCC43930 > Allostellaceae > Allostella. The sequence goes on along the minus strand of CAZQOA010000005.1, from coordinate 76,072 downwards.
ACCGATGAGCTCGTCACCATCAACCAGCTCGTCGACATCGTCGCCGGCGCCGCCGGCAAGTCGATCGGCAAGCGCCACGACGTCAGCCGGCCACAGGGCGTGCGCGGCCGCAACAGCGACAACAGCCGGCTACGCGAGGTCCTGGGCTGGGAGCCGCAGATCGGGCTGCGCCAGGGCATCGTGCCGACCTATCGGTGGATCGAGACGCAGGTCACGCACGACCGGATGGTCGCGCGCCAGCCGGCGCCGGTCGCCGAGATGGCGCTCAAGTAGCTTGGGCACGGCGGATCCCGGCCGGGGCTGCCAACATGGACGGATTCAGGACCGATGCGGCCTTCGCCGCGGTCGCGCCCACCGCGGATCCGCTGGAGTTCGGCAACCTCGGCCAATCCGGCCCCCTCGACACCAGCCGGCATGGACTGCGGCCAGCCGCGAGACGGCGCACGGTCGCGGTCCTCCTGGCCGTCACCGACATGGTCGTCCTCGTCGCGACCATGCGCCTCGTCGCCACGCCGTTGGCCGCCTTCGGGCTTTCCCCCGCCGAAGGCCTGCCGGATTTCGTGCATGCCTTCGGCGTGGCGGCCCCCCTGTTCGTGCTCCTTGGCCTCGCCTTCGGGCTGTACGGGTGCCAGGGCCTGGCCCCGTTCGAGCGCTTCCGTATACGCGTCCGGGTGGCGCTGCTGTTCTTCGCCGCGAGTGCCGTGATCGGCGCGCTGGTGCCGGCGCTCATCCTGCCCCTCCTCCTCTTCGCCCCGGCCGCCGCCCTGCTGACGATCCTCTTCGGCTGGTGGGCCGAGACCGCACTGCGCCACGGCCTGACGCGCCGGTCCATGTGGGCGGCACCGGTCGTCATCCTCGGCTGCGGCGCCGTCAGCCGCGCCCTCGCCGCGAAGCTGCTGGGCCGCCCGGAGCTGGGGCTCCGTCCGGTCGGCTTCCTCGATGATGGCGAGGAGGGTGCAGCGCCCGCGACTCCCGGGCTTTCGGCCGGGCTTCCGATCCTGGGTTCGCTGGCCGATGCCGGCCGCCTGGCCGCGCTGGTCGACATCGCGATCGCGCCGCAGCCGGTCGCGGCCCGCCTTGCCGCCTCGGGACTGTTCGACCGGCTGCCCTTCGCGCGACTGGTGATCGTGCCCGACCTGATGCTGCAGACCATGTGTACCGGCCTCCGCAGCCTGGGCGATGCGATCGGCCTCGACGTCCGCCGCTGCCCGGCCCCGATGGCCCAGCGATGGACGAAGCGTGCGATCGATGTGGCGATCGCCGGGCCGCTGCTGGTGCTGGCGGTCCCGGTCATCCTCATCGTGGCGGCGTGCATCCGGGCGGTCAGCCCTGGATCGGCCTTCTACGCCCAGCCCCGGGTCGGCTTCGGCGGCCGGCCACTGCTCGTGCCGAAGCTGCGCAGCATGTACCCCGACGCCGAACGCCGCCTCCAGGACCACCTGGCCAGCAACCCCGACGCGCGCGCCGAATGGGAGCGTTTCGTGAAGCTGTCGCGGGATCCGCGGGTGCTTCCGCTGGTGGGGTCGTTCATCCGGCGGGCCAGCCTGGACGAGCTGCCGCAGCTCTGGAACATCGTCTGCGGCGGCATGAGCCTGGTCGGCCCACGCCCCTTCCCGACCTATCACGTCAGCCGTTTCGACGCGGAGTTCCAGACCCTCCGCACCACCGTCCCGCCCGGCCTCACCGGGCTGTGGCAGGTGTCGTCGCGCAGCGAGGGCGACCTCGAGAAGCAGAAGGAGCAGGACTCCTTCTACATCCGCAACTGGTCGCTCCTGCTCGACCTCTACATCCTCGTCCAGACCCTGCCCGCCGTCATCTTCGCCAAGGGCGCCAAGTGACCGGACGCCAGGGTTCCAGGACGATATCGCAGCACCCTTTTTTCCCGGGCGAGGTCGGCATGGCAGATATTCGGGCGCTCCACTCTCCGGCACCGCGCGCGGCGGCCCGCCGCGCATCGCTGCTCCCGGCCTTCGCCATCGCGCTGGCCCTGCTCGACGCGTCCGCCGCGGCACCGGCATGGGGTGCCGAGCCGAAGGCGGGCAGCCAGGCCTACACGCTGGCCCCCGGGGACCGGGTGGCGATCACCATCTTCGGGCAGCCCGAGCTGTCGGGCGACTTCCTCATCGACGGGACGGGCGAGCTGCTGCTGGCCCTGGTCGGGGCGGTGCCGGCCGCCGACGTCACCCTGGCCGAGCTGCAGAAGCGGATCGTGGAGCGCCTGGCCGACGGCTACATGCAGGATCCGAAGGTCAGCATCCGCGTCGCCGAGTTCCGGCCGATCTACATCGTGGGCGACGTCCGGGCGCCCGGCAGCTACCCCTATCGTCACGGCATGTCGGTCCTGACCGCCCTGGCCGTGGCCGGCGGCATGAATATCACCGAGGAGCGCCAGGAACTGCTGCGCAACGAGATCGCCCAGGCGGAGGAGCGGGTCCGCTCGCTCACTGCCGGCTACTACGCGCTGCTGGCGCGGCGGGGGCGGCTACTGGCCCAGCGCGACGGTGCCACCAGGATCGAGTTCCCGCCCATCCTCCAGGAGGATGCCGACGCACCCCATCTCCAGGAAGTGCTGGAAGGGGAGCGGCAGATCATGAACCTGCAGCGCAAGGCGCAGGCGCAGGAGCTGGAGTTGCTGCGCCAACAGGTGCCGCGCGCGCGCTCGGAGGCGCAGTCGATCGCCTCGCAGCGGCGCCAGGAGCGGGTGCAGCTTGAGTTGGTGCAGTCCCAGATCGTCGACATGACCAAGCTGACGGCGGGCGGCCTGGCGCGCCGCGCCAACCTGGTCGAACTGCAGCGCGAGGAGGCGCGCATCCTGAGCGCCATGTCCAAGGGCGCCGCCGAGGCCGCCAGGGTGGACCAGGTCCTGGGCGAGCTCGAGGTGAAGGTTCAGGAGCTGGAGAACGGCCAGCGCCGTCGCATCATGACCGAGTTGCAGGACACGCAGGTCCGGCTGATGGAGGTGGAGGCCAGTCTGCACGGCGCCCGCGAGGCGCGGGACCTGAAGCTGCAACGGTCGGGCCTGATGGCGGGAATGCCATCGCCGGCGGGGAGGCCGGCCAGCCCCATCACCATCCTGAACTACGAGAAGGATGCCCTGGCGTCCCGCCCGGCGACCGAGACCACCCTGCTCAGGCCGGGCGACATCGTACGCATCGAGGTGGCCCTGCCGGGGCGGAGCCGGATGCCACCCATGGGACCGGCGTCGACGGGACCGGCGGCGGGACCGGCGGCCATCCCCGCGATCGGTCCGGTGACCGGGGTCGGCGTGGCGGTCGGCGCGCGATAGTTGCCGCCGGGCGCCCGGCCGCAGGGATCGATGACCGGCGCCCGGGCAAGCGCACCGATCGTCATGATGCGCCCAACGAACCATGAAATCTCTCGGACACCCGGTGGCCGAGTGTCCGAGGCTCGCGCGGCGGCTACGGTGCCCGGGAGGGAAGGCCGGACGGTCCGGCCCGGGTCGCGGCCAGGGCCAATTGGCCGGACAGGTCGGCGGTGAGGCCCTGGTCGAGCGCCCAGACGGCGGCCTGGGTGCGGTTGCGGACCTGGATCTTGCGGAGGATGGCCTTGATGTGGACCTTGACGGTGGCCTCGGTGATGTCGAGCTGGCGGGCGATGACCTTGTTGGATTCGCCGCGCGCGAGATGGCAGAGGATGCCGGTTTCCCGTCCGGACAGCGGTCGCGAGACCTGCACACGTTCCGTCGCCGGATAGCCGATGCCGTCCCTGCTGATCATGTCCAGGATGCCGGCCGGGATGACCGGCTCGCCCATGGCGAGAAGGTCGAGCGACTTGACGAGCGCGTCCGACGACATCGACTTGATGAGATAGCCTTCGGCGCCGGCGCGCAGCACCGTCACCATGTGCGCCAGATCGTTGTGCTCCGACAGGACCAGCAGGCGGCAGGCGGGAAACCGGCTCTTCAGCTTGCGGACGCCCTCGGCGGCGAGGTCGGGTTTGGACCCGAGGTCGGCGAGAAAGAAGATCGCCGCGTCCGCGGGCAGCCCGATCTCGTCGATCTGTTCCACGGTCGACAACCGCTTCAGCGGTCGGAAGCGGGTCATGGACAGGATCGATGCCAAGCCTTCCCGGCACAGGGTGTTCGGCTCGATCAGGATCGTCGCAAAATCAAACCCCTCTCCCATCGTTCTTCTCCCACGTTCAGCAGCGGCGGGAACGAACAGACCGGCTCCGGAAGCGGGTCGGGCCGGTAGCTCTCCCGGCAAAAGTACCCAGGAGGTACAGTCCGGTCGAGCGGCCTATCGTGGTATCGTCAATTAGGTACTCCATCGGGAAGAGGATTTTGGCCCACATCGACAAGGCTTGATACTGAGTCACCTTTTGATAGGAGTGGGTTTATTCATTCAGATCATGTGGTTGATTTGCATAAAATCATGCAAACAGCACCACGTCGCGGCATGATCACTTAAATTTTACCTGCTGGCGCCCCCCAGGTAGGCGCGCTGCGGCGCCGCCCGACCAGGGTCGTTGTCGCGTCCGGACCGTTCATCCTGTGCGTAGGCCAGGCCCGCCCGGACGGGGATAGATCGGGCAGGTCAGCAGAGGTACCTCCTCGGAGGTGGCGAAGGCCGTGCAGGATCGACCCGCAGGGCGAAACCCGCAGGTTTCCACCTTTCCTGACCAATTCGAGCAGGTTTATCGCCATAATCTACGATGGAGGCCGCGGCCGCCGCGCGATAACCGCGCGTTATTGGAAACAGGGAAAATTGCGCGCTTTCCCGGTTCCAAGACATCCATAGAGATTTGATATCTGCCGGAATTTTCCCAACGTCACGGCGCCAACAGACACGCCCAAAAATCGACGGACTACGAAATAAACCCGCACCCCCGTCACAGGCGGCCGAAACCATTATTCGACGGAAATCCTCCCACATCCGCGCTGTTTCATGGAAAATCGAGACTACCTTGAGGCCATCTCCGCACATATCCCATCGTTCGATAATATTGGTCCTGCAACGGGCGGCTACCCGCAATTCGCCGGCACGCGGGGCCGACGACCGCGCTCGCGCTTTCCATCGCAATCCAACCGCGCGGGTTGGATGGAACCCGTCAACTCGCCGTTGCATTGGTAATTACAACGTGGAACTCTCTGTTTTGGGTGATCACGCGGCGGGCTACTGACGTTACAGGGGCTTCCGCCGGTGTGGCGACTAATCTGAGGGGGGGACCGCAAAAAGTACGCGCCGGACGGGTTCGTCAGGACGCTCCTTCTGACTGATCGGCTCAGGGAGAACCCACGATGGAAATGGAATCGGATTTCGCGACGATCCTGGTCGAGCCCCATGCCCTGTGCCGGGAAGGGCTGGCCTCCATCCTGGCGACCACCCGATTTCAGCCGATCGAACGGCTGGCATCCCTGGAACAGCTCGATGCACTCCGCCTCCGCGAGGGTGTGCAACTTCTCCTGCTGGCCGACCTTGGGCCCAACCCCGACGGGGCGGCCGCCAGCGTGCGCAAGGTGAAGGCACGGTTCCACAATTGCTGCCTTCTCGTCCTGGCCGACCAGCATGAGGCGCGGCATGTCTGGGCCGTCCTGCGCGCCGGCGCCGACGGCTACATCCTGAAGTCCATGTCCCCCGAGGCGCTCATCAAGTCCCTCGACCTTGCGGCGCTGGGCGAGCCGGTGTTCCCGGCGGCGCTCCTCGGCAAGTTCGTCAGCGAAGGCACCGAGCGCCCGCCCATCCCGGGCGCCCGCCCGTCCGTCTCGCGACCGTTATCGGGGCGGGAAACCGGCATCCTCCGCCATCTCGCGCGCGGCGAATCCAACAAGGTCATCGCCCGCCAGCTCGACATCACCGAGGCCACCGTCAAGGTCCACATCAAGGCCATCCTCCGCAAGATCCAGGTCCGCAACCGCACCCAGGCCGCCGTCTGGGCACTCGACCAGGGCCTCACCGCCGAACCGAAGGTGCCGCCGGCCAACGACCCGGGAGGGCCCGGGTCGCATTCCCCGGCCCCGAACTCTCTGGCAAAGCCGAACGGGCCCGACACGCTGGAGTGGTCCGCGTAGCCGCCCCGCCCGGCGACTTGCGTCGACCTGATCAGGCATGGACCTGCGGGTACTCGGCCAGCACGCTGGCGAAGGCTCGCTCGACGCCCTCGCGGCCATCCTCCGACAGGCCGACGGCGGCGAAGATCTTCGTCTTCACGAAGAAGCGCCAATGCACCGGCAGCGCGGCCAGGATTCCCGTCAGGGCATCATAGGCTTCCAGCGACCAGATGCGCTCGAAGGCCTCGCGCTCCGGACCGAACGCGAAGTGGCCTTGCGGCGCATTGGTCCGCATCTCCGCCCGCAGCCGCTCGGTCGCCGGTTCGTCGACGACCTCATCGATGACCACCACGCCATATTCGGCCGCGGCCGCCGCGACCGAGACGTAGCCGCGCACGACATCGGTCAGCACGCGCTCCGGCTCGCGGTCGTAGGGTGAGCCGCGGCCGCCGCCGCCGGGCGAGAAGATGCGGATGATGTCGCCGGGGTCGGCGGACAGGATGTCGGTATTGCCGAGGATGCGCTCGTTCGGCCGGCCGGGATTGAGGATGAAGTTGGACGGCTTGCCCGCCTGCCCGCCGAGGATGCCCCACGGCCGGAAGCGCGTGCGGTCGCGGTTCCGGGCGGTGATGCGCGTGTTCGGCGAGAACACCTGGAACTCCAGCAGGGTGGCGAGCCCGCCCCGCCACCGCCCCGCCCCGCCGGAATCGGGCGCCAGCCCATAGCGCAGGATCTTGATCGGGACCTCCGCCTCGTTGATCTCGACGGGCGTGTTCTTCAGGTAGGCGGCGTCGGCGCCCGACCCGTTGGGGCCGTCGCCGGTCGGCATGCCGCCGGCGCCGCCGACGATCGGGTCGATCGCGGCGATGATCGACCGGCCGGTGCGGTTGTCGTGGGTCATGACGTTCATGATCGAGCTGGAGCCGGCCGGCGCGGCCGGCATCCGATCGGGGATGGCCAGGCCGAAGGCACCGAAGATCAGGCTGCGCAGCCGCCCGCAGGTCAGGCTGCGCATCCCGACCGCGGCCGGGAACTGCGGATTGACCACCGTCCCTTCCGGCAGGATGCAGGTGAAGGGCCGCGTCAGCCCGGCGTTCAGGGTCAGGTTGGGATTCAGCGTGTAGAGCACATAGTAGACACCGACCAGCATCAGCGTGTGGCGCGGATTGCCCCCGGTCGGCACGTTGATCGCGGAGGTTAGCTGCGGGTCGGTGCCGGTGAAATCGAGGATCGCCTCGTCGCCCTGGATCTTCAGGTTGAGGGCGAGGCGGCAGGGATTGCCGTCCACCGAATCCTCGTCGGCGAAGTCGCTGAAGAAGTACTCGCCGTCCGGGATCGATCGCAGGATTTCGCGTGCCTGGTGCTCGGCATAGTCCATCAGGTCCGACAGGCCCTGGCGGAACGTCTCCACGCCGAACTTGGCCAACATCTCCTTGACCTTGCGCTCGCCCGTGTTCATCGCGCCGACGAAGGCCTTGAGATCGCCCCAGTTCTGGTCGGGCTTGCGGACGTTGATCATCATCACCCGCAGCAGCTCTTCGTTCAGCACGCCGGCCTTGTAGAGCTTCGACGGCGGGAAGCGGATGCCCTCCTGGTGGATCTCGATCAGGCTGCGCGACAGGCTGGCCGGCACCGCGCCGCCGACGTCGGTGTTGTGGATGTGGCCGACCGAGAAGCAGACCACCTCGCCCTCGTGGAAGATCGGCTTCCAGATATGCAGGTCCGGCGAATGGGTGGCGAGGAAGCCGCTATAGGGGTCGTTGGTGAAGCCGATGTCGCCCGGTTCGTAGCTGGAGATCATCTGCATCGCCGGGCCGTAGTCGAGGCCGGGATACCAGGTGGCCCCCAGGTCCATCGGCACGCACACCGTCATGCCGGCGGCGTCGGTCAGCGCGATGGTGAAGTCCTCGGTCTCCTTGACGAAGGTGGAATGGGCGGTGCGGTAGAGCGTGTAGGCCATGTTCTCCGCCGCCGCGCGGCAATGATTGGCCAGGACCTGGAGGGTCACCTTGTCGATCGCCATGGCGCCCTCCTTCAGGCGATGCGCGTAAGGAAGATATTGCCGAAGGCATCCACCTCGGCCGCGAGGCCGCCCGGGATGCAGGCCGTGCTGTCGTCCTGGGCGACGACGCAAGGCCCGGCGAAGCGGTGGCCGGCGCTGAGGTCGCTGCGCTGGTAGAGCGGCACCCGGTGCTCGGCACCGTCGTAGAAGACGTCGAGCATCTTCTCCGGCACCGGCGCGCCGGCGGCGTCCGGCAAGGGGCGGAGCTTCGGCTTCAGGGTCGAGCCGGCGGCAACCAGGCGCAGGTTGACGATATGGGCCGGCGCCTTGGGGTCGCAGAAGTCGTACATGCGCTGGTGGACGCCATGGAAGGCGGTCGCGATCGCTTCCATGTCGCCGTCGCGGATCCAGGCGCCGTCGATCGGCACCTCGATCTCGAACGACTGGCCCTTGTAGCTCATGTCGCACGACCAGCGCGTCTCGACCGTGCCCTCGAAATGCTGCTCCTCGCGCAGCCACCGGGCGCCCTGGGCGTCGAGCGCTGCCATCTCGCGGCGCAACAGGTCGACCGCGGCCGGCTCGGCATCGACGAAGACGGTGCGGATGAAGTCGTTCTTCACATCGGCGATGAGCCCGCCCAAGGCGCTGACCACCCCGGGCGTGGTCGGGATCAGCACCCGCTCCACCCCCAGTTCACGCGCCAGGAAGCAGCCCAGCATCGGGCCGGCGCCACCGAACGGCAGCAGCGTGAAGTCGCGCGCATCGACGCCGAAGCGCGCGACCAGCTTGTTGATCTCCATGAACATCCCGGAGATGGCGATGCGGATGATCGCCTCTGCCGTCTGTTGCAGACCGAGCCCGACCTGGGCCGCCACGACCGCCACCGCCGCCCGCGCCTTCTCGATATCGGGGCTGACGGAATTATAGGCGAGCCGGTGATGGCCGATGAAGCCGCAGACGGCAAATGCATCGGTGATGGTGGCGCGCGTGCCGCCCTTGCCGTAGCAGGCCGGGCCCGGGTCCGACCCGGCGCTCTCCGGCCCGACCTTCAGCACGCCGAAGCCGTCCACCCAGGCGACCGAGCCGCCACCGTCGCCGATCGAGGTGACCGAGACCGACGGGATGTAGAGCGGCAGCTCGCCGATCTTCTCGCCCATGCCGAACTGCGGCTGGCCGTCGATGATGAGCGCCACGTCGGCGCTGGTGCCGCCGATGTCGAGCGTGATGGCGTTGCGGACGCCCGCCTCCGCCGATACCCAGGCGGCCCCGATGACCCCCGACGCGGTGCCCGACAGGACCATGCTGACGCAGTTGGTCTTGCCGATCTCGGCGCTCATCAACCCGCCATTGGACTTGGTCAGCATCGGCTCGGCCGAGACGCCGTGGTCGGCCAGCGCCTTCTGCAGCGAGGTCAGATAGAGGTCCACACGCGGGTGGATATAGCCGTTGATCAGCGCCGTCGTCGTCCGCTCATACTCGCGGATGACCGGCCAGACCTCGCTGGAGCGGAAGACGAAAAGCTCCGGCGCCAGGCGGCGCACGATCGCCTGCACCGCCTCCTCATGGGCCGGGTTGCGATAGGCGTTGAGGAACGACACGACGATCCCCTGCGCGCCCTTGGCGCGGGCGCGCGCGATCGCGCGGACGACGCTCGCCTCGTCCAGCGGCCGGTCGACGCTGCCGTCGGCCAGCATCCGCTCGCCGATGCCGAAGATCATGTCCTTGGGCACCAGCGGGTCCGGCCGGCGCGAGAAGAGGCTGTAGGTCTCGGGCATCCGCAGGCGCGCCAGCTCGACCACGTCCTCGAAATTCTCGGTGGTGAAGAGGGCGAGCGCCGCCCCCTTGCGCTGGATCACCGTGTTGATGCCGACGGTCGTGCCATGGATGAAACTGACGACCTCCGCCGGCCGCACGCCGTCGCGGGACTCCAGGATCTTCAGCCCCTGCATGACCTCCGCGCCGGGCGTCGCCGGCGTGGTCAGCACCTTCAGCGTGCGCAGGTCGCCGGTGGATTCGTCGAACAGACAAAAGTCGATGAAGGTGCCGCCGATGTCGACACCGATGCGATAACCCATGCCCTACTCTTTCCTGCCGTGTCAGCCGCAGAAGTTCCGGATGCAGCGCACCCAGTTGCCACCGATGATCCCGGCCACCTCGTCCGCCGGATAGCCGCGCCGGAACAGCGCCTCGGTCAGCTTCGGCACGCAGCCGCTGACCAGCGGGTACTGCTCGCGCCCGAACTCGGCCAGCGTGCCGAAAATGTCCGGCCGCCGCGTGCGCCAGCGCACCACCTCGGCCGGCGGCACGATCGGCCCGTTGCCGGCGAAACCTTCGACCGAATCCATCGCAAAGCCGACCGAAGCGGCCCCGATCACCCGCTTGTAGTGGTCGACATGGTCGACCAGGTCTTCCAGCGTCGGGTTCTCGGGCTTGACCGAGCGGGGCAGCGAGACCACCGACAACATGCCGCCCTTGGCGACGATCGCCCGCGCCGTCTCGTCCCGCGTGTTGCGGTCGTTGGCGACCAGGTCATAGGCGTTGGAGTGGGTGCAGACCGGCGCCCGCGCCACCGCAGTGGCTTCCGCCCGCGTGCGATGGCCGCAATGGGACAGGTCGAGCAGCATCGGCAGCGCGTTCACCGCCTCGACCACGTCGCGGCCGAGATAGGAAAGGCCGGCGTCGCGGCGCTCGCCGCAGCCGTCGGCCAGCATGTTGGCCGAGGTGTAGGCCAGCCCCAGCGAGCGCACGCCCAGGCGATGGACATGCTCGATCCGCCACAGATCGCCCGGCCCCACGAACGAGCAGCCCTGGGTCCCGAGGATGACCGCCAGCTTGCCGGCCTGCTTGGCGGCCAGGATGTCGTCGGCCTTGGTCGCCAGCACCATCGTCGGGCTGTCGGCGATGCGCCGGAGTGCCGTGTCGATGTTGCGCAGCACGGTCTCGAACGGCTCCTCCAGCCCGACCGTGCAGATGGTCGCGGTGACGCCGCCGGCGAGCCAGCGTTCCGCCCAGCGTTCCTCGGTGACGAAGAACAGCGACAGCGTGTCGAAGACGATGTGGTCGCGGTGGAAGGCGATCGGATCCATGCCCGGCATCCCCTAGTGGAGCAGCGTCGTCAGGCGGTCGATGCGGTTCAGCCCGCCGACCCGGCGCAGCGCATCCAGCGCCCGCCCGGCCGCGTCGGGGGCGAGCGCGCCCTCGGCGCAGGCCAGGAACTTGCCGTCCAGCTCCGCCGCCGTCAGCGGGTCGTCGGGATGGCCGTGCGGCACGGTCGTCGCATGCTCCAGCGTCCGCCCGTCGGCCAGCGTGACGATCACCGTGCCGCGCTCCATCGATTCCGTGACCGGCACGTCGGCGCGCAGTTCGCCGTCGATCCCCATCCGGGTCCGCTCGACCAGCGCCAGCACGTCCGGTCGGGCGATCGCCGCTTCGGTGAAGCTGGCGGGCGCCAGCGTGCCGTCGACCAGGGCGGCGGCCAGGCAATAGGGCAGGCTGAACCGCGCCTCGGAGACATTTCCCGGCACCCGGTAGCGCAGGTTGGCGGCGGCGACTTCCGACACCAGCGCATCGATGCGGACGATCCCGCCGGCGCCGAAGCCGTGCTCGCGCACGAGGCGGCGCAGCGCGTCGACCGGGCGATGGGTGGAGGCGCAGCAGGGATAGTATTTCAGCCAGACACCGTACTGGGCCATCGCCGGCGGCTGTCCGATGCGCCCGGCCAGGCCGGCGAAGCCCGGCGCGTCGGGGCCCGACGTCATCTCGACATAGCCCCACTTGCCCTCGAACGGCTCGGCATTGGCCGTCACGCCGGCAGCCGCCAGGCGGGCGGCGACGATGCCGTTCTTGGCGGCAATGCCGGCATGGAGCGGCTTGGCCTGGCTGCCGAGCTGGCGCTTCGACCCGCCGGCCATGCTGGTCGCCAACGACATGGCGGTCGCCATGCGCCCCGCATCGAGGCCGAGCAGCCGGCCGCAGGCGGCGGCCACCCCCGGTGCCCCCAGCGACAGGGTGGTGTGCCAGCCACGATGGTAGTGGACGAGGTTCATGGCCTCGCCAAGCCGGGTCATCACCTCGAACCCGACCAGGTAGGCGTCGAGGCAGGCCGCGCCCGAGGCCTCCAGCTCCTCCGCCAGGGCCAGGATCGCCGGCACCATCGCCGCGCTCGGGTGCGACATGGCGGGGTTGAGCACGTCGTCATAATCCTGCGAATGGGCGGCGGTGCCGTTGACCAGGGCTGCCCACGGGGCGGCCAGCCGCCGCCCGCCGACGATCGAGGTCGCCTGTCCGGCACCCCATCCCTCCACCGCCGAGGCGGTGGCCGTCGCCGCCGGCTCCACGGAGCCGGCCAGCATCACCGCCACCGTGTCGGTGAAGGCGCGGCGCGCGCCCTCCAGGCAATCGGCCGGCCATTCCCTGGGCGCCTCGGCGCACCAGCGGGCGAGGATCTCGGTCGCACTCATCCGTGTCATCCCCCTCTAGGCTCCGGCCTGAAGTTCCCGCGCCGGCAGCACGGCCCAGCGATCGGCCGCGTCGGCGAAATGGCAGGCGGACATGCCGCCGGTCGGCTGCGGCGTCGCTTCCGGCCGGACATCGCGGCAGATGTCGGCGGCGTAGGCGCAGCGCGGATGGAAGGCGCAGCCCGACGGCGGGTCAGCGGGCGATGGCACGTCGCCGCCCAGTGGGCGGCGCACCAACTGGCGCGCCAGCACCGGATCGGGGATCGGGCTCGCCGCCAGGAGGGCCGCGGTATAGGGATGGCGCGGCCGGGCGAACACGGCGTCGGTCGGCCCCTCCTCGACGATCCGGCCCAGATACATGACCGCCACCCGGTCGCTCAGCGAGCGCACCACGGACAGGTCGTGGGTGATGAAGATCGAAGCCAGCCCAAGGTCGCGCGACAGGCCCTGGAACAGGGTCAGGATCTGCGCCCGGATGGAGACGTCGAGCGCCGATACCGGCTCGTCGGCGACGATCACCCGGGGCCGCACCGCGATGGCCCGTGCGATGCAGATGCGCTGGCGCTGGCCGCCCGAGAACTGGTGCGGGTAGCGGTCGAGATAGGCCGCACCCGGCGACAGCCCGACCCGATCCAGCAGGCGCGCGGCCTCCGCCCGCAGCTCGGACCGCGGCACGATGCCGTGGATGCGCAGGGGCTGGGCCAGGGTGGCGAACACCGACTTCCGCGGATTGAGCGAATCGAACGGGTCCTGGAAGACCATCTGCACGCCGCGCCGCCAAACCCGGCGGCCGTCGCGGTCGAGCGTGTCGACATCTCGGCCATCGAAGCGGATGCGGCCGGCGGCCGGGCGCAGCAGGCCGACCAGGGCGCGCGCGACCGTGGTCTTGCCCGAGCCGGATTCGCCGACCAGCGCCAGCACCTCGCCCGGCTTCACCGACAGGTCGACGCCGGCGACGGCCCGCACCGTGGCGCCACCACGGCCGAACCAGCCGCCGCCGATCTCGTAGCGGACCTCCAGCCCCTCGATGTCGAGCAGTGCGGTCATGCCGGCACCGGTTCGTGCAGCAGGCAGCGCGCGCGAGCACCTGCCTCGCCATAGAGATCGGGCTCGTCGACGCGGCAGCGGTCGAACGCCTCGGGGCAGCGCGGATGGAAGCGGCAACCGGACGGCGGGTGGACCAGGTTGGGCGGCTGGCCGGCGATGGTGTGGAAGCCGTCCGATCGCTGGTCGAGGCGCAAGGTGGAGCGCAGCAGCGCTCGGGTATAGGGGTGGCGCGGACGGGCGAAGACGTCGAAGACGCTCGCCTCCTCCACGACGCGGCCCGCATACATGACATAGACGCGGTCGCAATATTCCGCGACCAGGCCGAGGTCATGGGTGATGAGGAGGATGGCGCTGCCCAGCTCCTGCCGCAGGCTGCGCAGCAGGTCCATGATCTGGGCCTGGATGGTGACGTCGAGCGCCGTCGTCGGCTCGTCGCAGATGAGGAGCGACGGGCGGCAGGCGATCGCGGTCGCGATCAGGACGCGCTGGCGCATGCCGCCGGAAAGCTGGTGGGGGTAATATTCCATCACCCGCTCGGGATCGGGGATGCGGACCCGGTCGAGCGCCTCCACCGCCATCGCCCAGGCCGCCCGGCCGCGCACCGGCAGATGCAGCCGGATCGCCTCCAGCACCTGGTCGCCGATGCGGATCAGCGGGTTGAGGAAGGTCATGGGGTCCTGGAAGACCATGCCCATCTCGCGGCCGCGCACCCGGCGCATCTCGCCCGACGAAAGGTCCAGCAGGTCGCGCCCGTTGAGGCGGATGCGGCCGGCCTCGATCCGCGCGGCCGGCGGGGCCAGGCGCATCATCGACAAGGCCGTCATCGACTTGCCGCAGCCCGATTCGCCGACCAGCGCCACCGCCTCGCCGGGGCCCACCCGCAGCGAGACCTCGTCGACCGCATGGACGACGCCGACGTCGGTGTAGAGGTTGGTGGTCAGCCCTTCGACCGACAGCAGCTCGCTCATCGGCCGCGTGCCCGCGGATTGAGGACATCGTTCAGCCCGTCGCCGACGAGGTTCACCGACAGCACGGCCAGGAAGATGAAGAGGCCGGGAAAGGCCGTCGCCCACCACGCCGTGCGCATGATCTCCTGCGCCTGGTAGAGCATCAGGCCGAGGCTGATCTGCCGGGGGTCGCCCAGGCCGAGATAGGACAGCCCCGCCTCCAGCAGCATCGCCTGGCCGACCTGGAGGGTGGCATTGACGATCACCGGCCCCATGGCGTTCGGCAGGATCTCGACGAAGATCAGGGTGGCCGTGCCGGCGCCGCCGACCCGGGCGGCCGCCACGAACTGGCGGTCCTTGAGGGCCAGGAACTCCGCCCGGACGATGCGCGCCACCTCCGGCCAGGACAGGATGCCGATCGCGACCACGATGTTGACGACATTGGCGCCGAAGAAGGCGACCAGCAGGATGGCCAGGAAGAAGCGCGGGATGACCTGGAAGATCTCGGTCAGGCGCATCAGCCCGTCATCGATCCAGCCGCCGAAATAGCCGGCCAGCGCACCGACCAGGATGGCGGTGCCGACGGAGAGCGAGGCCGCCGTCACCCCGATCAGCAGCGAGGTGCGAACGCCGAGGCAGATCCGGCTGAAGACGTCGCGGCCGAGCTCGTCGGTGCCCATCCAGTGCGGCCATGCCGGCGCCACCATCACCCCGCCGGCGCCGGTGCTTTCCGGGTCGAACGGGGCCAGCCACGGCCCGCAGGCGGCCAGCACCAGCAGCAGCACGAAGATCAGCCCGCCCGCGACCGATGCGCGGTTGCGCATGAAAACGCGGACCAGCGACACCTGCGGCGCCAGGTCCTGGGCTGGGACGGCGGTCATCGGTAGAGGATCCGCGGGTCGATCACGGCATAGACCAGATCGGTCAGCACGTTGCCGACGATGACGAAGAACGACACCACGACGAAGAGGCCGAGGAGCAGCGGGAAGTCGCGCGCGCCGATCGCCTCGAACATGAGGCGGCCCATGCCGGGCCAGCCGAACACGGTCTCCACCAGGACCGAGCCCGCCAGCATGAAGCCCAGATTGTAGCCGATGACGGTGACGATCGGGACCAGGGCATTGGGCAGCGCGTGGCGGAACACGACCCGCCCCTCGCCCACCCCCTTGGCGCGTGCAGTGGTGACATAGTCCTGGGCCAGCGTATCCATCATCTTCACGCGGGTCAGGCGATAGACCAGCGTCAGGTGATAGATGCTGTAGGCGATCGCGGGCAGGACGAGGTGGTGCAGGATGCTGAGGATCCGCCCCCAGCCTTCGCTCGGCGCCCGCAGCGACAACATGCCCTGCACCGGGAACCACGGATTGTGGAGGGCGAAGGCGAGCAGCAGGAGCTGGCCCAGCCAGAAGACGGGCATCGAGTAGCCGGCGAGCGCCAGCAGGGTCGCCGCATTGTCGGTGACGCCGTAGGGCCGCCGGGCCGCCAGGATGCCGAGCAGGATGCCGAGCACGCTCGAAAGCACCAGTGCCGTTCCCATCAGCAGCAGGGTCGGCGGGACGCGGCTCAGGATCAGCTCCAGCACCGGCTGGCGGAAGCGCATGGAATAGCCGAGATCGAGCACCGCCACCTTGCTGACATAGGTGACGAACTGCTCCACCAGCGGCCGGTCGAGCCCGTATTCACTGCGGACCTGCTCGATATATTCCGGCGTCGTCTCGACATTGCCGATCAGCGCCAGCACCGGATCGCCCGGTGCGGCGTGGATCAGCACGAAGTTGATGAGGAGGATCGCCACCATCACCGGGACCGCCTGGAGCAGGCGGCGGCCGACATATCCGGCGTAGCGGAAGCGTGGCCGCCGGCGACGGCCGGCGGCGGGTGCCCTCGCGGCACCGCCGCCGGTGGTGGAGGTGGGGGTGGAGGCGGACGTCAAGGTGACCGCCCTACTCCTGGTAGGCTTCGTGGCGGCTTTGGAAATAGCCGAACGGACCCGTCACCACGTTCTTGAACTTGTTGTTCACCAGGTGGCCGTCCGGGAACTCGAACACCGGGATGGCGGGCAGGTCGCGCATCAGGATGGCCTGGGCCTTGTCCCAGTTGGCCTTGCGCTTGGCGTCGCTGGTTTCCGAGGCGTCGGCGTCGAAGATGGCGTCGAGTTCGGGGTTCGAATAGCCCATCGCGTTGGTGTAGGGCGCGCGGTTGATCTGCTTGGTGTGGTAGCGGGTGACGACGCTGATCGCCGGGTCGGGCCCGGTCGAGATGAGCTGCATCGCGGTGTCGAAATCCCACTTGGCGAACACCTTCTCGACGAAGGTCGGGCGGTCGAAGACCCGGACCTCGGCCGCCACCCCGACGTCGCGCAGATTGTCGCGCACCAGCTCGGCCGCCTTGCCGTCATAGGGCCGGCCCGCGGTCCAGGCGATGTCGATCTTGAAACGGGTGCCGTCCGCCTTGCGGGGGAAGCCCGCCTCGTCGAGCATCTGGTTGGCCTTGGCGACGTCGCGCTTGTAGGTGAAGTACTTGTCCGTGAAGGCCCAGGAGAGACTGCTGTTGAGGACGCTGTAGGCGGGCCGGCCGGCCCCGAACAGCGACTTGTCGGCGATCGATTCCGGATCGATCGCGTAGTAGAGCGCCTGGCGCACGGCAACGTTCTTCAGGGCCTCGTGCCGGGTGTTCAGCAGCCACATGCCCTGGACGGCGATGGCGTCGCGAACCTTGTCGACGCGGAAGCGCTTGTCCGCGGCAAAGCGCTTCACCTCGTTGTGCGGCACCGCCGTGTAGTCGATGAAATCGACCTCGCCGCGCTCGAAGGCCAGGATGCGGGTCGAGGAATCGGGGATGAACTGGATGATCAACCGGTCGAGATAGGGCCGGCCGGGCAGGAAGTACTTGTCGTTGCGGACCAGCTCGACATGGCTGCCCTTCACCCACTTCACGAACTTGAAGGCGCCGCTGCCGATCGGCTTGTCGTTGATCGGGTTTTTCGACGGGTCGCTGCCGGCATAGATGTGCTTGGGCACGATCTCCGCACCGCTGCGCAGCTCATAGGCGAGCAGCGCCATGAAGGGTGGGAACGGCTTCTTCAGCTTGATCTCGAAGGTGTGCCGGTCGATCGCCTTGGCGTGCTCGACCATCGGCCACCAGGTGCCGCGGCTCGGATGATACTTGGAGATCACCTCGTTGAAGGTGAATTCGCAATCCTCGGCCGTCACCGGCTTGCCGTCATGGAAGACCGCCGCCTTGTGCAGGAAGAAGCGGTAGGTCGTTCCGTCCTCGGAGATCTCCCAGCGCTCGGCCAGGGCCGGAACCGGCTTCCAGTCGGCGTCGAACCCGATCAGACCGCTGAAGATGTTGGCGGAGATGGCAAAGCCGCCGGTGTCGGAATGCAGGAACCCCACGATCGCATTGGGCTCGCCGCTGATGGCGATGACCATGGTGCCACCGCGCTTCTGCGCCGCGGCCGGCAATGTCAGCGCCAGCAGCGCCGCCATCGCCATGACGAGACAGCTACGGAATCTCCCCAGCATGGTGACCTCCCCAATGTCCTTGTTGGTTATTGGAATCGCCGGATGGCGAAGGGATCGATCGGCGTGTCGGTGCGCCCGGTGGCGATCAGCTCGGCCATCACCGCACCCACCCCGGGGCCAAGCTGGAAGCCATGGCCGCAGAAGCCGAAGGCATGGAACAGGCCGGGCGTGGTGCTGCTTTCGCCCATCACCGGGATGTCGTCGGCCATGTAGCCCTCGACCCCGGTCCAGGTGCGGATGAGCTGCACCCCGGCCAGGGCCGGCACGAAGCGGAGCAGGCGGCCCCATTGGCTCATGGACAGCTCCGGCACCGGCCGGGCGCGCGGCGGGTCGGTCTCGACCGGCCCACGCATCCCGCCGCCGAAGACGATATTGCCGCGCGTCACCTGGCGCAGATAGATGTCGGCCGACGCCCCGCCCAGCACCGGCCCGATGAAATAGGGCAGCGGCTCCGTCACCCCCATCTGGGGGCCCCGCGGTGTGATCGGCACCGGCTCGCCGAACTGCGCCGCGATGCGTCCACCCCACACTCCGGCGCTGTTCAGCAGGGCCTCGGCCCGCACCGTCAGCCCCGTCCGGGTGGTGACGCGGAAGCCGCCGGCCTCGCGCTCGATCGCGTCGACCTCGCAATGCTCGTGGACCGTGACCCCGGCACGGCGCGCGGCGCGCCCGAAGGCGGGGGCGACCAGCCGCGGATTGGCGTGCCCGTCGTCGGGCGACAGGCAGGCGCCGACGATGTCGGGGCCGAGCCACGGCCAGCGGCTGCGGATGGTGTTGAGGCCGATCACCTCGAGATGCAGGTCGTATTCGCGGGCGTCGCGGACATGCTGCTCGATGCCGGCCATGTCGGCCTCGGTGTAGGCGACCTTGAGCCCGCCGGTCGGCAGGAACTCGCAATCCTCGCCCACCAGTTCCGGCAGGCGGCCCCAGATTTCGCGCGAGCGGTGCGACAGCGGGATCTGCGGCAGGAAGCGGCCCTGGCGGCGGACATTGCCGAAATTGACGCCGCTCGCCTGGGCGCCGATGAAGCCGCGCTCGAGCAGCGCCACCGACTTGCCATGGAGCGTGCGCAGGTGCAGCGCGGTCGAAGCACCCATGATGCCGCCGCCGACGATCACCACGTCGAACCGCTCCTCGAGGGTCATGACCGGGCCTCCTCGGCGCGGAGTGCGATCGGCTTCACCGGTGCCTGGCCGCGCAGGCGCATGGCGGCGGCCGGGTCGGCACCCGCCGTCCCGGCCAGCACGGTCGCGGCCGACAAGCCGCAATAGCGCCCCTGGCAGCGGCCCATGCCGACCCGCGACAGGGCCTTGGCGCGGTTGACCTCGCCGGCGCCAAGGTCGTCGGCGGCGTGGCGGGCCTCACCGACGGTGACGCCTTCACAGCGGCACAGCACCGTCTCCGGCGCCAGTGCCGGCAGAAGGTGATGGGGTACCGGAAAGACCGACTGCAAGGCGCTGGACCAGGCGAGGCCGCGCTCCAGCCCGCGGCGGAGCTCTGCCATCCGCCCTTCGGGGACGTCGCGCTTCAGGTCGCGCAGCGCTGCCAGCGCCGCCAGCTCGCCCGCCATCTCGGCGAAATCGGCCCCCCGCACCCGCAAGCCGTCACCGGCGAGGTAGACCCCCGGGCGGTCCGATCGCCCGTCGGCATCGGCCTGGGGCAGCCATTGCCGCGATTCCGGCTCATAGGCGAATTCGCAACCCGCGAGGTCGGCCAGCTGGGTCTCCGACTGCAGGCCATAACCAAAGCCGATGGCATCGCAGGCGATGCGCCGTTCCTTGCCGCCCGCCGTGCGGAACCGGATCGCCTCGACCGCGTCGGCCCCTTCCGCCTGCACCGGCGCGATCCCCTCATGGATCGCCACGCCATGCGCCCGCAGCCAGCCCAGATAATAGAGCCCCTTGAGGAAGGCCTGCGGCACCGCCAGGAGCTTCGCCAGCGCCCGGCGCTTGACGGCAAACGAGGTGGTGTCGAGGACCGCCGCCACCGTCGCCCCGGCCTTGGCGTACTGGTAGGCCACGAGATAGAGCAGCGGCCCGGTGCCCATGAAGACCACGCGCCGGCCGATGGCGCAGGCCTGGTGCTTCAGCGCGATCTGGGCCGCGCCCAGCGTGTAGACGCCGGCCGTCGTCCAGCCGGGGAACGGGATCACCCGGTCGCAGGCGCCGGTCGCCAGCACCAGCGCGTCATAGGCGATCCGCACCGTCGCGCCGCCGCCCGAGGGCGCGGTGTAGACGGCGCCGTCGCGCAGATTCCAGACCAGCGTCTCCGGGCAATGGTCGACCTTGCCGGCGAGCCCGTCGAACGTCGCGTGCAGCCGCTCCGCCCGGGCCGCCTCGAAGCCGTAGATCGCCTTGGCGGCGCGTGCGAATCCCGGCGGCTGGCGACGATAGATCTGGCCGCCGCTGCGCGGTGCCTCGTCGAGGACGACCGGCCGCAGCCCGTGCGCCACGAAGGTCGCCGCCGCGCGCGTGCCGGCCGGCCCGGCGCCGACGATCACGATGCGCGGATCGACCATTGTGCCAGCGGAGATTGGGAGAGCAGGACCATGCCGTCGGCGACGGGCGTGGAGCAGGCCCGAACGCGGCTGCCGTCCGGGCGCCACAGCCAGCAATCCTGGCACGCCCCCATCAGGCAGAATCCGGCCCGCGGGCGGCCGTCGAATTCATTGTCGCGCAGCCGGCGCCCGGCCAGCAGCAGGGTCGTCAGCACGGTGTCGCCGGCGAGGCCGGCCACCGCCTGCCCGTCGAGCGTGAGGCGTGCTGCAGGCCGCGCCGTCTCGTCAAGCCGCTCGAACTGCCCAGGCGTCGTCAAATGGACCGTCCTCCCCCACCGGCCTTTCCCGCCGGCAGGGCGGGGTTGGCAGGCCGGTACTGTCGGGTCCACCGAAGGGGGTTGTCTACACAACAGAGATGCGATGATCATAACCGAAGGATATGGCCCTCGGAGATGGCTAGCTGCCCATGAATGCGCGTCAGGTCGAGATCTTCCACGCCATCATGCGCTGCGGCACGGTGACCGACGCCGCGCGCCACCTCGGCATTTCCCAGCCCGCCGTCAGCAAGGCGATCGGGCTCGCCGAGGCCGACCTGCGGATCAAGCTGTTCCGGCGCATCAAGGGACGGCTCTTCCCGACCCTGGAGGCCGAGAGCCTGTTCTCCGACGCCGACCGCGTGGTCCGCGACCTCGATGCCTTCCAGCGCTTCGCCGGCGACCTGCGCGAGGGGCAGGCCGGGCTGCTGCGGGTGGCCGCATCCTCCTCGCTCGCCGCCTCCGTCGTGCCGGTGGCGCTTGCCCGTTTCCGCCGCGACAAGCCCGGCGTGAAGACCATCGCGCACCTGCTTCCAGCAGTCGAAGTGGCGGCCCTGGTCAGCACCAACCAGGTCGATATCGGCCTGACCCTGTCGCCGGTGCATGCGCCCACGGCCAAGGTGCGCAGCGCGACCGCGACCGAGATGGTCTGCGCCCTGCCGGAGGGCCATCCGCTGGCGGCGCTGGCCGAGATCCGCCCGGCCGACCTGGCCGGCGAGCCGCTGGTCTCGTTCCACTCGCGCACCTTCTTCGGCCGCCTGCTCGACGAGGCGTTCGAGAAGGAGAAGATGGTGCGGCACGTCTCGATCGAGGTCGCGCTCGGCATCGCCGCCGCCCCGCTGGTGCGCGCGGGTGCGGGCATCGCCATCCTGGACGGCTTCCTGCCGGCGGTGGGGTTTTCCGGGATCGCGTGGCGGCCGTTCCGCCCCCGCATCGTGCTGCCGGTCAACCTGCTGTCGTCCGAACTGCGGCCGCTGTCGCGCTTCGCCGGCGAGTTCGCGCCCTATCTGCAGGCCGCCATCGACGAGGCCGACGGCCGGCTGCCGCAACGGAAGTCGGCCTGATGCATGCCCCGGTGGACTAGGCCACCGTGCGCCGCACCCCGAAGTCCCGCCCGGGGATCGAGGCCAGGAGCGCCTGGGTGTAGGGATGGCGGGGGGCACCGAAGACCTCCGCGACCGGCCCCTGCTCCACCACCTCGCCATCCTTCATCACCGCCACCAGGTCGCAGATCTGCGCCGCCACCCGCAAATCGTGGGTGATGAAGATGATGGAGATGCCGAGGCGGCGGCGCAGGTCCGCCAGCAGGTCCAGCACCTGGGCCTGGACCGAGACGTCGAGCGCCGACACCGGCTCGTCCGCCACCAGGACCTCGGGCTCCAGCGCCAGGGCCCGCGCGAGGCCGATGCGCTGACGCTGGCCGCCCGAGAACTCGTGCGGAAAGCGGTCGGCGGATGCAGGGTCGAGCCCGACCAGGGCGAACAGCTCGCGCGCGCGGGCCAGCGCCGCCGCCCGCGCCATACCGTGGACCATCAGACCCTGGGCCACCAGCTCGCCCGCCCTGCGGCGCGGGTTGAGCGAGCCGAACGGGTCCTGGAAGACCATCTGGACGTGGCGCGCCTGGCGGCGCATCTCGTCGCGCGGCAGTGTGGCGAGATCCAGCTCACCCATCCGCACGGCGCCGGCATCGGGGTCGACCAGGCGGACGATGCAGCGCGCCAGGGTCGACTTGCCCGACCCGGACTCGCCGACGATGCCGAGCGTGCCACCCCGCGGCAAAGCCAGCGAGACATCCTTGACCGCATGGGTGACGCGGGCGCCGCGGCCGAGGAAGCCACCGGTGCGGTAGGTCTTCGAGACATGCTCGATGGTCAGGATCGCCTCGCCCGACAAGGGGCGTGGCGGCGGCGCGCGGAGCGGCGGCACGGCGGCGATGAGCTGGCGCGTATAGGGGTGCTCCGGCGCCTCCAGGATGCGCGCGGCCGCCCCCTCCTCCACCACCCGCCCGTGCTGCATCACCGCGACCCGATCGGCGATCTCGGCCACCACGCCGAAATCATGGGTGATGAACAGCACGCCCGTGCCCTTGCGGCGCTGCAGGTCGCGGATCAGCGCCAGGATCTGCGCCTGGGTGGTGACATCGAGTGCCGTCGTCGGCTCGTCGGCGATCAGCACCTTGGGATCGAGCGCCAGCGCCATGGCGATCATCGCGCGTTGGCGCTGGCCGCCCGACAGCTCGTGCGGATAGGCCTTCGCGGCGCGCTTCGGGTCCGGAATCCGGACCTCCTCCAACAGGTCCTGCACGCGGGCGCGGATGTCGGACCGGGAGAGGCCGGTATGGATGCCGAACATCTCGCCGATCTGGTCGCCGATGGTGCGCAGCGGGTTGAGCGCGGTCATCGGCTCCTGGAAGATCATGGCGACACCGGCACCGCGCACGCGGCGCATCTCCGTCTCCGGCACCGCCGCCAGGTCGCGCCCGTCGAAGCGCACGCTGCCGCCGTCGATCTCGACGCCGACCGGCAGCAGCCGCATGACGGCGTTGGCCGTCATCGACTTGCCGGACCCGGACTCGCCGACGACGCAGAGGATCTCGTTGGCCGCGATGGCCAGCGACACGTCCTGAAGGGCGTGGCTGCGGTCGGCACCCGGCGGCAGGCGGACGCTCAGTCGGTCGAGGGTGAGGACAGGGGTCAAGACGGGGGTCATCGGCCCTTCAGGCGCGGGTTGAGCGCGTCGTTCAGCCCCTGGCCGACCAGCGAGACCGCCAGCACCGTGACCAGGATGGCGATGCCGGGAATGGCCGAGACGTACCATTGCACCCGCAGCACGTCGCGCCCGAGCCCGATCAGGTTGCCCCAGGACGAGACGTTGGGGTCCGAGAGGCGGAGGAAGGCGAGCGCGCTCTCCAGCAGGATGGCGACCGCCATCACCACGCTGGCATAGACGATCACCGGCGGCAGCGCGTTGGGCAGGATCTCGCCGAAGATGAGGCGGACGTCGCGGAGGCCCAGCGTCCGCCCCGCCTGGACGAATTCGCGGTTGCGCAGCGACAGGAACTCCGCCCGCGTCAGGCGCGCCGGCGCCGGCCAGGAGACGATCCCGATGGCGATGGTGACGGTGGTGATGTTGGACCCGAATACCACCACCAGCACCAGCAGCAGCAGGAAGTTCGGCAGCGTCTGGAAGGCCTCGGTGACGCGCATCAGGATGGTGTCGACGACGCCGCCGTAATAGCCGGCGACGGCCCCGATGACGATGCCGATGAGGATGGCGATGACGGTCGCGACCAGCCCGATCAGCAGCGAGATGCGCGCGCCATGGAAGATCTGGGCGGCGATGTCGCGGCCGGAATTGTCGGTGCCGAGCCAGAAGCGCGGATTCTCGAAGGGCCAGATCAGCGGCCGTCCGGCCAGCGCCAGGGGGTTGCGCGGGAAGAACCAGTCGGCGGTCGCCGCCATGGCGATCACCAGCAGCAGCAGCACCAGGCCGATCACCGCCGGCGGGCTGCGAAAATAACCCCTCGCCGCCTCCATCGCCTCAGGTCCCGGAGGTGATGCGCGGGTCGAGCCGCGCATAGAGAAGGTCGACGATGAAGTTGACCGCGATCACCAGGAGGGCCGAGACGAAGACGATGCCGAGCAGCGTGTTGAGGTCGCGCTGGACGACCGACTCATAGGCGAGCCGGCCCAGCCCGGGCAGCGAGAAGACGCTTTCCACCACCACCGACCCGCCCAGCATGGTGCCGGCCTGCAACCCGATCAGGGTCACCATGGGCAGGAGCGCGTTGCGCAGGACATGGCGGACGACGACGCGGGTCTCGTCCAGCCCCTTGGCGCGCGCGGTGCGGACGAAATCGAGGTTCAGCACCTCCAGCATCGAGGCGCGCATGATGCGCAGGTAGATGGCGAGGAAGATGAGGCCCAGCGTCAAGGTCGGCAGGATGAGGTGGCGCATGATGTCCAGCGTGCGCCAGATGCCGGCCTGGACCTGGGTGATGTCCTCCAGCCCGCCCGCCGGCAGCCATTGCAGATAGACCGAGAAGACCACGATCGCCATCAGCCCGAACCAGAACGAGGGCGTGGCATAGAAGATGAGGCCGAGCGTCGAGATGATGGTGTCCGGCCACCGGTTGACGCCGCGCGCCGCGATGACGCCCAGCACCAGGCCCGCGAAGAAGGCGAACGAGAGTGCGGCCGCCATCAGGAGGATGGTCGCCGGCAGGCGCTCGGCGATTACCGTCGCCACCGGCTTGCCGTAGATCGCCGAGAAGCCGAGGTCGAGGCGCACCAGCCGCCACAGGTAGTTGCCGAGCTGGGCCGGCAGCGACAGGTCGAGGCCGTAGAAGCGACGCAGCTCGTGCGCGGTCGCGGCGTCGCCGCCGCCCATCTGCGCCATCATCGCATCGACCGTGTCGCCCGGCGCGAACTGGAGCAGCAGGAAGACGCCGACCAGGATCAGCAGCAGAGTCGGGATCGAGGCGGCGAGACGCCGCCCCGCCAACATCAGGATACGCATCGGATCGCGCCGCCGCGGCCGCCGCTACTCCGCCAGCCAGAGGTCGTGCCAGGTCGACGACCCCCAACGCGGCGTGTTCGAGTGGTTGCGCGCCTTGGCGGTGATCGTCGTCACGAAGAGCTGCTCGATCGGCATCCAGACCGGCAGCTCGGAATTGGCGCGCCGCACGAACTGGCCATAGAGCGCCTTGCGCTTCGCCGGGTCGATCTCGGTCGCGGCGTCGTCGATGATCTTGTCGATGACCGGGTCGGTCCAGCCCCACTGGTTGGTCCAGGGCGCGCCCGGCGGCTGGCCGGAGCGGTACCAGACGGTGGTCGAGACGGCCGGGTCGCTGCGGTACTGGTGCCAGCCGGTAGCGAGGTCGAAGGCGTGGTCGGCATAGACCTGCTTCAGGAAGCCGCCGCCGTCGTTGCGCACGATCTCGACCGCGATGCCGACCTCGCCCAGCGCCTGCTGCACGAAGGTGGCCCACAGCGAGACATCCTCGCCCCACGGCGCCGGCAGCAGGCGAAGCGAGAAGCGGGTGCCGCCGGCGCCGGCCTTGAGGCCGGCCTCGTCGAGCAGCTTTGCGGCCTTCGCCTTGTCGTAGGGATATTGCGGGTTGTTGTCGGCCGGATAGAAGTCGGTCGAGACCGAGGGGATGGGCCCGGTGCCGAGCTTGGCGAAGGTGCCGAGGAAATTGTCGATGAAGAACGGCACGTTGATCGCATGCGCGATGGCCTGGCGCACCCGGAGGTCGCTCAACTCCTTGCGGCGGAAGTTGAATTCGATCGTGTTGGTGCGGGCATTGCCCTCATTGCCCTTGGTGCTGACAATGAAACGCGGGTCCTTGCCCAGCCGGGCGATGTCGGAAATGGTGATGCTCGAGAACGGGCAGTAGTGGAGCTGGCCCGCCTCGAGCTGGGCCGCCGCGGCCGAACGGTCGGTGATGACCCGCCACACGATGCGGTCGAGATAGGGGGCGTTGGGGCGCCAATAGTTGGGGTTGCGGTCGGCGATGATGTGCTGGCCGCGCTCGTACTGGACGAACTTGAACGGCCCGGTACCGACCGGTGCCAGGTTGACCGGGTTCTGCCGGATGTCGCCCGCCTCGTAGAGGTGCCGGGGCGAGACATAGCCGAGGTCGGGCAGCGCGCGGAGCAGCAGGTCGAGCGGCATCGGCCGCTCGTAGCGGAAGATCGCGGTATGCGGATCGGGCGTGTCGACCGCGGTCAGGAAGAGCTGCAGCGTCGTGCCGTAGTTGAGGATCTTCTTCCACATCGCCATGGCGGTGAACTGCACGTCGGCCGACGTGAAGGGCTTGCCGTCATGCCAGGCGACGTTGCGGCGGAGATGGAAGGTGATGCTCTTTCCATCCGGCGTCGCCTCCCAGCTTTCCGCCAGCACGCCCACCGGATCACCCTTGGCGTCGAGGTCGACCAGCGGCTCCTGGATCTTGCCGCCGACGATGTAGACTCCGGTCGAGGCCTGGATGCTGGGATTGAGCTGGCGCTGCTCGGCCCCGTAATGCACCGAGAACACGCCGCCGCGCCGCGGGGTCTCCTGCGCGAAGAGGCGCTGGGGAAAGAGGACGCTGGCCGCCATGGCGGCCGAGGTCATCAGCACGGCGCGGCGATTGAGTTCCAGACGGCTGGCGGTCATGGGAGCCTCCTGACGACGGGCGTATGCCCAGGATAACGCGGATCGGACGGGAAGGGCCAAACCCTTCATGACCGCCGATCGGCCACGAAGCTGACGATGACGCCGTTGCCGGCGGTGGCGGGGACGCTGACCCGCTCGTCCCCGTGGGCGATCGTGCCCGAGACCGCCTTCGCCGGGTCGTCGGTCGCAATGACCACCGCCACCGCCCCGTCCGCTTCCGTCCCGGCGCGCACCGTCTGGGGGTAGAGCCGGGCCAAGGTGCCGGCGTCGTAGAAGAGGAAGGCGGCCCGCCCGCCGCCGGACGGCACGAGATGGCCCTCCGCCGTCACCTGGACGGGCTCGTCGATCAGGCGGGAAAGGTGCCCGGCCGCAGCCGCCGGGTCGGCGGCCAGGACCTCGACCCGAACCAGCCGCCGGGCACCGTTGGCGTGGTCCTGCAATTCCGGAATCCAGACGGTGTCGCGGGTCAGGTGCTGGCAGGCGAAGATGCGCAGGCCGCCCGGCGCCTCGTCCAGCGGCCAGCGGAAGACGTTGAACCGGGCTTCGCCCTCGCCGCCGCCGGGCAGCTCGACCGGCCGGCCGAAATGCACCGGGCCGATTGGCGCCAGGCCACGATGCCGCAGCTCCTCGACGCCGGCCGCGGCGTCGTCCGTCGTGAAGGCGGCACGCTCCACGCCCTCGCGCCGCTTCAGGAACTCGATCGTCGGCTTCAGGTGCTCGGTCGGCGTCAGCACGCCCAGGAGTTCGATATAGTCGTCCTGGAAGACGATCGTGTAGTTGGCCGAGCCGAGATGGGCCGAATGCGTGCCGCGCGGCGACACGGTGAAGCCCAGTCTACGCCACGCCTGGGCCGCACCGTCCAGGTCGCGGACGGTGACGACGAGATGGTCGAGGCCAAGAATATGCGCGAGGGACATGCCCGAAGCCTCCGGATTGGGGGACGCGGTATCCGCAGCCTTATGCCACCCGCCGCCGACCTTGGGGCAGCGCCATTTTCTATAGGCTGACACCAGCCGAATTGCGGTTGACGCGCATCGTCACCTGGCCTTGCGCCCGATCGTCGTCAGCAGGACCAGCAGGAACGAGGCCGCGGTCAGCAGGGTGCTGATCGCCGCGATGGTGGGGTCGATCTCGTCGCGGAGCGCGGTGAACATGCGCTTGGTCAGGGTCTGATACTGCCCGCCCGAGATGAAGAGGGCGATGATGGTCTCGTCGATCGCCGAGATGAAGGCGAAGATCGCCCCGGCGAAGACGCTGGCCTTGATCTGCGGCAGGGTCACGGCGAGGAAGCTGCGCAGCCGGTTCATGCCGAGGCTGCGCGCCACCATCTCCTGCGTCGGATCGAAACTCTGCAAGCCGGCCACCACCGAGATGATGACATAGGGCAGGCCGAGCATGACATTGGCGAGCACGAGGCCGGGAATGGTCGCGATCAGGCCGACCTTCGCATAGACGAAGAAGATGCCGATCGCGATGATGATGATGGGCACGATCAGCGGCAGCATCAGCACGAGATGGATGGCGCGCATGACGCGCAGCCTGGAGTTGCTGATGGCATAGGCGGCCGCGACCCCGAGCGGGGTGGCGATCACGACGGTCAGGGCCGCGACCGCGAGGCTGACCTGCGTCGCCTGCATCCAGTTGCGGTTGCCGAAATACTCCTCGTACCAGCGCAGCGACAGGGACGGCGGCGGGAAGGAGAGGAAGCGCGTGCCCGAGAACGACATCGGCACGATGATCAGGAGCGGCAGGATCAGGTAGGTCAGGACCAGCCCGACGAAGACGGCGAAGGCGATGCGGGCCGGCGAGAAGCGCTTCATTTCTGGCCCAG